>SVHD01000041.1 GCA_015056015.1 Clostridiales bacterium
TCCTGGATCCTCGCGATACCTATGCGGATGCTTCCGAATGGGAAACCAAGGCCAAGGATCTGGCTGCCCGCTTCGTCAAGAACTTCGTCAAGTACACCGGCAATGATGCTGGCAAGGCCCTGGTTGCCGCTGGCCCCAAGGTTGAAGAATAATAAATGCAATAACATTTTACCGGCAGGAGCAATCCTGCCGGTTTTTTTATGAAAAGATAGAAAAAATTTCAAAAACGCCGAAATTTATCGGCGTTTTTTTCGTTTATATGGGTGAGGAGGTGATCAGAGGGATGAACAGCGCTTTGGTACCGGGCGCGTTGATCAAAGAAAGCCGGGAAGAAAGATTGGAAAGATGGATGCAGCAATATGGAAATGCCATCCTCCACACCTGCTTTATCACCCTTTCTGATGCGCATTTGGCCGAGGACGCCATGCAGGATACTTTTGTGAAGGCATGGCGAGCCATGGATCAATTTGAACAGAAATTTTCTGCAATCGAAAAGCCCTGGCTCTTACGGATTGCCCTGAATACATGCCGCGATTATCGGCGGGGCGCATGGTTTCGCCGGGTGAACCTGACGGCAGAAATGGAAAAATTGCCTGCGCCTTTGATTGCGGTTTCCCAGGAAGAAAGAGAATTATTTCTTGATGTGATGGCGCTTCCTGAAAAATACAGGCAAATGATTTTGCTGCACTATTATCAGCAGTTAACCTTGCGTGAAATAAGCGAGATGCTGCATTTGAGCATATCGACGATTCATGGAAGGCTCAAGAAAGCAGAGGGCATGCTGCGAAGCGGGCTTGAAGGGAGGGAATTGATCCATGGATAAAAGCAAATGGAACGAATCAATTGAAAAAAATCTCTCCGGTCTGCAGATGACGCCTGCCCAGCGCAACAGAATCCGGGAACGGATTCAGGAGGGAGAAAAAATGAAAAGGAAAATGCCCCTAGCGCTTGTATTGGCGCTGGTTTTAATCCTTGTATCGTTCACTGCCGTTGCTCTCAGCAATTGGGATCAGATCAAGGAATATCTGCAAACTGTTCGCTATATTTCCTATGAGATGATGGATTGGTGGGCCCTGGAAGATCAAATGAAGCTGGTGGAAGCCATGCATACCGCCGGCTTGGAAATGGATGAAGATGAATACCAGCGCCTGAAGAACGAAGATATCACGGATGAGGAAAAGGAAAAAATCTGCGGTCAGATTATCTCCGCCCGCTACGGTGAAGACTGGAAAACCATTGATATTGAAGCATTTGAATGGCCCATGGAAATGCGGAAAGAATCGGTAGACGCCATGCGCGAATACGATCAATGGAGCGATCAGGTGTGGGACGAATGGGAGGAAGAGCATCCCTATGTGGATCCTACGTTGACTGAACCGCTTGCACAAGAAGGCATTCAGAAAATTTTCATCGAAAAATTGACAAAATACTGGTCTTTTGCTCAGGAAAGCATTGATTTCGCAAGAATCTCGATTCAGTGGCATCCGGAAGAAGAAATCTATGAAGCAACCTATGTTATTGATGCCGATCATCCTGGGAAATATCAGCCGGTTGGGAGCGATTCGGAAAAAACCATGCTGCAGTATATGGCGGAAACCTACGGCGAATCGGAAAGCTATCCCTTCCGTTTATGCACCGATGTATGCGGCAATGAAATTTCCTTCTCGTGTCTTCCGATGGAAATGGAAATGATCAGGCATCTTTCCTCAAGGCTTACGGAAGTGAAGAACTTTGATTACGGCAGCTTTGATGAAAGTCTGTTTGAAATCAAGTTCCTGGAGGATTACCAGCTTTGGGAGGGAAGATACACCATTACGGAGGAAAACCCCGGATTATTCAGCCTGACGATGGATGAAATCGAAGATGGAATAGAGCAGATTACTGTCCTGGAGTATATGCGGAGAGAGGAAGGAAATAAGGAAAGCTTTACCTTCGCCTGCTATTATGATGTCTTTGGCCGATATCAGCCCATTGATACGCCGCTTGAATACGAGGAACATCAGGCCTATGAAAAAGAGCGGGAAGTGGTTCAATCCGCTATTGAAGCCGGGATTTCCAAAGAAGAAGCAGAGAAGATTGCCCTGGAAGCATTGGTGAAAAAATACAGGATTTCTGATCAGGAGCTTTCCGAACTTCGCCCCGGCACGGTGCTATATACCGATAAAGACGGGAGCTATGAATATTACACCGAATTTCTCGGCTATGAATACACTGAAAACCTTGCCAGGATTTGGAGCTATGCTGCCCGAGTTGGCGTGGAAAAGGGGGAAGTGCGGGCTGCTGTCAGCTGGGATGATTGGGATCAGAGAACGGGACGCCGGCTTATTCCGGATGAAGAGGATCTGGCGGTTGGCGGAATGATCTGGGCTCATGATATGATGGATGAACTCAGGCGCGTCGCCGGCGATGATTCCGGCAGCGGATGGAAGCTCTGCTATAATGAGGAGGAAAAATACTTCTATGACTGGTCGCTGGAAGAAAAGGCAGCGCTCAGCCAATCCATGAAACCTAAAATTGACGCTTTCCTTGCGGCGAATCCGGAATATGCAAAGTATCTGGAAGAAAGGGGGGAATGCCCGCAATATTACAATATTACCCGGAACACCTATGGTCTGCCGGATGACAGGGCCATTGCCCAAAATGAAGCGCAGAAGATTGCGCATGACGCCATTTTGAGCCAGCTAAAGGCTGAACAGGCATATCTGGATGGAGCCGGAAAGATCAATGTATATTACGATGTAACGGATCCGGAACGGCCTTTATGGAAATTCTTCTTTAATACCATCAATCTGGCCGTTTATCCCGAGGATTCATGGGGATACTTTGTCAGTCTGGATGCCTATACCGGGGAAATTGTAAAGATTTATCCTCGGGAAGTGGGAATGGATATGATTGATCTGATGTAATAAACTTAAGCCCGCTGCAAATGCAGCGGGTTTTTAGTATAAAAAAATAGAGAATTTTTCTTGCTTTTTTTGTCTTGCGAAAGGATTGGGAGTATGAAATAATATAATGAACGAGGAGGGATGTAGAATGGGTGAAAGATGGAGTAAGGAACGGGCGTGGGCGTGGTATAATGCGCATCCCTGGCTTCGCGGCTGCAATTTTATGAGCAGCGATTGTGCCAACAGGATTGATCAATGGCAGGAATACGGATTTGAAGAACGACTGAAAACTGCCGATGAGGAATTGGCCCTGGCGGCCAGCATTGGCTTTAATTCTATCCGGATCATTCTGGAATATTTTGTCTGGGAACAGGATCATGATGGATTTATGAAGCGGTTTGATCGCTATCTGGATACCGCCTGGAAGCATGGCATTTCCTGCATGGTGGTGCTGGGCAATGATTGCATGCAGCCCAAGGAGGTTACCAAACCCATGATGCTGGGAGAACAACATTATGATTGGGGTTACCATGGCGGCAGAAAGCACAGCCAGCACAGCCAATTTTCGGGAATGGGGTATCATTTGCTGGATGAACCGGAAATGGCGCTCCGGCATTACGAATGGGTGCGGGAGATCATTGAAACCCACAAAAATGATGAGAGAATCATCCTTTGGGATTTGTATAATGAGCCTGGCAATTCCAAGCGCGATCCGGTAACCATGCCGCATTTAAAGAAGTTTTTTGAGATTGCCCGGGCAATTGATCCCATTCAGCCGCTGACCTGCGCGGCATGGCGAACCTCGCCGGACCGGAATCAGCCCTTATCTGAACTGGAGGAATTTGCCTGTCAGCAATCGGATATTATTTCTTTTCATAATTATAATACGTATCAGCATAATATCCGCATTATCAAGCGGCTGAAGGAAGATTACGGCCGCCCCATCGTCAATTCTGAGTGGCTTGGGCGGTGCTTGCATAATACAGTGCAGGAAATGTATCCGCTTTTCTATCTGGAAAAGATCGGCTGCTACAACTGGGGCTTTGTGGCAGGGAAGTATCAGACCTATGAACCCTGGGAGGGAACCTGGCAGCGCTATGAAAAGGATCCTTCCTGCGATGTGGATTTTACCAAATGGTTCCATGATCTGTTCCGGCCCGGTCACCATCCCTATGATCCCAAAGAAATCGAAATCATCAAGCGGTTCAATGATTTGGCCGATGAGGATTTCAAACGTCAAAAGGAACAATAAGCAGATTGACGATGTGGCTGTATCCATGAAAAAAGTTCATCGGAAAAAGCATAGATAAGAAAATCGCCTTCGGCAACATGTCGAAGGCGATCATTTTTTGCTTGTTTATAAATCGGGGTTTTCTTCCGTTTCTTCCGGCTTTTCAATGATAATTTTTTGGTCATCCAATCCGATTTTCAGGCGATTGCCGGATACCTGCAGCTTTTCAAGCATTTCACGGGGAATCTGCAGACGCCCAGCCCGATCCAGCACGGCGTATTCATCCTGAACTTCCTCGGTCTGGGTGAAGGAATTGATATCCTGCAGGCGATTGAGATAGCTTTGCTTCATGATTCTTTCGCTGCTGATCTTACCATCCCGGATAGCCACCACACGATTTACCTTCTTGGTCAGCAGGGTATCATGGGTAACGATAACGGTGGTCACATTCATTTCCTGATTGATCTTCCGGAATACATCCAGGATATAGGCGCCTGTTTTGGCATCTACGGAGCCTGTGGGCTCGTCCGCCAGGAGGAGCCTGGGATTATTGGCCAGGGCGATGGCAACGGCGATACGCTGCTGTTCGCCGCCGGAAAGCTGGGTCAGGCGGCTATGTTTCTTATGGCTGAGGCCGACCAGATCCAGCAATTCCAAAGCGCGCTGCTTTTTCTTTTTGCCGGATTGGAAAAGCATGGGCACTTGCACATTCTGCCATGCGGTCAGATAGGGGAGAAGATTACGGGCATTATTCTGCCATACGAAGCCAACGGTGCGCCGCTTATAATCCACCAATTCCTGATCGGACAGCTTGAAAAGATCCTTTCCATCCACAAACAGCTTGCCGGCAGAAGGACGATCCAAGCCGCCGATCATATTCAGAAAGGTGGATTTACCGCTGCCGCTATTGCCGATGATGGCCATTAATTCGCCCTCTTCGATGCGCAATTCCAGGCCCTGCAGCGCCAGCACTTCAATATCCTTGGTTTTGTAGATTTTCACCAGCCCTTCGCATTCAACCATGGGCCGTGAAGAATTATTTGCTTCCATGGATTAATTCACCATCCTCCAGCTCATACACCGCATCGCCGATTTCCATCAATCCAGTATCATGGGTGGTCATCACAATGGTCACGCCTTCCTGCGCGATCAGATCCTTGAAGATTTTTACCACCTGAAGACCGGTCATCGTATCCAATTCGCCGGTGGGCTCATCAGCAAAGATGATTTTCGGTCGATGGGCGATGGCCCGGGCAATGGCAACGCGCTGCTGCTCGCCGCCGGATAATTCCTGGGGCATATGATGTGCACGCGCGGCAAGGCCCACCATTTTCAGACATTCCAGCGCTCGATCACTGCGTTTTTCCCGACTCCTGGCCATGCGGAGGGCATATTCCACGTTTTCTTGGGCATTCATCATGGGAATCAGCGCCACGGACTGAAAGACAAAGCCGATATCTTTTCTGCGAATTTTCGCCCGGCGATGTTCCGTCATATGAACGATATTCCGCCCGTCGAAAATTACGTTGCCGTTGGTCGGCTTATCCAATGCCCCGATGATATTGAGCAGCGTAGTTTTCCCGGAGCCGGAACGTCCCTTGAGAATGGTCAGCTTACCCCTGGGAATTTCCGCATCAATGCCCTTGAGCGCCCAGAAATCCCCAGCCGCGGTATGGAAGCAGCGCTTGACGCCCTGAATGGAAATAAATGATTCGTTCATCATATCTTAATCCTCTCCCAGCTTCAATGCCTGCGCAATCTTCATATGGGAAATGAGCCCGCCTAAAATCATCAGGCAAATGAGCATGACCAAACCAATGACGGCAAACAGGCGGATATTATCATCGGGATGACTGATCAATTCCAGGGGAAGGGCATTATCGCTGGCGGCATAGGCCAATTGAATGAGGGGCATATAGAGCCTTGCCGTCAATTGGCCAACCACAGCGCCGACGGCAATGGAAAGCCCGGAAATAAACAATTGTTCATTGATCAGCATGGTGAAGATTTCCCGCATGGACATGCCCATGGCCCGGAAGATGCCGAATTGCAGGGAACGGGATTTGATGGACAAAATCCAATAAATCAGGAAGCCCACAGAGCAAAGCAGCAGAACCACGATAAAGCCCACCGTCAGAATGCCATTGGTTCCCTGGAGCACCGGATCATTTTTTGCTTCTGTCAGCTGAACGGAGGTATCTTTAAACGTGGAATAGTAGATATTATTCTTGTCGGCAAATTCATAGAGATAATCGGCGTTATCCTGATGCTTAATCCAGATCTGATAGGGAAGAACGCCCCAGGAGGCTTGGATTTGCTGGAGATTGGCAACGATCAAATAGTTATCCGTTTCAGAATACAGCCCGTCGGTCCCTTTCTTATAAGAAACGGGCGAAAAACCGGGAAAATAATCCACAAAGCCATAAATGATGCCGCGCTGGCTGTCCCCTTTGGCAGTACGATAAATGAAAGAATCGCCGAGCTTATAGCCATGCTTGGTTTGGAAATTCCGGGAAACCAGCGTCGCCTGGCTGTTTTGTGCCATGGCATTTAAGTAATGATACCAGTGAACATCCGTAAGGCCATCTTTAAACCAGGCGGTTTCCCCAAAATCCTTGGTATGGATGGCCATGAAATGAATATTCTTGATGGTTCCCTTTCCTGAACCAACGGAAACAGTATCATTGATATACACCTTCGCCAGGGAATCGATTCCTTCCAGGCTTTCATATCGGCCGAAATCAGGCTCAAAATAGACGGTTTCGGCCGAAGCTGTGCTGGGATCGAGAGGATCAGAATAATTGGAGCTGTTATCCCAGCTTTCCTGCAGCACCACGTCGGCACCGGTCAGATAATGCAAATTATCCTCCGCATTTTGATTGATGGTGCGCGCTGCCTGGGCATTGAATACGCCCAGCGCGATGGTCATGATCAGGAAAACGATGATGAAGCCCTGACTGGAGCGGGTGCGCAGAACACGAAGGAAAGAGGCATAAAGCGCAGGGCTCCAGAAGCGACGGAATAAACGGTAAATCAGCCAGACAAGCAACGGAAGGATACGAACGGCCAGCAGGCCGGCGCCCAGCATGAAAAGGCTGCTGGACAGGAAGAGAAGGGGATCCAGAGAGCCGCCCTCCTGCACGCGCATGGCAAGCAATTCCTTTTGCCCGTTGAAGGTATACAGGCCGTAGATGGAGATGGCCAGCAAAATCACATCCAGAAACAGCTTTTGCCACATGGGCGTTTGGGATTTGGCATTCTTTCGCTGCTTATGGCCAACAATGCTGGTTTTTGCATATCGGGCGGCAGGGAAAACCATCGCACAGATGGAAAAGACGGAAGCAATGCCGGAATAAATCAGGGCTTCCTGATTCAATTCTACGGGAAGAGCGCTGCGGCGCACAAATTCCAGGAAGGCATTGGATGAACCAAGCACCTGGCACAAATAACCGCCCAAAGGAATACCGGCGATCAGGGCAAGCAGAGAAATGACCAGGCTTTGAATCAGATAGACGGTGAAAATCTGGCCTCTGCCTGCACCGCGGCTTTTGATGACTGCGATTTCATTAAATTCCATTTCCAGCATCTGGCGGGATACCATGAAGATAAAGGCAGCCAGCAAAATGAAAACAGGAACCTGGAGAACCCAAAGCGTGACATTGACCTTTTTAGCGGTTTTGAGGTATTCAGTCAGAATGGGGGAAATATAATCGGTATAATCCCTGCTGGTATAGCGTTCCTTATAGGCCGTGGCCGTTTGCAGAATATGCTCTGCCTGATCCCCGCGCATGGCAGTATAATCCAATTGGACATAGTAATTCACATTGATGGCATAGGGGAGTTCCTCCTGAGAGAGGAAGAAATCGGAAAACAGTGTTTCATCGATAAAGCAGTGATTCTGGTATACATAAGGAGAACGAACCCAGTAAAGATCGTTTTCTATGCTATTGGTGAAAACGCCGGCGATGCGCAGGCGAAGCGGATTTCCTTCTGCATCCGTAAAAAACGGAAAAGAAATGACGTCATCCAGAAGAATATTGGTGTCCGCAATCATTTTTTCACTGACAACGGCATCAATGATGCCCGCTTCATCAGGGGTTGCGGAATAGCCTCTGCCGGCAACAATGGAAATATGATCGGCAAAATCGGTCATGGCGCAAATGTTGATCCGAAGATCCGCCACGTCATTTCGTATCAGTTCCATATCGATTTTCTGCGCATTGGCGGCATAATAGGTCAGCTCATGAAGCGCAGGAACTTGAAAATCTTCGGGGATTCTTTGGGCCAGTTTTTCATATTCCCTTACAGCGGACAGCGTCTTTTTGCTGGTGGGCAAGCGAAGGGTAATCGTTCCTGGATATTGATTTTTATTGGTCAGCGATGCTTCCAGATTCTTGGTCAGCGTTTTTTGCAAAATGGCTTGCGTGTACATCGGATTGCCGGCGGTAATTCCGATCAAAAGAATATTACCGATCAGCAGGGCAAGCACCATCCATTTTTTGCTGAACATTTTGCGAAGAACAAATTTTAGCATGATACCCTCCCTTAATCAATCACGATGGTATCGCCCATATCAAGCCCCTGAATAACCCAGGCGCTGGTATTATTCTGCATAATGTAATTTACAAAGCGTTTTCTTGGAATCCCGTCGATCAATTGGTAGACGAAATACTTTCCGCCCTCCAGCGTGAGGGATTTCCGGGGAATGACGATTACATTTTCCAGATAATAAGTGGACACGATGGCCTTGGGCGCCGTCATGCGAATATCAGGATCATGGGGATCCAAAAGGATGTAGGCGTATCCATTCCGGCGGCTTTCGGGAAGCAGGGTATCAGCGCCGACTACTTTTCCGGGCAGCAGCGTTTTATTCTTATTTCTGCCCACTTCCAGATTTACATCCATGCCATAGCGGAAATTCATATCCTTGTTTTCCACACGAAGAAGCATATAATCTTCACGATAAATGGTGATCAGCACTTCGTTGGGGGAAATAACATCCCCGGCCCGCTTGAAATTGATATCTTCGACGACGCCGTCAAAAGGCGAAATCAGCGTAGTCTGGGTTTTGAGCAGCTCAGCTTCTTCAATTTCCTCCCGCAGAGCGTTGATATTGAGCTCCTGCTGGTAGATGTATTGTTCCAGCGCAATTTCAGCCCGCTGAATTTGCAGCACAGCTATCGCCTGATCGTAGGGATCAGAGACTGTCAGCAGCTTTTCTTTCTGCGTCTGAATGGCTTCGGCGCGGGAAAGCTTTCCTTCCATAAAAGCATTTTCCATGCGCTTTAGAGAAAGCTTCTTGGAGGTGAGGGTTACATCATCAGTTTCCAAAGAAAAGCTGGCCAGCACATCGCCCTTCTTCACTTCGTCTCCGCGGCGAACATAACACTCAACAAAGGTAGCGCCGCTTTGCTCAAAACGTAATTGGTAGGTATAGGGATAGACTTCAGAAACGCTGCGGGAATTATTCTTTTGATAGATACCGTATTCAACGGTATGAACATCATAATTGACGGTTTCCGCCTTAATCATTTCGGGGGAAATCAAGCTTTCAGAGGAAAAAGCAGAAAGCGGAAGAATGATCAGCGAAAAGGCAATCAGGAGAGCATGCCTGCATTTATTCTTTAACATAGACAACCTCTCCTTCCGTCAAGCCTTCTACAATCTGCACTTCCCAGTCGGTCATACGACCGGTCTTTACATTTCTTCGAGTTCTTTCGTTGTTTTCAATTACATATACATATCTGCCACCGGCGGAATCGCTGTAAAGCGCATTGGACGGAATCAGCAGTGCGTCCGTCAGGACTTCGCTTTCCAGGCAAAGCGCGGCGTAAAGGCCGGCAGTAATATCTTCATCCGGCACATCAAAGGCAAACTGGGTATATATGGTTTCCCCGGCCAGAACCTTCGACAGGTATTCCGTGGTATCCAGGGGAATATTGGTCAATGAATAGCGCTTGGCGCCAATCAACGCATAGATTTGATCGGCTCCGCGAAGCACGGAAGGAGAAATATATTCGGCCTGGACAGAAAGACGGGTAGAATCAGCCATATAAATGAGCGGATTAAAGGCACTGATATAGCTGCCTTTTTTCAGGTTCGCGCAAAACATGATCTGCCCGTCGAATGGTGCCGTCAGCACGGCCTGGGCAGTTTCTTCCTGGAGCAGGGCGAGTTCTTCACGCAAAGCAGATAATTCCCGGGCCCGCAGGGACTGGTCAAACGCAATGGCGGATATCTTTTCTTCGATTTCAAGCTGCTTGAGTGCAATTTTCTGAGGATCGGGCGTGTGCTGATTCTGCAGCTTTTGAAGTTCAAATTCCAAAATGTCCAGATCAATTTTCGCCAGAGAATCAGCGTACATGCTGTTCGCCTCAAGCGCATCGATTTTTTTCTGTAATGCCTCGATTTCTTTTGTCTTGGATTCGTGATTCAGGGTAATCAGGGCGTCGCCAGCCTTTACCTTCTGTCCAGTGACCACATGCACATCCTCGACAGAGCCGCCGATGGGGAAATAGATTTCCTCCACATAGGGAATGACGGATGCATCATAA
This sequence comes from Clostridiales bacterium, assembly GCA_015056015.1. Lineage (GTDB taxonomy): Bacteria > Bacillota > Clostridia > Christensenellales > Aristaeellaceae > RUG563. Next base: position 10,671 of record SVHD01000041.1, read on the forward strand.
ACCTCAATATCTGATAATTCGCCGCGATAGGCGGTCGCGCAATCCATTTTGACCCCAACAGGCTCAAGAAGCACAGGAATATCTGCAGTTTCATTTTCAGCAAGGGCGGCGTGGCTGAACAGCATCAGCACCAGCGCAATCAGGAGTATGGAGTACCACGGGCGCAGGCCTTTGGCATTTTTGCGATGGATTTTCATAGAATGAAATCTCCTAATTTATAATGATTTGCTCGCCTTCCTCAAGGCCACTGATAATTTCGATCCGGTCATCGACGGTAATGCCAATTTCGACGGTTTTAAATGCTTTCATGCCATCCGGGCGGACATAATAGACAATGGGCTGCTCGCCGGCATAGGAAATAGCATCTTTTGATACATGGAGCACATCGTAGCGTTCATCCAAAACCAGGGTGTAATAGCCGTAGTCCCCATCCTCCAATTGAAAATTGGGTTCACTGAGCACAAGGTAGACCGGGGCAATCTTATCAGCGATTTTTTCTTTCTTTTCAATGCCCAGCGTTTCTTCATCCGTTACAACAGCTTCCAGGTATTCATCGTCCACCTCAATCATGCATACCTCGCCATTTTCGAAATAATCCCAATATTTTGTTTCGGCGCGGAAAAGGGTCATGGTGGAATCGATCAGCGTCATGACACTGGAACGGGCGGAGCTCTTTTCCCCGTCAGAAAACTTTTTGGTGTAGGTGACTGTTCCGGAAAATGGGGCGAAGATCTGACGATCCTGCAGCTTCTTATTCAATGCTTCAAGCTTCAACTTTTGAATGTAAAGCTGATCGCCGTATTCCGTTTCGCGCTTGGCAAAATCCGCTTCAAGGGCGGAAAAGGCCTCGAGGCGCTCTTCATCAGTGCTGTTTTCATAAAGGATTTCGCAGCGCTTTTTTTTCAGCAAATACTGTTCGCCCAGATAGTCAATGCGCATTTGCAATTCTTCCATGGTGCGTTCAATGCTTTCGATCTGCGTTTCCAGATCGCCAAGATCCAGCTGTGCCAGCAATTGGCCTTCCTGCACATAATCGCCGACCTGAACGAACATTTTATCGAAGTAGACGCCGCTGATGGGGAAGGAAAGCCCTTTGGTCTGCACAGGCACATACTTGCAGCTGACCCTGACCGTTTTAATCATATCTCCCCGCTGTACCGCTTCTTCCCTGAAGGCAAGAGGCGGAACGGTACGCAGGATAGGCGCCGTTTTGATTTCTTCTTCTTCAGGAAGCAGGGAGCAGCCTGACAGCAGCAGGGACAAAGAGAGGATGCACAGCATCAGACGATATTTCTTAGGCATAACGCAACCTCATTTCAGGGGGAATTTCAGCGTATCGCCGTCAATGCTTAATTCGATGCACCACTGATCGGCAGGAGCATTGGTAAGATCGCCGGGAATTTCGGCAAAAAGAATCAGGCGAGCCTGATCCATAGGCAGCAGCATGGTATCCAGCTTGCTACCGTCATTCTGCTCGCAAAGAACGGTGGCTTCATAGGCATAGCCATCGCTGTAAACCACGCGCGCTTCAAGTTGCATGAAAAGATGCATGGTGTTGGGCGAAATATTCTGGATCATGCCATCGGCAATCAGCAGTGCATGATTTTTATTGGCAAGTGCGCGAAGATCAGCGCCATTGGCAGCGCTTACGCCGGAAGCGAACCAATAGCGATCCAGGGCGATATTGGCAGAATCGCCCAAGGAAAGATAAGCAGTTTCCTGATCAGAAGAAATTTCAATCTGAGAGGCAAAGGTATTTTCCAGCTGACTGTCCATGCAGCCGGTAACGATCAAACCATAATACTTCTGAGCGCGGCGAACGGCAGCCACAGCCTGATCATTGAAAATGCTCCCGGCGCTTCCGGCAAGGAAACCATGTTCAATCAGCATTTCCTGGGCCGCGCGGGCTGCCTTTCCTTCGCTGGAAGGCAGCAGCATGCCAAATGCATCGCTGACTGTTTCACCACAGAGAGCATACTCCGCCGTATAAGAGGCGAAAGCAGGAACAAAACCGTAGGTGCTTTCCCAGGAAAAATTGCTCAAGTCCCAGAGGGCATAGTCATTAATCCCTGCCTCCTGCAGCAGAGCGTAATCCGACGGAATCGTGGAAAGCGAGTAATTCTGGATGCCTTTCCGGCCTGAGGTGGCATCGTCCAATTCCAGCGTATAGATCTGATCGCCCAGAATACGGACAGAAACGCTTTGGCCCTCCGCCAATGCGGGCAAGATAACCAGCGCTTCCCTGGTAAGCGGCGCGCTGATCACTTCCGCCGATTCCCGGCCATAAGGCATTTTTCCGGTGGAAGTAGCGGAAAGATCATAGCGAACGCCATCAATCAGGAAGGAAACCGCAGTGGCATTGATGGGCTTTTTTCCATCCACATAATAAAAACGGAATACGGGGGTTAATACGCCTGTGTTGGCGTTGCCCTCCAATTCCAGATGAAATGCAGCCAAAGCCGTGGAATTGACAGAGCCATATTCCCATAATTGATCCAAAAGCGCGTCCGCAGGATAGGCGTGCACGCGCCATAAGCCAGTTTTCTCATCCATGGAATAGGCAGAATAACGGGAAAACTGATCGGGATCCAATCCTTTGGCGGCACAGGAAAGGGAAGCACCATCCTGCGCCAGGGCCATGGAAGGAATCATGATGAAAAGAAGCAGGGAAATGATCAGAAACCGGATTTTTTTCATGGTAAACACCTCTTGTTGCTTGCCTTAAAATGGCGTTAGCATGTCTTGTTTCTTATTATATATTTATCTGACTTCATATGCAAGAAAATACTGATTTTCGCGGAAAGAATTTACAGAACTGAAACAAAAAAGGATGAAACATGACGTTTCATCCTTGTGGCGAACCCGGCGCGACTCGAACGCGCGGCCTTCAGAGTCGGAGTCTGACACTCTATCCAACTGAGCTACGGGTCCATCCCCTTGCATCTCAAATGACGCTTGATTATTCTAACATAGAAGGGGATTTATGTCAAGGGATTTTCCCGGGGTTTTCCTGCAATAATTTTCTGCCGAAAAAACAAAAAAGCGACAGGAAAATGCCTGCCGCTTTGGGAAAACAAATTACTTGGTGCCGAAGAGACGGTCGCCGGCGTCACCCAGACCGGGGATGATATAGCAATGATCATTCAGCTTTTCATCCTGAGCAGCCACGTAAATATCCACGTCGGGATGATCCTTCTGGATGCGGGCAATGCCTTCGGGAGCAGCGATCAGATTGATCAGGCGGATATTATGGCAGCCGCGCTTCTTAAGGAAGGTAATAGCAGCAGAGGCGCTGCCGCCGGTGGCCAGCATGGGATCCAGCACGAAGAGCTCACGATGTTCGGCGTCTTCGGGCAGCTTGCAATAGTATTCCACGGGTTCAAAGGTTTTGGGATCGCGATACAGGCCGATATGACCAACCTTGGCGTTGGGGATCAGCTGCAGAATGCCATCCACCATGCCAAGACCGGCGCGCAGGATGGGCACGATGCCGATGGGCTTGCCGGCCAGCATCTTGGCGGTCATCTTACAGATGGGGGTTTCAATATCCACATCCTTGGTGGGCAGATCACGGGTCACTTCATATACCATCAGCATGGAGATTTCATCCAGCAATTCCCGGAATTCCTTGCAGCCGGTATTCTTATCGCGCATAATGCTGACCTTGTGCTGAATCAGCGGATGATCGAAAACATGAACCTTACTCATTGAATAAATCCTTCCTTTCGTATATGGGTGTATATGACGGATATGGGGTTTTCAAGTTCACACCTGAAATATTATATCTCAATTATGCCATATTGGCAAGCAAGAATCCTGATTTATACAGGATTTTTTCTGCTGCGCCGTGTGACGGCTTGAAAAGAGCGGCATGCATGTGTATAATATAAATATCAGCAGGAAAGGGGTGGAAAGATGCGCAACGCATAAACCTGCCGTCGCAACAGACAAGCGGAAATGAAATTGGGGAGATACCCCCCTTATTTTCATGTTCCCAGGCAGGCGCAGCGCGCATCTTTTTTGCGTGTTTTTCTGCATGCGTTTTTATGCATACGGGCCTGCCTTACACGAATTCAGGAGGATTTCATGGCACGCATTCAGATTTCGCATTTGACATTTGCATATGACGGAAGCCCGGATTTGATTTTTGATGATGCGTCTTTTCAGATTGACACCGATTGGAAGCTGGGCTTTGTTGGCAGAAATGGCAGGGGCAAGACCACGCTGCTGCGAATACTGATGGGCGAATTGGACGATCACGGCGCGGTTTCTTCGCCGGTTCAATTCGATTATTATCCCATTCCGATCGCCGAAAAGCAAAAAACCCCTCTGGAACTGGCTTCGGAATACGATGATGAGGGGCAGATATGGCGTTTTTTGAAGGAAATTTCCTGTCTGGATATTGAGGAGGAAATCCTTGATCGGCCTTTTTCCACGCTTTCAGGCGGCGAACAGGCCAAGGTGCTGCTGGCCATGCTGTTTTCAAAGGAGCATCATTTCCTGCTGATTGATGAGCCGACCAATCATCTGGATTATGCTGGGAGGCAGGTGGTCAGCCAATATCTCAACGGCAAGAAAGGGTTTATTCTGGTTTCTCATGACCGTGCTTTTCTGGATGGCTGTGTGGATCATATTCTATCCATCAACAAAGCCGATATCGAAGTGCAGAAGGGGAATTTTTCATCCTGGGAGGAAAACAAACGCCGCCAGGATCAATTTGAAATAGAAAAAAATGACCGGCTGAAAAAGGATATCAGAAGGCTTAAAGACGCCGCCAGAAGAATGTCGGATTGGTCCGATGCAGTGGAAGCCACAAAGATTGGCAATGGTCCATGCGATCGCGGCGCCATCGGCGCCAAGGCTGCCAAGATGATGCGGCACAGCAAGGCGGTAGAAACCAGAAGGAACAGAGATATAGAAGAAAAGGAAAAATTGCTGAAAAATATTGATTATGCGGAGGATTTGAAGCTCTTTCCGCTGCGTCATCCCGCGAACAGGCTGGTGGAAATGAAGGATGTTTCCCTGGTCTTTGGGGAACGGGAGATATTTTCCCATCTTTCTTTTTCCATTACCAATGGGCAGAGGATCGCCCTGATGGGGAAAAACGGCAGCGGGAAATCCAGCATCCTGCGCCTGATTACCGGAGAAAATACGCCTTCATCAGGGGAAGTACGCCTGGCCAGCAATCTGATCATTTCCATAGTACCTCAGCAGGCTGATCTTTCCGGAAGACTGCGGGATTTTATTGCCGAAAGCAACATTGACGAAACGCTGTTTAAAACCATTCTCCGCAAGCTGGATTTTTCCAGAGAGCAATTTGAGAAGGATATGGGGGATTACAGTGCAGGCCAGAAAAAGAAGGTGCTGATCGCCCGCAGCCTGAGTCAAAGCGCCCACCTGTATCTGTGGGATGAGCCGCTGAATTATATCGACGTCCTTTCCCGGATGCAGATCGAGCGACTTATTTCTCAGTTCAGGCCAACCATGCTGCTGATCGAGCATGATAAACGCTTTATCGAACAAATAAATGCAGAAATTGTTGATTTATCTTGCAAGAATTTGAAAGAAAATGAAGGATAATCAATGGACGAATTGGAGGAAATATGCTATAATCAATTCGGAAATAGCAGAAGCACAGGTTTTAAAAGAATCAGATCATGTTTGAATCAGGGAGGATACCGTTATGAAAAAGACGCAATTGGTCATTATGGCGGCGGGCCTTGGCAGCCGGTATGGCGGACTGAAGCAGATGGATCCCGTGGATCCCCAGGGCCAGTGGATCATTGATTATTCCATTTTTGATGCGGTGCGCGCCGGTTTTGATCAGGTGGTTTTGATTGTGAAGCCTGAAAATGAACCCCTGTTCCGGGAAACCCTTGGCAAGCGTATCGGGGATAAAGTGGATATCGTTTACGCGCATCAGACCCCGGATGTGCTGCCCGAAGGATTTTCCATTCCGGAAGGCCGGGTAAAGCCCTGGGGAACGGCCCACGCGGTGCTTTGCGCCAAGAATGTGATTGATTCCCCCTTTGCCGTAATCAATGCGGATGATTTTTATGGAAAGAGCGCCTTTTCCGCCATCCATGATTTTCTGATTTCCGATGTTGGGGATAATGAAATGGCCATGGTTGGCTACAAGGTTGAAAACACGCTGACGGAAAACGGCCATGTGGCCCGCGGCGTATGCGCCCTGGATGAAGCCAATAAGTATCTCACCGGTATTGTTGAGCGCACCCACATTGAGCCCCGGGAAGGCGGCGCCGCCTTTACAGAGGATGACGGAAAGAACTTTACCTTCCTGCCCGCCGGCACCATCGTATCCATGAATCTCTGGGGCTTTTCTGCAAAGATTCTGGATGAAATCGAAGGCCGCTTTGCCGCTTTCCTGACGGAAAATCTGCCGAAAAATCCCCTGAAGTGCGAATATTTCCTGCCCCTGATTCCCAATCAGCTGATTCATGAGGGCAAGGGCCGGGTGCAGGTGATCCCCACCCAGGAAAAATGGTACGGCGTAACCTATCATGATGATATGCCCTTTGTTCAGCAATCCATCGCCGATATGAAAAAAGCGGGAATGTATCCCGATGCGCTGTGGGAGGAATGAAACCATGCAAGCAATTATCAATGCTTTTCCTATTGAAGGAAATGCCGTATCCTGCGAACGTTATGGCAGCGGCCACATCAATGAAACCTATCTTTTGCTGACGGATGCACCCCACAAATATATTTTGCAAAAGATCAATCACAACATCTTTAAGGATGTGGATGGGCTGATGGCCAATGTCGCCGCCGTTACCGGATATCTTTTCAAGCAGACGCCGGACAGCCGCCGTGTTCTGACCCTGGTAAAGACCAAGAATGGCGCGAATTATTACAAAACCGAGAATGGCGAATATTTTCGGCTCTACGAATTCGTTACCGACAGCCTTTGCATGGATCGTGTGGAAACGGCGGAGGATTTCTATCAGAGCGCCGTGGCATTTGGTCAATTCCAGCAGCAATTGACCGATTTCCCTGCGGAAACCCTGAATGAAACCATCCCGCATTTCCACGATACCATTGACCGCTATCGGATATTCCATGAAGCCCTGAAGGCGGATCCTCTTGGCCGGGCCGCTGGCTGCCAGGCTGAAATCGAATTTGTGCTGGCTCGGGAAGAAGAGGCGGGGGTTATGGTGCGCATGATGCAGGAGGGAAAGCTGCCTCTGCGCGTTACCCATAATGATACAAAGCTCAATAACGTAATGCTGGACGCCAAAACCCGCACCCCCCTTTGCGTTATTGATCTGGATACGGTGATGCCCGGCCTTGCAGGGAATGACTTTGGCGATTCCATCCGCTTTGGCGCCAATACCGCCGCGGAAGATGAGCAGGATCTTTCCAAGGTTCAGTTTTCCATTCCGCTGTTTGAAGCTTATGCCAAGGGGTTCCTGAGCGCCTGCGGCGAAGTGCTCACCCAGGCAGAAATTGATACCCTGCCGCTTGGGGCCAAGCTGATGACCCTGGAATGCGGCGTGCGATTCCTGACCGATCATCTGATGGGGGATACGTATTTCCGCATTCATCGGGAAAATCATAATCTGGATCGCTGCCGCACCCAGTTTAAGCTGGTGGCGGAAATGGAAAAAGTCTGGGATCAGATGAATGATCTGATTCATCAGCTGGCCGGCAGATAAAATGATTTCATGGCGCCTCTTCTTAATGAAGGGGCGCTCTTGGTTCCTTATGGGCTGAAGGAGCGGGAAAATGACAATAGAGGAAATCAAAATCCGGCAGATGACCAATCAGCATCTGCTTCAGCCGGCGGATAAAATGACCGTTGTTCATGATTTAATGGGAATTCAGGCCCAATTTATGGGCAATGCTATCCATGCGCTGAAAATTCGATGCAAAGATTTTGATGAGAAAAGTTTCGGCGATGGCCTGGTAAAAAACTGGACCATCAGGGGAACCATGCACGTATTTGCGCAGGATGATCTTTCGCTGTTTCTTCCCTGTAATGCCGGAAAGGATTACAAAAGAAATGAATGGGACGCCCCTTCTTTCTGGAATCAGCGGGCGCATTGGGCCTTGACGCCTGAAAGACAAAGCGAAATTTCTCAGTGGATTTTATCGGCCCTTGAAAAGCAGGCGCTGACCCGGGAAGAACTGAAAGATATCTGTCGAAAGCTTGGAATGACAGAGGCGGAAGAAACCAGCATGTTTGATCCCTGGGGCGGCGGCATCCGCCAGCTATGCGAGCGCGGGTTTATTCATTATGCAGTGCAGGAAAACAAGGCTTTTTGCCTGGCACCGGATTTTGTGCCCATGAATGAAAAGGAAGCAGCGCTTGAAAAGGCGCGGCGGTATTTTATGCACTTTGGCCCAGCCACCATTCATGACGCCATGTATTTCTTTCATGCAACGCTGGGCCAGGTTAAAGAATGGATCGGGCAATTGAATCCAGAATGCGTGGAATGTGATGGGAAAGTCTACTATTACATTGAAAATCCGAATGCATCCTATAACTGCGAAACGCCCCGGTGTCTGTTTCTGGCTGGATTTGATCAATTGATGCTGGGCTATGAAAAGAAGGAAAGCCTGTATCTGGATCGGGCGAATCTGCGGAAAATTTTCAATCTGGCAGGAATTGTGATGCCATCGCTGATGATGGATGGCAGAATTATCGGGAAATGGAAACGGACGAATACAAATCTTTCTGTCATTCTCTTTGAAGCGATTGATGAACACAAACGCAAAATGATCCGGGACGGGGCAGAGAGTCTTTGGCCGGATGAACTGAAAAAAATCGAATTTACGGAATAAAAAAAGACCGGCGGAGCAAGGACTCCACCGGTCTTTTTGCAGATTGAAAAAAGTGGAATATCAGCAGAATTCATTTTCGAAACGGGGAAGTTGAAGGAAGGCGAGGAATTCCTTGATTTGCTGATCCCAGAAATCCCAGTCATGGGCGCCAGGGCCTTCGAAATACTGATAATCAAAGGCGTGATCGGGGAGCGCAACGAAGAAATCCCTTGTGGCATGCGCCCAGGCAATCAAGTGATCCTCACTGCCGCAGGCATGATAAATCCGCGGTTGGGGGAGATGCTGATCGAGGATTTTCTGGGCATTTCCCAAGGTATCTTTATACGTATTCGTAATGGGGGAGTCGCCAAAGGTCAGATCCTTATAATGAGGGATCTTTTCGCCCATTTTTTCGATGAATAACGTGCTTGCCCCTGCAGAAAAGCAGCCAATAGCGGCATAGTTTTCCGGCTTGCTCAGGCCAATCATCAGGCTGCCGCAGCCGCCCATGGAAAGGCCCGCAATGAAATTATCCTCACGCTTTCTGGAAAAATTGAAGAATTTTCCCATGGCGTCCGGCAGCTCCTGCGCGATATACGAATAGAATTTCAAGCCATGGGCCATATCGGTATAAAAGCTGTTCAGCCCGGAGAGCATGACGACGGCCAGGCCATACGGCCGCACGTAGCGCTCAATATTGGATTTGCGCAGCCACGAGCTATGGCTGCCATGCATGCCATGCAAAAGCCAGAGAACAGGCAGCGGGCGATTGGGGGCGGCATCACGGCGCTGGGGAAGAATGACGTCGCAGGTGACGCACATGCCAAGGGATTTTGAAAAAAAACGAACCTTTGAAACGGCCATTAGTATGCCCCCTTTCTGATGGGCAGCCAGTTAATGACGGATTGAATTTTTGCATCCCAGTATTTCCAGGCGTGAACGCCAGGAGATTCCTCATAAGTCAAATCCATTTTCAGGGCCATCATGTGATCCCGCAGGCGCACAGTTTGGCGATAGAGGTAATCCTCCGTTCCGCACCACATATAGAATTTCACCGGGAAAGCCGATTGCCTGCGATAATCTTCGGCAGCGGCGAACAAATCATTGAAGGATCCCTTCAGGTGGGAAAGATCGCCGTAAATATCCTCCCAGAACTCCTTCCGCGCCAGCTTGGTATTCTCAACAGTATCCACGATATCAGCGCAGGAAGACAGCCCGGCAGCGCAGGAGAAAGTATGCGATGCGCGCAAACCGCATTTTAGTGCGCCGTAACCACCCATGGAAAGCCCGGCAACAAAGGTATCCTCCCGGCGGGGGCTTAATTGCGGGAAGAAAGACCGGCACATGGCAGGAAGCTCATCGGAAATGAATTGCCAATAATTTTCGCCCATGGCCATATCAGTATAAAATGCAAGATCGGTCGATGGCATAACAACAGCCAGGCCTTTTTCGGCTGCATAGCGTTCAATGCTGGTTCGGCGGAGCCAGATGGAATGATCATCGCTCATACCGTGAAGCAGATAGAGCGTGGGGCAGCAGGCGTCCCCTTTGCCTTCCATCCCGATCAGGCCTTTGGTATCTTCCGGAAGAATTACAAAAAATTCCACCTCGGTGGCAAGGATTTGGGAATAGGCGGTCATTTCCAAAAGTGCCAAAAAATCGCCTCCTAAAAATCAGTTTGGTTGTATTATATCATTGGGGCTGATCTCTTGCAAGGGGGAATTGCGCAGTCGATTTTGTCACTTCCGCGGAAGCAATTGTCTTGACAGAATCCTATAAAAGCGATAAGATTACATTGTATAGTCGCGGTGCGCCGCGCTCAATGGAAACGGAGGAAAGAAAAATGAAGCATGTACCCGTTGGTTATCAGCTTTATTCCGCACGCGAAGAAGCACAGAAGGATCTGGCCGGCGTGCTCAAGGGACTGAAGGAAATGGGCTATGACGGCGTGGAATTCGCCGGTTTCTATGGCAACAGCGCCGAAACGGTAAAGCAACTGCTGGATGAAAATGGCCTGGTGGCCGTTTCCAGCCATGTGCCTGTGGCTTCCATCGAAGAGGATATGTTTGGCACCATCGCCTATCATCTGACGATCGGCTGCAAATATATCGCTATTCCTTATTTGGATGACACCCATCGCCCCGGCACCCCCGGCTTTGCCGATATGCTGAAGCTGATCTACAAGTTCGGCCGTCTTTGCAAGGAAGCGGGCATTCAGCTGCTGTATCATAATCATGATTTCGAATTTGTGCAATTGTCCGGCATGTATGGCCTGGATTTCCTCTATGCCGCCGTGCCCCCCTGCACCCTGAAGACCGAAATCGATACCTGCTGGGTGAAGTATGCCGGTGAAGATCCTGCAGCTTATCTGCGCAAGTATACCGGCCGCGCCCCCGTGGTGCATCTGAAGGATTTCGTCGGCCGCAAGGGCGAAGGTACTCCCTACGGTCTGATTGGCCAGGCCAAGCAGGCGGACGCCGTTGCTTTTGAGTTCCGTCCCTTTGGTCACGGATGCCAGGACGCCAAGTCCGTTGTGGAAGCGGGTATTGACGCCGGCGCCGAATGGTTCGTGATTGAACAGGATCAGTGGTATAATCGTCATCCGCTGGAAGCTGCCAAGATGAGCATTGATACTCTGTATGATCTGGGACTGAAGGAAAGATAATGCCGTAATAAAAAAGGCTTTCTCTCTATCTTGAGAGAAAGCCTTTCTTTATTCCTGGGATGAAGGATTATCCTGTTCAGGGGCTGGAACGTCAAATTCCAGTTCCGCGATCTGCTCCCGAAGAAAACGGGTAAGGATTTTATTCTCTTCAGAAGAACGACGCGTGAAAACGGCATCCAGGCTATCAACGAGAAAATAGTCTACCCCAACCTGAAGGGCATTGGCGATCGCAACCAGGGTATCGATACTGGGAATACGAATTCCGCGCTCAATATTGCCATAGAAGGAGGGAGAAATCTGAACAGCCTTGGCCAATTCTTCCTGAGAAATTTTTAAGAAGCGGCGCCTGGCGCGCATTTTTTGTCCCATTGCTACATAATCGACCATAACGGATCCTCCCAATCAATCGGAAACTTTCAGAATCATTATACTTCGTATTGCGAAAAATGTAAAGTTATGTCGAAAATTGGGGAAAGATGGATGATAGGAAACCGGAAAAAATTAAAAAAATATTTCAAAAAACCGCTATACAAGTGAGAAAACCTGTGCTATAATATGCGGGAAGACCAAGCCAATGGATTTCAGGTATTCCTCCCGGTTTTGTTCATCGTCAAAGGACTGATGCGTAGAGCCTATGGAAACTACCGGAACGTATCACTCGGTTTGGCGATAATTATCAGGAGGTTTTGATCAATGTATCAGGACAAGACTCTCACTTGCCGTGAATGCGGCCAGGAATTCACCTTCACCGCTTCCGAACAGGCTTTCTATGCCGAAAAGGGCTTTCAGAATGAGCCCGGCCGTTGCCCCGCTTGCCGCGCTGCCCGTCGTCAGAACGGCGGCAATCGCACCGAACGTCAGATGTACGAAGTGATCTGCGACGGTTGCGGCTGCACCACCCAGGTTCCCTTCCAGCCCCGTGGCGATCGTCCCGTGTACTGCCGCGATTGCTTCGCCAAGAATCGTCCCCAGTACTAATTATTAAAAAAGATAACGGTTGGCATTTGCCGGCCGTTATTTTTTTTGCATTTTCAGATGAACTGTAAATAAATGCTTCTATACTTGCTGATCTTATGCTTTTGTGGTATAATCAAAACGTATATACAATTTTGAAGAGAAATCAGGATTTATTCTCAATTTTTCGATTTCAGAATGTATTTACACGAAAATATCGCCTTTTCTTAATAAGGAGGATGGGCATGAACATTCATAAATCAGCAGAAGATTATCTGGAAATGATCCTCATGCTGCGAGAAAAAAAGGGCTACGCCCGTTCGATTGATATTGCATCTGCACTGAATGTGACTAAGCCTTCGGTGAGCTTTGCTATGAAAAAACTGAGGGAAAATGATTACATTCACATGGATGAGGAAAACTATATCACGCTGACGGAAAAAGGGCAGGAAATCGCTCAGCGGATGTATGATCGGCATCGGGTGCTGACCCGCTTTTTGGTGCAGATTGGCGTTGATGAAGAAACGGCCAGGGAGGATGCCTGCAAAATAGAGCACGATATTTCCTCTGAAACCTTCGATGCCATCCGCGTGCAGATTCAGGAAGAAAACTGAGAAAAAAGGATAATAATAAAAAGGGTGCTTCTTCTGGAAGCACCCTTTTCATATGCTTTTATTTCAGAATTCGGGGCGACATCTGAACGCCGATGGGCTTCAGGCGATATTCATCCGCCCATTGACTATCCTGGACTTCCCAGGCGCGGGGCCCGAAATAATCATAATTCTCATCGCCGCAGTGCACGGCGCCAAAGGCATTATGGCGATTGCCAAAGGCGGTGATATCGATCTGATGCTTTCCGGCTTTGCAGGAAATGGGCAGAGTATAGGGGGCATAAGCGATAATGCCGGCTCGCTTGCCATCCACATCTACCGTAAGCAAAGGATTGCGGAACTGAGCACACTGGAAATAGAAATCTCCGTCCGTATCAAGCGTAAGATGATAGGTGACATTCCCGGCATAGAAGGGCAGACCCTGATGAGACCAGTCACCAAAGGCAAGCTCACGAACGGGCGGGATGATCGTTGCCTCATCGCCCAGAACCTTCACGCCGAAATCGCCCAGCAGATAGCACCATTCAGCACCGCAGCGATTGCCAAGCGGCAGACGAAGAATCAGCGTATTCGTTCCTTCCTTCAGGCCGGGAAGCGCGACGGTTTTGATGCTCTTATCCACGAAATATCCTTCGGGAGCGGAAGCGATTTTTTCTCCGTTCCAGGTGATTTCCGTGGTTTCCGGCTTTTCAAGGGCCAACTGGATTTTTTCGCAGGCAATTTCACTTTCGATAGTGAAGCGCAGGGAAAGGAAATTTTCAAATTGCGTATCAGCCGGTACCACCCAGGGCTGAGGCAGATAGCTATGACGGGGAGAAAGGCCGTTTTCATGGCGGATTTTTCCTTCCAGCGTCAGGATTTCAGCCTTGGGCTGCCAGGGACCGTCATTATAGGCATATTCCGCCTGATCCAGCAAAAGAACGTTGGGTTCGCTCAAGCTGATGGGGTAACTGCCGCGGAAGCGGGCGATTTCCTTCAAGCCCTGCAATTTCTGGACGCTCTCGGCATTTTC
>SVHD01000096.1 GCA_015056015.1 Clostridiales bacterium
CCCATTCTCATTGGCATCCTCAAGGGTGCCGTGGTCTTTTTCTCCGATCTGATCCGGGAAATTGATCTGCCCCTGGCCATCGAATTTATGGCCATTTCCAGCTACGGCAGCAGCACGAAATCCTCCGGCGTGGTGCGGATTTTAAAGGATCTGGATCGGGATATTGCCGGAAGAGATGTATTGGTGGTAGAAGATATTGTGGATAGCGGCCTCACCCTTTCCTATCTCAAGGGCGTGCTGGAAACCCGCAAGGCCGCCTCTGTTTCCATCGTCACGCTGCTGGATAAGCCCGCCCGCCGCAAGGTGCCCCTGGAAGTGCAGTATTCCTGCTTCCATATTCCGGATGCCTTCGTGGTTGGCTACGGCCTGGATTATGATGAAAAATACCGGAATCTGCCCGATATCGGTGTTTTGCATCCAAGAATTTACAGCAATCAGGGCTGAAACGATTGTCAATTTTCTCTGCCCTGTGCTATAATAGGAAATCACACCCAAGGAATGTAGGAGGATTGTATTTTGCGTAAAGTATCTCGTGGATTGCTGGGTTATGTGCTCATGATCGCAGTGTTTATCTTCCTGATTGTTATTCTGTCAGGGGGCGTAAGCGGCGCGAGCAAGCGGATTGAGTATCCCAAACTGCTGGAATTGATCGAAAGCAATCAGGTGGATCGCGTTTCCATCCGTGGAACCTCTCTGGTTGGCCGTTATAAGGACAGCAAGATTTCCCTGGCGGATTATCCCGTCCGTGCCTACGATTTTGAAACCACTATCGGCGCTGATTTTTATGATACTGTCATTAAGATGGCCGCCAGCGAAAAGAATCTTTCCGTTGACGAAGTCAGCGTCCATGATCTGGATTTTGAAATCGAATATCTGGCGCCCATTACCACCCCCTGGTATCTGGAAATTCTGCCTTATCTGATTCCCATCATCCTGCTGGGGGTGATGTGGTGGTTCATTATGCGTCAGCAGGCCGGCGCGGGCGGCGGCAAAGTGATGAATTTTGGCAAGAGCCGCGCCGCCATGGTGGATCCTTCCAAGAATAAGGTGACCTTTGCCAATGTGGCGGGCGCCGATGAAGAAAAGGAAGAACTCAAGGAAATCGTGGATTTCCTCAAAAATCCCAAGCATTATGTGGATTTGGGCGCCCGGATTCCCAAGGGCGTGCTGCTGGTGGGCCCTCCCGGTACCGGTAAAACCTTGCTTGCCAAGGCCGTTGCCGGCGAAGCCAATGTGCCCTTCTTCTCTATTTCCGGTTCCGATTTCGTGGAAATGTTTGTGGGCGTGGGTGCCAGCCGCGTGCGCGATCTGTTCGAGCAGGCCAAGCGCAATGCCCCCAGCATCGTTTTCATTGATGAAATCGACGCTGTCGGCCGCCATCGCGGCGCCGGTCTTGGCGGCGGCCACGATGAACGGGAACAGACCCTGAATCAGCTGCTGGTGGAAATGGATGGCTTTGCCACCAATGAAGGCGTCATCGTTATGGCCGCCACCAACCGCCGGGATATTCTGGATCCTGCCCTGCTGCGTCCCGGCCGGTTCGACCGTCAGGTCACCGTCAATTATCCCGATCTTAACGGCCGTGTGGAAATCCTGAAGGTGCATGCCAAGGGCAAGCCCCTGGCCGAAGATGTAAATCTGGAAAATATCGCCAAGCGTACCCCCTATGCCACCGGCGCCGATCTGGAAAATATCATGAATGAAGGCGCCATTCAGGCTGCCCGGGAAAAGCAGACGAAAATTACCCAGGCGCATCTGATTGAAGCCGTGGAACGCATCCAGATGGGCCCCGAAAAGCGCAGCCATAAGGTGCTGGAAGAAGATCGCCGCATTACCGCTTATCATGAAGCGGGCCACGCCATCGTGGGCCATTTCCTGCCCCTGTGCGATGAAGTGCATATGATCACCGTGGTTCCCCGCGGCCAGGCCGCCGGCCTTACCCTGTCTCTGCCCGAAAAGGAACTGGATCATATGGGCAAGCAGAAGCTGCTGCAGACCATTTCCATGGCCCTCGGCGGCCGCGCTGCCGAAAGCCTGACCCAGGATGATATCTGCACCGGCGCTGTCAGCGATCTCAAGCGCGCTACCGAAGTAGCCCGCAGCATGGTTACCCGCTTTGGCATGAGCGAAAAGCTGGGCAACGTATATCTGGGCAGCGATCAGGAAATCTTTGTCGGCATGGAATTTGGCCAGAGCCGCGAATACAGCGAATCCACCGCCGCCATGATTGATGAAGAAGTGCGCGCCATTCTGGATTCCGCCTATGATCAATCCGTTTCCATTCTCCGGGATCATCTGGATCAGCTCCATGGCCTGGCCAAGATGCTGATCGAAAAGGAAACCGTTACCCGCGAAGATTTCCTGCAGTATATCGATCCCGAAAAGGCCGCTGAGCTGATGGCCGCCAAGGCTGCAATGGAAGCCGGAGAAGAAAGCGCCGAAGAAGAAAAGCCTGAAGAAGAAGCGAAAGAAGAAAACGAATGATTCGTCCTGATCTTCATTTCCATTCCACTGCATCCGATGGGGTCTTTTCCCCTACCGAACTGGCCCGGCTTTTGCAAAAGGCCGACGTCACCTGTATTTCCCTGACCGATCATGATACCATGGCGGGCCTGCCCGAAATGACAGGCGCCGCCTATGATCGGGGCCTGGCCTTCATTCCCGGCCTGGAAATCAGCACGGAGGGCGAAACCGATGTGCATATTCTGGGCTATGGCGTAAGGCATGATGATCAAAAGCTGCTTTCCCTGCTCCATTCCATGGAAGAAGAGCGGGTTCACCGCTTTTTCAGCATGGGCAAAAAGCTGGAAGCGCTTTCCATGCCTCTCCCTCTGGATGAAGTTTTCTCCCAGGCCGGGAAGAGCATCGGTCGTCCCCATCTGGCAAGGGCCATGGTAAAGGCCGGGTATGTTGCCTCCGTTCCGGAGGCTTTTGCCCGTTTTCTGGGCCGCAATTGTCCCGCCTATATTCCAAGGGAAAATATCCCCGCCTCCCGCGCCGTTCGTCTGCTTCGGGAATGCGGCGCAATTCCTGTGCTGGCCCACCCCGGGCTTTTGCATTGGCCCATGGAACGGCTGCTTCCCCTGCTGAACGTATGGCAGGATGCAGGGCTGCTGGGCATGGAGGTTTATCATCCTGCCCATCAGGGCGAATATCCCGTATGGGACAGGCTGGCCCGGAAACGCGGCCTGATGGTTACCGGCGGCAGTGATTTCCATGCGGAAAATGACGGCCGCCACGGCAATCTGGGCGATACCGTGCCCTTCTGGCCCTCTGCCATGGAGGATGCCTGGGCCCTTTATTCCCTGGCGCGGAAGAATAACCGCTGAAAATTCGTTTATATCCCGTAAAATCTTGAGAAAGGAGCAATTGGGCATGTATCAGAATCAGGGCTATCGTCCCCCGTCCTATCAGCCGCCTCAGGGACAGTATTCGCCCCAGGGCCAATATATCCCCCAGGGCCAGTATATTCCTCCCCGGATGCCCGGTCCCGGCATGCCGCCTCAGCAAAGGCCCCCGCAAAAGCGTGGTCGCCGCCGGGTGAAAAGCTCCCTTCTTTGGATGATTGCCGCCATTGTGGTGGTGGCTATCGGCGTGGCCGTGCTGATTGGCGTAAACCGCTATCAGCATCAGAAGGCCGCATATGACGCCATGGTGGCCGAAGTAACCGCCCATGAAAACGTATTCGCTCCCAATATTTATGTGGATGGCATCAATCTGGGCGGCATGAGTGCCCAGCAGGGCCTTGATACGGTCCTCGCCGCCGTGCAGACCCGGCAAAACAGCTGGAATCTTTCCCTCACCTATCAGGGCCATACCTTCGTTACCCTCAATAATGATACCCTGGGAGTCAATACCGATATTGCCCAGGTATATCAGCTGCTGGAAAGCCTGTATCGGAAGGGCAAAGCGGGCACCTATCCTGAACGCAAACAGGAACTGGACGCCCTCCGCGCCACCCCCTGTTATGCCTATACCACCCAGAGCGAAATGACCGATCAGGGCATCGATCATATTCTTGCGCAGATCCAGGGCCAGCTGACCTACCCCGCCTCCGACGCCTATCTTGCCTATTTCTATCCTGATCTGGATGATCCTTTCATCATCCAGCCCGAGGGCTATGGCTCCTCCCTGGATGTGGCTGCCCTCAAGGCGCAGATTCTGGAAATGGCCGCCACCGGAAAATCCGGCAATCTGGAAATCATGCCCCAGGTGATCGCCCCCAAGGTTACCTCGGCGGATATCCGCAAGCAGGTTTCCCTGATGTATAAGGCGGTCACCCCGGTTGCCTCTTCCTCCACCCCCGATCGCACCAGCAATATCCGGGTTGCCTTTTCCCGGCTGAACGGCCAGATTGTGGAGCCCGGAAATACCTTGAGTTTCAACAAGGTTACGCTGAACCGTACCCTGAAAAACGGCTATAAATACGCCATCGAATACGACAGCGGCCTGGAAACCATGGGCGTTGGCGGCGGCGTATGCCAGGCCAGCACCACACTGTATCTGGCGGCCATCCTTTCCGGCATGGAAATCGTGGAAAGAGAGCCCCATGCCGATCCCGTATCCTATACCATCTTCGGCCAGGACGCCACGGTGGTCTACGGGCAAACCGATTTCATCTTCCGCAATACCAGCGGCGGAAAAATCTATATCACCGCTCATGTGGAAGAAATCAAGAAGAATAATTATCAGTGCATTGTGCGCATCTACGGGCCCAGCATGGGCGATACATCCTATAAGCTGCGCACAGCCCAGGTGGAAACCATCCCCGCCCCGCTGACCGTTTCCTATCAGGAAGATAAAAGCCATCAATATGTCACCTATAAGGATGAAGAGCCCTATCTGATCCGCAAGGCCAGGGATGGCTATATCAGCGAAACCTATCTTCAGCGGTATATCAGCGGCCAGTTGGTGGAAGAAACCCTTGTCAACCGTGATACCTGCAAGGCCCGCTCCGCCGTTTATCTGACGGGCACCCTGGACCGGGAAGAATGATTTCATTGCGCCGCGCTTAGTCACGGCGCTTTTTTCTGAGGAAAGGATGATTTTCCATGATCAAGGCCATTTTTCTGGATATCGATAATACCCTGCTGGATTTTGACGCCTATGTGCGCCATGCCTTAAAAACAGGATTTGAAAAATATGGGCTGGGCGAATTTAACGATCGTGTCTATGATATTTTTCACACCGTCAATACCCAAATCTGGCATGAATTGGAACAGGGGCTGCTCACCTATGAGGAATTGCTCAAATGCCGTTGGAACCGGATTTTTTCCGCGCTGCATATTGATTTTGACGGCATGGAATTTGAGCATTATTTCAAATCCTATCTTTTTGACAGCGCCATCCCGGTAGAAGGGGCCATGGATCTGCTGCAGTATCTGCAAAAGGGCTATCTCCTTTGCGCCGCCAGCAACGGCCCCCATGCCCAGCAGGTCAACCGGCTGAAAATTTCCGGTATGCTGCCCTTCTTTGCCCATGTGTTCATTTCCGGTCAGATCGGCCATTCCAAGCCATCCAAGGAATTTTTTGATCATTGTATCCGGCAGATCAATCTGGATCGGGAGGAAAAAATCCTGCCCGAAGAAATTCTCATGATCGGCGATTCCATGACTTCCGATATGGCCGGCGCCGTCAATAACGGCCTCAAGACCTGCTATTTCGATAAA
>SVHD01000097.1 GCA_015056015.1 Clostridiales bacterium
AAGCATTTGCCAATTCGTGAAATGCGCTGTAGTCATTCTCACAAATTTCAATATAGTCCATATTACATTTTCCTCCGTCAAATTCAAGTTTATCAGCCATATAATGTTAACATATGACCTATTCTTTGGCAAGGCGTTATCGTTCCTTCCGGACAAAGGAAGCCAGAAAAAGACAAGACTTTTTTCGCTGAATGACTTATAATGAATTTGCTGCAGCAGGAAAGGGGGAAAGGACATGGAATGGACAGAGAGCATCCGAAGGGTCATTGATTATACGGAAGAGCATCTCACGGAAGAAATAAATATTGCCGATATCGCCCGGGATGTTTCCATCTCTCCTTTTTATCTGCAAAAAGGATTTAAGCTGATGACGGGATACAGCCTGGGGGAATATATCCGGAACCGGCGGCTGTATCAGGCGGCGCTGGAGATAATTGCCGGCAAAGAAAAAATGATCGATCTGGCGCTGAAATACGGCTATGATACCCCGGAGAGCTTTACCAAGGCTTTTGCTCGCTTTCATGGCGTTTCTCCTTCGCAATTGAAAAAAGGATCCGGGAAAATTCAGGTGTTTTTACCGCTAAAAATTCATATTGAAATTCGAGGGGGCAATGAAATGGAATACACAATCGAAAAAATGGCATCATTTCGTGTGATCGGTTTTGAACGCCGGTTCAATAATGATTCTTCTTATCTGGAAATCCCGAAATTCTGGAGTGAGATGATGGGTAAAAGCGCGCCGATTACAGAAAAACAGGGAAATATCGCCTGGCAATGCAAAATCGGGGAATACGGCGTATGCATTGACGATATTCCCGGCGGTACAGAATTCCGATATCTGATTGCAGGGGAATACCGGGATGGAGAAATTCCGGAAGGGATGGTTACCTATGAATTTCCGGAAATGGAATGGGCGAAATTTCCCTGCCGCGGGCCCATGCCCGGGGCATTGCAGAGCGTAAATACCAGGATTTTCAAGGAATGGCTGCCGGGAAATCCGGATTGGGAAATTGCGATGCCCGCCAATATTGAATGGTATGCCGGCGGGGATACGAGCGCAGCGGATTATCAGAGCGCCATCTGGATTCCGGTGAAAAAGAAATAAGAAAAGCGGATGCGAAAAATCGCATCCGCATTTTGATTTATGGGTTCAAAAGTACCTGGGCATTGGTGCCGTAGAAAATATCATCCTGCCCGGAAATCATGGCGCAGAATTTTTCAAAGCGATTCCATTCATCATGAATATCGAATTCATAGCTGTGGCCCCAGATATAGAAAATCTGGGGACGATCGGCTTTCATGGAAAGGAATTTTTCCCCCAGTTCAAAAAGCTGATCCCATTCCCGGTGATGATAGACGGTGGGCTTGAATTCCAGAAGATCATCCTGCAGATCGAAGGAATAGGAGGAAACGGTGGTGCGGGCGTATTGAATGGCGGTATGCTTCCGGATGATTTCCGCCACCCGATGATCATAATTTATCCCCCCGCCGGGATAGGCCATGCCAACCACCGGTTTGCCCGTCAGTTTTTCAAGATTCTTTTGATCTTCCTGTACCTGGCGGATAATTTCCTGTTCATCCATTTTGGGAAGAAAAGGATGGGTAAGGGTATGGGCAGCCACCTCGTGATTGGCATAGACGGCAGCCACATCCTCCGGAGCGATTTTATTATGACTGACGATTTTGCCCTCCCGAAGCAATTCATTTTCTTTTCCCAGCAATTCGGAATTGAGATTGAAGGTGCATTTTAGCTGATAACGATCCAGAATTTCAATCAGGCGGCGATCCTGGGTAACGCCATCGTCATAACTGAAGGTGACCGCTTTCATTTTTCCCTGAAAGGCCATGATATTTTCTCCCTTCGGATATTTCTTGAATCAGTATAGCATAAAATAACGCTGCGGAGAAGAAAAAATGAAAAAGAATGGAATAATTGTAAAACTTTGAGTGCTTCTGCGCTTGTATGGATTTTGGTGGACAATTGTAGTATAATGCAGGAAAGGAAGGAGTTGATGGGCGGATGCGCTGGCAAAAAGGATTGGCGCTGCTGATGGCCTTTTTGCTGCTGCCCATTTTTCCTGCTTTGGCGGTTGAAGAGACCGCGGCCCCTGCTTTTCCCCGGACGCGCCGGCGGGCGCTTTTGATCAGCTGTGATGATTTTATTTCCCAGCAGGATACGGGCAATGCGGCGGCCAATAATGTGCAGCTGCTGGCAGATACATTGCAAAGCGATGCCAGGGGATATGGGCTGATCCGCTCTTTTACGGGCCGGATTGCCACCGTTTCTGCGTTGGAAAGGGCGATCAGGGAAACCTTTGCCGCTGCCCGGCCCTGGGATACTTCCCTGATTTATATCAGCACCCATGGGATATTTGATGAGGGCGCCAGCAATGGCACGGCCGCCCTTTTGCTCAGCGACGGCAAAAAGGAGGAACGGATTACCGCCGCCCAGCTGCAGGAAATTCTGGATGGGATTCCGGGAGAAAAAATCCTGATTCTGGACGCCTGCAATTCCGGGGCATTTATCGGAAAAGGGCTTTCCGGGGGCGCGGACAGAATTTATTTTGCAGGCCCTGATTACAAGGTGCTCTGCAGCGCAGGGGGCAGCGAGGCCAGCTTTTACTGGCAGGGCGTTTCCGGTGAGGAAAACCGGGGAGAAAGCTATTTTGCCACCGTGCTTGCCAATGGCCTGGGGGCCATGGGCGATCACGCAGCGGACGCCAATATGGACGGCAATATTACCCTTCAGGAATGCTACGCCTATATTTATGATAATTATGCCGCCTCTACGCCCCAGGTTTACCCCCAGAATGCCCAGGATTTCGTGCTTTACGCCTACGATATCCAGCAGGACAGCGACCGGGTGAAGGCCATTACCGGCATTACCTTTGAAGATAATCTGCTGACGGCAGGGGAGAGCGAAATTACCTTTTCATTCACCGTGCACCGGCAAACGGAAGTATATTATCAAATCGTATACCATGAAAACGGGGAGTGGCAATTTGATAAGGCCTATCATTTTCAGGATATGGAGCAGCCGGATGGCACCGTATCCCCCGGACGCAAGCAGCGCACCCTTTCCCTGGATACGGGAAAAGGGGAGGGGTATGGCTATGCCATGATTCAGCTGATTACGCTGGATGGCGGGATTCCCGTTTTTCAGGGAGCCCGGC
Source organism: Clostridiales bacterium (assembly GCA_015056015.1). Taxonomy (GTDB): domain Bacteria; phylum Bacillota; class Clostridia; order Christensenellales; family Aristaeellaceae; genus RUG563. Next base: position 3,174 of record SVHD01000097.1, read on the forward strand.
TTTTATGCGTGCAGCCGGCGGAGGGGGATATCCAGCTTTCCGTGAAAACGGATGCGGCATTCATCCCGGGAATCGGTCAGGAATTATGCATCATCGCCCAGCATGACAAGCCCTGCGCCCTGAGCGTGACGATTCTGGATGAATACGGGGATACGGTGCGCCGCCTTTCCTATGCCGCGCCCTCCCGGCCGCAGCAGCTTTCGCCCGCCGGAAGCACCTTCTACTGGGATGGGAAAATGAATTCCGGGGAAATGGCGAAGCCTGGAAAATACCGGGTGAAGATCCGCGTGCGCATCGGAGAGAAAACCTTCACCTGCGAAAGCGAACCGTTTGAATTGTTGATGCGGGTTCGGGATCCCCAGGAATAACCGCCGCTTTGGAACATGAGCAAGCGGAAGGGGAAAAAGCGTTTCGGATATCCGAAACGCTTTTTTTCATTCTTCCCACAAAAACAATTGCCTGTATTGCGCCGGATTATACTCACGAATCCAAAGCTTTGCTTCATCCTGATACGAATGCTCAAACAGGGTATGAATCAAAAAACGCATCCATTCACGGTTTACCGCTTCGCTGCCGGTATGAAGCGGCTGCAGAGGGTTGACGCCGATCCGCAGCAGATCGAAATTGGATATATTGATGGCCAGCTGGGCGCCGGAATCAATCGTTTCACCTGCGGAAAGCGGCACACCATGCGCTCTGTACGGCACGGTGATACGATCAAGCGGGATTACCTCTCTTATTTTTTCATCTTCAATCGAAACTGTAATGGAATCAGCATTCAGGGCGATAATTGTGAACGGCTTAAATGGGATAAACCCCTGTACGCGCGGATGGACGAGATACAGCGCGGCGGCAGCAACGAGGATTACAGCGATACATGCGGCAATTGAAATCCTTTTGATCCGGCGCGTTTTTTTCGCTGCGGCGTCAAGCTGCGCAAGAGCCGCTGATTTTTGATTCCGGCGCTCTTCTGTGCTGATTTCGTCAAACCTTCCGAAGTTTGGCATGAAACTGCCCGTGCTTTGCGCCCTGATTTGATCGGCAAGCGTATGGAGGCTATTGACTGAGGCGGCATTGATTTGGGAGAGAGTGGATGAAACCAGGCTGCTGTGCTCTGCTTCAGTACGGGCATGCTCCATGCGGTGACGGATGATTTGCATAATGCTCCCGGGCTGGGAAATCATCCCTGCAATCTGTTCAATGGAAAAATCAAAATGACGCAAAAGAGCAATATCCTTCAGCTGCCTGATATCTCCCGGTGAGAAATCAAGAATTCCGTTGATCTGATTTGGCGTAATGAGATTTTTTGCGAGATAGAGACGGATGGCTCGTTCTGTCAGCGCGGTGGCTTCGCAGGCTTTTTTCATTTTCATGCTGGACACTCCTTTCAGAATCTTTGTGCGATCAGCATAATGGCTTACCCAAGGGAAGTGTCAAGCCCTTTTTTGTTGTTTTTGAAAATTTAATTGAAAAACTGGCCCAAACGCATCGCTTGCCTTCATTTTGTAGGGAAATGGAGCGTTTTTTTGTTTTTTGAGGTATAAAGAAGGGAAAAGGAACCGGCGCAGGCCTGGGGAATAAGCAAAACAAAAAATGTCGAAGACACAGGCGCCTCCGACATTTTGCTTGGAACAGGGGAATCAGCCTCAGTGTATATGAACGCCTGCCCAAGGGGAATTCTCCTTCGCTTGGCAGAATTAACGTCTGGCAGGCACGATTTCAAACCAGTAGCCATCCGGATCTTCGATGAAATACAGGCCCATTTTGGTATTTTCAAAGCAGGTGCAGCCCATTTCCTGATGCTTCTGATGGGCGGCCTCATAATCCTCCACATGGAAGCAGATATGGCTTTCATTTTCGCCCAGCTCATAGGCGCCTTCGTGATCTCGCAGCCAGGTCAATTCCAGCATATAATCGGTAACGCCATCGGAGAGAAATACCAGCTTGAAGCTGCCGTCGGCGGCTTCCTTTTCCCGGATAGGCGTAAGCCCCAGCGCTTCTTTATAAAACGCCAGGCTCTTTTCCAGATCGGCCACATTCAGATTGGTATGATTAAAAATAAACTGCATGATGCTCATCCTTTCCCGATTGATTCTTTGTAAATAGGATAGCGGAAAGAAAAAACTTTGTCAAGCAAGGAAAAATATGCGAAAATGAAAAAGAAATGTAACAAATTCTTGATAAACTGTTGACAAAATGAAAAAACTATCGTTTAATTACTTTGGGTCATAAGGCCCATCTTACTTGAATGGGAGTAATGTGAAAATGAAAACGGATGTATTGATCGTAGGCGCCGGTCCTGCGGGTATTTTTACGGCATTGGAAATGCTGCGCAAGGGCAGCAAAAAGAAAATCATGATTGTGGAAAAAGGAGCGGCCATTGAAAAGCGGCATTGCCCCAAGGTGAAAACGGGCGC
>SVHD01000098.1 GCA_015056015.1 Clostridiales bacterium
ATGCCCCGTGGTGTTCCCCGGCGGCGTGGGCGTGGTGCCGTGGATGGTGCCCGGCGGTGCGGATATCGCCATGGCCACCTGCGAAAAAATGAAGGAATTTGACGCTGCCGTTTGGGCGCATCATGGGCTGTTTGCTTCCGGTCCCGATTTTGATACCACCTTCGGCCTGCTGCATACCATCGAAAAGGCCGCTGAAATCTATATGCTGGTGATTTCTTCCGGCAAGCCCGTCCTGCAGACCATCGAAGACGCCGATCTGCTGGCCATCGCCAATGAATTCGGCGTGCAGCTGCGGGAAGATTTTTTGGGAGAATAAGACGGGATGAGGAGTTTTGCGGGAGGGGGATTTTGAGTCAAAATCCCCCTCCCGCACCCACCCCAAAACCATAGGGAGAAAGGTATAGGATGAGCTTTACAAACAATTTCCCCCAGGTTGGTAAAAATAATGGCAGTGCCTTTTCGATAGACTGGGGCATATTGCGTTATTGAAAAAATCAATGTATTTCCCCAACAGCTTTCTTGGAGGGGGTGCGGGGGAGGGATTCTTTGGCTCCAAAGAATCCCTCCCCCGCAATCATTTACATACCGTTCTTGTGGAGGTGCTTATGAAAGATTTTCCGGCGTATGCCGAAGAGATGGTGCAGCGGGCGCTGGAAATGGGCGCCAGCTGCTGCGTGCCATTTCATATTTCGGATATTTGTTTTGATTCCAGAACACTGCTCAAATGCATGTATGGCTGCACGGACTGGGGGAAAGGGCTGACCTGCCCTTCCCGGCCCAATAATCCCTCTCTGGCGGAGTATAAGGAAATGCTGTCCCGGTATTCCTGGGGCGTGATCATCGGCGGGCATAACAAGCATGTCACCCAGAAGGCGTCCTTTACCCTGGAAGGGGAAGCATTCGGCAAGGGCTATTATTTCGCCTTTTCCATGAGCGATTGCGGCCTTTGCAAGGAATGCGCCGGCCATACCGGCGGGGAATGCCGCCATGTGCGCCAGGCACGGCCTGCTTTCCACAGCGTGGGCATTGACGTATTCAAAACTGTGCGGCAATTGGGACTGCCCATCAGCACCCTGATTGATCCAGATTCGGAAGAACAGAATTGGTATGCAGCCGTGTTTGTGGAATAATTCCAAAACAGAAGGGCCTTGAAACGCAGGTTTCAAGGCCCTTTTTTCAAAGCTCACGGGGAAGAGGAAAGCGATTGGCGGCGATTTTGCGGATTTCTTCCATGGTTTTTTCATTGGCGGGGATTCCGTTTTGCCGCCGGGCGAGCCGCATTTCTGCTTCCTTCTCGCCATGGGTATAGATCCGCGTCTGTCCCTCTGCCTTATCAGAGGAACGAATTCGCGCCAGATAATCAGAAAATTCTCTGCGAATAACGGTTTTATCGCCGAACATTCCATAGTCGATGGCGATAAAGCTTTGGCAGATGCCTGTGCCTTCCGTTAATCCGCGGTTGATACGATCCGAGGTCAGGCCGCCCGAAAGAATGCCTGTGAACAATTCGCAGATCATCCCCAGTCCATAGCCCTTATGGCCGCCGGTAAGCTCTTCCGAGCCGCCCAATGGCAGGATGCCGCCACCCGATTTCTGGATGATATTTTGCAAAATTTGGGGGGCGTCTTCGCTGTCATGCCCGGTTTCATCCACGCCCCAGCCAATGGGAACGGGTTTTTCCTGCTTGGCATAGACTTCCAGTTTGCCACGGGGAACCACGGTGGTTGCGCAGTCAAAGGAAAAGCAGACAGGATCTGCCGGCATGGCCAGCGCGATGGGATTGGTACCCAACATGGGTTGACGTCCATGGGTTGGCACCATGATGGCTTCCGTATTGGTCATGCAAATGCCCAGCAAATCTTCTTTTGCAGCCATTTCTGCGTAATAACCGGCGATGCCATAATGATTGCAGTTGCGAACGGCCACCATGCCGCAGCCGATAAGCTTGGCTTTTTGGATGGCTGATTCCATGGCTTGTTTGGCGGCCAGCTGGCCCATGCACTGATGCGCATCCATGACCAGCGAAAGGGGCGTTTCAAAGATAATTTCGGGTTTGGCCGTTATTGAGACAAGGCCGGTTGTGATTTCGTGGTCATAGCGCACAATGCGCTGAATGCCGTGAGATTCAATACCGTTGAGATCTGCGGCAAGAAGAACATCCGTAATGGATTCGCTCTCTTGCGCAGTAAACCCGTATGATGTAAAAAGCGAGTGGCAGAAAGTGAGAAGCGAGTTGTAGTCCAGATAATGATATGCCATATTGACCTCCCTCAGTATATACTGAATTTTTTGAATCAGTACGGAATGCTGGGGAAAGCATAGCATGGAGAGAGAATTCTGTCTGTTTCATGATTGAAAAACTTGCTCTGTGTTGATATAATATTTGTAAAGCGCAGACAGGGAGGAGATTATGGAAGCGATTCGCCATTTGATACCGCTGCATCCGCAATGCCGCGTATTTTGCACAGCCTCATGCAGTTATGATAACATTCCCTATCCCCATTATCATGACGCGTGCGAGTTGACGGTGATTTTGAGCGGACGCCATCTGATTGAGCTGGAAAATGAAAAGCTGGAGTTAACAGCGGGAGATGTTCTTTTATTGAATGCCGATATTGCCCACAGCCGCTGCTTATCGATGCCGGGAAAGCATGTAACCATCGCTTTTGAAAGCACAGAGTTGGAACGATTGGAAGCGTATCTTGAATTGGACTGGCTCGCGGGGAAAGATGAATGGAAAAGCCACCTGAGCACAACGGAAGTGGACGCTGTTGTGGACGCCATTGAACGGATCAATCTTTACGCCACGGTAAATCCGGAACGGGTGAAGGGAGAATTGCGGGGGCTGCTGATTCGTTTGTGGCAGCGTGCAAATGGGAATTTGCATGCAGAAAATCTTCATCAGGCACCTTGGATTATCCGCCTGTCGCAATGCATGAAAGAACCGGAAAAACTGAGGCGGGGCGTTGCTGCGCTGCTTGAATTGACGCCCTATAGTCATGCTTATGTCTGTCGCGAATTCAAGCGGCTGTGGGGCTGTACACCGACGGAATATGTCAACAGTCTGCGGCTGGATTATGCACATCAGTTGCTGGAAAATACCCGCATGGGAATTGCGGATATCTGTTATGAAGTTGGAATGGAATCCATCAGCTATTTTTACCGGCTGTTTCGGAGCAAATACGGCATGTCTCCGGCACGATACCGCAAACTCCGCTTTATCGCCAAGCCCAATTTGCCCCTTGAACAGCGGACGGAATCTGCGGAGAAAAATGAAAAATAAAAAAGGCAAGGGATAGTCCCCTGCCTTTTTTTAATACGAAAAATCATTCTTCCCGGAGCGTATCGTAAAAGGAATAATCCACTTCGCCCTGAATATGCGCAAGCGCGCCGGGGACGAGCGCCTTCACCATCAGGCATTCAATCCGGGGCAGATGGATATTCGGCCCGGGTGTAATGCCGTATTGAGCGCTGGTTTCAAAGCCCCGGGGATTGTAATTGCGGGGATTCCCCTCCACCAGCACGGCCTGATAGCCCATTTTTTTCGCCTGGTCAAAGCCGTGTTCCAGCAGAGCCTTGGAAATATGCTGCCGCTGATATTCCGTTTTTACGGCCACCGGGGAAAGCAGAAGCAATTCATTTTCATATTTTCCCTGGAGATGAAACCGGGAAAACATGGCATAGCCCAGGATTTCATCCCGTTCATTGACCATGATCAATTCCAATTCCGGCAGATAATATTTCTTTGCGCGGATTTCCTCCACCAGACGCCGGACCATTTTTCCTTCTTCCGGACTATCCCATTGGGTAAAGACATCCTCCACCAGATCCAGGGCGGGAATCAGATGGCGTTCATCGATTGCCTGAATATATCGTTCCACGGGCTGCTCCTTAATAGGGAATCAATTGCTTTTCCAGCTCAGGGGTGAGGGGGCTGCCGTATTCACTGATCTGGTAGGCCTCGGCAAAGCGGATTTTGCTGCCTTTTTCCTGCCCGTATCGCTTAATCAGCTTTTCACGGTGCAATGCGGCAGGCAGGGCAAAGCGCCGGCTGTAGCCCGTAAGCCCGCCGTGGAGGACTGTTTCATCCGTGGTATCCTTGTCAATGGGCCCGCCCTTGAGCCATTCAAACCGGGCGGTGGGATCCGAAGGCACCTGATCGATGGTGCCGTAGGTATAGGGCAGCCATTCGTATACCTGGGATACATGCTTATCCGCCAGGCGGAATTTCTTTTCTACCACGTCGTCAATATCAATCACAATATCGGCGCAGAAGGGCGGATTTTTAAAGGCGTCTTCATTAAACAGAATCACGGGGGATTTTTTCATGGCGGGGGCATCGGGCAGATAATTGGGCACGATCAGAAGATAGGCCGCATCCTGCACCAGCAGCCCGGAATTGCGGTGATCGGCGTGGTAATCATTGGTGCGATGGCAGATGATCAGATCGGGATTAAAAGCGCGGATATAGCGGATCAATTTTTCCCGGGTGGGCAGATCGGCCACCAGCGTGCAATCGGGAATATCCCAGATATCATATTCCAGGCCGGTCAGTTTCTTGACTTCTTCCACTTCCAGCCGTCTGCGTTCCTTGATTTCATCGGGCCCCAGAATATGATGCCCGCCGCAGCCGTTGAGCATGGAAAGAAAGCGCACCCGATGCCCGTCCTGCAGATATTTCATGGCAAGTCCCGAGCAGCGGAATTCATTATCATCCGGATGGGCCGCAATCATAAGAATATTCATAGGCAAATGCCTCCTTATTTTTGTTTTTGATAAAATCATTATAGAGTGGGAAACGCCCCGTGTCAACGGGGAAAATCGGCCCAAAAGCGCGTTTTTCGCTCTTTACAAATTCCTGCGCATCTATTATAATATCCTTTGTATGGGCGTTGAAAAAGACGGGCCCGCATAACCGCTTCCCAGAGAGCCGGGGCATGGTGAAAGCCCGGCAGGCGGCGCGTGGCCGGATCACTTTGGAGCCTCCGGTTGAAGAATCGGCGCTTCATCCCCGATAAAGGATGCAAAAGCGGGCGAAGCATATTTCGCCAACTTGGGTGGTACCGCGGATCCAGGATCCGTCCCAATATGTGGGACGGGTCTTTTTTTGAGGAGTTTTGCGGGGGAGGTATTTTTGAGTCAAAAATACCTCCCCCGCGCCCCCACCAAAAACCAACTCAGGAAGATGGACGCTTGAATCGAATCGGCGTGTTTCCCTGTACTTGAGGGAATATGGGATGGTACCGCATATCAATTTGTTCCCCGTCACATTTTAATAAATGTGCCCATATTCAAGGAGGATTGGAAATGTACAAAAAGGTTACCACGGATATGAACTTCGCCGCCCGTGAATTGGACGTGCTCAAGTTCTGGAAAGACAACGATATCGTGAAGAAGAGCTTCCACGCCCGGGACAACGCGGAAAAGACCTTCACGTTCTTTGACGGTCCCCCCACTGCCAACGGCAAGCCCCATATCGGCCACGTGGAAACCCGCGCCATCAAGGATCTGATTCCCCGGTTCCAGACCATGAAGGGCAA
>SVHD01000042.1 GCA_015056015.1 Clostridiales bacterium
TGCAGGGCCGATAATGACCGGTTTCGCCCATGGAATAGGTCAATCTGGTCTGCTTGACCAATTCCACAATTTCCTTGATTTCCTCCACAGAGCTGGCCATAGGCACGGCGGAATAGACATTCTTTCCGGCCTTCAGTGCAGCAATGGCCATGGGCCCGTGCAAATGACGCTGGGTGAAAATAGCAATGGTGTTGAGTTCATCGGTAGCCAGCATTTCCTCAAAGGAATCATAGATTTTATCCACATGGAACAGATCATCATATTCCTTGGCACGCTCCGGAATCAGATCGCATACGCCTACAAATTCCACAGCAGGATGCGCCTGGAACAGCGGCACAAAATGTCTGCAGAAACTGCCGCAGCCAACAAAGCCAATCCGAATTTTCTTTTCCATTTTCATTCTCCTTCCTGTAATTCGCGATTATTTCCAACGCTCAAAAATGTGAGCGTGAATATACTTCCCTCATTCGGTGATGTGACGAAATCCAGCGTATATTGCCCCGGGAAAAAGATATTCATCCGCATAATTACGTTGGCGATGCCAACATGCCGTCTTTTGCTTTCCCATTTTGGATTGCCGGCAATGGCGCTGCGGAGCATTTCTTCCGTTTCTCGGCTCATCCCTTCTCCGTTATCTTCAACCTTTACTTCCAGATTTCCATCCAGGTAGCGCAGACGAATACGAATCAGGCCCGCATTGGAAGCCTGTATCCCATGGCGCAGGGCATTATCCACCAGCGGCTGCAAAATCATTTTAGGGACGATCAGTTTTCCTGCATTTCTCTCCGACCATTCATCAAGCTGGACATCCATATAGACCTTGCTTTCCCGCATGGCATTGATCAGCTCCAGATAATTCCGGGCGTCATCCACTTCAGAAAGCAATGTAACGCCATTTTTATCCCGCAGCATGGAATAGCGGAAATACTGGCTGATTTGACGAACAGAACAGGCTATCTGCGGTTGTTTGGCGCGTTCTGCCTGCAAATTCATCATATCCATGGCATTGCAGATCAGATGCGGCTTCAGATCATTGGTCAGATCATTGAAAATCAATTGCTTTTCAATTTCATTTGCCCGTTCCATCCGATCCAGCATTTGGCTGAAATGCTCATTCAGCCGATCAATTTCATCTCCGCCCAGGATTCCCTTGGCGGCCTGCGGATCCAGATGACCGATGGCGTCCATCTGATCCGAGAGCTTGGTCAAGCGCTTGAAGAGCGCACGACTTACAAGCCTGGTAAGAAGCAGCATAATAATGAGCGAAAATACCATCAGCAGCATCAAGACACGAAGCTCCGCGCCGGTCATCGAAAAGCTGTTGATCGACATGGCATATACCAATTGCGCCTCCATATCCGGTAATGCATAGGTCAAGGCAATGGTTGAATCATCACGCCAGCCCTCCATATTTTTCAGGCTTCGCCTTTCCCCTGCATTTTCCGGCATTTCGTCCCCGTGAATCATGGTTCCGTCATTCAGCATCAGGCAGAGCCTATCTCCATTGCTGCGCTCAAAACGATCCATACCGGCATATAATGCATCATTGTCCACAACGATTTCCACCACGCCGCACGGAAGATACATTTTATAAATATTCATAATGCCGCGCACATACCAGCAGCCATCCTGAGACGAATTAACGCCCGTTTCAGCATCGTGGGCATCCGCAAAAAAATTATAATCCGGCGTTGTTGAATAATACCGAATAATCTGCTGCTGCGCGCGGGTCAGATTAGAGCTGATTTCGCTGATGTATTCGTCAATATCATCCACACGATAAAAAATATCATACAGGTTGAAAATCGTTTCGTTTTCATGAACAATATGAATGGTTTTTACCGCAGGATTCTGCAATTTAATTGATGTGACCAGCGGGGCAATTTTCTGTAAGTATACGCCGACCACATCCCGGTCTTCATTCCTTCCCCACACCAGATTCAGGATCGCACGGTCGCTGCTGAATTGATCGGCGGATAATTCGCAGCTTTCCATTATTCTGCTGATATCGCCGCCAATATGATCCAGCGTGTTTTGGGCCGCCGTTATTCTGGTGTCATATAAACGCTCATTCATGATCGAAAACGCAAAAACCATCCATACAGCAAGCGGCAGCAAAAATGCTGTCATGGTAAAAATCGTAAGCTTTCGCTGAATGGATATTTTTGCTTTCATTCAGGCTTTTCCTTCCCTTTCAGCCGCCATTCTCCCGGCGTAATCTGATAATGCTTCATAAAAACACGAATAAAGCTGCCGCTGTCCTGATAGCCGATCTGTTCCGCAATCTGGGCAATGCTGAGCCTGGTATTTTGCAGCAAGTCAAGGGCGTGCTTCATTTTGATCTGCTGAATATATTCTGTAGTGCTCAATTTTAATTCATTCCGAAATAATTCGCCGATATAGGAATAGCTGATACCCAGCGCTTCGGCAATGGTGGCACGATTGATATTTTCCCGCCAGTGATTTTCGATATATTCCGTCACCCGAAGCAGCTGAGCATGATTTTTTCTTTTTGCATCCTCTGTTTCAATGGATAGAATCTTTTTTAATTTGGCCTGGATTTGCTTAATGGTTTCGCAAGGGTCGAATGCTTCCGCGCTATCCAGATGCTCCCGGTCACAAAAAACGGCCAAAGCATTTTTCACTTCCTCAAGCGGAATTTCTTTATAGGAAAATTCCAGCATCAATTGCTCAATGCCAGCCAGATTCCGGGCGAGTAATTCTTTTCTGTATTTTGCGATCAGTGTATCGGCAATTTTCATATCTTCGTAGCAAATCAAATGATGAGTCGGCATTGCCGACTGCGCATGCTGCATGGCGAATACTGCATTCTGATACACCGCCCGGATGCCGTGATCCGCATGGAGATAAGAACAGCCGGCAGAAAAATTTGAAAACGCCTGCTGCAATTGCTTTTCCAGGATGGGTAAAAGCCGCTGCGGCTGATTATCCCGCATGATAGCCACCAGCGTGGCCGTATCCTGCAAATAATTGACGCTGGCAATGTTTTCCTGCTTAAGCAGTTTCCTGAAATCCATAATCTGGTTTTCCAGATTCACAGATTGTTCAGCCGATACAACCATCACTAAATAATGGCTGCCGCACAAACGATTAATGCCTGTTGATTCCCGCATTTCATCCAGCTGCATGCTGAATTGCTGCCCTTTCAGGTATACATCCAGCACCGTATAGGCGAGATGCCGCTTTTTCTGTTCTTCCTCCGCCCCTTGAATTACCACCGAAAGCGCCTTCGTAAATTCATGCTCATTCAGAGGCTTTACCAGAAAGCCGCACACCTGGGAATTGATGGCCTGTAAAGCATAATCAAATTGCGGAAAGGCGGTCATCATGATCACTTTGGGATCAATTTCTTTTTCCCGCAGCCGATTCAACACATCAAAGCCAGTGCCATCAGGCAGAACCACATCCAACAGAATCATATCCGGGCGATGGGCACAGGCGATTTCGATAGAAGCAGCAACAGTTGCTGCCTCATATACTTCATGAGGCAGCAAACCACTGGAGCGAAGCAATTCCTTCGCCCTTTCACGCACGTCATTTTGATCATCCACAATGAGAATGCTTTTCATACCATATTATCCCTTTAAGGAACCGACCATGATCCCCTTGATGAAATATTTCTGCAGGAACGGATAGATGCACATAATGGGCGCCACCGTCAGCACCATACCAGCCATCTGGGTGGTAAGCGAAGAAACGGAGCCGCGCATGGCCATCAATTCTTCCGCAGAGGCGCCGGCAATCGCCGCATCCGCCACGCGCTGCTCAATATACTGCGCGGTCAGCAGCATCTTGGCAAATACGTGGGCCAATACGATCAAATTATCGTTCTGGGTATAGATCATACAATCGTAGTAGGCATTCCACTGGGCTACAGCATCAAAGAGCAGAACGCAGGCAAAAACGGGCATCGAAATGGGAACCAGTATACGGAAATAATACACCAATTCATTGGAACCGTCAATAGTTGCGCTTTCCTCCAGTTCCTTGGGCACACCGCGGAAGTTGGCCAGAAATACCATGGCATTGAACATGCTGAAAGCCGTAGGAAGAATGTACACCAAGAAATTATCAAACAAGCCAACGGAGCGAATGACCAGGAAAGTGGGAATCAGGCCGCCGCCAAAATACATGGTTATCAGGCCCAGCGCCGTATATAATTTCCGCAGTTTGAGTTCATTATGGCTCAATGCGTAGGCATATCCGCTGGTGGTAACTACGGCGATCAATGCCCCCGCCACCGTACGGACAACAGAATTGACAGCAGCCCGAATGAATTCGTCATTATCGATCATGTAGGTAAAGCTGTCAATGGACCATTTCCGGGGCCAGAGATATACCATGCCATTCATCGTAATATCTGTGCCATCAGAAAAAGAAATGATCACGCACTGATAAAAGGGATACAGTACAATCAGGGAAAAGAGAATCAGAATGATGGTATTAATCACATCAAAGAGAGAAATCTTGATCTTCTTCTTTTTGTACGGCCTGATTTCCGCAGGGATGATTTTCGTCGACATCAGAACAACCCCTCTCCCGAAAGTTTATTGGTTACCCCATTGGCAATCAGCACCAGCACAATGGATACAACGGACTGAACCAGACCAAGGGAGGTTGCATAGGAGAAACGTCCAAGAGAAATACCGGTTTTGAGCACGTAAGTGGGCAGAATTTCGGTGCCAAGACGATTCAGGTCGTTGGCCAGCAGATAGCTCAAGTCGAAATTAGCACCGTTTACGATGCTGCCAACGCGCATAATCCACAGCATCACGATGGTGGAACGGATGCCGGGCAGGGTAATATGCCACATCTTATGATAGCGATTGGCGCCGTCAACGGTAGCCGCTTCGTAAAGCTCAGGAGAAATCGATGTAAGCGCCGCGAAATAAATGATGGAATTCCAGCCGGTTGTTTTCCACACATCTGTAATCGAAGCAATCCATTTGAATGCTGATGCATCCCCAAGGAACAGATACGGTTCTTTCAGCACGCCTATGGTAACCAGCACCGTATTCAAAATACCATTGGAGGAAAGAATATTGGTCAGCATCAGCGCAACAACCGAATAGGCGATGAAATGCGGGAAATAGCTGATGGTTTGGATGGTGCGCTTCAGCGGATTGAAATTCATTTCATTGAGCAAAAGCGCAAACAGAATGGGCAGCGGGAAGCCAATCGCCAATTTCAGCAGGCTGATCAAAAGTGTATTGCTCACCGCAGGCCAAAGAGTAATATCGCGGAAAAGCTTTTCAAATTGTTTGAATCCTACCCAGGGACTGCCAAAAATCCCCTTGCGGAAGCTGTATTCCTTAAATGCAATTTGTAAGCCAAAAATAGGGGCATATTTGAATACAATCAGACAGGCCAATGCCGGAATCATGAAAAGATGCAAATAGCGCTGCCGATAGAAAATGCGAAACCATTTGCGGAGTTTGTCTCCAGTTGTCATTGTTTTTTGCAAAGCAAGCGCTCCCTTCTGCCGCCGCTCTGCCCCATCACGAAGCAAAATCGGCCGATGATTGAGGAACCGTATTGAGGTAAGCAACGCGAATCGTTTTTCAGTATTCTTCTTTATACGCGGCGGGGCAAACGCCGAAGCATTTGCCCCGCCTGTTTATGCCGGGTTCAATTGAAATTTATTCTTGCTTCAATTAGCGGCCGCAGGCCTGATGCCACTTTTCGTTGCGGTCTTCGTTGAGCAGCTGATCATATTCCCAATAGCGTTCGGTGAGCAGTTTTTCCAGATCGCCAAGGCCAACAGTTTCCATATCGGAAAGCATCTTGGCATAGGCGGCTTCGAAATCGTCCGCCAGCACGCAGTGAGCCAGGTTGTTGTTCCAGGCTTCTTCCACGTTGGTCTTGAGCAGCAGTTCTTCAGGATCAGTGAAGTTCAGGGTCATGTAGCCGGTCTTGAAGGGAGAGCCATACAGGCCGCCGATAACGATCAGCATTTCGCCGTACTGCTTCTTCACGCCGTCTTCTTCCACGATGATCTGGGGAACGGAAGCCCAGTTCTGGCCATACATGCTGCGGAAGGCGGTGTGCACCTGCAGGCAGTTGCCCCACTTGAGACGATGGTCTTCATTGGACAGCGCCACATAGTCAGCGGCGTATTCATCCACCTGCTTTACCATATCGAAGCCGAAGAGTTCATTGTATTCCATGGTGTAGGCATAGCCTTCAATGCCATACATTTCGTTGCGCTGGGCTTCGGGAGAATACATGAAGGTGATGAACTTGATGCAGGCTTCGGGATCATCGGTGCGGTCCAGCACGTACCAGCCGGCAGAACCGATCTGAGAGAGGTTCTGGTCGGATACCTTGATATCTTCCAGGGCCACACCTTCAGCCAGAGGCGTCTGGCCGGCGAACTGCAGCAGGCCCATTTCGCCGGTGCCGTGGATACCGCCGCCGTTGCCTTCGGGACGATGCTGGTTAATCTGCCACATATGGCCCAGAACGAAGCCTACGTCGCCCTTCTGAGCAATATTCTTTACGTTTTCATCGTTGATGCCGTTGGTGAAGGTGAGGCAGTCCGCCTTGATCAGGCCCTGCTTATACATGTCATTGAGCCACTTGACGGCGGCTTTGTATTCATCGCTCTTCACATTGTAGGTAACGGTGCCGTCAGCCTGAGGATAGACAACGCCGGGAGCGGCAAAGGAAGAAGCAGAAAGAATCTGAGCGTAGTTGATGGTGTTGGTAATGCCGTAGCTGTTCAGATAGATGGGATAGTTGATGCCCAGTTCATCCTTGAAACGCTTGGCAATCGCTTCAACATCCTTCAGGGTTTTGATGGTCGCGGGATCCACGCCCAGCTTTTCCATGGCCTGATAGTTGTAGAACATGGAGAACGCCTTGCGGGCGCCGGGCAGATCCATCAGCTGCTCGGAAGCGGCGAAGTTGATAACGGTGTGATACATATTGCCATCGATGGAATATACGTTGATTTCTTCCTGAGAAACCACATCATACCATTCGGGGCAATATTTATCCGCCAGTTCATTCAGGGCCAGCGCATAGCCGTCCACAACCAGCTGGGGCTCGTATTTTCCAAGGTATACCATATCGTATTCCTTGATCATGTCAGAGGCCAGCAGGGTGTAGAATTCCTGATGATCTTGAGTGGAGGCCCAGGTCACATCCAGAGCAATGCCGGTCTGTTCGGTGATCCAGCGTGTGGTAGGATCAGCACCCCATACCCACTTGGCGTCACGAAGCGGCGCAGAGAAATAGACCTGCAGGGTGGTTACTTCCTTGTCTTCTGCCAGCGCTACGCCGGATAGAAGCATCGCCAGGATGCAAAGGATGGAGATCAATTTCTTCATAGGTCCACGTCCTTTCATTATTTCTCGCAGAACAGCACATCTGCGTTTTATGTATATATATTATAAAGCAATTTTATGACCAAAATAAATAGGCAAAATTGCTGATTATATGCAAAATTGACGGTAACTTTCATGTTTGTACGAGAATATTTGCATTTTTCGATGATTTTTAGGTACGTTTTGTTCCGAAGTTCACATCTTTTAAGACATATTCAAATGGCATTTCGGCCTTTTTCATTTTTAAAAAAACAATTACTTAAATTCATTCTTTCTTCCCGTTTATGACATACAATTCACTGTGACATTTTTTTAAATAACCCGTTTACGAAACAAGTTTTATATAGTAATATAATATTGAAATGAATTCGTTACTTTCCATAAATATTTCGGAGGATAACAGCATGAATCTGAAAGAACATCTGAAACAGGATTTAACCGCCTATCAATCCATTCCCTTCTGGAGCTGGAATGATTTACTGGAGCCGGAAGAACTGCGCCGGCAGATCCGAGAAATGAAGAAGGCCGGCATTGGCGGCTTTTTCATGCATGCCCGCGGCGGATTGATGACCGAATATCTGGGCGATGATTGGTTTACGGCGACCCAGGCATGCATTGATGAAGCGGAAAAGCAGGGCATGCATGCCTGGTGTTACGATGAAAACGGCTGGCCCAGCGGCTTTGCCGGCATGAAATTGCTGGAGGATTCCGCCAATTGGGCTCATTATCTGCGGTGCGAAACCATGGATCATTTCGATCCTTCCGCCATGGCAGTCTATCAATTGCAGGAAAACCAGCTTACCCGGGTGCTTTCCCCCGTTTCCGGCCTGCAGGAATATATTACCCTCTATGATTGCACCAACAATTCCCAGGTAGATATCCTGAATCCTGACATCGTGCGGAAATTCATCGATGAAACCCACGAAAAATACTATGCCCGTTTTGGTAAAGACTTCGGCCGCGCCATGAAGGGCTTTTTCACCGATGAACCCCAGTATTTCCGCTGGAATACCGCCTATTCTCCTATGATGCTGGCGGAATACAGGGCAATTTACGAAGAAGATCTTCTGGATACCCTGGGCGCACTCTTTATTGACTGTGCGCAATCCAATAAGCTGCGCTATCGTTATTGGAAACTGATGAATGATCTTTATACCGTAAACTTCGCGCAGCAAATATATGACTGGTGCACGGCCCACGATTGCCAGCTGACCGGCCACAGCATCGATGAAAACACCCTGTACGGCCAGGTGCTATGCTCCGGCGGCGTAATGCCCTTCTATGAATTTGAGCATAAGCCCGGCGTAGATTTTCTGGGCAGAAATATCCGGGATGAAATGATGCCCCGCCAGGTATCCTCCGCTTCCCAGCAGCTTGGTAAAAAGCACGTCATCACCGAAACCTTTGCCTGCGCAGGCTGGGATGTAACGCCAAGGGAGCTCAAGCGCATCGCTGAATGGCAGTATGTTCACGGCGTAAATCAAATGTGCCAGCATCTCTATCCCTATTCCATCCGCGGTCAGCGCAAGCGGGATTACCCCGCCTTCTATTCTCCCCATAACACCTGGACTCAGCCGGAAGAATTCAAAGCGTTCAATGATTATTTCACCACCCTGGGTGTTCTGCTGGCGGACAGCAGGGAATTGGCCCCCGTGGCTGTGATTCATCCCATGCATTCCGCCTATTTCACCTTTAAGCACGGCAATCGCTTTTCCTGCGCCGAATTGAATGATAAATTCGTTGGTCTGGTGGAAAAAATGGGGGCTGCGCATATCGGTCATCATTATGTGGATGAATCTTTGCTGGCCAAGCACGGAAATGTTGACGGCGCGGAACTGATCATGGGCCAGTGCCGGTATCGCATTGTGGTTATTCCCGAAATGGAAGGGCTGGATGCATCCACCGTTGCTTTCCTGAAAAAGTATATGGATAACGGCGGAAAAATCTATCTGCAGGGCAAAGCCCCCCATCTGGTCAATGGCGAAGAAAGCGATCTTTCTTTCCTGAAATCCAATATTTCCTTTGAAGATATGATTCTTCCCGAATATACCATTGATCAAAAGGATACTGCTATCCGTGCCACCTATCGCCAATCCCCCTTTGGCAATTTCCTGTATGCCGTCAATCTTTCCGACGATACCGTGTATACAGTCGTATATTCTTTTTCGGCAAACGGAGCCAGAAAATTCGATCTGGAATCCCAGGCCGATATTCCCCTCTATTTCGAAAAGAATGCGTTAGGCATTTCTGTTCCCTTGACCCTGGAGCCCGGGGAATCCATCGTCATTTTCCTGGATGATCATGCCGCTTCTGCGCCCAGGGATGAAACGCAGCCTGCCTGGAAAAATATTGAGTTAAACGCCGAAATCATGGAGTCGGACGAAAACACCCTGACGCTGGATACCGCCGCCCTTTCCTATGACGGAAAGGAATACACTGCGCCCATGCCCATTATGGCCCTTGCCGATCGGCTGCTGCGCGAAAGGAAAAACCGTACCGTATTTATCAAATATACCTTCACCGTTGCCGAACAGCCGCCTTTCATTCGCCTGGAAAGCGAAAAAATGGAGGCAAAGCGCGTATGGATCAATGGCACTGAATTGGCCATGAAAGATCCGGGCACGTTTGATCCCGCCTTTGTCAGCGCCGAAATCACCGATTTAATCCAATATGGCGAAAATGAGATCGTCTTTGAAGTCGAATACGCGCAGAGCCAGTCCGTTTATGATATCTTCAACGGCGTTTACTATGATCATTCCGGCGGTACCGAAAGCCTGATCAATTGCCTGAGCTATGAAACAGATATCGAGGCAATATATCTGCGGGGTGATTTCTCCGTGCGCACGGGCGAAATGAAAAACGGGCAGCGGAACACCCTGATTTCCAAGGCCGGATTCGCCCTCGAAACTCCTGCGCAATATCTTTCTGCCGACGCCATCAATGAAATGGGGTATCCCTTCTTTGGCGGAAAAATGACCCTGCGCTTTCACTTCCAAGGCAGCGGACAGGAAAAACTCCTGCGGCTTTCCGGGCGTTATTCCATCGCCAAAATCAGCGTCAACGAATCGGATGAACAGCTGGTGATGTTTGATACGAAAGCCGATATTTCCGGCTTGGTTCAGGAAGGCGAAAATTCCCTGGATATTACCCTCTATTCCAGTTATCGGAATGTATTCGGGCCTTTCCATCACGCCAAGGAGCCAGAACCCCTCTCCATTTCCCCCATGACCTTTGCCCGGTTTGGCACCTGGAAGCAGGATGGAACCAGCGAAGATTATTCTCCCGATTACGCATTTGTTCGATTTGGCCTGGATCAGATCGAAATCTGCTGAGGATGATTCCATGAAAAAGGCGCTGCAATCGGCAGCGCTTTTTTCATCGGGTTACTTTTTCCTGGTTAAATCATAGCTCATCTGCAGCAGGCCTTTGAGCAAATCCTCATGAACACTGTCATCCAGGCAGGCAGTAATCCAGTGCTCCTTATTCATATGATAGCCCGGAAAAACGCCGTGCTCATGCACCAGGGAACCAATCAGCAAAGGATCGCATTTCAGATTCGCTACAGGGATGATTTCGTTTCCTTCCATTCCAATTTTTCCACGCGGTATTTCCATGATCACTGCAAACCATTTTCCATTGGTTTGATGGCGGTATACGGCATAATCAGGGTATTTGATCCAGGGGTATTCCGGCTCAACTCCATATGTATCTAAAATGTACTGATTCAAATAATTCCGGTTCATCGATTTTCCCGCTGCACGGTCAATCAGCTTTGCTGATTTCCATTTTCATATCCTTGGACGGAGAATGGCCGTTAACCTTTCTATAATACTGTGAAAAGTGAGAAACGCTGATAAACCCGCATCGCCGCGCAGCCTCGGAAACATTGCAATTGCCAGATTGCAGCAATCGTTTTGCATCTTCGCAGCGCACCTGATTGAGATAGCGAATGGGCGGCTGTCCGGCGTATTCTGCGAATATCCGGCAAAAATAGTTTTTAGCAAAGCCGGCCTGCCTGCAAATATCATCCAGTGTCAATTGCTCATCATAATGGGCGTGGATAAAGCGCATTGCCCGCTTCACCGCATCATCAGCACCATTTTCCCTGGTGCCTTCAGCATGATTTTTCAAATGATTGCGCATCAAATTCACAAACACCTGATCAATCAGCGCCATTACAGCCGTTTTATAAAGCAGCCCATGCTCCATATTCTCTCTTGAAATTTCATTCATCAGATATTGGAATTGCGCATCCGGCTGGATTATCTCGTAGAAGCAAGCGTTATCCGGACGAACGCCTCTTGATAACAATAATTCCGGCCCGGCAATAATGCAAAGATAGCGGCATTCACCATTGATTGCGTGCAATCGATGCAGTACCCCGCGATTTACCACTGCGCATTCGCCCTTTTGAGCATGATAACGGCAGCCATCCAGCCATATTTCCATTTCCCCATCCGTAATATAGAGCAATTCATAGTTTTCATGCCAGTGGGCATAGAACGGGGTATCCGGCAGTAAGCGGGATAAATGCAGAATCACTGGAAAATCATGATCCTGATAAATATGCTTTTCATAAAGCATAATTGCCCTCCAAAATAATTTTGCGATAATTAAGAGGAAAATTCTATCTTTTTTTCCTGCGCTTTTTACTATATAATAAACTTGATAAAAATGCAATATTTTTAGGAGGTATATAGAATGAAAAACTTCTCTATCGGCGTAATCCTTGATTCTTTCCGTCTTCCCTTCCCACAGGCGCTGGAAATGACCCGCAAACTGGGCGCAGATGGCATTCAGGTCTATGCCACCAAGGGTGAAATGAGCCCTGAAAATCTGGTCGGTCAAAACCGCAAAGATTTTTTGAAAATGGTTAAGGATAACGGCCTGGTCATTTCCGCCCTCTGCGGCGATCTTGGTCATGGCTTTGGCAATGCCGAAATGAATCCCGGCCTGATTGAGCAATCCAAGCGGATCCTGGATATGGCCCTGGAGCTTGAAACCGATATCGTAACCACCCATATCGGCGTGGTTCCTGCGGATCCCAAGCATCCCCGTTACGCCATCATGCAGGACGCCTGCGGTGAATTGGCGGCCTATGCTGACTCCCTGAAGGCACATTTTGCAATTGAAACCGGCCCTGAGCTGTCCTCTACCCTGCGTACCTTCCTGGATAGTCTCCATTCCACCGGCGTTGCCGTCAATCTGGATCCTGCCAATCTGGTCATGGTCATGGGCGATGATCCCGTTCAGGCCGTTCATAATCTGGCGCCGTATATCGTGCACACCCATGCCAAGGATGGCAACCGGCTGCGGATTGAAGATTCTGAAGTGATCTATGGCATCAGCAATCATGCCACCCGGGTTGATCCGAATCTTGGCCCCGCGTTTGAAGAGGTTCCGCTTGGCACCGGCAGCGTGCCCTTTGATAAATATCTGGCCGCCCTCACCGAAATTGGCTATCACGGCTTTTTGACCATTGAACGCGAAGTTGGCGCAAATCCCGCAGCCGATATTGCCACTGCCGTGAATTTCCTGAAAGAGAGGATCTAATCATGGTCGAAAAAACGAAAATCGCCGTCATTGGCTGCGGAAACATTGCCGGTTCGCATCTGAGAGGATATGCCAATAACCCCGACGTGGAAATCTATGCGCTCTGCGATATCGATGAAGAGCAGCTCAATAAGCGCGGTGAAGAGTATCATGTCTCCCGCCGCTATACCGATTGCGAAACCATGCTGAAGGAACTGCCCGAAATCGAGGCCGTTTCCGTCTGCACCTGGAACAGCGCCCATGCCCCCTGTGCCATCGCCGCCCTGAAAGCCGGCAAGCATGTCCTTTGTGAAAAGCCCATGGCTTATAACGCCCAGCAGGCTGAGGAAATGCTGGCCGCTGCCAAAGAAAGCGGAAAGCTGCTGATGATCGGCTTTGTGCGCCGTTTCGGCAACGATTGTGCGGTTTTGCAGGATCTGATCCAGGATGATCAGCTGGGCGAAATTTACTACGCCAAGGCCACCTATCTGCGCCGCCACGGCAATCCCGGCGGCTGGTTTGGCGATAAATCCCGCTCCGGCGGCGGCCCGCTGATCGATCTGGGCGTGCATGTAATCGATCTTACCCGGTATCTGATGGGCAATCATAAGCCCGTTTCCGTTTACGGCGCTGCTTTCCATAAGCTGGGTGATCGGCCCGGCATTAAGGATCGTCCCGGATATCGCTCCGTTTCCGCCACAGAAAAAGATATCTGCGACGTGGAAGATTCCGTTACCGCGCTGATCCGCTTTGATAATGGCAGCGTGCTTTCCGTGGAAGCCAGCTTTGCCCTGAATCTGGAAAAGAATCGCGGGGATATCGAATTCTTTGGCACCAAGGGCGGCGCCAAATTGGATCCCGAATTGAAGATTTTCTCTTCCATGAGCGGCTATATGACCAATGTGGAGCTTACCCGGCCCACCGCGCTGAGCTTTGAAGGCCTTTTCCAGAATGAAATCAATCATTTTGTGGAATGCGTGCGTACTGGCTGCCCCTGCCGCAATCCTGCGGAAGACGGCGTTGCCATCATGAAGATTCTGGATGGCATTTACGAATCAGCTCGCACCGGCCATGAAGTAATCCTGGATTAATCGTTTTCTCTCACTCTCCGGATCATCCGGAGAGTTTTTTTGTATTGTCTGTCTTGCTGCAGATTGCAAAAGCAGATGAATTATGGTATCATGACTTTTGAATCATTTCCCCATCTTTTCTCTGGCAAGGAGGAAATTTTATGCGTTTTGATCAGCAATGGCTCGGCGGGCAATATGATCCTGACGGTATCGTAAAGCACGCTCTTTTTCCTGTAGAAGTGCCCGGGAATATTCAATACGATTATGCAAAATACATCGGCATCGAAGATCTCCAGTATGCCAGTGAAGTAAAAAGGCTGGAGGAAACTGAGAACTACTACTGGGAATACCGCTGCAATCTTTCTTTCAAGGCGCCTGCGGCCAGGGAAAGGATTTTTCTGGTAGCTGAGGGCGTCGATTATCAATTTGATATTCTGCTGGATGGAGAAAAGATTCATTCCCAGGAAGGCATGTATACCCCGGTTGAGCTGGATCTTACGGAAATCGCCCGGCCCGGCGCGCTTTTGCAGTTTATTATTTATCCCCATCCCAGACGCCCCGGCCCCTATCTTTCCTATCGTGATCTGGCTGATCAGAGCTGTAAGCCCCCGGTTGTCTACGGCTGGGACTGGAATCCCCGGCTGCTGATTTCTGGGCTCTGGCAGCCCTGCTATCTGGAAACCAGAGATCATGGCTATATCCGCTCCTGCGAGCCTTTCTATACCCTGAATGAAACCAGGGATTCCGCTTCCATCCGCTTTGAAACCGATTGCGATGAAGCGGTATCCTACACCCTTCTGGATGCGGAGGGCAATATCGTATATCAGGGCTCTCAGCCCGAATTTCAATTGGATCAGATTCATCTTTGGTGGTGCAACGGCCAGGGAACACCCTATCTGTACACCTGGATTGCCGAAAGCAAATCCCATAAGCGTCAGGGCCGCATTGGTTTCCGTACCGTCCGCCTGATCCAGAATGCCGACGCCAATGAAAAGAATGTATTTCCCAAGCCCCGTTATCCCGCCTTTATGACCATTGAGCTCAATGGCAGGCCCATCTTTGCCAAGGGTTCCAACTGGGTCAATCCCGAATTATTCTTTGGCCGGATTACAAAAGAACGCTACAAGGAATTGCTGCTGGCCG
The DNA here is from genome assembly GCA_015056015.1 of Clostridiales bacterium. Lineage (GTDB taxonomy): Bacteria > Bacillota > Clostridia > Christensenellales > Aristaeellaceae > RUG563. The sequence goes on from SVHD01000042.1 coordinate 15,095, forward strand.
CCAGGGACGCCAACATGAATATCCTGCGGCTCTGGGGCGGATCCGGCTTCAAAAAGCCTGCGTTTTATGAGCTTTGCGATGAACTGGGCATTATGCTGTGGCAGGAATTCATGCTGGCATGCAATAATTACCGCGGCACCGCGCATTATCTTGCTATCCTGGAAAAGGAAGCCTCCAGCGCCCTGCGTACCCTGCGATGCCATCCCAGCATTGTGCTCTGGTGCGGCGGCAATGAACTATTCAATAGCTGGTCCGGCATGGATGAGCAATCCCATGCGCTACGGCTGCTCAATAAGCTCTGTTACGAACTGGATTTTCATACGCCCTTCCTCATGACCTCCCCCTCCGCCGGTGTGGCCCATGGCGGTTATCTTTTCCAGGATGAAGTAACCAGAGAGGATGTCTTTTCTTCCTTTGCCAGAAGTGAATATACCGCTTATACAGAATTCGGCGTTCCCTGCTTTGCGGATGTGGAATTGCTGAAGAAGATCATCCCGGAAAATGAATTATTCCCCATATCGCCTACGGAAAACTGGGTAACCCATCACGCCTTCCATGCCTGGGGGGAAAGCCGCTGGGCCTGCCTGCCCATTCTGGAATATTATTTTGGCAAGATTGATTCGCTGGAAAAAGCAGTGGAATCCTCTCAATGGCTGCAGCATGCCGGTTATCACGCCATTTTTGAAGAGGCGCGTCGGCAATGGCCCCACTGCTCCATGGCCATCAACTGGTGCTATCAGGAGCCCTGGCTCACCGCCGCCAATAATTCCCTGATTTCCTATCCGCTGGTATTCAAGCCCGGCTATTATGCCGTAAAAGAGGCGCTCAGGCCTGTGCTTGCCAGCGCCAGAATTCCCCACTTTGCCTGGAAAAGCGGCGATCTGTTCTCAGCCGAAATCTGGCTGCTGAATGACAGCCCAGAGATCATTGAGGACGAGATCACCGTATCCATCAAAATCGGTAATTGGGAGAAGGAATTGCTCACTTGGAAAACGGATTCGGTGCCGCAAAGAAAGAATCTTCTTGGGCCCTCTGTCCATTGCATCCTGCCCGATATCGAAAATACAGATTCTTTGGAATTGATCCTTAAATCCCGGGATGGCAAGCGCGACAGCCGGTATCGCCTGCATTATTCCCTTCGCCCCGCCTATCGGCGGACCGGACAATTGAACGTGTAATTCTCATTCATTCTTTCAATTATCAGAAAAGAGGCGCTTTCATGTTTACAAAAGACCGTGATTTCTACAAAACTTTTCTCCGTCTGGCCGTTACGCTGATGTTGGAGCAGGCGGTCATTCTCAGCGTGAATCTGGCGGATAACCTGATGCTTGGCACCTATTCCGAGGCCGCTCTTTCCGGCGTCGCGGCGGTTAACCAGATCCAGTTTGTGTTCCAGCAATTGGTTTACGCTGTCAATAACGCCATGATCGTGCTTGGCAGCCAGTATTTCGGTCAGAAACGCATGGGGGAAGTGAAAAAACTTTCCGCTATCGGCGTTCGGGCTGAATTGCTCATTTCTCTGGTGCTCTTCTGTCTGGTGAGTTTCTTCCCCCAGCAGGCCCTTCATATGTTTACCGATGATGCCGTCATTGCTGCAGAGGGCGTCAAATATCTGAATATCATCCGCTTCAGCTATGTATTCTTCGCCCTGACCGCCGTGATGCTGGGTACCATGCGCATCGCCCAATCGGTAAAAATTGCGCTGAAGGTATCCATCGTGGCGCTTGTGGTCAATGTAACGCTGAATTATCTTTTGATCAGCGGTAATTTTGGTTTCCCGGAAATGGGCGCCGAGGGCGCTGCCGTGGGTACGCTGGTATCCCGCATCGTTGAGTTCTTGCTGGTGCTCTGGTATGTATTCAAGAAAGAAAAGAATCTGGAAATCAAGCCCAGGGATTATGCCCATTTGGATCGGCAATTGCTCAAAGATTATATCAAAGTGGGTGTTCCTGTATTTATTACAGCAGGTCTCTGGGGCATTTCCAACGCCCTGCAAACGGTAATCCTGGGGCATTTGAGCGCCAATGCCATTGCCGCCCAATCCATTTCCTCCACCTTCTTCCTGCTGCTGAAAGTGACGTCCGTTGGCGCGGCCTCTGCCTCCTCGCTGATTATCGGGCAAACCGTGGGCGCCGGCAACATGGGAAAAATCAAGGAATATACCAAGACACTTCAATTTATGTATCTTGGCATCGGCCTTGTGCTGGCCAGCATTATGTTCATCGCCCGCATCCCGCTGCTCAATATCTATGAAATCTCCGATGAAACCCGCTATCTGGCCAATGCATATATGCTGATTCAAAGCGTGGTGCTCTTCACCATGTCTTATCAGATGCCGGTTAATACCGGTATTATCCGCGGCGGCGGCGATACCCGCTTTACCATGATCATGGATCTGATCAGCATCTGGGGGATTGTGGTGCCCGTTTCCCTGCTGGCTGCTTTTGTCTGGGATCTTTCCCCCATCATTGTCATCATCTGCCTGAATGCCGATCAGTGCTTCAAGTGCATTCCTGCCTGCATCCGCGTGAACAGCTATAAGTGGATCAAAAAACTGACCCGCAAGGCGGAAAATGAAAGCGAAACCGGGAGCGCGGCGGCCAAATGAATCATCAGGAAAAAACAAAGCTTTTTGAAAATACACCCATTCCAAAGGCAGTTATGACCCTGGCCGTTCCGACCGTGCTCAGCAGTCTGGTCATGATTCTTTATAACCTGGCGGATACCTATTTTGTAGGGATGCTGAATAATCCTTATGAAAATGCTGCCGTTACCCTGGCCGGGCCTGTTTTGCTGGCCTTCAATGCCATTAACAATCTCTTTGGCGTCGGCTCTTCCTCCATGATGAGCCGGGCCCTGGGCATCAAGGATTACGAAACCGTCCGGCGCAGCTCTGCCTTTGGTTTCTATTGCGCACTGATCTGTGCGTTGCTTTTCTCACTGGGCACAACAATCTTTAAAAATCCCCTGCTCGCGCTGCTTGGCGCTGAAGGAGAAACCATCGCTCCCACGGCGGAATATATGAAATGGACGGTGACCTTCGGCGCCGCCCCGGCCATTCTGAACGTGGTAATGGCGTATCTGTTCCGGGCGGAGGGCGCCGCCTTGCATGCCAGCATCGGTACCATGAGCGGCTGCCTGCTGAATATCATTCTGGATCCCATTTTCATTCTCCCCTGGGGATTGAATCTTGGGGCCGCGGGGGCCGGTTGTGCCACTTTCGTTTCCAATTCCGTTGCTTGTCTGTATTTCTTTGTTCTGATGATTGTCAGAAAGAAAAATACCTATGTCTGCATTGCCCTTTCCGCCTTTAAACCGAAAAAGGAGCTTGTCACGGGTATTTGCGGCGTTGGCATTCCTGCCTCCATACAGAATCTGCTGAACGTGACCGGCATGACCATTCTGAATAATTTCATGGCAGCCTTTGGCTCCGAGGCCGTAGCCGCCATGGGCATCGCCCATAAAACCACCATGATTCCCATGTACGTGGCCATGGGCATTTCTCAGGGCGTTATGCCGCTGGTCGGCTATAATTATGCCGCCAGAAACGCAGGGCGTATGAAACATGCCACCGTATACGCCGCAAAGCTTTCCCTTGCCATCATGGTATCTGCTACTATCTGCTATCTGATTTTTGCCGATTCCCTGGTGCGCCTCTTCATGGATCATGAATTGATTGTTTCCTATGGCGCAGCATTCATGCGCGGCCTTTGCCTGGCGCAGCCCTTCCTCTGCCTGGATTTTCTGGGCGTGGGCGTTTTCCAGGCCTGCGGCATGGGCAAAAAATCACTGCTGTTCGCTTTCCTGCGGAAAATCGTTTTGGAAATCCCTGCGCTTTTCCTGCTGAACCATTTCTTTCCCATGTACGGCCTTGCCTATGCCCAGTTGTGTGCCGAAGTGGCGTTGGCAACAGCCGCAGTCATCTTCATGACAAAAATCTTTAAGCAGGCGGCACAGCCGTCCCCCCTGCAAGACCATTAAAAAAACGGAGACCGCATTCGCTGCAGTCTCCGTTTTTTCTTTTTTTTACACCAGAATTAGTTCCAGCAAAAATACCACCAGGCAGGATGCCAGAGAAACGAAAATCAATCCCTTGCCCTTGTAGGAAAGCAGGACAGCGGTAATAAATCCCGCCAGACCGGACCAATGGCTGGAAGTAGCCGAAAGAATGGCAGGGAAGGTCATTACCGACAAGGTTACATAGGGTACATAATGCAGAAAAGAACGAAGGAAGGGGCTGCGAATGGTCTTGCGGATCAAGGTCAGCGGCAGCATGCGAATCAGATAGGTTATCAGTGACATTACCAAAATATAGATATACACATTTCCGCTCATTGCACGTTTTCCTCCTTTACAGGCGCCAGAACCGCCGCAGCGGCAGAAATGGCGACGGTCAGAATAATCACCCGCATCCCGGAGGAAATGGTATTGAGCAGCGGCGTTACCGAAAATACCAGACTGACAGCCATGGCAACCAGAATCGTGATGCGAAGCACCTTATCTTCCTTGGCCGGTGGAATAATAATGGCGCAGAACATGCCGTACAGTGCTACGCCCAATGCGCTGAGCACCCGTCCGGGAAGGATGCTGCCTGCAACGGCCCCAAGAAGTGTTCCAAGCGTCCAGCCCGGCATGGCGACCCCAATTAAGCCATAGGTATAAAATGGCGATAGCGGACCTTTTACAGCTGCAGAAAGGGCAAAGACCTCATCCGTATTGCCATAGGCCATGAGAAAACGATGAAAAAAGGGCGTTTTCTGATCCACCTTCTGGGACAGGCTGCAGCTCATCAGGCAATAGCGCAGATTGATAATCAGCTGGGAAACGGCAAGCTCAATATAACTTCCCGCCGCCTGAATCACGGAAAGAGAAGCAAATTGCCCGGCAGAGGTTAAATTCATCGCAGACATGATGACCGCCTGAAAAGTGGTAAGCCCTGCCTTTCGGGCCAGAATACCAAAGGAAAATGAAACGGCCAGATATCCAAGGCCGATGGGGATGCCGTCCCGGAGGCCCCTTAAGAATTGCGTTCTTCTTTCGCCCATTTGTGCGTCTCCCGTCCTTGATAAAGAAATAAAAAGGGATAATCGCCAGCATTATCCTGCTGGTATTATATACCCTCCTATCCCATCCGTCAATGAAACATCCCAAGAGAAAACAATTGAAAAACCAAAAATAACTCTGTACAAAAATCTATTTTCGTGCTAAAATACTTGTGTTTTGGGTGCTAAAAAAACAAAGGAGGCTGCAACAATGAAGAAGATCTATGAAGGCAAAACCAAGGATGTCTACGAACTGGAAAATGGCAATGTAATGCTGAAATTCAAGGATGACTGCACGGGAAAAGACGGCGTTTTCGATCCCGGTGAAAATTCTGTAGGTCTCACCATTGAAGGCATTGGCAAGGCGAATCTGCAGACCTCTGTTTACTATTTTGAATTGCTGAAGAATGCCGGCATCAAGACCCATTATGTCAGTGCCAATGTGGATGACGCCACCATGGAAGTGCTGCCCGGCAAGGTATTCGGTCACGGCCTGGAAGTCATCTGCCGTCTTGTTGCCACCGGCAGCTTCATCCGCCGCTACGGCGAATATATCAAGGATGGCACCCCCTTGGAAGGCGGCTATGTGGAATGCACCTTCAAGAATGACGAAAAGGGCGATCCCCTGGTCACCGGCGAAGGTCTGGCTGCGCTGGGCGTGATGTCCCCCGCCATGTTTGAATCCATGAAGGAACAGACCCTGAAAATCACGAAGATCGTTGCGGATGATCTCAAGACCATCGGCCTGGATCTGTGGGATATCAAATTTGAATTCGGCTATAACAATAACGAAGTGATCCTGATCGACGAAATTGCTTCCGGCAATATGCGCGTCTATAAGGATGGCAAGATCGTGGATCCCGTGGAACTGACCAAGCTGATCCTCAACCGCTAAAAAAAATCAGGAGCCGTAAAAACGGCTCCTTTTCTTTACAAAAACGCCCGGCACAGGTACGTTCTTCTGTGCCGGGCTTTCCTTTAATCGATCTTCAGCCTTGCCAGTTCCGGATTTTCTGCAAAATGCTTGAGCAGCACCAGCGGCTCGGTTTTGGAAGTATTAGTAATCATGAGGCCTTCCTTCGCCGCCCTTTCGGTAACGAAAAATTCGTCATTGGTCAATTCGCCGTACCGGATCAGGGTGGGCGTTTCCACTTCCCATATGCCGCATTTGCCGTGGCCCTCAACCGCAATAAAGCCATAGGCCGCTTCATCCTTCACCAGCTTGCTCTGTCCGGGCAAAATGGTCAGGCGCTTGGCGCAGGCCACCTTGCAAAGATAGCAGATCCATTCTTCCTTCCCAGCTTCATCTTCCCAGATTACTCTGGGCTTCATGAAATGCTTCTTGGCAAAATCCTTATCCACATTGGCTTCCCAGTCAATCACATCCATCAGGTAATCGAAATTTCCCAATTCTTCTTCGGGGCAATTCTTCCAAAGCAGATTCACCGGCACGCAGTGGTCGCCGTAAAGCACGGATTGATACATGGCGTATACGTCGCTGGCAAACTGGGGTTCATATGTGCAAAGACTGGCGGGGGCATGCAGAATTCCGGGAGGTACATCCCAGCCGGTATCCAGAGTAATTTTGTAGGCCTGGGAATGATCCAGCAATTGATTATCGCCCTTATCAAAATTCACCAGGCATTCCCGCATTTCTTCTTTGGTGGTATCAGGCTTCAGGCCAAAGAAGGTAAAAGGGAATTCGCCGCCGTGATTATTGCACTGGGCGGGGAAGAAATACATTTCCGGCTTGCCGTCAGCGCCCACGCGCCGCGCGTGCTCATCCCGATGATGAATATGATGGGGCAGCGGCCCGAGATTATCAAAAAATTTGGAAAACATGGGCCACTTATGGTATTTTTCCCATAGCGCGTCGCCGATCACTTCGCCCTTGAGTTCCTCCACAGCATCACGAAGCAGCACTTTCTTTTCCCCGTCAGCGGATACAATGTAGCTGAGTCCTTCGTCTTCCGGCGTATTGGGGCCGTTCTCCGCCCAGGTGGTGGAGGCAAACCAGCGTTCGTCAATTCCGCCGCGCTCCAGGCCAAGCACATAATAATCATCGGGATGCAATTTGATCCGCTTGCCGGGACGGCAGAAGGAACGGGGAACCCAGGTAGGCGCCAGGCGATATACGCCCTTGCCCTCCAGAAGCAATTTTTGGGCCAAAGACACAGTAATTCCCTCCTCAAAAGATTATCTGATACATATCAAAAATATTCAATTCCCGTGCCTTGAAGGTGATAAAGCCACTTTCGCAGCTGAAGGGAATCTCTGCTCCATCCGGCAGCAATCTGACTGCTTTTGCCGGTCGATCAGCCTTTACGGTCACGCGGAAGCCCGGGAGCGCAGGCGATACCGCCTCATCACACATGGAAACCGCATTGACAAGCATTTCATTTTCACCTTGGAACAGCGTAAATTCTACCCTGGGCGACGCATCACTGGAAATCGAGAAGGGCTCATTCCCGCGAACGGAAAGGAGCAGATTCAGGAAAATATCCCGGTATTCATCCATATCGACCGCTTCCAGCGCTACAGCCGACCAGATCACCGTTCCATTTCCCACCTTTTTGATCACCAGCATGGGAATATCAGTCCCCACGCCGGGTGGATCAGAGTGAATGGAGGCAAAGCGCAATTCATTGCGGCCAGTATAAGGCAGCGTCAGCGTAGCCAGAACATTTTCCTTTTCGATTCCTTCCACAATCGGCGCAAATCCGTCGAAGGGCAAAGGATATTTTTCATTGAACCAGCCAAAGATCGGCTCATATTCCTTCCCGGGGGCAATATAAATCTTATCTGTTTCCGTTTTCCCTTTGATGCTGCAGCCAAGCAGGCCTTCAACCAGCGCCTTATCCCTGGCGCCGCTGAGATAAAGAATCCCGCCTTCCTTCACATATTCAATCAGGCGGTCATGATCCCCATCCTCCAGATTGGTCAGCATAGGCGCGATCAGCACGGGATATTTCTTCAGATCATGAAAGCTGCCGGTTACGCCAAAGGGAATATGCCGTCTCATCAGCGTATGGGCCGCCGCAACGCCGCAGGATTTGCTGTTATAATCCTCTCCGGGATCGCTGTTTTTGCTGTGAATGCCGTAATAGATCCCCATATCCTCGATCATTTCACCACGGAAATAGGGTTCGTATGGCTTTTGAAGATCAAACATTTCTCCGATCCGTTCGTAAAGCCGCTGATCCATGGTGCCGATGGGATCAATGGCGTCGATCACCAGCGTAGCCCCGTGGTGGGCTGCAGTAACCGCAACGGAGGTTTTCATTTCATCCAAAGTTTTGGTCAGGGTATGCACCCGCAGGGCAGGTTTACAGCGGGAGAACATATATTCAAACGGCTGATTTTTCGTGGCGCTGCGATAGAATTTACAGCTGAAAGAATGCTCCAGCATACCGCCGTACAAATCGCCGCCCACATAATCGCTGGCCTGATTCACCAGATCATCGCAGCCGTTATTGGAATCCCCGGCTATACCCGAAGCGTAATTGAATTCCACTGGCATATCAGGATCCCGTTTTTTCACATGGGCGGTAATGGCCAGGGTCCATTCCCCCATCCATTCATATTTTTTGCGTATCAAATCTTCATGGGCTTTGCTGGCGGTTTCCGGATGGACAGGCATTTCACCGCCCACTTCCTTTGCCCATCTTTCTCTGCATTTTTCGCAATAACAGGTATGCGGCCAG
>SVHD01000043.1 GCA_015056015.1 Clostridiales bacterium
GGGCCTTTCCTGCGCTTTCCACCCGGAATCCGCTTTCCCCATACCAGGTAATTTTCATGTTTTCACCGCCTTGATTGCTGTTTTTTTACCGCTTCACCGGCATCAATTGGGCCAGCACGCCCCCATCCAGCGCCACTTCCGCCCCGGTAACTACCCGGGAAAGGGGGCTGCCCAGGAAATAGCACAGCTCCGCCACATCCTCATAAGCGGCGATATGGCCGATGGGCGCCCGCTGGCAGCGTTCCTGACGGACGGATTCATCCAGGGCCAGGAAGCGTTCATTTTCGATATTGCCGCAGATGATCACATTGGATCGGATGCCATCGGGCCCCAGATCCACCGCCAGCGCCTTGGAAAGCCCCTGCAGGGCCGCCTTGGAAGCGATATAGGCGCTGCGATTGGGAATGGCCCGGACGGCAGTATTGCTGCCCACAAATACGATGGCCCCGCCGCCGGTTTTCTTCATGCGCCCCGCCGCATGCTCCACCATGGAATAATTCCAGATGACATTGGTATCAATCACCCGTTTCCAATCCGCCAGGGGAGTTTCAAAGGGGGGCTGCCCGATGCCCAGATCCGCCGCCACCAGCACGATGGCCCCGATTTCCGCCCCTTTTTCATCCAGGGCGGCATACATGCTATCCACCTGGGAAAGATCCATGGGATCCACGCCGAAGCCCCATGCAGGAAGCTGATAATCCTGTTGTAATTTTTGCGCTGCCTTTTCGGCCTTTTCGGCCCGGCGGCTGGTAATGCAAACGGCATAGCCTGCCTTTAAAAAGCGTTCCGCCACGACATAGCCCGTTCCCTCTGCCGCGCCGGTAATGATGCAGGTTTTCATAATCTATTCCTTTCCGATGATAAACGCCGGATGGAACGCAGCGAAAGCGCCCCATCCGGCAGCAAATCATCACAGCATGGTTTTGGTAGCGTCGGTAATTTCTTCCTTGGAGGCTTCCAGTTCCTTGCTCCAATCCAGATCCCGGTATTCTTCGCCCCGGGGATCCTTCTGAATCCAATCCACCAGCCGGCAGAGCATATCATAGGTCCAGGGGCGGTCGATCTGGGCGGTGGTCCATTCATTCTGGGCGATCATTTCGAAGCCGAAATCATCCTTGACATGGGTTTTCGCCGCGCCATCCACCACTTCTTCCGCCAGATGGGCAGGAATGAACAGCACGCCGCCGCCCGCGCCAAAGACCACGTCGCCGGGCATGCAGATGGCCTTGCCGATGCGGGTGGGGGTATTCAGGCCGGTCATGACGAAATCCCGGATGGGGGTGGGATCGATGCCCCGGAAATACACCTGGGTATCGATTTTATCCATCTGCTCCACATCGCGCACGCCGCCCCATACCACCGCGCCGCCAGTCTTGGTGCGGGTATGGATGGCGGTGGTCAGATTGCCGCCCACAAAGGTACCTTTGTAGATTTTATCATACATATCGGCGACCACCACATCCCCTTCCACCAGGGAATCGATCACCCACTGATTATAATTGCCCTTGCGGCCTTCCTGCTCCACGCCCAGGGAAAACATCACCTCGTGCAGGTCAGGACGGGTGGGGGCGAAAACGCAGGTCACCGCCCGGCCGATCAGCTTTTTGCCCTGATGCAGGCAGCGAAGATCCCCTTCAAACTGGCTTTCATAGCCTTTGAGGAAAATGGGCTTCCATACTTCTTCCAGGGTCATGGTTTCCAGGGCCTTGAGCACCCGATCGGGCACCCGGGGACGGCCGTCTTCAAAGCGTTCCCCTTTCCACTGGGGAGTCAACTGGCGAACCATTTCCGGATCATGAAATTTAAACATGCTTTTTCCTCCGTTTATTACAGCGTGATGGTGATGGCGTTATCCTTGCCCACATGGATCCTGCCCTGGGCCACGGCGCCGTCCTTTTCCACTTCTACCAGGTATTCGCCCTTGAAGCCGCGGATCTGCACAGCGCCCTTTTCATCCGCCAGGCATTTTTCGTTGGTCATCCATTCCCGCTTGATCAGATTATACAGCGCGAAATAGCTGGGCTTTTCCTTGAAATTTTCATCCATCAGGCAGCCCAGGCAATCGCCTTCATTTTTCCAGGCCAGGCCATCCTTGAAATTCCAATAGATGACGCCCGCCATATTTTCCACGCTGAACCAGAGGCGATACATATTCCGGGCGATTTCCGCCTGGAGTGCTTCGCCCTGGGCCTTGGTGCCTTCAAAGGTGGAGGGAATGGTCACTTCGGAAATATACATGGGCAGGCCCAGCTGATTGAATTTTTCATAGGTTTCCAGCATCTGGGTCAGGCCCATTTTGCCATCCCGCATATGCTCCATCCCGGCCTGGGGGGAGAACAGATGATACTGCAGGCCCACAGACTTGATGGGCAGTTTCTGATCCATCAGGCTCTTGACCTTATTGTAATACGCTTCCCGATAGGTGTTATGGGCGTGATTGGCTTCATTCAGCTCCAGATCCACCTTTTCGGGGAAAATGCCGCGAATGCTTTCAAAGGCCCAATCGATGAAGGAGAATTCTTCATCCAGCAGAGGGAAATTAGTGGAACGACGGGGAGCGCACCAGGCTTCATTGACCACATCCAGAATATCGAATTTTTCGCCGCAATGCTCGGATACCTTTTTGAAATAATTGACGATCTGCTTTTTCAGCTCTTCCGGATCCTTGGAGGCCCAATCGGGGCACCAGCGATCGCAGAGCAGAGGCTGGCCCTTGAGCTTCATATTGTATTTTTCTGCGAATTTGATAATCCGGTCAATGGGCGGGCGGCGGAAGATATCCAGAACGCCGTCCTCAAAGCGGAATTTGTCGGGCTCAAATTCGGTAACAGCCCAGCACATGGTGGTGGTGACCAGATTGAAAAGGCGGCCGAAGCTATCCTGATAATCCATTTCGCCATCGCCCAGATTGCCCACCATCAGCCCGTTGCAGCCGAAAACGAAATCATGATCCAGCTGATGAACGGTCACCTTGGCTTCAGGGATCGCTTCCCCATTTTTGTTGACCACGTTTACCTGAAAATCCGCCTTGCGGAATTTTTCGATGTTTTCGTCAATCTGGGGATTGATTTTATCCCACATGGCACGATAGGCTTCGTATTCAGCCTGGAAGGGGAGATTGGTAATCATCGCATAGTCCTCCTTGGTTGATCGGAATGTGTGGAAAAGACATGCTCTTTCCCACGCATCGTTTTTTTAGAACTGGCCGCGGGAAAGATGGCGATTGGTATCGGGGCGCTCGCCGTTGAGGGCGGCGTCCTTCAGATGCAGGAAACGATCGTGATAGAAGGCAACCTTTTCTTCATCCAGTTCTACGCCGATACCGGGGGCATCCGGCACCTTCATCATGCCCTTGCGGTACTGATGCTTGCCGCCCTTGATGATGTCATCCAGTTCGTGATGATAATGCCCGTCGATGGAATAGGTGATCTGGGGAGTGGAGGCGGCCAGCTGAATATTGACGGCGGTGGAAACGCCCAGTTCGGCGCCGGCATGCATGCTCATGCCCAGGCGGAAGGTATCGCAAACGGCGGCCAGCTTCTTGGTGGCCCAGATACCGCCCCACTTATGGGGATCGGCCAGAATAATATCCACCGCATTTTCCCGGATGCCAACGGGCAGGGAATCGAAATCCACTACGCACATATTGGTGGCCAGCGGGGTATGGATATCCTTGCGCAGGCGGGCCATGCCCTCAATGCCCCAGCAGGGATCTTCCAGATATTCCAGGCCGATTTCATCCAATTCCTTGGCGATGGCAATGGCCGTCTGGGGACGCCAGCAGCCGTTGGGGTCAATGCGCAGCTTGAATTTGGGGCCGAAATGCTCGCGGATGGCGCGGAGCACCTTGATTTCATGCTGGGGATCATGGGCGCCGCCCTTGAGCTTCAGGCAGTCAAAGCCGTAAAGATCCACCGCTTCCTGACAGAATTTAACGATTTCTTCCGGCGTTTTTTCGCCGCCCTTGCCGGTCTTTTCATCCTTAAGGCGGAAGAAAATATAGCCGGAGAAGGGAACTTCATCCCGGTAACGGCCGCCGATCATATCGCACAGGGGACGATCGGCCTTCTTGGCAATAATATCCCACAGGGCAATTTCAATGCCGGCCACGGCGGCCAGGCCGAAATAACCCTGGAAATAGGCCTTCATATGGAAGCGTTCCAGAATATTTTCAATATTGAAGGGGTCTTCGCCTTTGAGCTTGGCAGCCATTTGCTGAATGCTTTCTTCAATGCCGTCATCACCGCGGGTTTCGCCGATACCAACGATGCCTTCATCGGTGTACACCTTAATCAGCGTACGGGTGGTGGAGCCGCGATAGCCCTGGGACCAAAGAATAGGCGCTTCAAAGGGGACGTTGACGCGGGTCGTTTCAATTCGTTCAATCTGCATGGTATTCCTCCCTTTCGTTTCGCTTGCAGCGTTTTATGGAATAATGATTTTTTATCCTTTCAGTGAGCCCACCATTACGCCCTTGGCAAAATATTTCTGAATGGCGGGATAGATACAGAGAATGGGCACCGTGGAAACCACGATCATGGAGAATTTGAGCAGATCGCGCATGCCTTCCAGGGCCTGCGCTTCTTCGGGATCCAGGATGGAACTGGGATCCACGGAATTGAGCACCAGCACATCCCGCAGGAAGATCTGCAGCGGATAGAGATTTCTGTCGCTGATATAAATCAATGCGTTGAAGTAGGAATTCCAGTGGCCCACTGCATAATACAGGGAAATAACCGCCAGAATCGCCTTGGACAGCGGCAGCAGAATCAGGAAGAAATATTTGAAGTGGGAGCAGCCGTCAATTTCCGCCGCCTCGCTTAATTCACCCGGAATATTCTGGATGAAGGTGCGGGTAACCACCATGTTATAGACGGAAATCGCCCCGGGCAGCAGCAGCGACCAGCGGGTATTGACGATGCCCAGGCTGCGCAATTGCAGATAGGTGGGCACCAGGCCGCCGGAAAAGAGCATGGTGAAAGTGAACAGGAAGGTGAACATGCCGCGGCCGGGCAGCGTTTTCTTGGAAAGGGCAAAGGCCGCCATCATGGTCATCACCACGTTAATGACCGTGCCCACCAGGGTATAGAAAATTGTGTTTTTGTAGCCGAGCCATACAACCTGGTATTCAAATACCTCCTGATAGCCGCGCAGGCTGAATTCCACCGGCCAGAGCACCACCTGGCCATTGCCTACCGCACGGGGAGAAGAGAAAGATGCGGAGAGCACATAAATCAGCGGATATGTGGTAACAATGAGCAGCAGAATCATTACAACATGGATGAAAGCATAGAGCAGCCGATCTCCGGCGGGATCCTGAATTTTCCGCTTTTTCGGAGTCGGACGAATTTCGGCAAAACGTGTCATCGCTTCTTTCCTCCTTTCACCACAGGCTGGTTTCGCTCAGCTTGCGGGTAATGGCATTGACGGTGCAGATCAGAATCAGATTGATAATGGAATTGAAAAGACCAATGGCCGTGGACAGGGAATAATTGGGAACACTGCTTCCCGCGCCCAGACCGATTTTATACACGTAAGTGGAAATCACTTCGCTGGTGGCCAGATTCAGATTATTCTGCATCAGATAAATCTTTTCATAGCCGACGCTCATCACATTGCCGGCGCGCATGATCAGCATGATCGTGGCCGTGGGCAGGATGCAGGGGAAATCCACATGTAATATCCGCTGCCAGCGGGAGGCGCCATCGATGATGGCCGCTTCATGCAATTGCGGATCCACACTGGAAAGGGCGGCCAGATAAACAATGGATCCCCAGCCGAATTGCTGCCAGATGCCTGACCATACATACAGATGGACAAACACCGTGGGGTTTCCCAGGGGGTCATTGGGATAGGATCCGGTCAACGCATGGGTCAGCGTGCCATACAGGCCCACGCGGGGATTGGCAATCTGAAGAATCATACCCACGATAACAACCGTGGAAATGAAATGGGGCATATAGGTGATGGTCTGAATGGTTTTCTTGTAGCGCTCATTGCGAACGCAGTTGAGAAGCAAGGCAAAGAGGATGGGGATGGGGAAGCCGGCAATGATATTGTAGAGAGAGATGGTGAGGGTATTTTTGATGATGGTAAGGCTGTTATAGGTATCAAAGAATTTGAACAGATTCGTCAGCCCTACCCATTTGCTGCCCCAGATGCCATCGCGGATGGTGAATTTGCGGAAGGCGATCTGCACGCCGGTCATGGGCACATAGCAAAACAGAATCAGATAGATCAAGGGCAGAATCAGAAAGCAATAGACCTGCCAATGATTGCCGATGCGACGAAGAAGCTTCTTATTCATTTGCGCCTCGTTTCTGCGAGGGGCTGCCGCATGATGCGGCAGCCCCCTGCATAGATTGTTGTTTCTTATTCTATTTGCGCATTATTCGCCATACATGCGATCATAGACTTCCTGCAGAATAGGCAGCACTTCCTGCAGACCGATGGTATCCAGCTGCGCCAGATAAGCATTCCAGCATTCGTCGGAATAGATATCCATGCCTTCCGCATTCATCATGAAATTGGTGCGGGCGGTAGCGATATAGGTTGAAAGATCGGTCAGGGTCAGGCTGATTTCATCGGATTCTTCTTCGGTGTAGATGAAGCGGGGGATGTATTCGCCTTCAGCGGGATAGCAGGGGGTGTAGGCCCACTGGATGGTGGCAGCGCGGGCGCCGGTGGTCAGGGGGTTATCGGGCAGCACGCGGCCGGAAGCGATGAAGTATTCACGGGCATAGGGGCCAGTCTGATACCACATGATATTCTGCACGGTGCCCCACAGCGGTTCGATTTCACGGAAGGAGGCTTCATAGCCCATGTTGGCATAGGGGGATACATCGGTTTCTTCCGCCCAGGCCCAGTGCTTGCCTTCTTCACCCCAGTGGTTGATGATGGACATATCCTGACGATAGAGCAGATCCAGGAAACGGAAGGCCGCTTCGGGATCTTCGCAGGAGGAGGTGATCATAGCGGATACGACGGGCAGAGAGGGAGCGAAGGTGGTGCGCTTGACGCCGTCCACGCCGGTGAAGGGTTCCAAACCGGTGAATTCGGCAATACGGGGGGTATTGGCGTTGCCGTAGGGAATCATATCCATGGTCATGCCAACCACGTTGGTTTCGCCATTAATCAGGGCGGTGAACTGCGTCTTGTCCGCAGTGAAGGTCATGGGATCGACGAGGCCTTCGTCAATCAGCTTGCGGATGAATTTCAGGCCTTCCCGATATTCGTCAGTGGCGGCATAATAGAATACCTTTCCATCTTTGACGGACTGGGGAATATTGGGCACATACAGATACATATTCATGATGGCACGCCACCAGGCGTCCTTCGTGGTGATGTTGGTCGCGCTCATCAGGGGGATTTCATCAGCTTCGCCGTTGCCGTTGGGATCCTTTTCCTTGAAGGCCTTGAGCACTTCGTAGAGCTCTTCCGCATTGGTGGGGGCCTTCATATTGAGGGCGTCCAGCCAGGGCTGATAGATCCAGATCTTATCGGGGGCTTCGTTGGTCAGGGACTGGTTGAAGGTGGGCAGGGTGTAGATTTCGCCGTCGGGAGAGGTGACCAGGGGCTTGAAATCCACGCCGGTGCGCTTGATGGCGTCATTGATATAGTAGGCATAGTTATCATAGTAATCGCCCAGGGGAATCACGGCGCCGGCCAGCGCCCACTGATAGAGCAGATCCAGGCTGGGGCTGGTGAACAGAATGTCAGGCAGCTCCGTGCCGCCGGTGATGGCCAGGGTGATCTGGGTATTCATTTCGGAGGCGTAAACTTCGAACTGCAGATCCACATTGGCCAGTTCTTCCAGATACAGGGTCTGCCAGTTGGTGTTCCAGTCTTCCACGTTGGCGTGCTGCTTGACGCCGATGGTCAGGGTTACCTTGTCCTTAAAGAGGGGATATTCCCCATCCGCGTTGAAATTGCTGCTGTCTGCCAGGGCGGGGGCCGCCAGGGCCAGGCACAGCACCAGGGCGAGTACCATTGTCAGGGTCTTTTTCATGGTGTGTTCTCCTTTCAAATTTTCCGTTGGGCGATTTTAGCGATCGCTCTTCTTGGCTTTATTGTAGGGGAATCCCCCGTGGCCTGTAAAGGCCTTATCTCGGATTTCAATCCTTCCATCTGGATTTTCCGGCCGTTATTTTTCCGTATGCTCGATTTTCAAGGCCTTCCGGCTGAAATTTCCATCTCCAATTTCTTCCGATTTCTGTCAGTTTCGTTGTCAGAAAAATTGGATTTTGTTATAATGATATAAGTAGAAAAGCCGATTCTCTTTTTTATTGCGTTTTTCTCCATTCATTTTTGTGAGAAAGGATTTTTCCATGCTGTCCAAATCTCTTTTGCCCCGCCGGCAATTTATCAGCTTTTTTATAGCATTTGGCATTTTTCTGGTGATCCTGATGGGCATATCCCTGCCTTTGCTTTCCCATCAGTCCAGGCAGGTGGAAAAGAATAATCGCCAGATTTATACTGAAATCATCAATCATAATCTGCAAAAAAGCGATGCGCAAATCACTTCCTATAAACGAATGATTCAATTCTGGGGGAGCAAAAACAGCAATTTCGCGATGCTTTGCAGCCCGGGAAGGGAAATTGATTATCTGGGGCTCGGCGAATTTTCGGGGGAAATGAAAAATTCCATCCTGAGTTTTCCGGCGATAAAGGATGCAGTCATTGTGACCCGGGCCAATGCGATCATCACGCCTTCCACCGTGGTGGTGGATCGGGTCAATCTGCCTGCCTACTTTTTTCGGGACAGCTTTGTTCTGGAGGGCGTTTCCTCCCTGGACGATTTCAAGGCATTATTCGATCGGACTTTGCTGTGCATGCCCGTTAAAACTCATTCTTACGATACTTATCATGCGTTGATTTTC
This sequence comes from Clostridiales bacterium, assembly GCA_015056015.1. Lineage (GTDB taxonomy): Bacteria > Bacillota > Clostridia > Christensenellales > Aristaeellaceae > RUG563. The sequence goes on from SVHD01000043.1 coordinate 8,880, forward strand.
CTGCAGCCCATCTATAATCATCAGATGCAGAGCATTGCTCATGCCCTGTTTACAGTGGATGTGGAGGAGCTTTTGCAATCCACTGCCCCGGATGAATTGCTGGAAAACAGCTATGTGCAGATTCTATGGAAGGGAAACCCCATTTATACCCGAGGCGAGGCACCGGAAAAGAATGCGGTGGTTTTGACGGCCCAGGGAGTAGAAAATGCCCTTTCCATTGCTTTCCATGTATCGCCCTCTGTGCTTAATGCCGGCGTGGGCAGCGCATTCAATACCATGGGGCTGCTGGTGATCACGGCATTTCTGGGCGGGCTGGCCCTGACCGTATTTTTCCTTATGCGCACCACCACCCCCATGCGCAGCCTGATGCAAAAGGCCCAGACTCTGGCGCCGGATGTACAGGCCCGGGATGAATATGAATATGTTTCCCAGGTGCTGGGCTATCTGGATCATTCTTTGCAGAAAAACAGCCAGGAGCTGGAGGCACAGCGCCAGATTCTGCAGCAGAATTTCCTGGAAAGGGCCTTGCTGGGCAATATTACCTCCAGGCGGAGCAGACTTGATTTTGATATATTCTTCCCCGATTTTCCGGAGAAATATATGGTGGCGCTGCTGTATCTTCCCATAGCCCGGGGGGATCGGCCCATTGATTTCACCGTTTCCAAGCAGCTGCTGGTGGAAGAACGGCTATCCGAAATTTTTGCTGATGTGCCCTATCATCTCAATATCACCCCCAATCTGATCGCCCTGATTTTGCCGGAGGACGCCAGGGCCATTCCCAACCTGGAAAAATTGCAGGCCGGTATTTTGCGGGATTATCAGATGTCCATCAATATTTTCGTCAGCGAGGCCGTATCCGGCCCCGAATATCTGAGCGAAGCCTACGCCCAGGCCAAGCGGATTCATCGCCTGGCCACCGGCTATATTGAAAAGCGGGTGTGGCAAATCGCCAATTTCCCCCAGCGGGAAATGCTTTCCAGCATGGATTATTCCATCCTGCAGCAATTGTATGAAAGCATCAGTAACGGGGAAAAGGAAACCGCCTTGCGCTGCCTGAAGCGGCTGCAGGTATCCATGGTCAGCAATTCCCTGCTGGAGGGGGATGGCCTGTCCGCCCAGCCCTTCCATCGGCTGCTCAGTTTCCTTCATTCCATTCTCATCCGCATCAAGCAGGAGCATTTTTCCTTGCTTTCCGCCGTGCAATTGCTGCCCCCGGAATTGAATCAGCCCCTGGAAAATTATTTCCTGGTCCTGGAAGGCTATGTGATCACCCTGTGCGATGCGCTCTATACCCGCAAACATCAGCCCACGGCATACAGCGAGGATATCGTTGCATATGTGGATCAGCATTTCACCGATCCGAATCTGTATCAGAAAACAGTGACGGATTATTTCAATATTTCGGAAAAGGTGCTGCAATCCGCCATCCGCAGCCAGACCCAGCTTTCCTTTGCCGAATACCTGGAAAAAAAGCGGCTGGATCTGGCCCATCAGCTGCTGCTGCAAACCAATATGAATGTAAAGGAAATCGGCGCACAGGCCGGCTTCTCCCTTTATAACACCTTCTATAAGGCCTTCAAGCGGCGCTGGGGATGCTCTCCCACGGAATATCAGCTTCAGTACGGCCACATCCTGAAAAACGGAGACAAATGATGAAGCTATGCTTTTCGGCAATGGAAATGAATATCAAAAGCGCCGGCATTTAGCCGGCGCTCTTTTGTTCTATTGAAAAAAAGGCCTTTTTAAGATATAATCAAAGGGAGAAAACGGCAAGGAGAAAGAACATGGGAAAGGTATATCTGTTTGATTTTGATGGAACGTTAGTGGATTCCATGCCCACCTATGCGGGGGTCATGCTTCGGATTCTGGATGAAAACGGCATTTCTTACGGCCCGGATCTGATTAAAATTATTACGCCTCTGGGATTTATTGATACGGCAAAATATTTTGTGAAAATGGGGCTTAATATGCCGTATGAAGAAATCGTCGCCCTGATGAACAAATATGCCGTTTATGAGTATACGCATCATGTGCCGGCCAAAGCGAATGTAATTGACGTGCTGCACGAACTGAAAAAGCGCGGGGATCGGCTCAATGTGCTCACGGCCAGCCCGCACAGCACCCTGGATCCCTGCCTGAAACGCCTTGGCATCTGGGATCTGTTTGACCATGTATGGTCCTGCAATGACTTTGAAACAAACAAAGCCAATCCTGCGATTTATCATATGGCAGCGGAAAAGATGGGCGTGGATATTGGCGACGTCATCTTCCTGGATGACAATTATAATGCCGATAAAACGGCCAAGGAGGCCGGCGCGCAGGTCTATGGCGTATATGACGATTCATCCAAAGAATATGTCGATGAAATGAAAAGAATTACGGATCGGTATATCTACGATTTTTCGGAATTGCTGAACTGAAAAATGGAAACGGGCAGGCGTTTGCGCGCTGAATCACATTTGTGCCCGGATAGCGAATAAAAAACTGCACGGCAGTCATTACCGTGCAGTTTTTTTGCTGATTTCTCCAGTATCTCCCGGCAGATAGGGGAGGAATGCTGACGTCGCTATTTACGGCTGGCATAGTGCCTGCTCTGCCTGCTGGGCAATCTGCCGCATGCCCTCTACGTCGGGATGCCCGTTTTGCTTGCTGATATTCTGCAGCAGATGGAAAGGCACACCGTAATGGGTGCAGGCGCTGATCAGGCCGCTTTCAATTTCCGGCCGAAGCCCGCAATTGATCAAAAACAGAATTTGGGCCGAAGGATTATGGGCTGTAATATAATCCAGCATATAGCAGGCTGCAGGGATCACCTGCAGGAGGTTTTCGTCCGTCCATTCCCCAAATTGCGTCTGGCCGGCTTCATTTCCGATCCAGCTGTCATTGGTGCCGCCCATGATGATAATTACTTCCGGCTTCTGGCCGTTTACGCCTTCCGGGCCCAGCACCCGCTTCATGCGGCTGATAAAGGCATCCTTGATGGTGTGCGTCTCCCGCACCTTTGTGGAAATGGTGGTTCCGGAAGAGCTTTCATTGCAAAGCAGGCGAAGATCATGCTTCCGGATCAGAATCCGCCACCAGGTCATTTCAACGTCGGTTACATCCGGCACGGTTTCCCGGGGATAGTATACATAGTTTCCCTCCGGAATGTGGTCTTTGAAGGTGGTGTAGCTGTCGCCCAGCAATACCAGGCTGCGATTTTGAATTGCACTCATTGGATTTATCTCCTGTCCATCAGATGAAGTATCATTTCGGCATGTTTCTTTGATTTTCCTGCTTGGGAAATGCAGAAGGGGACGGAAATCATTCCGGATCGGCAATGGATCGGCTCTTCCGGAATTGCACAGGCGTCATGCCCGTGGTTTCACGGAAGCGCTTGATGAAATTGGACACCGTCCGATAGCCGCTCAGATAGGCCACATCATTGATGGTCATTTCCATGTTTTCCAATAGCAGATGCTGGGCGATCTGCATGCGCTGGCGAATCAGATATTCCTTGAAGGGCAGGCCGGTTTGATTCTTGACCAGCTGGCTGATATAATCCGCGCTGAGAGAAAAGACGTCAGCCAGCAAATCCAGGCACATTTCACAATCGGAAGCATTCTGATCAATATACTGAACAATTTCTTCCGAGGCGGAGGGGGATTCATCAGCCAGCACCAGCTGATTTTCCTGCAGGGTTTTGATAAATTCAGAAGCAAACAGGCTGAAATCCGTTACCAGCATGCTTTCCATGGTACGCACCATGGTTTCCCGGCCGGATCCGGCGGTGCTGATCAGGCAGCTTAACAAGCTGTGATGAATATATTTTTGCAGAGTGATTGCTTCATCGGAGGCTGAAAGCAGATTTCCCAGCAAGCCGATTTCAGATTCGGCAATATCCACCCGGCCGCAGCGAACGGCAGTGCGGATATTTTCCAGATGCAGGCTGATCTGATCGTATTCCATGCCCAGCTGCCTGGAATAATTGCTTTCCGTTTGCCGGGCTTTCTTGGCTTCGTGATAGGATACGGGCAGCTTCAGCGGCGTATCATAGCTTTCCCCCATGAATACCTTGCCGGAAGTGGCGGCCACCAGCGCGCTCAGGTTATCAAGCAATTCGCTGCGGGTGTAATCGCTGCGATAGCTGCAGCAGACGATGATATAATCCTTTCCGGCGGGATGGTGGGCATAGAGGCGCAGATGATCGTCCGCAAAGCCTTCGATTTCTTCAATCAGGTGATCCACGGCCGTCTTTTCATCAATGGTTACTATGCAGACGCAATTGCATGGCATATCCAGCAGCACGCCCAGCTGGGCCCATTGCTCCAGCATTTTGGCATTGCCGTTTCCGTGGAGCAGCAATTGCAGAAATTGCTCCCGGGCAGAGCGGATGGAATTTTCCCGATTGCTTTCGATCCGCAGAATAGCGGTTTCCAGAATATCGAATTCATTATAGTTTTCCTGCCTGTCAGGGCCGCCGAAACGCTCCGCCAGCTGGCGGATGGGACGGCTGGAGCGGGCAGCGGCCGCCACGGCGAAGGCGATGAATACGAAAGTCAGAATGGAAATGACAAGGCAGATTTGCCAGAAATATGTAAGCACCGCCTGCGCAAAAACGCTGGCGTGATGAAGCGCGCAGAGGAAAAAGCGTCCATCCTCCGAAACGGCGGAAAGAAGATACTGGTTGGCCTTCAACTGGCGCGCCTGGGCCTGGCCGGCAGCAGGGGGGATATTCCCTTCAAGCAGGCTTTCATCGAAGGCCTCTGCATACAGAAGGCTGTTTTCATAAATGGCGTAGCTTGAAAAGGCATGGCCCGAAATATTTTCCATTCGCTCCAGCAGCTGCTTTTGCTCCACTTCAAAGACAAGCACGGCATGCTCGCGATACGAAGCCTTTGTAAACATGACGGGGAAAGCAAACAGATAATCCCCGGAACTGCCATACTGGGCAAGATTCAGGATGCTTGCGCTGCGAAGCGATAAAAGATCCTGCATCAGAGCAAAGCTTTGTTCATGTGTTATATCATACTTATTTGCGCAGTGATACTTAAATAAAGCTTTGCTCTGACTGGAGGTATAAATCAATTCTTCGTTTGGATACATCAGAAACAGGGAGGCGCTGATGGGGGAATAATTGACAAAGCTGGAAAAGCTCTCCAGCATTCGGATTTCCTCGAATTTTCCCACCCGCAGCTGCGTGGGCTGATAGACATTGGAAACAACGATGCGATCCCGCACGCCGCCCATGATTTCGCATTGCAATTGCAAATCGGCGGTCATTTGCGTCAACGCGGTTTTCTGGGCGTCAATTTCCACCCGGGTAATGATGCTGGAGGCCACGCCAACCAGCACCACCGCTATGATGGCGGCAGCAAAAACCAGTGCGCCAAGATAGGTGCGCGTAAAACGTTGAAAAACGGAGGATCTCAAGTGTTTGTTTCTCGTCATATTTCCACCTGTTCTAATAGCAGAAGGAGGGTATGCCCATTTTCAGGGCATACCCTTTTCAGTTTGGTCGTCAGCAAGCGCTTATTTGCCAAAGATGGAATTCATATAGGCGCTGTAGGCTTCCACATAGATATCCTGGAATTCTTCTACGCCCATGGCTTCCAGTTCAGCGGTGAACTGATCGAATTCATCCAGAGAACGGGTGCCAACCACGAATTTGGCGCTTTCGGATTCGATATGCTTGGCCAGCACGGTCTTCAGATCGCCGGCGGTCAGCGCGTCTTCTTCCGTCATATAAACGGCGGGCAGATATACGGTGGTGGCATTGTTCATGTAGGCTTCGGTAACAGTCAGGCGCCAGTGGCCGCCCACATCGTCATGGGTATAGACCATGGCTTCAGGGGCATCAAATACCATGCCGGTCACCGCGTCGGTCACCTTGAAATTGCGGATTTCGCGGGGCACATTGGCCAGGCGATGGGCTTCGGGCAGCGCCAGATGCGCGCAATAGCCGGCATACTGCTGGGGATAGATGTACTTTTTGCAGTAAGCGGTGTAGGGTTCATCATTGCCGGCGGTCATCTGGCCGTTTTCATCGAAATACCAGCCGGGCAGCAGGCCCAGAGGATCGGAATCCTTCATGGGGCCATAGTAATAATACATGGAACCTTCGGGGCTGTAAAGATAGTCGAACATTTTCGCGATGATTTCGGGATGCTCGGTTTCAGCAGAAACGAACATTCTGTTGGCCTGATAGGTGGGGCCCACGGTGGCAACGGGATTCTCGCAGTATTCGGTGGCGGCGGGCTTTACATGAACCCACTTTTCAAAGCCTTCCTTCATGGAGAGGGTCCAGTCACCGATAACGCCGCAGACGCCGTCAGCAATGTAGCCCTTTACGGTGGTGGAATCCAGGGTGAAGAAATCGGGGGAGATCAGGCCTTCTTCATACATGGTATGCAGATAGGTCAGATAGGCCTTGTATTCTTCGGTATAGGCGGGAACCACGATTTCCTTATTCTTCACCATGGGGGTGATGCCATCATAGGTGGTGGTGCCATAGAAGCCCAGGTTGGAAAGGATATATTTGCGCAGGAAGCCGGCATTTTCCATGGCGGGGTAGACTTCCTTGCCTTCGATCTTGATATTGGCCTTGAAGGCGCGGAGCATATCCATGAAGCCATCCATGGTGGTGGGAACTTCCATATTCACCTGATCCAGCCATTCCTGGTTAATCCACAGGCGCATGGCGTTGGGGGCGGTGGCGGTAGCGGTGGGATAGTTGCGTTCAGTCAGATAGGGCAGGCCGTAGATCGCGCCGTCATTGCAGATGGAGGCGGCATAGGCGTCGGGCTGCAGTTCAAACTGCGCCATCAGATTGGGCATGGTTTCCTTGTTCAGGTAGGGGGTCCAATCCAGCAGCATCTTTTCGCCGGCGCCGTAGATGACCACATTGTTATTACCCAGGCCAACGGCCCACAAAATATCCGGAATGCTGCCGGTGGCCAGCATCAGGGCAATGCGTTCTTCCTGGTCATAGGTCTGTTCCAGTTCAAATTCCACATTGTGGCCCTGCTGAGCCAGCCAGTGCTGCAGATATTTGAAGATCCACAGGTCGGATGCTTCGTTTTCGCCTTCCGTATGGCGAACCATCAGCACGGAGAGTTTAATGGGTTCATCTTCAGCCTGGGCCAGGGGAACGATGCTCAGCATCATAACCAGGCAGAGAATCAGGGCAAATACCTTTTTCATGGGGAAGCCTCCTTTTTTATTTCTCATCAAGGCTGCCGCGTTGCGCACCGCGGCACGCCATCATGAACAGGGGGATTGGGGCAATCAGCCCTTCAGGGAACCGACCATCACGCCCTTGACGAAGAATTTCTGGACGAAGGGATAGGCAGCCAGCATGGGGGCGCTGGCGATAAAGACCAGGGAATATTTCATGGTGGTGGCCAGATAGGATCGTCTTGCCGCCGCCGCGAGTTCTTCATCGCTTACCGCCAGATCCATGGTTTCGGCAAAGGCAGTTTCATTCAGAATCAAAATCCGCCGCAGCACCAGCTGCAGGGGCTGATAGGAGGTCTTGGTCACATAGATCATGGCGCTGAAATAGCTGCCCCAGTGGCCTACGGCGTAATAAAGCGCCATAACCGCAATGATGGGCCCGGAAAGGGGAAGGGCAAAATTCCAGAAAATCCGCAGCTCATTGGCGCCGTCAATTCGCGCCGCTTCATATAGTTCTTCCGAAATGCTATTTTGGAAATAGGTGCGGGTAACGATGAGATTGTATACGCTCAGGCCGCCTACGATACACAGAATGGCCCGGGTATCCACCAGATGCAGATTCTTATACAGAATATAGGTGGGAATCATGCCCCCGGAAAAATACATGGTGACCACAAAGAGCATCATCAGGAAACCGCGGCCAAACATCTTTTGCTTGCTCAGGGCATAGGCACCGGGAATCGTCAGGGCGAGATTGAACATCGTGCCGACTACGGTGTAAAAAGTCGTATTGGCATATCCCTGCCAGATCTGATCGTTTTTGATTACTTCCTTGTAGGAATCCAGCGTGAATCCCACGGGGAAAAAGGATACCTTGCCGGTATAAACGGCATAGGGATCGGAAATGGAGGCAATCACGGTAAAATACAGGGGATACAGGCAAATCAGCGCCACCAGGATGGTGACAAAATATACCACAAAGGTCATCAGCTTATCGCCAGGGGTGGTTTGGGTCAGCGTTCTTTTTTTCATGATTCTCCCCCCCCTTAGAACAGGCTGGTTTCGCTGACGAGGCTGGTAATCTTATTCGCCAGCAGCAAAATGATGATATTGACCACATTGTTGAAAAGGCCGATGGCGGTGGAATAGCTGAATTGACCGCCCAGCAGACCGATTTCGTATACGTACGTGGAAATAACGGTGGAGGTATCCAGATTCAGGCTGTTTTGCAGCAGATAAATCTTGGAAAAGCCGACGCTCATCAGGCCGCCCATGCGCAACAGGAAGGTAATGATAATCGTGGGCAGAATGGAGGGCAGATTGATATGCCAGATGATCTGGAAGCGATTGGCGCCGTCAATGCGGGCGGCCTCATGCAGTTCCATGGGCACCGCCGTCAGCGCGGAAATATAGAGGATGGAATTCCAGCCCAGATTCTGCCATACGCCGGACCAGACGAAGATCGTCGAAAATGCATTGGGATCGGCGATGAAATTGCTTCTGGTGCCGCCCAGGGCAGCAATCATATTATTGATGGGGCCGGTGGTGCGATCCAGGAAGAGAATGACCAGGGAGCATACCACAACTTCGGAAAGAAAATGGGGCATATAGGTGAGCATCTGAATGCTCTTTTTTACTTTCAGCACCCCGATTTCATTGAGCATCAAAGCAAAAATAATGGCGCAGGGAAAAGTGGCCAGGGAATAGAGCGTAATGGAAAGGGTATTTTTAATCATCATCCAGAAATACGGATACTGGAAAAACCGGATCATATGCTTCAGGCCTACCCAATCGCTGCCCCAGATTCCCCGGGTGGGCCGATAATTGCGGAAAGCGATCTGCACGCCATACATGGGACCATATTCAAAAATAATAATGTAGGCCAACGCAGGCAGCAGCAACAGATACCATTGCCAGCTTTCGCGAAGCCGTTTTGCAAGATAATGAATTCCCCGGGGGGAATTGCTGTGTGCATAAGTTGCTGCCATTGACCGACAGGCCCCCTTTTGTGAATGTCTCTATGTTATCAATTTATCATGCGGTAATCGGGTTTTCAATAGAAAAAAGACGGAAACCTATAAACAAAATCGGTTAAATGATACCAGATTATACATTTATTGAGGAAAATGGGAAATTGTTGGGTGCGGCGATGCAGCCGGCGCAATCACCGAAAAGCAAATAGAAAAAAGCCCCCGCAGAAATCAGGGGGGCTTTTCTGGCCTTTTTTTAAGGCTGGGAAGCGGAGAAATTGCTGAGCACGGCAACGCTCCAGGGGGCCATGGTCAGCAGGGAATTTTCCAGGGTTACGCCGCCGATTTGTTCCAGGCGGGCTGCATCCTGCCATTCCAGGCTGATTTCCTTTTTGCCCATATTGATGAGCACATGGGTTTGCCCATAACGGATGGCGTAAAGGGGCTTGAAGCCCAGATCCAGCGCTTCGGGGGATTCTGCATCAATTTCCGGATGGGCATTGCGCAGGGATACAAGGGCCCGATAGGTATTGAGCAGGGAGGCTTCATCGCTTTCCTGCTGTAAAACGCCCGCCTGCAGCTTCTGCTGCTGATCGGCTTCCTCCGGGGATTGGCAGGCAAAGGCGTCTTCGCCCCATACCATGGCCAGGCGCTTGTTTTCATCCCGTCCGGAGCCCGTCATGCCGATCTCTTCGCCGTAATAGATCACCGGATGCCCGGGAGAGAGCAGATAGGCGGCAGCGGCTACGCGCATTTTTTCGATATTCTGCATCAGCATGCCCGCGCTGCGGCCCATATCATGATTGGTCAGGAAGGGGGCGTTCACGCCCTTTTCAAAGGGCGAAGCGATTTTCCTGGCCAGCTTGCTTCCGTTCTGAGTGCGCACGGCATCCAGAATGGCGCCGTTGCTGTCTGCCAGGGAGAAATGGAACAGGCTGCTGATGCCGCTTTCATACATTCTGGCGATGGTGCCGTCATCCGTCCAGGCTTCGCCAACAATATAAACGTCCTCCCGGATGGCCCGGGCGGTTTCCATCAGCCAGGCAAGGAAGGCGGTATTATTCTCCACGTGGCCGCCGTAGTAATGGGTGGTGGCGTCCAGGCGGAAGCCATCCACGCCTTTTTCCAGCCAGAAGCGCAGGATGCCTTCGATTTCCAGGCGCAATTTGGCATTATCCAGATTCAGATCGGGCATATGATGCCCGAATTCCCCCAGGTAATACCAGCCGCTGGCCCCGGGGACGGCATGCATATTTGCCCCGCCTTCCCGGGAGAAGGTATAGTAATCCAGATAGGGGCTTTCCTTGCCCAGGGCAAGGGCGGTGCAGGCATCGGTAAACCAGGGATGATAATGACTGGAATGATTGAGCACCAGATCGATAATTACCGCGATATTTTTTTCATGGAGGGTTTTGAGCATTTCATCAAAGGCCTCCATGCCGCCCATGGAAGGGCGCACATCGCAATAATCCATCACATCATAGCCGTGATAGCTGACGGTGGGGTAAAAGGGGGTGAGCCATACCGCGCCCACGCCCAGAGAGGCGATATAATCCGCCTTTTGGGCAATGCCCATCAAATCGCCCTTGCCGTCGCCGTTGCCATCGGCAAAGCTGCCGGGAAAGATTTCGTAAATTGCGCCTTCAAATGCCAGCGACACTGGGCAAAGGCCCAGTGCCGCCAGGCACAGCGCAAGAAAAACTGCGCAGAATTTTTTCATTTTCTTTTATCCCTTCACAGCGCCGCCAACCACGCCGCCAACATAGAATTTCTGAATCTTGATGAAAAGCAGCGTAATGGGCAGGGCCACCAGCACAGCGCCGGCGCAGAACTGGGTGAAATAATTGTAGATGTTTTCCCGTTCCAGCATCTTATACAGGCCCAGGGCCACGGTATAATTCTGATAATTATCCTTCATGATGACGGAAACGAAAATGAAATCCACCCAGGGGGCGATGAAGGCTTCGATGGCCGTATAGGTGACGATGGGCATGGAATTGGGCAGAATGATCTTGAAGAAAATATCATTCCGGGTAGCGCCGTCAATGCAGGCCGCTTCATCCAGGGATTTGGGAATGGTATCAAAGAAGCCCTTGGCCACATAATATTTCAGCGCCGCGCCGCCGGAATATACCATCACCAGCGCCGCCAGGGATTGATCCAGGCCCAGCAGCTTCATGAAATGATAAATGGCGATCATGGACATGAAGCCGGGGAACATGCCCAGCACCAGGGACATATTCATAAAGCCCTTGCGGCTCTTGAAGCGCAGGCGGGAATAGGTATAGGCTACCATCAGGGTGAGCATGGTGGTGATGATGCAGGAAAGGATGGCAACCAGCAGGGTATTGGCAAACCAGCGGGGGAAATTGAATAATTCCGTATTGGTGAAAAGCTTGGTGTAATTGCTGATGGTCCATCCCTTGGGGATGATGTAGGTGGTGTAGGCCCCGGGTTCTGCACGCAGAGAGGTCATCACCAGCCAGGCAATCGGCAAAAGCCAGATCAGGGAAAGCACCGTCAGGATGATATAAATCGCAGTATTGGAAATGCGATTCCGCGCTTTGATGCCTATTTTCATTGGAACTGATCCTCCTTTTTCACCGATCCGGTCAGATTATAGACCAGCAGGGAAAGACTGCTGACGATCAGGAAGATGAAGATACCGATGGTGGAGGCCAGGGAATAATTCTGTTCATTTACCGTCAGCTTATACAGCCAGGTGACCAGCAGGTCGGTTTTGCCTGCCTGGTAATAATCCAGGGTCAGGGGGCCGCCGGTGGTCAAAAGATAAATGACGTTGAAATTATTGATGTTGCCAACAAAGGTGGTAATCATCTGGGGCGTGGTAACAAAGAGCATATAGGGCAGGGTGATGGAGAAGAACTGACGGACAGGGCCCGCGCCATCGATGGAGGCGCTTTCATACAGATCCGCCGGGATATTCATCAGAATGCCCGTGGTCATCAGCATGGTGTAGGGGATACCCACCCACAGGTTTACCACAATGACCAGAATTCTGGCCAGGGTGGGATCGGTAAGGAAGGGAATGGGCCCATCCGTTAATCCCCATTGCTGCAGCAGCACATTGACCACGCCGGTATCCGTAAACATTTTGGAAACCAGCAGCAGGCTCACAAACTGGGGCACGGCGATGGTGATAACAAAAATGGTGCGCCACATTTTCTTCAGGCGGATGCCCTTTTTATTGATCATCATGGCCAGGATCATGCCCAGGATATAGTTGGTGAAGGTGGCAAAGACGGCCCAGATCAGCGTCCAGCCCAGGATGCCGAAGAAGGTACGGCTCTTGAGCGCGTCGCCCCAGAAAACGTCTGTCACGTTGGTCATACCCACCCAGGTAAAGAGAGATCCGGGGGGCTGATGGGTTTTATCGAAATTGGTAAAGGCAATCAGCACCATGAAGATAATGGGCAGCACGGTGAAGGCCGCCAGAGAAATCATGGGCATGGTAAGCAGGGTGATATGGAAGCGTTCATCCAGCAGGGTTTTCAAATCCTGAATGAAGGTATTGGGCTTCACCCCCGCTTCCGCCTGCTTTTGCACCTTCAGGGCGCTTTTCATATTGGCCGCCCAGATGAGCACAAAAGGAATGATGGTGGCCAAAGTCAGCACGCTGAAGAGCAGGATCAGCATGGAATTATCACCGGGAACGCGGCGGTAAATCTGAACCGCTTCATCCCAGACACGGCGCTGGGAAACGGTGCCCAGGGTGCCGAAATCCTTGAGATACTGCCAGCCAAAGAATATATGGAACAGAAAGAAGCCCACTTCAAAGGCAAGCATCAAAAGGCCCTTGATGATCTGGCCACGGCGAAGATTGCCAAGGCCCATGATGATGGCGGAAAGCCGGGTCCATGCATCGCCTTCCCGGAAAGCCTGCAGGAGCGGCCCGAAGGTACGCTTGAAAAATCCCTCTTTGGGGCGGATATGCTTTTTCGCAATATTCTGCGTCATCCCCAACATCCTTTCTCCCTCTGATTGGCCATACGTCCTTTAAAAAGCGCGGCGTCTTTTCAAAGGACGTACGGCCTTTTGCGAAAAGGAAGGCGAGGGGAAAGATTTCCCCCCGCCTTGAATTGGCAGAAATTACTTGCCAGTAATCTGAGCCACCATGCTGTCCAGCAGGGTCTTCATATCGTCGGTGGACTTGTTTTCCATCGCCAGACCGAAGGCTTCAGCGGGAGTCCAGTAGGTGCCCAGAACCAGCTTCTGGCTGGTGCCGTAGGCGCTCTGAGCGGACAGGGCAGCCAGGGCAACATTGGCCTTCACTTCTTCAGTGGCAGCCACATTCACGTTGGAGGGGCCCAGTTCGCGCACTTCAAAGCGCTTGGCCTGAGCAGCTTCGTTGGTGAGGAATTCAGCCAGCATCATGGCTTCCACGGGGTAAGCACTCTGGGTGTTCACGCCGATGAGCTTGGTGCCGATGAAGGAACCCATCTGAACCTGTTCGCCGCCGCAGGTGAAGGTAGGCAGCTTGCAGGCAGCATAGTTATCGCCCAGCTTGGCCTGAAGCGCTTCGGCATTCCAGGCGCCGGTCACGGCAGCGCAGATGGTATCGCCCATGCCGCCCTGGATGACGCTGTCATCACCGGTCATGAAGGCGGGATCGGCGCAGAAAGCACGGATGGCTTCGCCAGCGGCAACGCCCTTTTCATTGTTGAAATCGCAAACCTGATTGCCATCGGCGTCCAGGCTCAGGGTGCAGCCAGCGCCCAGGAAGAAGGAAGCAACATACCAGCCGTTGGAAACGTCCATCAGGACCTTCTTGCCGGCGGCATTGGCCTTGGCCAGGATGCCATCCAGGGTCTGAACGTCTTCTTCGCTCAGGACGGACTTATCGTAGTACAGGAAATAGCCGTTGTCGGCGGTCATGGGATAGCCGTAGAGCACGCCGTCCAGGGTGGCGGATTCCACAGAACCGGCAGAGTTGGCAGCCACGATGGCTTCCTTATTGCGGGTCACTTCGTAGAGAGCATCGGCGTTCACCAGGTCGATCAGCTGGTCGTTGGCGAAAGCGAATACGTCAGCGGCAGCAGCGGGGTCTTCCAGGTAACGGGTCTTGGCGTCGGGTTCGCCCACAACGCCCAGGGTGATGTCCCAGGTCTTGTCAGGGTTGGCGGCCTTGAAGAAGTCGATCAGGGTGGTCAGCAGGGCCTGATCTTCCTGAGAACCCCAAACCTTGAGGGTCACGGTTTCCGCCATGGCGGGAACGCTCAGGCTCAGCAGCATGGCCAGAGCCAGCACCAGGGAAAGCAGCTTTTTCATAGCTATGTCCTCCTAAGAGAATATTTTTACATGCCACCTGGCATGCAGGGCAACAAATTTTACAGGGCCACAAATGCGGCCGATTCCCCTCCCACCAATTCATAATCCACCGTGACAAAACGGGGGGAGGCCCCTTCCAGCATGGCGCAGAGCAATTCTACGCTTTCCCGGGCAATTTCCTCGGTGGGCTGTTTTACGGTGGCGATGGAGGGAATAAAGTAGCGGGCCATTTCGGTGCCGTCAAAGCCGGTGACCATCACGTCCTCCGGTACCCGGCGCCCCAAATCCTTCAGCGCCCGGATGACCCCGGCGGCCACGGCGTCGCTCATGGCCATGACGGCAGTGACGTCCTGATGGGCCTTGAAAAAGCGCAGGGCATATTCATAGGCGCCGCTGATTGAAAAGCGGGTGACCACATAGCAGGCGGGATCCAATTCG
>SVHD01000099.1 GCA_015056015.1 Clostridiales bacterium
GGCGGAAAAGCAGGTATACAGCCTGCAGGCGCTGCCCAGCTGGATCAATGCCTATGAAGGGCATGAGGAAATCATGGCGCCCTTTTCCTATTACTTGAATATTGATACCAGCATGCATCTGACGGATATTATCCGTCTGATTGCCAGGGTTCTGATTTTCCCCTTTACCAATATTGCCACGGCTGATCAGCCCGATTTGATGCTGGTGATGGATCGTCTGAGCCCCATTCTCGCCGTGCTGCCCATGCTGGGCTTCCCGCTGGGCTATCTGACCGGTCCTAAATCCCGTGCCGCCGTGCATGGCGATATCAAGACCAGCACCAAGCGCCGTCAGCGCCGGGAAAAGAAGGCCCTCAAGGCGCGTCAGGCCCGGGCCAAGAAGAACGAGATTATTTAAATCATGCGTATTATTGCTGGTGAAATGCGCTCCCGGCGGCTGAAGGCCCCCGAGGGCATGGATACCCGACCCACGGCGGACAAGGTGAAGGAAGCGCTGTTCAGTATTTTGCTTCGCCATGTGCCCGGCGCACGGGTATTGGATTTGTATGCGGGCAGCGGCGCCCTTTCCCTGGAAGCCATCAGCCGCGGCGCTGCAAGCGCCGTATTGGCGGATTGCTCGCAAAAGGCCTGCAAGATCATTGCGGAAAATATTGAATCCCTGGGCTGCCAGGATCGTGCCCGGCTTTTGCGGCAGGGGGACAGCGCGGCGCTGGCGCTCTTAAAAAAAGAAGGCGCGCAATTCGATCTGATTTTCCTGGATCCGCCCTATCGGATGAATATGTCGGATGTATGCGCCCGGCTGGAAAAAGAGGGGATACTGGCGGAAGACGGCATCATTATCGTGGAGCATGCCAAAGAAAATGCCCCCACGCCGCCGGATACGCTGACGCTGGTGGATCGCAGGGAATACGGCATTACCGGGCTGAGCTTTTTTAAGCGCACAGGGGAGGAATAAAGATGGGGGAGAGAATCTGCCTGTATCCGGGCAGCTTTGATCCGGTTACCAGGGGCCATATGGATATTATTGCCCGGGCGGCGAATATATTTGATCAGGTCGTGGTTGGGGTTTTGCATAATCCCGATAAGAGGGGCTGCTTCCCCGTGGAAAAGCGGGTGGAAATGCTCAGGAAGGCCTGCGCCAAACTGGAAAATGTGCGGATTATCGCCTACGGCGGACTGCTGGCCCAATTGACCCGGGAAGAAAATATCCGGGTGGTGGTTCGGGGAGTGCGGGGTGTGGCCGATCTGGAAAGCGAAACCATGATGGCACGGATCAATCATCAGCTGAATCCGGATCTGGAAACAATTTTTCTCCCGGCGTCCCCGGAAAACGGGGAAATCAGCGCCAGTATGGTGCGGCAATTGGCCGCTTTCGGCGCGGATTTATCGGCCTATGTTCCATCGGAAGTGCTGCCGGATATTCTGGCCGCATTTGCTCAATCATAAATGGATGATATTTTGAAGGAGGGGCATTCATGTCTACCACCAAATTGATGACCTTTGAACTCATCGACCGCCTGAATCTGATCATTGGCAATGCCAAATCCATCCCCCTGACCAACAAACTGATGGTGGATAAGGAAGAGGTGGCCAGCCTTCTTCGCCGTCTGGAAGACAGCATTCCCGCCGATCTGCAGCAGGCCCGCCAGCTGCTGGCCCTGGAACAGCAGATCATCGATGAATCCCGCCGGCTGGCCGATGAAACCACCCGGGAAGCCAATCAGAGCGCGAAGAATACCGTGGATACCGCCAATGCCCAGGCCAAGAACACGGTAGATGCGGCCAATCAGCAGGCTGAATCCACCATCGCCGACGCCCAGGCCCGCGCCCAGGAAACCCTGCGCACCTCCACCGATCAGGCCAATGCCATGCTGGCCGACGCCCAGAATCGCGCCAACGCCCTGGTTGCCGACGCCCAGGCCCGCGCCCAGCAGATGGTATCCGACAGCGAAATCATCGCCCGCGCCCAGGCCGAAGCCCAGGAAATGCTGGAAAGCGCCCATCGGGAATGCGAAGACTATTCCAACCGGGTGCACGGCGCCGTTGCCCAGCTGATGGAGCATGCGGATGTGGGCCTGTCCCAGCAACTGGACAGCCTGCGTGCCCTGCGCCAGGAAATCACGGCCAACCAATAAAAATTTCCGGAAAATCGGAAAGAAATCCCCAAGAAAAAACGGAAAATCACTTGACATAAAGCCCCGTGGCGGCTATACTATAATGGCTGTCTTGTGGTGCTTTCTATCACAATGCGCGAAATAATGCCAACAGGCATTTTGCAATTTAGAAGGAGTTGTTGTCATCATGAAACGCACTTATCAGCCTAAGAAACGCCAGCGCAACAAGGTTCACGGTTTCCGCGCCCGCATGAGCACCAAGAATGGTCGCCGCGTGCTCGCCGCCCGCCGCCGTCGTGGCCGTAAGGAACTGACGGTCTAACCGTTCGTTTCCACTCTTGCATGGCTTAGCCCGCCCCTGCGCTTGCCAACGTGCATGAAAACGTGGGGCGGGTTTTGCTGTATGCAAGAAAACCGCTTTTTCTGATCAAGCCGAAGAAAAATGCGGATTCTGCCTTTGGGAGGGGCCCATGGAACAGCAGTTTCGCCTAAGAAAAAACGGGCAATTCCGCTATGTCTACAAAAAAGGGAAGGGCGGGGCCTGCCGGGAAATGGCAATTGGCTTCGTCCGGGGGCCCAAGCTCCTGGTTGGCTTTGCCGTAAGCAAAAAAATCGGCAATGCAGTAACCCGAAATAAGGTAAAGCGCAGATTACGGGAAGCATTCCGCGCTCAATTGCCTATGCTCAAGCGGGGGCTCTATGTGGTCACCGCGCGGGAAGCGGCCGCCGTGGCCGATTTTTCCCGTCTCTCTTCGTCCCTGCAGTATCTGCTGCGCAGGCAGGGGCTCTACAAGGATGAAAAATCATGAAGCGGCTGCTTCTGGCCCTGATCCGGTTCTACAGGCGGAAAATCAGCCCGCATAAACCGGCCTGCTGCCGCTTTATTCCGACCTGCTCCGAATATGCCCTGACGGCCATTGAACGCTTTGGCCCGGGATACGGGAGCTATCTGGCCATTCGGCGCATTTTGCGCTGCCATCCCTTCTCCGGGAAAAGCGGATACGATCCCGTTCCGGAGGCACCCAGTACCATCATCAGGAGGGACGAAAATCCTTGAATGCTATCGTAAGTTTCCTCTCCAGCATTCTGGAGTTTATCACCGGGATCGTCAACAATCACGGTGTATCCATCATTATCTTTACGATTCTGATGCGTTTGGTTTGCCTGCCCTTTGATTTCAAAAGCCGCAAGGGCATGCGCAAGATGACCGAAATGCAGCCCAAGCTGAATGCGCTGCAGAAAAAGTATGGCAACGACAAGCAGAAGTTCCAGCAGAAGCAGGCGGAATTGATGCGCAAGGAGCATTACAATCCCATGTCCGGCTGCCTGCCCATGCTGCTGACCTGGCCTTTGATGATCGCCATGTTTACCGCCATGCGCGAAATCGCCAATGAGCAATTGGCGCTGCAGGCCTTCCGGTATCTGGCGGGCGATGAAAACGCCATCATGGCGGCGGATCGCTTCCTCTGGATCAAGAATATCTGGATGACCGATTCTCCCTTTGCCCCCGTTGCGCCCGACGCCAACAGCCTGAGCATGCTGACCAAGGACGTATGGCAGCGCGCCTATGCGATGCTGACTGAAAGCCAGCTTCTGGCCGTGGAACAGGGCCTTGCCCTGGTGCCCGGCGCCGTGCTGGATTTCACCAGCGATGAAGCGATGCGGCAGAGCGTTGCCTATATTACGGAAGCGCTGAACCAGATTGACGTTTACAAGGCTGCCGTGCAGAGCGTGCCCGGCTGGACCAATGTGAACTTCTTCCTGTTCTCTATCACCGTTTTCAAGGATTTCAACGGCCTTTTGATCCTGCCCGCCCTGGCCGGCATTACCCAGATTCTGCAGACCAAGCTGAATCCCCAGCAGAATATGGACCAGAACGCCGATTCCCAGAAGAACAGCACTGCCAACTTCATGAAGTGGTTCTTCCCTGTGCTGTCCGTGTTCTTCTGCTTAACTTCCAACGCTGGTTTCGCCGTCTATTGGGTCACTTCCAACGTGGTTATGGGCGTGCAGAGCGTTTTGATTACAAAGTATTTTGATCGTCTGGATCAGAAGAAAGCCAAGTCTGTATCTGGAGAGGGGTCTGTCAAATAATGAAGAATTATGAAGTATCCGCTCGTACCATTGAAGAGGCAATTTCCAACGGCCTGGAGCATCTGGGCGTATCCATCAGCGATGTGACGGTGGATATTCTGGAAGAAGGCAGCAAGGGCCTGTTCGGTCTGTTTGGCTCCCGTCCTGCCAAGGTTCGCCTGACGCTGAAGGAAGAAGATGCCGAAGAAAGCATGGCTCACGCCCTGTTTGAAGGCACCCTGGATGAAGAAAAGCCTGCCGCCAAGCCCGCTGCTGAAAAGAAGCCCGCTCCCAAGCAGGAAAAGCCCGCCGAAGAAAAGACGGAAGAAGTAAAGGCTGAAAAGCCCGCCCCCAAGGCCCGCAAGCCCCGGGAACCCAAGGAAGTCAAAGAAGTGAAGGAACCCAAGGAAATCGTGCCCGCTGAGCAGGCTGACCGTGCTACCGCCGCCGGCCGCGCCCAGGAATTCCTTCAGAATCTGACCCAGCTGATGGGTGTGAATGTTTCTGTTGCCGTTGCCACCGATGAAGAAGGCAATGTCCGCGTCAATATGGAAGGGGATACCCTGGGCATCCTGATCGGCCGCCGCGGTGAAACCTTGGATGCGCTGCAGTACCTCACCAGCCTGCAGGTGAACAAGGGCCAGAACGGCTACACCCGCGTGACCCTGGATACCGAAGGCTATCGCGCCAAACGGGAAGAAGCGCTGATCCGTCTGGCCAATCGCATGGCCAACCGCTGCGTCAAGACCGGCCGTCGGGTTGCCATGGAGCCCATGAATCCCTACGAACGCCGCATTCTGCACAGCGCGCTGCAGAATCATGACGCCGTGACCACCCATTCCGAAGGGGAAGAACCCAATCGTCATGTGGTGATCACCCTGAAAAAGCAGGATAAATAATTTGGCTGATTAAGTCAATATTCACAGGGCGCCGTCCTTTGGGAGGGCGCCCTGTGGCATGTAAGGAACCATCAAATGCATATCTTTTGCCGTTTCTGTATCAAACGTCAGTTTCATTTTGAGAAGGAGTGAATTCCGATGAAAAATACGTTTTTTACGGAGGCGGCTTATTTTTTAGGGATGATTTTGCTGGCCGTTGGGACGGCACTGATGGAGCGGGCAGATTTTGGTATGTCCATGGTGGTGGCGCCGGCGTATATTCTGCAGCTGAAAATTTCGGAATTTCTGCCGTTCTTTTCATTCGGCATGGCAGAATATATGCTGCAGGCGCTGAT
>SVHD01000006.1 GCA_015056015.1 Clostridiales bacterium
CCCGCCAGAGAGAAGACCTGGAATCCGCCGCTGTCGGTGAGGATGGGGTGATCCCAGCTCATGAATTTATGCAGCCCGCCCGCTTCCTGCACAATATCTTCGCCGGGACGAAGATGCAGATGATAGGTATTGGACAGCATAATTTTCGTGCCCAGAGATTCCATTTCATGGGGCGTCATGGCCTTGACGGTTGCCTGGGTGCCCACCGGCATATAAATGGGGGTGGGAATATCCCCGTGGGGAGTATGCAAAATGCCCAGGCGCGCGCCGGACTGCTTGCAGGTTTTGATTAATTCAAACTGGATCGGGCTGCTCATGAATTTTTATATCCTTTCAACTGGGAAAATCAATGATTATTCCTGGGCCACTGCGGGCTTGATCTGGGGCCAGATGGATTCCAGACCCTTGAGTTCCCGTTCAAAATACAGCCAGGGCTTTTCTTCCGGCGTGGGGGCGATGAAGAGCATCTGTTCCTTGCTTACGGGATGGGCGAAGGAAAGGCGGAAGCCCCACAGGGCAATCTGCTGGCCCCGGCGGCCGTTGCCATAGCGGTTATCGCCCCAGAGGGGGAAGCCCGCATGCTGCATCTGCACCCGGATCTGATGGGCGCGGCCGGTTTCCAGCTGGATGGCCACCAGGGAAAGGCCATCCCGGCGGGCGATGGTGCGGCCGTGAAGGATGGCTTCCTTGGCGCCGGTTTCCAGCTTGCGATAGGCGGGCACCACGGTTACCTTATTGTTTTCGGTATCCTTGGCCAGATAATCCACATAGGTGAATTGATCGGGGGCTTCCCCTTCCACGATGCAGACGTACTGGCGATTCAATTCATGCACGCGCACCTGTTCGGACAGGCGGGAGGCCGCCTTGCTGGTGCGGGCAAAGCACAAAAGACCGCCTACGGGCCGGTCCATCCGGTGCACCAGGCCGATGTAGGCTTCGCCGGGCTTATTGTATTTTTCTTTTACATATTCCTTGATCTGATCCAGCAGATTGGCGTCGCCGGTATCATCCCCCTGGGTGAGCAGATTCGGGGGCTTCACTGCTACGACCACATGATTATCTTCAAACAGAATAGCGGGCTTTTCCATAATGGAACCTCCTCATATATCAGACTATACAGTCTCTTATCTTTTGCTTCACTGGGAAAACAGGTGATTTTTTAACGCCAAGAAAAATCCAGTACAGGTTTTCTTGGAAGGGGTACAGGGGAAACCATTCTTTTGCCTTCAAAAGAATGGTTTCCCCTGCTTTTTACTTACTAAGCCATCGGCCGGTAGCGCCGCAGGGGAGCACGCCGCCGGAATGAACGGGAAGGCAGAGCTCCTGGGAATCGATGACGCCGCCGTAACGGTTGGCCACGGTCTTTTCCAGGATATTCTGCAAAACCGCAGGCTGGAAGCCGGTGGTATAGCTGTTGATGAAGAAAAACAGAGGATCGTCGCTGAGTACCTGGGCGCAGGTTTCCACCAGGCCGAAAAGCTCATTTTCCAGCTTCCATACTTCGCCGGTGGGCCCTCTGCCATAGCTGGGGGGATCCATCACCACGCCGTCGTATTTGTTGCCGCGGCGGATTTCCCGCTTGACGAAGGCCGCGGCGTCCTCCACGATGAAACGGAAGCTGGATTCGGGGAGCTCAGAAAGCTCACGATTCTCCTTGGCCCAAAGCACCATGCCCTTGGCGGCGTCCACATGGGTGACATGGGCGCCGGCGGCAGCGCAGGCCATGGAAGCGCCGCCGGTATAGGCGAAGAGATTGAGTACCTTCGCCCCGGGGCGCTTTTGAATCATGCCGGCCATGGCGTCCCAATTGGCGGCCTGCTCCGGGAAAAGACCGGTGTGCTTAAAGCCGGTGGGACGCACATAAAACTTGAGATCACCGTAGGAAACCACCCATTTTTCGGGCAGCTTTTCCTTGAATTCCCATGCGCCGCCGCCCCGCTCACTGCGGGTATAGTGGGCCTGGGCCTTCCGCCACAGTTTTTCCGCCGCGCAGGGCCAGATCACCTGGGGATCGGGCCGGGCCAAGAGATAATCGCCCCAGCGCTCCAGCTTTTCGCCGTTGCCGGTATCCAGTACTTCAAAATCTTTCCATCCATTGGCAATGAACATATTATCTATCCTTTCGGGGGCACAAAGCCATCATATATTATAGCATGCAAACGCCCGGCTTACAAGGCAAGCCGGGGCGAAATGGAAAGAAAAAATTCAAAGAAAATCAGGGATCGGGGCAGGCTGCACAGCGCTCCGATAGCATCACTGGCAGTGAAGCTGATTCGATGGCGAGCTGTATCATCCAGAGCCGGTTTTCGGGTGGGTGCGGGAGGGGGCTTTTGACTCAAAAGCCTCCTCCCGCTGACCTCTTTACTTCTCAAGCCAAAGCAGGGCAACGGATACGGGAATGCAAAGACCATCCTCCCGGGCATAAAAGGCGGAAAGGGAGGCATCGCCGGGCTGATACAGGGCGCGGGTGATATGGGCGTTTCCTTCGGGCGTAATGGCGTGGGTTTCACCGATGAGGAAAGCGACGCCTGCATCCAAAACCATTTCATCCGGGAGAGCTTCCGGCGCATATTCCTGCCGGGAGAGCAAGTACCCGTTTGCATCCATTTGCAAGACGGCGATTTTTTCGGGGCGATACATGGTATCGATGGACATGGCGCAGGAAGTCGTATAGGCTTTGGTTTCGCCGTTTATGGTGGTTTTGACGGAATCGGTGAGGGTGGTGGTTATGCTGGCGCCGGGAACGGAGGAGGAATCGATCATCCAGCCATTGCCTTTCACGCAGTAGATCTGCCCATCTGCCTGCTGATACACCGGATTGATATAGTAGGTGGTGTTTTTATTGATTTGGGGCCAGAGATAGAGCGTTCCGCTGAATTCGATGGATTCGCCTTCGTCAGATGTTTTAATATGAGCGCCGCCGCCAACGATGCCCGGATCGCTGATCAAGGTGTGATATTCTTCGCCATTGACTGAAACATAGGCGGAAAAATAGCGGATCCCTTCCACATTTTCAAAAATAAAATCATGGGGCCTGCCGTCATCGGAAGGAACCATTTTGGCATAGAGCCGGCCTTCATATTGCTGCCGGCGGGCGGGGGAAATCTCCCGGCCATTCATGATGGCAGAAAGATTTTCTTCTATGTAACGATCCGAATCAAATAAATCCAGCCAGGTGGTGGTGAGAAAAACGCCTGCCAGACGATCCTTGGTTTGCGTGGGTTCGTTTAAATCCTCCTTGGCCAACTGACAGCCGGAAAGGATGAAAATGAGCGCAAGAAGTAAGCAAAAAATGGTCGTTTTCTTTTTATTCATCTTCGTTTTCCTCCTCCAGATTTCCGTCAAATTTCAGAATATCCCCTACATCGCATTGCAGAAAATAGCAGATGCGATTGATGGTGGCAAAGCGGATGCCCTTGGCCTTGCCGCTTCGCAGGATGGAAAGATTGGCCTCGGTAATGCCCACCAGCGCGCATAATTCCTTGCTGGTCATGCCCCGGGCGCGCAGAATTTCATCCAGATGTGCCTTGATCGCCATAGGGCCTCCTCAGATGAATAATTCGTTGTCTTCCTTGAGCCTTTTTCCTTCTGAAAGCAGCCGGAAGAGCAGCAGCGCCAGCAGAAGCAGGGCCATATCGGACAGCGGGAAATGCAGCGTGATATCGATCTGGTGCAGGGACGCGGAAAAAATCAGCTGCAGCAGAGTCAGGCCAGCGTGGGCAAGGGCGGTGATCAGCAGGGATTGGCCGCAGAATAAGGATAATTTCCGGGCGGCCAGCAGCGTTTCCGGCGCATAGCGATCCTCCGCCATTTTCCGGAACAGGGAAATGGACAGATGCAGCACAACGATTTCCAGCGCGGCAGGCAGCATATCCACAATATACCGGAGCACAAGAAATGCATAGCTCGGCCCCAGATCATTCGTGCCGGTGTTGCCCGCTTTCAGCGCCTGCATATTGCCAAGCAGCCGGGAAAGGCCCGGGCAGAAGACAGAATAAATCAGGACGAAAGCCAGGATATGCAGCAGATGGGAAAGATACCGCAGGATTCCCTTTTCTTCTGCATCCCGGAAACGCCGCAGGAAGCGAATGAGAATATAGGCCATCAGCACGGCATAAATCCCGCCGCCCAGCAGCATTTCGCCCATCCCCGGCAGCTGGGGCAGAGGAAGCAGCGCAGGATTGATCAGCAGATAATAGCCGATAAAGAGCTGTACGCTCAGCAGGCACAAAAGCCAATCTTCCCATCCGGCCTTCTTTTTGAAGTATCGGACGCCAGCAAAGAGGAGCGGCAGAAGGCTCAGCACGGCGTAAAGCAAAATGGCAGCCAGATTGCCGGCTCCGCCCAAAAGAGACAGGGCGCGAAGCCCTCTTCCGATCCATGCAAAGGGCTGGGCGGCCAGGGCGGGCAGCGCCGTTTCCGCTGGCCAGATGCATCCAAGAATCGCGCAGCAAATAGAGAAAAGCAGCAGGAGCAGCCCGGTTTTTTGATTCATATTGGCCTCCTTGAATTATTGTTTTTCGATAATTCCAAGAAGAATATATCACGAGAATTATCGTTTGTCAATAATTTTATCCTGATTTACCGAAAAAAGAAAACGCCATGAAAAGCATGGCGTTTTTCAATGGCGGATTCTTCGTCAGGGTTTGAGGGACACCTGATCGCCCCGGGCGGTCAGATGGCTGATGGGGGTGACCTGGGAAAGCAATTGCGTAAGATTCAGCCCGGCGGCGGAGGGAATATGCTCCTTGGCAGTCACATAATATTCCACGATTTCCACCCGGTCCTTGCTCAGCGTGCCGGCGGCCAGCAGATATCCGCCGCTACCCTCCAGCCCATCGGTGCCTATGGCAAAATCAAGGGCGGCGTCCACGAAATACAGGATGCCGTTGAGATGGACAAAGCTGAAATATTCATGGCCGGTGATTTCGTCATTGAGCAGATCAGTGATTTCAATGGTTCCCTGGGAAAGATCGGCGGCCATATCATAGGCCCGGCTGCGATCAAAATTGCCGCCGCCAGCGGCAGAGGAATCCCCGGCATTCTGATACATGGGGGCGTCCTCCGGGGCATTTTCCCCGGAATCGGCCAGATTTTCTTCCACATCCTGACCGGATACCCGGTAGGTATGCAGGCCGCTTTGCCGCCAGATGAACTGATAGCGGCCGTTTTCGCTTTGGGCCCCGGTTTCACGGGCGTCCAGAACAAAGGTATTGAGCATATCCCCGGGAATGGTGTAGGTCAGATTATTTTGGCATTGCAGGGCGATCTGATTCAATTGATCCTCATAAGGGGCCAGCAGTGCCCTGGCTGTATTGGCCAGCTCGCCGGCGGCCTCAATTTCCGGGGCCTCCACCACAATGGGCGTGGGGGAAGCATCCGCCGCCTTTTGCGACGGCGTGCAGCCGGAAAGCAGGCAGGAAAGTATCAACGCAATCATCAAACAGATCATTTTTCGCAAAAAGCAGCACCTCCCGATACAAAAAGAATTGCTCTTATTGTATCACACAAGGCGCTGCAAAACAAGAAAACTCCATCGACGGCGTTTTGATCTTTTTCGCTTATTTCACCAAAATCCGCATCACATGGCCGTTGTCATAGGCGGAGGCGGTATTCACGTACTGGGGAATGATGCGATCCTGCCCATCCGGGGTTTTGCCCAGAATTTCCAGATACATGTGATTATGATGATGCCCGGCAAATACGCCCCGCACCACATCGGCGCTGTTTACGATCAGATCATAAATTTTCTTTGTGGCTTCATCGGCTTCGTATCCGCCCACGCCGCCGTGACAAAAGTCATAGGGTTCCTGAGTGGGGGCGAAATCGCCTGCCAGCAGCATATCCTCTTTTTTCAGGCAGCTTTCTTTGGGATTGCGGGTGCAAAAGCCCTCATGACCGAAAATCAATACCACGCCGCCGTTTTCCCGGGCCCATTCGATATCCTTTTTCAGGGGTTCGTAAATGCTTTCCCTCAGAAGCCGCAAATCATTGAGCAGCACGGCGCAGCAGACCTTGTTTTTCAGAATCCGGGAGGCATAAACGATATTGTGGGGCCAGAAATCCTGCAGGATTTTTTCCCGTTCCTCCCGGGGCGTAGGATCGATGACCTTGCCCTGCATTTTCCTTGTCATATCATGGCTGGCCAGGCTGGCCATGGCCTGGGGATAGCGATCCCAGATTTCCCGCTGCATGATTTCCATGGCCCCGTGGGAAAGATAATCCAGGGTATCGCCGTTGGCCACGATCAGATCGGCATCGGAAATAAATTCCAGGCAGCGCCGGGCTGTGGGAACCGATTCCGCATTGGCCAGCCATTTGCGGTTTTCCAGGGTGCTCATGAGGGCGGGATGGGCCTCATCCAGATCCTGCTGATTGCAGTAATTGAAATGCAGATCGGATACATGGCCGATTTCCACCGGCTCGGGAAGATTGGCTTCAATTTCAATATCCCGGATGTGCAAGCCGTTATCACCCAAATAAATATGACGGTTTTTATCGCTGATATCGCCGTAAATATCCTTTACATTTACAACGCTTTTCATGCTGCTTCCTCCTCCAATTTGCTGCGGTCATTATAGCATGATTATTATGCTCGTGCAAGGCGGTGTTTTTTTACCGATTGGGGTAAAATAAAGGGGAACACAGGGAAGCGAAGGGCAAAACAGGGGAAATGTAAAATTCTGCCCGGGGAGCGGGAAAATCCGCCGGGAAGCCTTGACCCTGAATTTTCGCTGGTTTATAATACATGGGAAGAGCAGGAAAAAAGAAAGAATTTTTTGCTCAAACGTGCAAGAAATGGGAAGGGTATCGCGTTGTATGAATGAACAGGCTGCAGGACAGGCGGGAAAGGGCCGGATGGATGAAGGCCTTTTTGAAGCGCTGTATGAAAAATACGCCAATGACGTCCTGCGGGTCAGCTATTTCTATCTGGGGGATCGCCAGCAGGCGGAGGATGTGACGCAGGATGTATTCGTGCGCCTGATTACCCATACGCCGGAACTGGTTCCCGGGCGGGAAAAGGCATGGCTGCTGAAGGTGGCGCTGAACCGCTGCCGGGATTTATGGCGCGCCGCCTGGGTGAAAAGGGTGGTGCTGGGCAGCCCGGCCATGGATCTTACCCCGGCCCCCGATATGCTGGATGAAAGGCTGGAGAGGCAGGAATTGCTTTCCGCTATCCGCAAATTGCCTGCCGATTTCAGGGATGTGATCCTGCTGCATTATTATCAGGGATACGGCATTGCCGAAATTGCCGAAATGCTGGGGGTGCCCGACGGCACCATTTCCAGCCGCCTTTCCAGAGGCAGAAAGAAATTAGAGGATATTTTAAAGGAGAGTGGAGCGCAATGAAGAGCGTGGAGGAGAGGCTGAAGGAACTGCCCCAAATGGCCGATTCTACCGGCCTTCAGGCGGATGAACAGCTGAAGCGGAAGATTTTGCAATCTGCCCGGGAACAGGAAAAAAAGAGCGCAGGCGCATGGAATGCCAAGCGGCTGATTCCCGTTCTTTGTGCGCTGGTGGTGGTGCTTGGCGCGGCGACGGCCACGCTGCCCTCCCTGATGGCGCCCTCTTCCCCTCAGCCTACCAATCACCCCCTGATTGATACTTTGGCTGCCGGGGGCGATCTGCCCCAGGGCGAAAAGCTGGCGCTGGATGTGCCGCCCGGAAGCATTACCATCCGCGCGGCGAAAAATCCCTCCTTCCGCAGCATCTGGGCCCCTGCCAGCGGCGGCAATTTCCCGCTGATCGGCGTAAACGGCCGCTATTACCGCATGCTGACCAATCCCACCAGCATTTCCGAATCGCTGCTTGGGGAGGCGCTGGGCACGGTGGATCAATTTACCAGCGAGCCCGCCCTGGCCGGGAAAAGCGGCGTATGCTCCAATACGGTTCATCAGGGCGAAACGGTCTATGCCGTTCGCGGCATGAAGGACGCCATGGCGGCGGCCCGGGTCAACGGTACCCTTCGGGTATTCCAGCGCGTATCCTATGGCGACAGCGCCCTGGTAGGCGGCGAAGGCTTATCCGCCACGCTGCAGGCCAACCGGGTGGTAGCATTGGAAATTTCCGGCATCGGCGCCATCAATGATTCCGCCAAGGCCCGGGAATTGATGAATGTGCTTTTCAATAACGCCAGCTTCCTGCGCGCAGGCAGCGGGGAAACCAATCAATCCCTGCTGATTCAGCTGGAAAGCGGGCTGGTATTGCAGATGGCCGTAAACGGCGAGCGCCTGATGGCCTGCGGCACCTGGGCCTGCCCGGAATTCTTTGAGGCTTTTGAAGAAGCGCTGCAATAAAATTTATACCGAAAGAAAAAGGATTGAATCCATGAATACCTACCGGCGATATCAGGATGCCCGGGATATGGCCTGGAGAGCGCTTTTGCAGCTGAAGGAAAAACGGCTGCCGGTGGATGCGCTTTCCCTGGCCCGG
This sequence comes from Clostridiales bacterium, assembly GCA_015056015.1. Lineage (GTDB taxonomy): Bacteria > Bacillota > Clostridia > Christensenellales > Aristaeellaceae > RUG563. The sequence goes on from SVHD01000006.1 coordinate 8,434, forward strand.
GATCAGGGGATAGAAATTCACCCCTTCATTCCCGATGGAAAACAGCCCCGGCTGGAGCAATTGCTGCCAAAGACGGGGGAGGGCAACTGCAAATCGCTGAAAATCCAGGGAAGATGGCATATTTTTTATGATCCCCGGAAATTGGATGAAAGCGGCGTTCGCTTTGCAGTGGCCCATGAATTGGGCCACTTTTTTCTTTCCCATGAAACGCGGCCTCTGGCTCCGGGCGTAAGATGCTATCAAGGATTGGAAAATGAAGGGGATTTGCTGGAAAATCCCCAGGAACTGGATGATTATGCCGCCGATATTTTTGCCATCCGCTTGCTTGCGCCGGCCTGCGTGCTGCATGAATTGCATCTGGATTCCCAGGGCGGCATCATGGCCCTTTGCGGCATGCCGGGAAAGGCTGCGGCATTGCGGGCGGAAAGAATGGAACTGCTCAATCAGCGGGACGCCTTTTTTACCCATCCGCTGGAGCGGCAGGTGCGGGATCAGTTTTTGCCTTTCCTGAATGAAAAGAAATTCCCGCAGGCAGAGGAAACAGGCCCGGCGGAAGAAAATGATTGCCCGCCCTGGCAGGAAAAGCCCAAAGATAAAACGGAAGAAAACGCCGGGATCCGGCCGGAGCAGATTCTGCCTATTCCATCCGGAAAAACCCGGAAAGACAGACGGATCTTCCGGATCCCATTCCATTTCCGGCGCTGGCTCATCCCGCTGCTGGCATTTCTTGCGGTATTTTTGATCTGGATTATCAAAAAAATGCAATAATTCTGCCGGATCAACCGTTCTATTGTCGCCCGCTTGTATTCGCGGGCCTGTTCGTGCTATAATTATCGGGAAGAGAGAGGATCTTTTCGCCCAAGGAGGTGCGCCGTGAAACGGAAGCAGCCTGAACAGAATCAGGATTATTATGCCGGCTATCCGGCGGATCATATCCCGGAGGAAATGAAGCCGCAGGATTGGAACGGCCAGGAACAGATAGAGCAGGATGCATATCAGCAGCCTGAGGATGAAATATATGCCTACAGCGGCCAGGATGAGGCCGCCTATTATGATGAAATGAATCAGCCTTTTTATGAGGATGAAGGGCTGTATCCTCCCTACGAAAGCTGGGTAGGCGAGGAAAACTATATGCAGGAAGAAGAAAAGCCCGAAAAGCGGACCATCTTAAAGCCCCGCACAAGAAAGCCCTCTTTTTTGCTGGGGGTAGTCGTCAATTCTTTTCGGATGCTGGTGATTCTGATTCTGCTCTTTGGCCTGGCCGGGGCGGGCGCAGTGGTGGGCATCGCCAAGGGCTATATGGAAACCGCCCCCAGCCTGGATCTGGCGGCCATTGACGATCAGGCCCAGACCTCTTTTATCTATGACGCCAACGGCAATCTGATCACCGAATACCGGGGCACCGAAAACCGTATTATGGTATCCATCGATACCATGCCCATGATTTTGCAGCATGCCTTTGTGGCGGTGGAGGACGCCCGGTTTTATACCCATAATGGCGTGGATATCAAGCGCATCATCGGCGCTTTCGTTACCAATTTTGTTTCCGGCTCCCAGCAGGGGGGATCCACCATCACCCAGCAGCTGATCAAAAATACCCTGCTGTCCTCCGAGCAATCCTATAAACGCAAAATTCAGGAAGCCTATCTGGCCATGCAGCTGGAAACCCAGTATACAAAGAATGAAATTCTGGAATCCTACCTGAATACCATTTATCTGGGCGAGGATTATTATGGAGTGAAGGTGGCGGCCTACGGCTATTTCGGCAAGGAGAATCTCAACGATCTTTCCCTGCGGGAATGCGCCATGCTGGCGGGCTTGACCACCAATCCCTATTACTATAACCCCCGCCGGAATTATTACACCCGCCAGAGCGAAACCACCGATTATAAAAAAATCACCGATGACCGGACGGATTACGTGCTCCGCTGCATGTATGAAAGCCAGTTCATTACCAAGGAGCAATATCTTTCCGCCCTGGAGCCCGCCTCCGCCCGGGTGCTGAGCCAATCGCCGGCCTCTGCCTCCATCTATCCCTATGCCCACTATGTGGAATATGCCATCCGGGATGTGGTGCAGGCGCTGCTTTCTCTGGAGGGGCTGGAGGATACATCCGCCAACCGCACGAAAATGGAAAACAAGCTGCGCACCGGCGGCTATCATGTGTATCTGGCGCTGGATACGGAAATCCAGACCATTGTGGAAGAAACGCTGCAGAATTACAGCAATTATCCTTCCCTCCGCGATCCTTCCGACAGCGTTTACCGCGCCCGGAATTCGGATGGCACCTATGACGAAATCATTCAGCCCCAGGCCGCAGCCGTGGTGCTGGATTACCGCACCGGGGAAGTAAAGGCAATTGTGGGCGGCAGAAACAAGCCCGAAAAGCGAAAGACCCTCAATCGCGCCACCGATATGAATATGCCGGTGGGCTCCTCCATCAAGCCCATTGCCGTCTATGCCCCCGCCATTGAAATGGGGGCAGGGGCGGGCACCATCCTCTATAATATGCCCCTGCCTATCAAGGGATGGACCGGCAGCGACGGCAGGGATACCTGGCCCCAGAATTACGGCGGCTCTTCCTATCGCGGCCCCGAAACCTTGCGCACCGCCATCACCCGCAGCGATAATACCGCGGCGGCCTATGCGCTGATGAATTTCGTGGGGGTGGATCGCTCTGCCGATTTCCTGCTGCGGCTGGGCGTATCGGAAGAAAGAATCAACCGCACGCCCTTTGGCCTGGCCCTGGGTTCATCCGGCATTACGCCCTTTGAAATGACGGTGGCCTTTGGCGTATTGGGCAACGGCGGCATTTACCAGAGCCCCATTACCTTCCTTGGCATTTTTGAGGAAAATGAAAAGGGCGAAATGATCAATATCTTCGATGGCCATTCCAATCAGGTGCGTCGCCAGGTATTCAAGGCCTCCACTGCCTATCTTACGGTGGATTTGATGAAGAGCGTGGTCAATTCCTCCTCCGGTACCGGTACGGCGGCCAAAATTTCCGGGCAGACCGTGGCCGGAAAAACGGGCACCAATTCCGATCAGAAGGGCGTATTTTTCTCCGGGATGACCGGCTGGTATTGCGCCTCGGTCTGGATCGGCCATGATAATTACAAGGCCCTTTCCTCCAAAACCACCGGCGGCAACAGCGCCGCCAAGCTATGGAAGGCCTTTATGGAAAAAATCCATACCGGCCTTTCCAACCGGGATATCATGGAGGGCAGCGCATCGGATTACGGGCTGGTGAAGGTGACCACCTGCAATGTATCCGGTCAATTGGCCACCGACGCCTGCCGAAGCGATGTGATGGGCTATGGCACCACCACCGATTACTGGCCCAGGGAACATGCGCCCACCGTGCAATGCCAGATGCATTATGCCCTGAATGTATGCAATGATACGGGGCTGCTGGCCACGGATTATTGCCCCTCCGTATCCAATAAGGGCGTGGTGATTCTGCCCATGGGCCATCCCCTCTATGAGCATACCAACGGCCAGTATGCCGCCGTGCTTTCGGATTATCTGGGCGAATATGCCACCCTGCGGCTGACCAGCGATGGCAATGCCAATGCGGCCATGCTCAGTTCCATCAGCTGCGGCCTGCACCGGAATGCGGCCAGCTATGAAAATTACTGGGTGCAATCCCAGCTGCTGCCTGACGCCCAGCGTCTGCTTACCCAGGCCCAGAATCAATTGACGGGCCTGCCCGCTTCCCATTGGGCGTATCAGAATTTGCTTTCCGCCATCAATGAGCTCAGCGCCGTGATCTACAATAATCCCACCAGCGACGCCCTGGCCGCCGCCATGAGCAGGCTTACCCAGGCGATGGCAAACGCTCAATAACTTTTTCCGCCGGATAAAAACCCGGCGGAATTTTTACAGGGGAAAAAAGATGATAAATCAACAAGCTGATAGAAAATGTTGCTTTTTTTACAAAAACAGAGTAAAATGAAAAAGAATCCATGGAATTCAAAATTTCGAAGGGGGAGAATCAATCATGGCACAGAATTATGTATTCATGACTGATAGTGACAGCGATCTGCTCTACACCATCGCTGATGAAAAAAATATTCCTGTTGTGCAGATGCCCTACATCCTGGATGGTAAAGAATATTTTGATGATAACGGCCGATCCGGCGTTGAAAAGGAATTCTTTGAAAAAATGCGCCTGGGCGCCGCGCCCAGCACTTCCCTGCTTTCCAAGGAAGTATATCTGGAATATTTTGAGCCCATCCTGAAGGAACAGGATCTGCTGTTTGTGGCCTTCTCCTCCCAGATGTCTGCCACCATCAATAATATCTACGCCGCCCGGGAAGAATTGCTGGAAAAATATCCCGAACGGAAATTCATCGTGGTGGATACCCTGAGCATTTCCGCGCCCCAGACCCTTCTGATTCTGGGTGCCCATGAATTGTATGCCCAGGGCAAGAGCATGGAAGAAGTGGAGCAGTGGATCCGGGATAACCGGCTGAATGCCCAGGCCTGGTTCACGGTGGATGATCTGAAATATCTCCGCCGGGGCGGCCGCATTTCGGCCACCAGCGCCGTCTTTGGCACGGTTCTGGATATCAAGCCCATCATCACCATGAGCAAGGCCGGCAAGCTGGAATCCGCCGAAAAGGTGCAGGGCCGGAAAAAGGCCATCCGCACCCTGGTGGAACGGACGGTGGAAAATATTGAGCATCCCGAGGATCAGACCCTGATCATTCTCCACGGCGATACGGAAGATGAGGCCAAGCGCATGGCCGAAATGATCCGCACCCGCATTCCCGAAATCAAGGATATCCGCATTCAGATGATCGGCCCGGTCATCGGCGCCCATTGCGGCCCCGGCACCCTGGCCTCCTGCTTTATGGGCAAGGAAAGAAAAGTCTGAAGAAAGCAGTTAAAGAAATGTATTGCCTGATTGATGAAAAATTGCCCCAGTGGAAGGGCAATCTGCATACCCATACCCGCAACAGCGACGGCCGGAAAGAAGCGGCGGATGTGGTAAAGCTTTATGAAGAAGCGGGCTATGATTTTCTGGCCCTGACCGATCACAGAAAAGTGACCGATCCTGCCCAGTTTGATACCTCCATGCTGCTGATTCCCGGCATTGAATTGGATTATTTCATTACCAACCGGCATCGCCAGGCGGTGCATCTGGTGGGCGTGGGCGTTGAGAAGGATATTATGGATTTTCCCGGGATTATGGAAAATCCGGAAAACGGGATCAGGGCCGTGCTTTCCCAGCAGGGGGCCGTGATTCTGGCCCATCCCGCCTGGAGCCTGAATGAGCCCGATGTGATTGCAAGGCTTAAGGATCGGGGCGTTTGCGCGACGGAAATTTTCAATAATGTATCCCAGCCTCCGTGGAATGCCGATCGTGCCGATTCCTCTTCCATCCTGGATCTTTGCAACGGGGATGGCTGCTGCCTGCCGGTGGTGGGCGGGGATGACGCCCATTTCTATAATGGCGACGCCTGCGGTGCATTCCTGATGATCAGCGCCGAAACCCTTTCTCAGGAAAGCGTGCTGGATGCGCTGAAAAATGGCCGGGTGTATGCCTCCCAGGGTCCCAGGATTGAATCGGCGGTGCTGGAAAACGGGGTATTCACCGTGCGCTGTTCGCCTGCGGAACAGATTATTTTCTATTCCAATATGCCCTGGGTCGGCGGTCGCTGCCGCCGGGAGCATCATATGACCGAAAGCTCTTATGAACTGAACCTGGAAAAGGAAACCTTTATCCGCGCCGAAATCACCGACGCCCAGGGCCGCAAGGCATGGACCTCGCCCATTCAGTTAAAATAAGCAATGATTGCAAAAAAATCCCCGCGGCTGGAAAGCTGCGGGGATTTTTTCTGTGCTTTATTGCGGCTGCGGCAGGCCCTGACCGGTATCTGCTCAGTTGCTTTTTTTCAATCCCAGCACGTAATCCGCGCTGACCCCGTAATACTGGCAGAGGGTTTTCAGATGGCGGATGGGCATTTCGTTGATCCCTTTTTCATAGCGGGAATAGACCTGCTGGGTGGTATGCAAAAGCGCGGCGATGGTGGATTGCTTCAAATCCCGATCCTCTCTCAATTCCCGTAAAATTTCCCAATACTCTTTCATGGCAGCCTCCTTTGAAAAGAGTATAAATACATCAGATGTGGTGTATTGACAAATACACTAAATGTGGTGTATTGTATCTTTGGAAATAGAATGAAAGCCAATAAAAAAGGGGAGAGAAGCGTGAAAAATCGGCCGGAAGCGGTGCGGCGACGGAATCGCAATACCGGTTTCCGTGGGAAAAATGAAGCGATCGAATTTGAGCCGATTCTTACAAATGCCATCGGATACAGCGCGAAGGAATGGTGCGAAAGCGCGACGAACCGCGCGGCGCTGGCCGTGCTTCTGATGATGGACTGCAAAACGGCGCTTGGCGATCTCTTTGCATTTGATTTTTTCAGCGAGGTTTTTTTTGAGCGAGCCGGGAATGATCTGTTTCTTGCTTTTTATTCCGATTCGGAAAGGCTGGCAATTTGCTATCATGCTTTCCGAAAAAGGGCTGCATATTCCCTTTCGAAAGCTGCAAGAGGAGAAATGAATGCTGAGGAAGAATATGATCCGTATCGGATAGAGGCAAAGGACCTCATTGCATGCCTTGCCGATTTTACAGAAAGAATCTCCTGATGCGCATGAACGCCACCCTGCAAAATTCCCGCGCCCTCTTGCATTTTTTCCCTGCATCCTGTATAATAACATTCAATTCCACAGGCTATGCATGGGAATGATGCCGCCGAAGAAAGAGAGCGCGCCCTTGGCTGAAAGCGCGCATGGCAGCAGGCCCGCCCGTGCGTCCGCGATTAATCATCGCCGGGGTGCTCCCGTTACAGGGCAGAAAAGTTGGGCGCAGTATTTTTGCGCCAAGCAAGGTGGTACCGCGAAGCATCCCTTCGTCCCTGCAAAGGACGGAGGGTTTATTTTTTGGAGGAGGGAATTAACCCATGGCCAAGGAAAAGAAACAGGAATTTGTACAGCACATTACCCCCCGGGATGAAAATTTCTCCCAGTGGTATACCGACGTGGTCACCCAGACCGATCTGATGGATTACACCCCCGTGCGCGGCTGCATGGCGCTCAAGCCCTACGGCAACCGCATCTGGGAACTGATTCATGATCAGCTGGATCAGATGTTTAAGGAAACGGGCCATGAAAACGTATCCATGCCCATGCTGATTCCCGAATCTTTGCTTCTCAAGGAAGCGGATCATGTGGAAGGCTTTGCCCCCGAAGTGGCCTGGGTTACCCAGGGCGGCACCGAGCCTTTGCAGGAACGTCTGGCCGTTCGCCCCACCAGCGAAACCATTTTCTGCACCATGTTTTCCAAGTGGGTGCAGTCTTATCGCGATCTGCCGCTGAAGTATAATCAGTGGTGCTCCGTGATGCGCTGGGAAAAGACCACCCGTCCTTTCCTGCGTACTGCCGAATTCTGGTGGCAGGAAGGCCATACCGTCCACGCCACTGCGGAAGAAGCGGAAGAAGAAACCCAGATGATGCTGAAGGTATACCAGAAATTCTGCGAAGAAAATCTGGCCATTCCCGTGTATGCCGGTCAGAAATCCGATAAGGAAAAATTCGCCGGCGCCCGGGCGACCTATTCTGTGGAAGCCATGATGCAGGATGGCAAGGCCCTGCAGGCCGGCACTTCCCATAACTTTGGCACCAATTTTGCCGAACCCTTTGAAATCCAGTATCTTTCCAAGGAAGGCAAGCTGGAATACTGCCATGAAACCAGCTGGGGCGTATCCACCCGTCTGATCGGCGCCATCATCATGACCCACGGCGACGAACGCGGGCTGAAGCTGCCCCCCATGATCGCCCCCTTCCAGGCGGTGATTCTGCCCATCGCTGCGCATAAGGGCGGCGTAATGGAAAAATGCGAAGAAGCCTTCAATGCCCTCAAGGCTGCCGGCATCCGCGTGAAGCTGGATGACCGGGATAATGTATCCCCCGGCTGGAAATTCAATGAATGGGAACTCAAGGGCGTGCCGGTGCGCGTGGAAATGGGCCCCCGGGATATCGAAAACGGCGTGGCTACCGTGATGCGCCGGGATACCTTCGAAAAGACCACCATTTCTCTTAATAACCTGGCGGAAGAAATTCAGAAGCTGCTTTGCGATATCCAGAAGAATATGTATACCATCGCCAATGAATTCCGCCTGTCCCATACCAAGGATGTATTCACCTATGATGAACTCAAGGCCCAGGTGGATGGCGGCTATGCCCGTGCCATGTGGTGCGGCGATCGTGCCTGCGAGGATAAGATCAAGGAAGAAACCGGCGCTACCAGCCGCAATATGCCCTTTGATCAGACCCCCATCGGCGATACCTGCGTCTGCTGCGGCAAGAAGGCCGAAAAGGTGATGTATTTCGCCAAGGCGTACTAATTCAATGATACAAAGCTGCGAGGTGCCTGGCTCCATGCGCCAGGCATCTGCATCTTTTGGAGAAAAAGACCGGGGGAGAAAATACCAATGAATGTGGTTTCCGTTATCATGATCGCCTTTGCCCTGCTGGGGGCGGCGGATTATTTGCTGAATAATAAATTTGGCCTGGGCAAGGAATTTGAAAAGGGCTTTTCCATGCTGGGCACCCTCAGCCTTTCCATGATCGGCATGATCGTGCTGGCGCCGACCATTGCGCAGGTTCTGACCCCGGTGCTGAATTTCATTTCTCAGCATACGCCCTTTGACCCTTCCATCATTGCGGGCTCCCTGCTGGCCAATGATATGGGCGGGGCGTCCCTGGCCATGCGCATTGCCAACGATGCGGAGCTGGGGTATTTTAACGGGCTGGTGGTATCCTGCATGATGGGCGCCGCCATTTCCTTTAATCTGCCCTTCATTATGAGCGCCGCGAAAAAGGATCAGCTTTCCCATGTGCTGCTGGGCATGCTTTGCGGCATTATTGCGGTGCCGGTGGGCTGCTTTGTATCCGGGCTGATGCTGGGCCTGGGCGTGGGGAAAACCCTGCTGAATTTGCTGCCGCTGACCGTGTTTGCAGTGATCATTGCTCTGGGGCTTTGGTTTGTGCCGAAAATTGCGCTGAAGATTTTTTCCGTGTTCGGTAAGGTGCTGCGGCTGATGATCATCGTGGGCCTGATGGCGGGGATCATTGAATTTTTGCTGGGGGTGAAGCTGATTCCCCATAGCGCGCCGCTGGAGGAGGGCATTCTGATCGTCTTTAACGCCGGGGCTGTGATGGCCGGGGCCTTCCCGCTTTTGTATCTGCTGCAAAAGGCCTTGAAAAAGCCCCTGAAGGGCCTGGGAAAAATGCTGAAAATCAATGATTCCTCTGCCCTGGGCTTTGTATCCACCCTGGCCACCAATGTGACCACCTTCAGCATGCTGGATCAGATGGATGAACGGGGCATCGTATTCAATTCCGCTTTTGCGGTTTCCGCCTCCTTCCTGCTTTCCGATCATCTGGCCTTCACCCTTTCCTTTAAGGCGGATTATCTGCCGGCGGTGATGGCGGGCAAGGTAATTTCCGCCATTGCAGGCATTGCGGTGGCCATGCTGCTGTACAGCATGCAGAAAAAGAAGAAAAAGGTCAATTAAAAACGAATAAATGAACTGCCGGGAAAGAACACCGGCAGTTCTTGTTTTTATATCCGAAAAATGACACATTTTATAGGTAAAAAATCATGCTTTTTACAGGAGAAGGGGATGACAAGGCAAGGCTGAATATGATATACTATGAAATGGCGGATTATATCCGCACAAAGCCAAAGCGAGGAATGGAAGCCCTTGAAGAAAATGAGCAATCGTGCCCGTGGCAATCTGCTCAATGCTTTGATTCTTATCTGCACCCTGGGGCTGGTGCTCTTTTTGAGCGCGAAAAATGGCGATATCGGCGATGCTTTTTCCACCATGCTTTCCGCCGATCTCAAGTGGATCGCGCTGGCAATTTTGTCCTGGTGTATGTTTATCGGTTTTGAGGCCATGGGGCTGCATGTATTTTTCAGGCAGCAAAATATAAAAACCAAATATCGTACTTCATTATTGGCCACCCTGATCGGCGCATTTTATTCCAGCATCACCCCGGCGGCCACGGGGGGCCAGCCCATGCAGGTATTTTGTTTGAAAAAGCGTAATGTGCCCGCCGGAATTTCCACCTCCTGCCTGGCAGTGAAGTTCTTTACCTTCCAGACGGCCCTGCTTTCCCTGGGCGCTTTGATGTGGGCCACCCATCCGGAAGTGGTGCAAAGCTGTATCGAGCGGGGAAGATGGATCATCATAACGGGTTTTCTGCTCAACGGGCTTTCCGTTGTGGCGGTCATCCTGCTGGCAATCAATAAAAATATCGTTCGTTGGATTCTGACCCTGGCCATCCGTGCGGGAAGATTTTTGCATCTGGTGAAGGATGTGGGCCGCACCACCTCCCGGGCGGATGCCGCCATGAATGATTTCCATGCCAGCGTGGATATGCTGACCCATCATCCGCTGAAGCTGCTGGGGCTGTATTTCCTTTCCTGCATTCAGGTGCTGGGGCTGATGAGCATTTCCTATTGCGTATACCGCTCCCTTGGGCAAAGCGCTCTTTCCTATCCGGATATTCTGACGCTGCAATTTCTTTTGTATATCGCCGCTTCCTTTACGCCCCTGCCCGGCGCATCCGGGGCTCAGGAGGGCGGATTCTATATTTTCTTTCAGGGGGTATTTCCTGCAGAACAATTGGTGGGGGCGCTGTTGCTCTGGCGCTTTTTCACCTACTATTTCACCTTGATCATCGGCTTTGGCGCTGTGATGGTGGACAGCGCAGGAAGCCTGATCAAGCATAAAAATAAAAAAGAGAAAGGGATGATGAGGGTTGCGAAAAAAGATGCAGGATCACTTGGACCTGCTGAAAACGCAGCGGAAAACCACGAGTAAGAAGCTAAGGGAAAAGCTGCGTGAATCCATATCGTCCGTATTGCCCATCTCCCTGCTGGTGCTGCTGCTCAGCGCAACGCTAGTGCCGATAGATTTAAGCACGATGAGCCTCTTTGTGGTAGGCGCATTTATGCTGATCATGGGCATGGGGCTGTTTACCCTGGGGGCGGATATGGCCATGGTGCCCATGGGCAATCATATGGGCGCCCGCCTTACCAAGAGCAAAAATATCTGGCTGCTTTGCGGCATTGCATTTTTGCTGGGCCTGCTCATCACCGTGGCAGAGCCTGATCTGACCGTACTGGCCACCCAGGTTCAGGGCGTTCCCAATATGACGCTGATTCTCACGGTGGCCGTGGGCGTTGGCATTTTCCTGGTGGTTGCGCTTTTGCGTATCCTCTTTCAGTGGAAGCTTTCGTATATTCTGGTGGGGCTGTATGCCCTGGTGTTTTTGCTGGGCGCGCTGATCAAGCCGGAATTTTTGCCCATGTCCTTTGATTCCGGCGGTGTGACCACCGGCCCCATGACGGTGCCTTTTATTCTGGCATTGGGCGTCGGCGTTGCCAATGTTCGCAGCGGTAAGAGCGCCCAGGATGACAGCTTCGGCCTGGTGGCGCTGTGCTCGGTTGGCCCCATTTTGGCGATGATGATCATCAGCCTCTTCTTTCCCCATCTGAGCAATACCCCGGAAGAGGCCACTGCGGCCGCCATCAGCAATACCCATGAATTGCGCATGACCTATGCCGATGCATTGCCCACCTATCTTTTGGAAGTGCTGATTGCATTGGCGCCGATTATCGTGCTCTTTATTTTCTTCCAGATTTTTGCGCTGCATCTGCCCTGGGGCGAAATTCAGCGCATTATCGTGGGCCTGATTTATACCTATGTTGGGCTGGTACTCTTCCTGACGGGCGTGAATATTGGTTTTTCGCCCATGGGAAGCTTCCTGGGCTGGGAACTGGCGGAAAGCTATCGCTGGCTGCTGATTCCCCTTGGCATGCTGATGGGTTATCTGATGGTGGCGGCCGAACCCGCCGTGCACGTGCTTAATGATCAGGTAGAGCAGGTCACCTCCGGCGCCATCAGCAAATCCATCATGATGCAGACCCTTTCCATCGGCGTGGCTACTTCCGTGGGCCTGGCCATGACCCGTGTGATCACCGGCCTTTCCATCTGGTGGCTGCTGGTTCCGGGCTATCTGATTGCGCTGGTGCTCACCTTCTTTACCGAGCCCATCTTTACCGCCATCGCCTTTGACTCCGGCGGCGTGGCGTCCGGCCCCATGACGGCCACCTTCATGCTGCCTCTGGCCCTGGGTGCCTGCGGCGCGGTGGGCGGTAATATTCTGGAGGATGCCTTCGGGCTGGTTGCCATGGTTGCCATGACGCCCCTGATTGCCATCGAAATTCTGGGCCTGGTATACCGGATCAAGATGAAGAAGGCCGAAAAGATGCAGCCTGCGCCGGTGGAAGAAGAAAATATTCAGAATACCGACGACGAAATTATCGATATCTGAGCTCGCAAGGAGGAACTATGCAAAACGTTTCTTTGAGTATGCTGGTGACCATTGTTGACCGTGGCAAGGGCGATGCCGTTGCCGAGCTTTTGCGCCATGAGGGCGTGCTGCTCCATTATATTCAGCTGGGGCATGGCACGGCGCAAAAGGGCATTCTGAGCCTGCTGGGACTGAAGGATACCGATAAAGACGTGGTATTCAGCTTTGTCCGCAGCGGCGTGGCAGCGCGTTCCATGCGCCGCCTGTCCTACGCTTTGGAAATGGATTTGCCGGGGCGCGGAATCGCCTTTACGATCCCGGTGGGCAGCGTGGGCGGCGCGCAGGCATTGCATTATCTCATGGGCGAAGAAAAGCCCATGACTTCGGAGGAGGGGAATACCACCATGCAGGAACAGACGAAAAATGATTTGATTGTTGCGATTGTCAATCGCGGTTACACCGATGCGGTGATGGATGCTGCATTGCCCGCCGGGGCTCGGGGCGGCACGGTGGTGCATGCCCGGGGCGCCGGATCGGAAGAGGCATCCCAATTCTTTGGGATTACCATTCAGCCTGAAAAGGAAATGGTATTGATCCTGGTGGATCATGAAAGCAAGGTGCCCGTCATGCAGGCTATCACCCGGGGCGCCGGATTGAGCACCGAGGGCCACGGCATTATTTTCAGTCTGCCGGTGAATGATGTAATGGGCGTTGCCCGCAGCGCCATTGAAATGCAGGAGGAAGAAGCCGAATGAAACGGTTTACAGCGCTGATTTTGCTGCTTTGCCTGCTTTTGCCCGGTTCTTCTGCCGTGGCGGAAGAGGCGCTGCCGGAGCAACTGGCGTTGTCCCCGGGGGAAAGCAAAAGCTTTGCTTTGCCCTTTGAAGGCTATTGGGAAAGCGATGCGCCGGAAATTGCCGAAGGCGAGGGGAATATCATTACCGCCCATGAAGCCGGCTATGCCATTCTGGCGCTGGTTTCTCCGGATGGGAAGGAATGGCTGGTGGAGGTGGAGGTCAGCGATGATCCCGTGCCCCCCATCATCCGGGACGCTATCAATATTGCCATCGCCGAATGGGAAGAAGTGGGCGAAAAGCGGCTGCCCCAGGATCCCAAGGGCAATAAATATACCAAGTGGTGGAAATATGCCTGCGGCTGGTGCGGCGCGTTTGTAAGCTATTGCCTGGATCAGGCGGGGGTTCCCCTGGAGCCCACCGATACCTACCGCAAGGTAAAGCCCCATGATGGCGGCATTCCCTACAGCCTGCGGGAGGCGGCCGTGCCCAAGCTTTATACCGGCTTTGAAAATATGGAACGGCTCACCAAAATTCCCCAGCCCGGCTATCTGATCATCTTTGGCGCCAAGGGCTATTATGCCTATGTGCATGTGGGCATGGTCACCGATGTGATTGATCTGGGGAATGGCATGTATCAGGTATATACGGTGGAGGGCAATATCGGCGGCAGCACGGTAAAGCGCTTCTGCTTCCTGTATAATGCCAATGCGGAAAAGCTGGAGCAGAATATGTCCTATCTGCCGGAAAGCGAATGGCTGGAGCCGGATACCTATTATTACGAAGGCCCCCGCCAGACCAAGAGCGACGGCAAAAAATACAACTGGTATGTGACCACCTTCTGCCAGACCTGGTATTGATCCGGAAAAGCTGGCGAAATATCATAATGTCCACCCCTTTGCGGGCGGGCATTTTTTGATGGGAATAAGCAGAGAAAACAAAAAGAAAATTATTTGGAATTTTTTCCTGGAAAATCGATAAAAAGGGATTCCTGTTTCGTCTACATAATCGAAGGAGGTGAGCAGCAGATGGAAGTTGTCAAGGATCCGGACAACAGCCGTGATCAGGAACTGATTCAAATGGTGAATCAATATCAGGGGATACTGCTGCGCATGTGTTATGTATATCTGCGGGATATGGAATCGGCAAAGGATGCAACGCAGGAAACATTCCTCAAGGCCTATAAATCCTTTTCTGTTTTCCGCGGCGAATGCAGCCGGAAAACCTGGCTGATTCAAATCGCTATCAATACATGCCGCGATATGCAGCGCTCCGCCTGGTTTCGGCATACGGACCGGCGAATCACGCCGGACGATTTGCCCCTTTCTGCCATCATGCCCCATGATGAAAATGATTCCGAAGTGATGTGCGATATTATGAAATTGCCGGCGAAGCTGAAGGAAGTCATCATGCTGTATTACTGGCAGGAAATGAATGTGAGCGAGATTGCAATGGCCCTGGGCATTGCGCAATCCACCGTATCGAATCGATTGAAGCATGCAAGGGATAAGCTCCATGATGTGCTGGAGAGGAGGTATTCCCATGGAAGAAAGCAAGAATAAGCAAATGATTCAGAAGGTATTTGATTCCTCCCTGTCCGGCATACAGGATGATCCCTGGATGGCGCAGCGCGTGCTGAATAAAGCACGGGAAACGCAAGAAACAGGAGGAATTGTTGTGAAGAAAAAGCTGACTGTTGGTTTTGTGCTGATGATGGTTATTCTGCTGAGCTCTGTTGCGGCGCTTGCATGGTCGCTTTCTCAGCAATATTTTGAAGATGTGGCGCAGCTTCAGTTTACCAGTGGTTACTATGATGATTGGGGCTGGAAAGAAAAGCAGAAGATGGTTGATATCCTGCTGGAGCATGGGCTGATTACGGAAACGGAAGCGGCTGAACTATCCACCGAAGAAGCCGTGGATGCGTATATGATTGAGCGTTACGGCATCAATGGGCGATCGGATGTGATTGGCCTGTGGAGTATTCTGGAAACGGAGCTGGGCCCCATCAATACCTGGACGCTGGAACAGAAGGCCTGGTATACCGAAATGCAGATTGAGATTGGTTTGCTGACGGAAAAAAATGATGATTACATCTGCGCGCTGCCGGAAAAGAATGATATTCAGCCCGATGAAGCGATTGCCATCGCCAAAGCAGCAATCATGGAAGCCTATGGAATGAAAGCAGATGCATTGGATGCCCATCAAGTGGATATCGCCTTTGAAACCCATGCTTCTGATTGGGAGCGGGAGAAGCTGCACTATAATATCAATTTCTGGGGCGAGGGAAAGGGATACTATTCCTGTTCGGTTACGCGCGATGGCAGAATCATGGACAGCACGATGGATGAAAGCTGTCTGTCACCGGCAGAGCAGGTGCAGATGGAACGGCAATTTGCCAACGAGAATGATCAGGAGGCCATTGATTTGTTCCAGCAGTATGCCCATAAGCATATCCAGGGCGGAATTTACCAGTTTGATTTCTGGCCGCTGGAAGATAAGAAGGCCGTGACGGATATGCTGCGCCCCATTATTCTGGAAAACATGGCGGAGAACCCCGACTATGCGGATCAGACCCGCATTTTCTGGGCGACCCATTTCTACGGTCTGCCTGATGAAAAGGCCATTCCGCAGGAAGCAATCGTCGAAACTGCCAAGCGCCAATTGACCACCACCTTCGGTTTGAATAATGATCAGGCGGCTCTGCTTGGCAAGGTGGGCTTGTTCTATGATATCACCGATCCTGAAAACCCGCTGTGGAGGGTCACGCTCCGGCTCAGCGACGGCACCGGGGAGGAGGCAATGGCACTTGATATGAGTATCAGCGGGACTTACCGTGTGTTCATCAACGCTTATACCGGCGAGATCGTTGCGACTCATTATTTTACCAGGGTCGATTCCAATAATCCGGACGATATTGCAATGGCCAATTGAAGCATCCGGATTTGGAGATCGAAGAATAAGCAAAATAATGAAGCGCTTGCCTTTTGGGGCAAGCGCTCTTTTTGACAGCAGCGTCATCATAACGCATGTGTATTTGCATCCAAGGCAGACGCCATTATTTCTTCCATTCCGCCCCAGCGTTGATGGCGAAGGAGGCCATCCAGGCCACGCTGATGGGGAGCATATCCTCATCCATGGCAAAGCGGCTATTGTGATGGGCGTAATGGGTTTGCTTCTTTTCATCGGCGATGCCCACCTGGGCATAGCAATAGGGGGCAATGCGGCCGTAATTGGCAAAATCATCCCCCAGCATCCGGGTATCCTGGCCCAGGATGCAATCATCGGGTACCAGGCCCCTGGCGCATTTTTTTGCCAGTTCGGTAACCCGGGGATCATTGATCACCGCATCGCTCAAGCGCCGGTCGTCAATTTCGGCGGTGCAATGATGGGCTGCAGCAATCTGATGGGTCATTTCGGAAAGGCCCTTTTCCAGCAGCAGCCGGGTTTCCTCATTCAGGGAGCGGAAGGTGCCCTTGAGCACCGCTTCCTCCGCCACGATATTCCCCACCGTTCCGGCGTGGAAGCTACCGATGGTGAGCAGCGCAGGCTCCATGGGGGATACGCGGCGGGAAACCAGCGTCTGCAAAGCGGATACCAATTCCGCCCCTGCCACCAGCGCATCATGGCATTTTTCCGGGGTGGCGCCGTGGCCGCCCTTGCCAAGGAGACGGATAGTAAACATATTCACTGCCGCGCTGACGGGCACCGCTGCGGCCCGCAGGGTGCCGGCGGGATAATGGCTCCACACATGGATGGAAAAAAAGACGTCCACATCGTTGACCAGCCCGGTTTCAAGCACCTCATCCGCGCCGCCTTCCCCTTCCTCGGCAGGCTGGAAAATAATTTTCGCCTTTCCCTGCCATTTGCCCATGCTTTCCTTTAAAAGCCGGGCGGTGCCCAGGCCGATGGCAGTATGGGCGTCATGGCCGCAGGCATGCATCATGCCGGGAATTTGGGAGGCATAGGGGAGAAAGGTTTCCTCCTGCACGGGCAGGGCGTCGGTATCGCAGCGCAGGCCCACCGTGGCCCCTTCCTTTCCGCTTTCCAGAATGGCGATGGTGATATTGGGCGCGGGGGAAAGATAGGGGATGGCCCATTGATCCAGGAAAGAACGGATGAATTGATGGGTCCAGATTTCATGATGGGCGATTTCGGGGTGCCGATGCAATTCTCTGAAAATATGGATGAGAT
This sequence comes from Clostridiales bacterium, assembly GCA_015056015.1. Taxonomy (GTDB): domain Bacteria; phylum Bacillota; class Clostridia; order Christensenellales; family Aristaeellaceae; genus RUG563. Next base: position 25,815 of record SVHD01000006.1, read on the forward strand.
CATCCTGCATATGCCTGGCGGCAGAAAGAATGAGTTCCTGGGAAATGCTCATGTGGATTCCTCCGATAGAAAGTGCTGTTTACCCTATTCTGCGATGGAAGGGAATATCCTGCCCGTTCTCTCAGGATTTTTGCGGCAGGAAACAGAAAAATGGATTTTCTATTGCGTCCTTTTATGCTATAATAAACTGCCCTGAGATAATCAGGCGCCGAAAAGAAAGGATACGCAAAAGATGAGCTTTGATGTGGCGCTGACCAATGTATTGATTACCCTTTTGTATATTGTGCCCGGGTATGTGGTTTGCAAAATGAAAAAGGCGTCGGCGGATCATTTATCCACCCTGTCCACCGTGCTGGTGTATATCTGTTCTCCCTGCCTGGCCATTTCTTCCTTTGTTTCGCTGGAATTTTCCTGGGTTAATCTGGGATATATGGCGCTGTTTTTTGTGGCGACCATGGTGCTGCAGGCGGCGTTTATGGCGATTTTGTATGCCATCTTCCGCAAAAAATATCAGGACGCCCGTTACCGCATCCTGACCATTGGCGCAGTGCTGGGCAATGTGGGCTTTTTCGGGCTGCCGGTGATCAAGGCGCTTATGCCCAATAATCCGGAGGTGCTCTGCTATTCCGCCATTTACGGCATTACCATGAATATTCTGGTGTTCACCATGGGCGTATTCTGCCTGACCCAGAATAAGAAATATATGACGCTGAAGGCGGCCATCTTCAATCCCACCATGCTTGGCTTTGTCATTGCCCTGCCGCTGCATCTGATGGGGGCTAAGCGCTTTATGCCCGATGTGCTGTTTAATTGCATTCAGCTGCTGGGGAATATGACCGCGCCCCTTTGCATGCTGATTCTGGGGATTCGTCTGGCCACCGTGAGCCTGAAAAAGCTTTTTTCCCGGCCTTTCGTCTATTTCATTTCCCTGGCCAAGCTGCTGGCTTTCCCGATTTTCTGCTTCGTAATGGTCTATTTCCTGCCCCTGCCCTTTTCTTTTAAGGCCAGTCTGCTGGTGCTCTCCAGCACGCCCTGCGCTTCCATCATCCTCAATATGGCCGAAATCCACCATAGCGAAACCGAGCTTTCCGCCAACTGCGTTCTGGTCAGCACCCTCATGTGCTTCATGACCATCCCCGTTCTGACACTGCTGGTGTGAGGGAACGGGGGATTTTTGCGGGAGGATGCTTTTGAGTCAAAAGCACCCTCCCGCGCCCTCCCGAAAACCTGCTCTGGATGAAACGGTCGTCATTCTATCAACCAGAATGCCAGTGTTGCTGTAAAATATGTTTGTAGACGATGAAAAAAGAAGGGAATGGATATGAGCCATTCCCTTCTTTTATGTTTATTTTTTCACTGGCGCTCAATATGATTAGAACAGAATATAATCATCCAGAATGACTTTCTTGGAAGGGGGCTGGGGAAACCGTTCTTTGGTCACAAAGAATGGTTTCCCCAGAAATTATTTTACGGCCGCCTCCGCGGCTTTGCGGGCGATGGACCAGCTGTAACCCCGGCGGACCAGGGCCTGGGAGATTTTGAGGGGCTCATTCTGGAATTTGCGAGCCAGCTTTTTAGCCTGCTCCAGGGCGCGGGCAAATTCCTCTTCTTCGGGCAGATTTTCCAGCGCGGCGGCGGTTTCCTCGCTGCTGACGCCCTTGATGCGCAATTCCTGGGCAATGCGGTTTTTTCCGTATTTCCGGGCGCGATGATGCACCCATTGCTCGGCGAAGCGGGAATCGGAAACCAGGTGATGGGCAGAAAGGGTATCCATCACTTTTTCAATTACCGCATCCGGATACTGGGAACGCTTCAGCCGGGAACGGAGTTCCTTTTCACTGCGCTCCCGGAGCGCCAGGAATTTCATGGCCGCTTCCAGGGCGTGGGGATAGCCCCGCTGCAGGATAAAGGCGCGATAGGCATCCGGATCCATGATTTCACCCTCCCGCAGCCTGCGCTCCAGAAATAGGGCGGAGGGAATCTGCAGCGTATCGCCGGACAGAAATTGCACCCGGGCCACGCCATTTTGCCGCTTGATGGAAAGAATTTTATCCATGCTTTTCTCCTAAAAAGAGGGAAATCAAATCAAAATTCAGATCGGCCAATACGCCGCGCCTGGCTTCACTGGCCCCGGTGGTAAGAATCGCCAGGCCTTTTTTGATTTCAGGATCGAAAAAAATCCCGTGCACAGCACCATAGGCCATGCCCTGATGCCCATAGATGGGCCGGGGCGAAATGCGGGGCTCCTGCAGGATAAAGGTGCCCACGCCCTGGGAAAGATTATTGGCCCGTTCGCCAAAGGGCTGAATGGTTTTGCGCATTTCGGAAAGGCTCTCTTCCGTTAAAAAGCCCGGGGTCATGCCGGCAACGCCCAGTTTTGCAAGATCAAAAGCGGAAAGGCAAAGATTGCCGTGGGCCAGGGCATAATGGGCTTCCGGATTGATTTCTGCCGGGGGCAGCGGGCGGCTCTTGCGCTTTTCGGCGTCAAAATTGGGGCCCTTTTGCGGCGGCAGGATGCGGCAGGCATCGGCCAAAAGCCCTTCCGTTTTCTGCGGATAATAGGTGGCCCTGATCTGCAGGGGCGCGAATACCGTTTCCTGCATCAGCGTTTCAAAATCTGTCTGGCACATAGCCTCCATCACCGCGCCGCCAATGCCCGCCCCCAGATTGGAATATTCCCATTTTTCATGGGGCAGATGAGCGCAGAAGCTGTCCCCCTGAAGAATTTCGGATAGGGGCATGCCCTTGGCGATGCCGTTATTATAGCAATTCCCATCGTGGATGCCCGCCGTATGGGAAAGCAGCATCCGCAGGGTAATCGCGGTATCCGGCGCCTTGGGATGGCGCAGGGAATGGGGAAAGAAACGGGCCACATCGGCGTCCAGATCAATCTTTCCTTCCTCGTGCAGCTTCATGGCCCCCAGGGCGGTAATGAATTTGCTCACGGATGCGGCGCGGTAGATGGTATTCTTCCGCGCCTTTTCGCCATTTTTGCGGGCTGCGCCAAAGGCAAGCATTCCCGTGATTTCCCGCTCATCAAAAAGGGCAATGGAAGCCCCCATACAGCGATGGGCGCGCAGGATTTTTTTTATATTGTTGGCCATGCTTTCGGGCAGGGTGGTTTCATTGATTTTTCCTTTTTTCGGCAGAAAGTGAATCAGGATGCGGTAAAGATTCCAGTTTGTCATGATCACACCTCCATGAAAGGAAGTTTTTTTGCGGGATAAGCGGCGCGATTTGCGCCCATAATAAGGGCGGACCCAAATCAAAAGGAGGGATCAATTTATGCCCAACGGATGCGTATGCGGCCTGACCAGCAAGGATCTCAATGTGATCGAGGATCAGCTGACCCATGTGGCCATGAGCTGCCGGGTTGCCAATCAGTATGCCAATCAGTTTCAGGATCCCCAGCTGAAAAACATGGCCGCCCAGGTGGCCCAGCATCATCGCCAGCAGTTCGATGCGCTCTGCGCCTTTCTGAACGGCTGCCAGTAAAGGAGGAATCGCCATGCAAATTCCCAATCAGCCCTGGAACCAGAACCAGCCCAATTTTCAGGCCGCGCAGGCCCAGCCCCTGAATGATCAGGAAACCGCCTTTGATCTGCTCTATCAGGAAAAGGCGCTGCTGGTGAATATTGCCTCCGAAGTGCTGGAGGCCGCCAATCCCGGCCTGCGCCAGGTGCTCAATGACGTCTATCAGCAGATCGAAAAGGATCAGCTGGAAATTTTCAAGCTCATGCAGCAGCGCTCCTGGTATCAGGTGAAGCCTGCCCAGACCCAGGATCTGCAATCTGCCAAGCAGAAATTCCAGCAGATGCGGGGCACGCTGTAAAGACGAATGTGGTTTTTGCGAGAGGGGGATTCTTTCCGTGGGGAAAGAATTCCCCTCTCGCGCTCTCCCCAAGAAAGCCAATTCGGGATAAAGGGATAGGCGGAAAAATGGCTGGCCTCCCCGAGCATGCTGAGTAATTACGGCATTTTTTTCCTGCGGTTGCGGATGAAATAGAAGCAAAATGCAAACAGCACCAGCGCCAGGGAAAGCATCTGGGATACCCGGAGAGGCCCCAACATCAGGCTATCGGTACGCAGGCCCTCAATGACGGCGCGGCCTGCGCCATACCACATGAGGTAACCCAGGAAAAGATTACCGGGGATTTGGACCGATTTGCGTTTGCACCACAGAAGAATAAAGCCGGCAAAATTCCACATGGATTCATAGAAGAAGGTGGCCATATGCCATTGCCCGCCCACGAATACTGCGATGGGAAAAAACTGCAGTGCAGGGTTTTCCACCAGGTAACCATAGGCCTCGCCATTAAAGAAATTTCCCCAGCGGCCGATGGCCTGGCCCAGAATCAGCGTGGGCGCCACCAGATCGGCCAGTACCCCGAAGGGGATTTTTTTCTTTTTGGAAAATGCCCAGGCCGCCAATACCCCGGCGATCACCCCGCCGTAAATGGCCAATCCGCCCTCCCAGATATACAGAATCCGGATGGGATTATGCGCATACATTTCCCATTGGAAGGCCACATAATAGAGCCTGGCCCCGATAATGGCGGCGGGCACCAGCCACAGCGCCAGATCAATGCTGGTATCCTGGGGTAGATGCAATCTTTTTTCTTCCCGGCTGCAAAGGAATACTGCCACCGCAATGGCCGCGGCAATCAGAACCCCATAGATGGGAATGGCCCCGAAGAGCAGACGATTGGGCATGGAAACCTCCGTGAAAATGAATAAAAGGGCGCGAAGGCCATTTCGAATAGGGTGGCCCATCGCGCCCGTTTTGATACGGTGAGGGAATTATTTGTTTGCTTCGTATTCCTTGTGGATATCCTGCAGCCACTGGATAATGGGCAGATGCTGGGGGCATACGCTTTCGCAATTGCCGCACTGAACGCACTTGGAGGCGTCATAGCCCTTTTCGATGGTACGGGCATAGGAAGCCTGGAAGCGCTGGGGACGATCAAACATCTTGCTCTGGTTATAGCTTTCAAAAATCCGGGGAATGCGCACATCCTGGGGGCAGGGCTGGCAATAGGCGCAGCCGGTGCATTTTACGGGCATGCGGGAAAGATAGGCCTGCTTGAGCTCCTTGATAAAGGCCAGATCCTTTTCGGTGAGGGCGTTTACCTTCACATTGTCAAAGATGCGCAGGTTATCTTCCAATTGCTCTTCATTGCTCATGCCGCTGAGGATCGTAGCCACTTCCGCATAATTGGCCACATAGGCAAAGGCCCATTCCACGGCGGAGCGCTTCTTTTTATAGCCGTCAATCAATTCGGCCACATTCTGGGGGGGATTGGCCAGGGCGCCGCCCCGCAGGGGCTCCATCACCACGATGGGAATGCCGGCCTTGCCCGCTGCCTTCAGGCCTTCTTCCGTGGCCTGATCCTGATCATCCAGATAATTATACTGGATCTGGGCCATGCCCCACTGATCAAAATCATGCAGGATATGCAGGAATACATCCTTGCTGTCATGGAAGGAAAAGCCGGTATGCTTGATGCGGCCGTCCTTCAGGGCCTGCTTTAAGAAATCCTTGTAATGGAAAGCGGAAAGCTTTTCATAGCTGCCTTTATCCATGGCATGCAGGATATAGAAATCCACATAGGGCACATCCAGCTTTTTCAGCTGTTCATCCAGCAGCCGGTTCATATCCGCTTCTTCATTAACCTTCCACGGGGGCAGCTTGGTGGTGAGGGTCACCTTTTCCCGGTAGCCATCCTTCAGGGCCAGCCCGGTGAGAATTTCGCTTTCGCCGTTATGATAGCCATAGGCGGTATCCACATAGGTGACGCCGCTGTCGATGGCATGGCGCACCATGGCAATGGCCCGTGCCCGATCGATCACTTCGTTTTCGCCATCCTTCAGGGTGGGAAGGCGCATCATGCCAAAGCCCAGTCGGGATACATCAAAGCCATGGGAACCAAAGGGTACATACTGCATATAGCTTTCCTCCTTAAAATACAAAGAACTGCAAGCGCCCTTGAAATACACAATCTTCCAGTCTATAATCATAGTATAAACGATTGGAAGGAATTTGTCCACCCTGGAAAAAAACGGGAAAAAATAATTTCATGAAGATGTGATGATTTACGGATCTGCAGCGTCTAAAGGATGCAGTGCTGCAAGAGGTGATTGAATGAATAAGGATTTCTTCGTGCAGGAAATAGAGAAAAGCAGCGGCATGATGTATCGTGTGGCCTTTACCATCCTGCGCAATGATGATGATTGCAGGGACGCCCTGCAGGAAGCGGCCCTGAAGGCATGGGAAAAACGGAATCGATTGAGAGAAGAAAAATACTTTGCCACCTGGATGACCAGGATTCTCATCAATGAATGCTACAATATTCAGCGGAAGCGGAAAAGGATGCTTTATTTTGCGGATGCGCCGGAGGAAAGCTATCCGCCCCATGATCCCACCCTTTCCATCATTCTGCGTTCCCTGCCGGAAAAGCTGCGCCTGCCATTGATGCTGCAGTATGCAGAGGGCATGCAATATGAAGAAATCGCTAAAATTCTTCATTTGCCTGCATCCACCGTCCGCGGGCGGATTCACCGGGCAAAACAACGATTGAGAAAGGAGCTGGAGGCATGAAGATGCTGGAAAATGAATTGCAGAATCTGAAGGAAAAATTCCCTGACATGCCCAAGGCATGTCATCAGGGCCTAATGGACGCCGCCCGCTCCGTCAAGGAGGAAGAAAAAATGAAGAAATTTACCATGCGCACCGTGCTTGTGACCGCGCTGATTCTGGCGCTGACGGCAGCCGTTGCCCTGGCAGCCGGGCAATTGGGATTGAAGGATTTGCTGGGGAATCATGGCAGCTATGCGTTGCCCTCTGCTGCCCAGGAAATCATGGAAAACAGCGAAAAGAAAACCTTTACCCTGGGCCCTGTTTCCGTAACGCTGGAAGAAACCCTGGCGGATGGCTATCTGATCTATGCCAATACCCTGGTAACGGCCAAGGAGCCCTCCGTGCTATTCACCTGGGGCTGCGATCCCACGGATTATATCTATCCCGAATTGGCGGCTGCCCTGGGGTTGGAAGGGAGAATTTCCTATCTGGATGCGGCGAAGCAATTGAAGCTGCCCCTGTATCGCATTTCCTCCTGGCTGGAATATGATTATCAGTATCAGGATGGGGAAGAAATGTCGGCAGAGGTTTACGGCGAAAACGGCGAGGTGCTTTGCGTATTCATGGCCCAGACCGATCCTGAAAAAATGCCCGAAATTTTGGATGGCACATTGCATATCCGCGTGGAGCAGTGGGATCTTGCTGCCGGCGAATCCATGACCGGCAAGGAATGGAGCCGGGAAGAACAGCTTTCCATCCCCGTGCAGGGGGTGACTGCGGAAAAGAAATATGCCTGGGAAGGGAAAGGAACGCTGGGCGAATTTACCCTGACGGAAGTGACCGCCCAAAAGACCTGCGCCGGCGTATATTACACCGCCGTATTCAAGGCAGATGACGGCGCAAACCGGGATGCAGCCCATGCCCTGTATGATGCGCTGAACTGGATGGATATGGAGGGCAATGCCTTCCCTGCCGGCGTGAGTTTCTCCGGCGAATTTGATCTGGAAGCCTGGCCCCGGGTGACTTTGGGCGGCATGTGGGGTATTGATGATCTGCCCGATACGATGAAGCTGAAAATGGGCGAATATGAAATGGAACTGAAATAAAACTGGCTTTTGATGGAAAGCAGGGGCTGCGAGGAGAATCGCAGCCCCTTTTTCGTTGAAAAATGAAATTAACTATGATAAAATGTAAAAACAATTGCGGCAATCAAATACGGGGAGGAATGAATCGATGGCTGATTATATCCGCTATGAGAAGCAGGTGCCTTTTTACGGTCATTGGGATGTGGTGGTATTGGGCGGCGGCCCTTCCGGGGTATGCGCTGCCGTGGAGGCCGCCAGAAACGGCGCGAAAACATTGCTGATTGAGGCTAGCGGTATGTTGGGCGGCATGGCCACCACCGCGCTGGTAGGCCCTTTCATGACCAATTATGACCGGGACGGCAATCGGCCTGTGGTGGGCGGCCTGTATCGGGAAATCATTGAAAGGCTGGCGGAAAAGAACGCCGCCATTTTGCCGGAATACACCGATTCCCCTTCCATTCATACTTCCTTTATCGCCAAATATCATCGCCATGTAACGCCTATCGATTCCTTCATGCTGCAGATCGTGCTGGATGATCTGGTGAAGGAAGCCGGGGTGGATATGCTGCTCTATACCCGCTTTGTGGATTGCATTTGCGAAAACGGAAAGATTCAGTCGGTGATTCTGGCGGCGCTGGAGGGAATTTGCAGCGTTTCTGCCGATCTTTTTATCGATTGCACCGGCAATGCGGATGTGGCGGTGGCCGCCCATGTGCCTGCCTGGAAGGGGGAGGAGGGCAGCGGCATTCCTCAGCCCGGCACCCTGATGTTTGAAATTGACGGGGTGGATGATCAGGGGTATACGGAACGGCCGGAATACCCGGTCAAGGCCTACCGGATGCCGGAGGAAGGCCGATACAAGGTAAATCATTATCATGTGTTCAATGTGGACGCCGCCGATTCCAAATCCATGACGGCAGGCCATATCGAGGGCAGAAAGCAGATCCTGGATGCTTTCCATGTATTGCATGATAAAACCCCGGGCTTTGAAAATATCCGCATCGCCCGCACGCCTTCCGTGCTGGGCACCCGGGAAAGCCGGCATATTGAGGGAAAATACAAGCTCACCGTGGAAGACGTCCACCGGGGCGTGAAATTTGATGATCGGGTGGCGGTTTATGCCTTTGGCATGGATGTGCACAGCCGCACGGCGGAATATGATCACGCCACTGCTGCTTCCATTAAGCAGGATCCTTCCGTTCGGAAAACGGGCAAGGTAGTGGGGAATTTCCTGGTGGAAGTGGCGGAAGCCTATTATATTCCTTACCGCAGCATGGTGCCGCTTGATTGCGATAATCTTTTGGTATCGGGCAAGACCATTTCCAGCCAATCCCAGGCGGCGGGCGGCCTTCGGGTGATGCCCTGCGCCATGGCCCTGGGTCAGGCGGCAGGGGCCGCGGCGGCCATCGCGGTGAAGGATGGGGTAAAGCCTGAGAATGTATCCATCGAAAAGCTGCAAAGGATTTTGCTGGATCACGGCGCGATTCTGGATTAACCGGACAGGGGACTTCAAAGGGAAGGCTTATGTGGGGGGGAACCATTCTTTGCAGCCAAAGAATGGCCCCCCACGCCCCCTTTCCAAGAAAGCTATTCTGGGTTTTGCTTTTTCCTTCATTCCTCTGTTTCCCAGCAAATGTTCAATGGCGTTTGGATCGTTAAGCAAACTTGTTTCCGCACGAAGCGTGAAGATGCGATAAAATATCGCTGCGGGCACAATGAAAATGAAAAATGCCGAGAGAGAAAGTAAGCTTTCTCCTTCGGCGTTTTTTGCGTTTAGTTTGTCCGCTGTCTTTTGGGGTTGAATAAGCCCCATGCGGCTCCACTGCTTCGCTGGCACTCAAGCTGATTAGAATCGCCCGGAAAAATCCAGAACAGGTTTTCGGGTGGGAGCGGGAGGGGGATTCTTTGGCCACAAAGAATCCCCCTCCCGCAAATACTTATCCAATTCCACAGCGGTTACACGGTTTTGATATCAAAGGAAATCTTGATCAATTCTCTGGCTTCCTGCACGGAGGCAATTTCGCCCACGGAAATCATCTGGCTCAGCAGATTGCCGATGGCGGTGCCTTCGGTGGGGCCGGCGGTGACAGGAATGCCGCAGGCCTTGGCAGTGAGCTCATTGAGGAATTGATTCTGGCTGCCGCCGCCCACGATGCAAAGGCGCTTGAAGGGCTTGCCCACGATTTTGCCCAGATGATCGATGGTGCGGGCATAGGATTCGGCCAGGGAATGATTGACGCAGGCAAGCAATTCGCCGGCGTTCCGGGGCAGGGGCTGATCATGGGCCTTCATATAGGCATGAATGGCCTCGGTCATATTTTCGGGGGCCAGGAATTCGGGGGCGTCCACATCAATGCGGCCGGGGAATGCTTCATTTTCCTTGGCCCAGTTGGCCATATCCCCAAAGGAAGGCTTGCCTGGCAATTCCCTGCGAATATTCTGGATGATCCACAGGCCCATGATATTTTTCAGGAAGCGGATGGTATTTTCCACGCCGCCTTCATTGGTTAAACCGCAGAGCCGGCTTTCTTTGGTGAGGATGGGTTCCTTGATTTCCGCGCCCAGCAGGCTCCAGGTGCCGCTGGAAAGGAAGGCGTCGCCCTCTTCCAGGACCGCGCCCAGCACGGCGGCGGCGGTATCATGGGCGGGGGGCAGCAGAATCAGGGGCGCATAGCCGATTTCCCGGGCGATTTCATCCGTTACCTTACCCACCACAAAGCCGGGCTGACGCAGAGCGCCAAAGATTTTCCGGGGCAGGCCCAATTGATCGATGATATCCCAGGCCCAATCCCGCTTTTTCGCGTCCAGCAGGCCGGAGGTGGAGGCGATGGTATATTCGCTTTCCATTTTGCCGGTGAGCTTATAGGTGAGATATTCGGGCATGAAAAGCAGGCGATCGGCCGCTTCCAGTGCCTGGGGACGATCCTTCTGATCGGCCATCAGCTGATAAATGGTATTGAAGGGCTGGGGCTGCATGCCGGTGACGGCGAAAAGCGCATCGTCATCCGTTTTTTCCCGCATGCCCTGGGTGCGGCTGTCGCGATAGGCAATGGTATCATCCAATAATTCGCCCTTTTCATCCAGCAGGGCATAATCCACGCCCCAGGTATCAATGGCCACGGTTTCGGGGCATTCCCCGGCGTCAAAGCAGGCCTTCAGCCCGGCGATAATATTCTTTTCCAGGCTTTCATGATCCCAGGTAAGCCTGCCATTTTTCATGGAAGCGCCGTTTTCAAAGCGATACATTTCCTTTAACTGGATTTTGCCGTTTTCCAGCCAACCCAGCACATGGCGCCCGCTGGATGCGCCCAGGTCAATCGCTACATGGGTATGCTTGATCATCAGGATTTCCTCCTTATAATTCGGCTTATGTTATTGTAAGTATAATCAATTTTTCCCGTTTTGTCCATGGGGAAATTATTTGCGCAGGCCTTTGGGATAATGATTTTTCATTTGCCCATCGGATGCCTTGGCCCAGCCCAGGGACAGCCCATCCAGCGTGGGCACATACCAGCCCCGACAGGAATCCGGCGCCGGCAGCATTTCCCCCTTCTGGTAGGCCCGGGCGGCGTTTTCATCCATCATCCAGGGATTTTTCGGCGTGCAGGCCAGGGCCAGCGCATGATCGGGCACAAAGATTTTTCCGCGGATTTCCCCTAAATGCAGCCCAAGCCGCAGCACTTTGATCCCGGAAAGATCGGGGGCTTCCGCTGGGGCCATGATAACGCGGCCGGCGAACATGCCGGTGGGGAATAGAGATTCCTGAATCTGATCCTGTAAAAAGGCGGAGGCAAGCTGCATTTCCTGCTTGGAAAGTGCGGGGGCATTTTGACCCTTCTGAGGCTTGCCTTTTTTCCGGGGGGCAGCCGCTCCCTCGCCGTTATGCACAAGCAGCGCTACAAAATGTCCCTCGCCCCGGATTTTATGGGGCCACAGGCGCATCATGCCCTGGCATTCGCCCAAGCCGGGCAGGGAGAAGGGCTTCAGCGAAAAATCGGGATGCCGGCGCAGAAACTCCTCCATGACCCCTTCGTTTTCCCGGGTGTTGAAAGTACAGGTGCTGTATGCCATGGTTCCGCCGGGACGGAGCATTTGGGCGGCATGAGAGAGAATTTGCAATTGGCGCTGGGCACAGCCGGCGGGGGAAGTGATCTGCCATTCATTCCGGGTTTCGGGATGGCGGCGGAACATGCCCTCGCCGGAGCAGGGGGCGTCCACCAGAATTTTATCGAAAAACCGGGGCCATCTGGGGCTCAGTTCTTCCGGCAGATGATTGACCACCACGGCGTTTTTTACGCCCATCCGTTCGATATTCCGGGCGAGAATCTGGGCACGGGAAGGCACGGGCTCATTGCACACCAGCAGCCCTTCGCCCTTGAGATACGCCGCCAGCTGGGTGGATTTCCCCCCGGGAGCAGCGCAAAGATCCAATACCTTTTCCCCGGGATGGGGGGCAAGGGCGGCCGCGGCGGCCATGGCGCTGGGCTCCTGCAGATAATAGGCCCCGGCCTCATGGGCGGGCATGGCCCCGGCCAGGGAATCCAGAGGCAGATAGAAGCCATCCTTTGCCCAGGGTATGGGATCCGTGCATTCGTCAAGCGGCGCGCGGCCCGGGCGCATGCGGATCCCCCGGGCGGGAGAATCCTCATAACTATGCAAAAAATCGGGCAGCGATGCCCCAAGAAGAGGGGCTAGCTGCTCGATCCAACCGGCGGGAAACATGTTTTGTTCGCTCATGGTTTTTATCCGTTCGTTTGTTTATTTATTTTCGGGCTTTTTCCAGGCGGAAAAATTGGTGCTCGACTGGGGATAGACCGGTTCGTGGAATGCCTGTTCCCGGTCAACGGCGGGAGGCAGGCCATCCAGCATGGCTTCCTGGGCGTCATCATCCGCCATCAGCCGTTCATGCCAGGATACCTTCCTGCGCTCGTGCTTTTCGCTGCGCCTTCTGCGGGGCGCGGCGACAGATTCGGTCACGGGCTGAACAACCGGAGGATAAGAATCTTCCTGGGGAACGAAATAAGCCTGCTCGGCATAGGCGTTTTCGAGGGGCGCAGGCGGCTCTGCATCGGGCAACTGGGGAGAGAAGAATTCCTCCGGAAGTACGGCAGGGGCCTGGGGCGGATTTTCCGGCCAGGGGGCCATTTCTTCTTCCGGCCAGGGCTGCGGAATTTCCTCCGGCATATCCAGGGCCACACCGTCCATATAGCCGGTTTCAAAGGCCTGGGCTTCCGCAGTTTCGCCCCGCATCCGGCGCAGGAAGCGGCGGAATTTGGTGCGCCATACCAGATAGGGACGCCAGCGGATCATCCAGATGATAAAATCAATGGCAGTGCAGATCAGGCAAAGAATCAGCACCAGCCACAGCCAGTGGTCTCCCAGCCAATGAAAGAAACTGCTGTAATTTCCCTTGACCACGGAGGACCAGATGCCCTCGACTAGGGATCGTACCCCGCTGAAGAGCACGCTGAAGAGCGTATCGGCGAATGTATTCATTGGGCATCATCCACCGGTGAGAAGCCACTGCGGATCGGCTCAATGGTGACAATCACGGTGACCATTGTATCGCTGGCGTAATGCAGGCTGGTGGGCACGCGCAGGGTCAGCGTGCTGATCACATTCTGCTTTTTGCCGGCCACATTCACATTGCTGTAGGGATGAATGCTTTCTCCGTTCAGATAGCGGGAAATATCTGCACCGGCGAGGGTGACATATTCAGGCTTGACGGTGATGCCGGTGATTTCATAGCCCTGGGCGGGTTCGCCGGAAACCAGATTTTCCGTATAGACGGGTACATCAATCCAGGGATAGACCTCCAGAGCAAGATTGATATTCTGCAGGGCAGTGGATTGATAGGTGACGGTAAGATCATCGCTGTCCAGGCGTTTGCCATCCGCCGATTCAAAATGGAAACTGCAGCTGGCCTTTTTTTGCGTATAAGCGGCGGGCAGGGTGGAAAAATCATATTCCACCACGCAGACGGAAACCTGCTCCACAACGGAGGCGGGGCCGGCGATATCCACCCGGAGGGGATCATATTCGGCAATGATGGCCATATAGCCTTCCGGCGCTTCCCCAATGGCACGCACTTCCACAGGGATGCGGCTGCGGCTGACGTAATGCTCCACCACGACCGGAATTTCCGTAACGGATGTTTCTGTTACCGTGCCATAGACAGAGGCAGTGGAGGAAGTGATAATCTTCAGCGTCTGCTGGCCCACGTCCTTGATCTGGGAAAGATCCAGGCGGGTATTGTAATAAGAAGCGGTAACAGAATTATAGTATTTCTGGGGTACGCTTACCTTGATCTGAATGGGCTCCAGTTCATCCAGCCCTTCCACCACGATAAAGCCGTTATTCTTCATTGTGGTGGTGCCGGAAATATTGATCTTTACATTCTCAAAGACTTTTTCCCGGGGCAGGGTAGCATCCTGGGAAATCAGGCCGCCCCAGAGGCAGATGGCCAGCGCCAGGCAGGTGATTTTCCAGGCCCATTGATGGGTCAGGCGTTTCCAGATTTTTTTGAGGATATTCTCCGTGGCTTTGTTTTCCTGTTCGGCGGGAATCCGGGAAGGATCATTCATCATTGCCTGCCCCTCCTTTCTGGGCGCCTGTGCGGAGGCGATGGGTGAAATGCCAGAGGCGGGAATGTTCTTCATGATACATTTCGGAAAGCAATCTGCACAGGGAGTCCTTATCCAGATGGCGGGTCAGCTTGCCGCCCCGGGCCATGCTGATAATGCCCGTTTCTTCACTGACAATAAGCACGGTGGCGTCGGTGGTTTCACTCACGCCAAGGGCAGCCCGGTGACGGGTGCCCAGATCACGACTGATGGAACTGGATTCGCTCAGCGTCAATACACAGGCGGCAGCGGCAATGCGCTGGCCCTGAATGATCACGGCGCCATCATGCAAAGGCGTGTTGGGTTCAAAGATATTTTCCAGCAGGGGTGCGGAAATCATGGAATCAATGGTGGTGCCGGTTTCGATAACATCCTTGAGGCCCGTACGCTGTTCAAATACAATCAGCGCGCCTACCCGGCGCTTGGAAAGGCGCAGCAGGCATTGGGTGATTTCATTGACAATGCGCTGGCTTTCGTCCTGCTGGGTGGAGCGATCCAGCTTGGTGCTGCGGCCAAGCTGCTCCAGCACGCGGCGCAATTCAGGCTGGAAGAGAATCAGCATGGCAATCACGCCGTTATTGATGATGCTGCGCAGCAGCCAGTTCAGGGCGGTCAGGCCGATCAATTCACTCAAATAACTGGCCACAATGATAACGGCCAGGCCTTTGAGAACCTGAATTGCCCGGGTCTGCCGGGTTAAAAGCACCAGCTGATAAATCAGAAAAGCGATAATGAGAATATCAATATAGTCAACCAGTGTGGGGCGATGGATAATATTCCAAAAAAATGTCTCAACCTGTTCCCAGAAGCCAGCCAAGCCGCACCACCCTCACTTTCTTATGTTTTCAATCTTATTATACTACAACTTTGCTTTGCTTGAAATCCCCCTGAGCCGATTTTTTTCAATTTCTTTACACCTTTTTAACGAAATCTTTTCAGGAATAAATTTCAATTGAAAGCGCCGGGGAAATGGAGAGGGCATCCAATGGAAGAACGGATTGAAAACGGGTTTTCTTGCATTTCTTTCCGGGAAATGATACAATAATTTTTGAAAAGAAAGGGTGTGTGCACTTTGGATCATGCAGGCCATCGGGATAGATTGCGCAAGCGCTATCAGGCGGAAGGCCTGGGCGGATTTGCCGCTCATGAAATCCTGGAATTATTATTGACCTATGCCATTCCGCGGATTGACGTCAATCCTGTGGCGCATCGGCTGATCAATCATTTTGGCAGCCTGGAAAATGTATTGGAAGCATCGGTGGAAGAATTGACCCATGTGGAGGGCATCGGGGAAAAGGCGGCCTCCTTCCTTTCCATGCTGCTGCCCGTATTCCGGGCCTATGAAATGGAAAAGCAGCGGCCCAGGATGCGCCTGAAAAATCATGGGGAATTATTGCGGTATTGCCGTTCTCTTTTTGTGGGCGTAAAGAATGAACAACTGTATCTGCTCTGCTTTGACGCGCAGATGCAATTGCAGGCCACCACCCTGATTGCCACCGGCACGCCCTCAGAGGTATCGGTGATTCCAAGGCAGATGATGCAGGCGCTGATCCGGCATAATGCGGTGGCAGCGGTGATGACCCATAATCATCCCAGCGGATCCGTCCGTCCTTCCGAGGAGGATCTGGTGCTGACCAGGAATATTGAAGTGATGCTGGGCAGCGTTGGCATCCGATTGAATGATCATATTATTGTGGCCGGGGAAGAGGATTTCAGCTTTTTCCTCAACGGCCTGCTGAATGGCAACGAAAATGAAATCAGCTATCTTTCCTGGAATCAGGATGATTTTTCCCGGGCGGCGGATCGCCAGGGCATCCGCACGATCCCCCATGGAATAAAAAAATAAGGAGCAATCTATGTCTGGAAAAAAAGGGAGGATGAAGAAAATCATCATGGCCGTGCTGGGACTGATGCTGCTGGGCATTTTATGCTTTTTCATTGCGCTGGGCGCGATCTATTATATGGAAACGCATCCCGGCGAGAATACGGGAAATACGGATGCGATTATTGTCCTGGGCGCCCAGGTATACGCCAATGGCGATTTAAGCCCCCAGCTGGAATTGAGGATGGAGGCGGCCAGAAAAAGCTATCTGGAAAATCCCCGGCTGATCATCTGCTGCGGCGCACAGGGCGTCAATGAGCCCGCCCCGGAAGGGGAAAGCATGCGGGAATGGCTGATTGAAAAAGGGGTGCCGGAGGAAATGATTATGGCAGAGAATAAATCCCGCAATACCCATCAGAATCTGCAAAATGCCGTGGAAATGCTGCCCGAAACCGCAGAAAAAATCACCATCATTACCAGCGATTATCATCTGCCCCGGGCCATGGCCATTGCCCGGGATATGGGCCTTGACGCCGAGGGCATCGGCAGCCCTTGCAAACCGGAATACTGGGTGAAAAATCATTTCAGGGAAGTGCTGGCCTGGGGAAAGTATTTCCTCAAGAAGGTCGTACCGATAGAATAACCGATAGAATAAATATATGGGGAAACCATTCTTTGTAGAGGCATCGTATGCCCTACGCCTGACGGCTTGCGCATACTCACTCCTCTGGCAACATTGGCCGTTCCCGCGTCACAAACCCTCCGGGTTTGCTCCTGAGATTGGTTTCCCCAGGCCCCTTCCAAGAAAGCCGCCGGGAAATATATCTGGATTGCTCTGAATGCTTGTGTGTCCCTGAAAGTTTTGAGGAATGTAAGAGAGGGCCTTTCTTTTTGAAAAAGAAAGGCCCTCTCGCATAATTTTTACTGGCACACGCCGTTTGGATGACGAAGAAGAAACATCCAGAACAGCTTTCTTGGAAGGGGAGCGGGGGAACCATTCTTTGGCATCAAAGAATGGTTCCCCCGCAAAATATTCTCAAAAAACTCAGCCGATCTTGTCGCAGCCCATGTAGGGACGGAGCACTTCGGGAATGGTGACGGTGCCATCGTCATTCTGGTAATTTTCCAGAATGGCGGCCACGGTGCGGCCAACAGCCACGCCGGAACCATTCAGGGTGTGGCAGAGCTGGGGCTTGCCCTTAGCGCCATCGCGATAGCGGATGGCAGCGCGGCGGGCCTGGAAATCCTCGCAGTTGGAGCAGGAAGAGATTTCCACATAGCGATTGTAGGAGGGCATCCATACTTCGATATCATAGGTTTTCGCGGCGGAGAAGCCCATATCGCCGGTGGAGAGGCATACCACCCGATGGGGCAGACCCAGCAGCTGCAGCACCTTTTCGGCCTGGCGGGTCATGGATTCCAGTTCTTCATAGCTCTGCTCGGGCTTGGCGATCTTCACCATTTCCACCTTATTGAACTGATGCTGGCGAATCAGGCCGCGGGTATCGCGTCCGGCGCTGCCGGCTTCGGCACGGAAGCAGGCGGAATAGGCGCAGTGACGAATGGGCAGCTGATCCCCATCCAGAATCATATCCCGATACAGATTGGTCACGGGCACTTCGGCGGTGGGAATGAGGAAGGTATCCTGATCCAGCTTGTAGGCGTCTTCTTCAAACTTGGGCAATTGGCCGGTGCCGGTCATGGTGGCGCGGGTCACCATATAGGGGGGCAGCACTTCGGTGTAGCCGTCGGCGGCATGGGTATCCATGAAGAAATTGATCACGGCGCGTTCCAGCCGGGCGCCCAGGCCGCGATAGACGGTAAAGCGGGCGCCGGAAATCTTGGCGGCGGATTCAAAATCCAGGATATTCAGATCGGTGCCGATATCCCAGTGGGCCTTGGGCTCCCAGCCGAACTGGCGGGGTTCGCCCCAGCGGCGCTGTTCCACGTTTTCAGAATCATCCTTGCCAATCGGCACGCTTTCGTGGGGCAGATTGGGCAGGCGCATGAGGATGTAATTGATTTTTTCGTCGATTTCGCCCACCTGCTTATCCAGGACGGTGATTTCATCGCCCACTTTGCGCATGGCTTCCATAATTTCGGAGGCGTCGCCGCCCTGGCGCTTCACCTGGGCGATTTTCTTGCTTTCTTCATTGCGCTTATTCTTCAGCGCTTCCACCTGGCCCAGGGCGTCACGGCGCTGAGCATCCAGCTCCAGCAGTTCGCTGATATCGATGGTGGAATTGCGCTTGTTCAGCGCATCGATCAATTCCTGGGGGTTCTGACGGATTCGTTTGATATCCAGCATGGTAAAATCATCCTTCCCATTTTTTTCAATAAAAAAACCGCCCATTCGCAGGGACGGAAAAACCGCGTTGCCACCCCGATTGATATTTCCTGTTGGAAATATCCGCTCGTCTGCGCTGTAAGGGGCGCGCCCCGGCGGCTCATCGCCGCCCGCTCCAGGGTGGATCGCGGGATTGCGCTTCTGCCTTGCACCAGACCGGCATTTCTCTTTGCGCGCATGCCACCGCCATTCCCTCTCTACGCGGTATGGAAGCATTATAGCCCCTTTTCCCAAGAATTGCAAGAGGAAAGGCGCAAAAGAAATCATTTTTTCCTGCTTGCCCCGGGGAAAAAACTGCGGTATACTATATGGGTAATTTATTTACAGATGAAAGGATGGTATTCCTCCTATGAAAATTGCTGTTGCTTGCGATCCCGCCGGCGTGGTGCTCAAGGAAGCCGTGATGGAAACCCTGAAGGAACTGGGCGCTGAAGCCACCTACTTTGGCATTCATGATGAAGACACCACCCGGGATTATCCCGTGTTCGCCCTGCGCGCTGCCAAGGCCGTCGCCAATGGCGAATTTGACCGGGGCATCGTGATCTGCGGCACCGGCGTGGGCATTTCCATGGCTGCCAACAAGGTAAAGGGTATTCGCTGCTGCTGCTGCTCCGATTACTACAGCGCCAAGATGACCCGCGCCCATAACGACGCCAATATGCTGGCCATCGGCGGCCGGGTAATCGCCCCCGAAACCGCCAAAGTGCTGGTGGAAGTATTCATGACCACCGAATTTGAGGGCGGCCGCCATCAGCGCAGGGTGGATCAGATCACTGCCATCGAAAACGGCCAGGAGCTGGAATAATGGCAAAGCCGGAAAAAACCAATGTGATGCGCACCCTGGATCGGCTGAAAATTGCCTATCGGGATTATTGTTATGTGGATTCCGGGGTGGTCAGCGGCATCGACGTGGCCAATGTGCTGGGGCAGGATCCGGCAAAGACCTTCAAAACCCTGGTTGCGGTTGGAAAGAGCAAAACAAATTATGTTTTCATGATTCCTGTGGCGGAAGAGCTTGATCTCAAAAAGGCTGCCGCCGCCGTGGGGGAAAAGGCCATGGAAATGCTCAAGGCCAAGGATCTGCTTCCTCTTACCGGCTATGTCCACGGGGGCTGCTCTCCCATTGGGATGAAAAAGCCCTTCCGTACCCTGATCCATCAAACCGCCCAGAATTTTGAAACCATCATGTTCAGCGCCGGCAAGATCGGCTATCAGGTGGAATGCAGCTTGACCGATCTGCAAAAAGCCGTGAAGGTGGAGCCTGCGGATTTAATTGTATAATATCGTGCCCGGGTGCTTGCCCGGGCCATTTTTTTATCTGCGCAAGGATGATCTTGTGCTTTCGGGGAAATTGGGATATAATAAGAATGCGCAAAAAGCGCAAGGAAAGGAGAAATAACCATGGCTGATTTGGAAAAGGATATCATTGAA
This sequence comes from Clostridiales bacterium, assembly GCA_015056015.1. GTDB lineage: Bacteria > Bacillota > Clostridia > Christensenellales > Aristaeellaceae > RUG563. Next base: position 45,700 of record SVHD01000006.1, read on the forward strand.
CTGGAAGGCGAAGATGGGGAAGCGATCAAACTTTGCGTAGAGCGTTATTTCTTCTATAATGGGGATGAATATGTGCTGCTCAGCGATGACTGCGGCGATATCGCGGAAGAAGAAGTTTCCCATTATGTGATGAAGGTGCAGCCCCTGGAAAGCGAAGATGGGGAAGAAATGGAAGAATTCGTGCCCGTGGATGAAGATCTGATGGATCAGCTCATTCAGGTGGTGGAAGCGACCTTCGATAACGACGAGGAATAAGCCCTTCATTTCATGAATGAACAAATTGCCCAGAAACTGAAAATGCTGCCCGATTCCCCTGGCTGCTATCAAATGAAGGAGCAGGGGAAGATTATTTACGTGGGCAAAGCGGTGAATTTGAAAAACCGCGTGCGAAGCTATTTCCATGGCCGCGATCACACACCCAAAGTCGCGGCCATGGTTTCGCATGTGGATGATTTCGATATCATTCTTTGCCGCACCAATCTGGAAGCGCTGATTCTGGAATGCAATCTGATCAAGCTGCATAAGCCCTATTATAATATCCTGCTCAAAGATGATAAGCATTATCCCTATATCCGGGTGGATATGAAGGAATGCTTTCCCCGCTTTACCCTGGCCCGGCGGCAGGAGCAGGATGGGGCCAAATACTTTGGCCCCTATATCGGGGCTACGGCTGTTCGGGATGTATTGGAGGCGCTCAGGAAAATTTTCCCCTTACGCACCTGCAATCTGCAATTGCCCCTGAAAAGCCCGCGGCGCCCCTGCGTCAATTTTGAAATTGGACGCTGCCTGGGGCCCTGCGGCGGAAAATGCACCGAGGATGAATATAAGGCGGTTGTCAATCGGGTGCTTTCCTTCCTGAATGGGAAATATCAGGACGTCACCGCGTCCATCCAGCGGGATATGATGGAGGCGGCGAAAAATCTGCAGTTTGAAAAGGCGGCCCAATTGCGGGATCAGCTTCGGGATATTGAAGGGCTGATGCAGCGGCAGCAGGCTATCCAGGTCAGCGGGGCGGAGCAGGATGTATTTGCCCTTGCCCAGGATGATCTGGACGCCATGGCCCAGGTGCTCTATATCCGCGGCGGCAAGATGGTGGGGGGCGATTCCTTCCCCCTGCCAAGAGAAGGCAAGGAAGATCCCGGGGAAGTGCTTTTTGATTTCATGGTGCAATTCTATGATGAAAGAAAGCCGGCAAGAGAGGTGCTCTGCCCTTCCCTGCCCGGGGAAATTGGCGCGGAAATGGAAGAATGGCTGCGCAGGCAGCGGGGCAGCGCATGCACGCTGACCATTCCCCAGCGGGGGGATAAGCGGGCGCTGACCTTGCTTGCGGAAAAGAATGCCCGGGACGCCCTGGAAAAACGCAATGCCAAAAAACAGATTCAGCATGAGCGTACCATCGGCGCTTCCGAGGAATTGGCCAAAGCACTGGGGCTTGATTTCGTTCCCCGGCGCATTGAAGGCTTTGATATCAGCAATACCCAGGGGATTCTGTCGGTTGCATCCATGGTGGTATTTATCGATGGGCAGCCCGCGCCCAAGGAATACCGGCATTATCGCATCAAAACGGTGGAGGGGGCCAATGATTTTGCCTCCATGAATGAAGTGCTCTCCCGCCGCTTCAAGCGCGCCATGAGCGATGATCCCAAAGAAAAATGGCCCATGCCCGATCTGGTGCTGATCGATGGCGGCCCGGTGCAATTGCAGTTTGCGCGGGAGGCCATGCTGGCAACCGGGGCCAATGTGCCCATGTTCGGTTTGGCAGAGCGATTGGAGGAAATTTTCCTGCCCAATCAGGAGGAATCCATTCTGCTGGATCGGCATTCCCCGGCGCTGCATCTGATTCAGCGGATTCGCGATGAAGCGCACAGATTTGCCATTACCCATCACCGGGGCCTCAGGGGCAAGCAAAGCGTGCATTCCGCCCTGGAGGATATTCCCGGCGTGGGTCCCAGCCGCCGGCGGAATCTGCTTCAGTATTTCAAGACCGTCAAGGCCATCCGCGAGGCTACCCTGGAGGAAATCAAAGCCGTCCCCGGCATGTCCGCCCCCGCCGCCCAGGCCGTCTATTCCTGGGCCCATCCGGAGGAGTGACAAGGAGAAACGTGGGATGATTGCGGGAGGATGCTTTTGAGTCAAAAGCACCCTCCCGCTCCCTCCCGAAAACCTGCTCGGGATTTTTCAATTGCCTCCTATTTGGCGGGATTCCCCGAGATTGGAAAATAATAATCAGAATGAAAAAACGGAATTCATCATATAATTCCGCATTTCGAATTCCGCATTCCGAATTTTCATCCCCTTCCACGGGCATTCAATAAGAATCGAAGGTCATTTGATTTTTCCCGAATTGCTTTTCGGGAGGGTGCGGGAGGGGGCTTTTGGCTTCAAAAGCCTCCTCCCGCAAAAATCCATTACTTGAAAGGATCTATATGAGTACATCGCGATTTGCGTTATTTGTTGACTTGGAAAATTGCGGGGCCAAGGTGGCCACGCTGAACAATATCCTGGAAAAGGTGAAGATCCGCGGCGATATTCTGCTTGGCAAGGTATACGGCTACACGGATCGATTCAGCGATTTAAAGGAAATTCTCTTGTCCAATACGTTCACGGTGGTGCCCTCCCTTCGCCACGGGGTGGCGCAGAAAAATAATGCGGATATTCTGCTGGTGCTGGATGCGCTGGAGGTGGCCTATACCAACCCGCTGATTGATTCCTTCTGTATCGTATCCGGCGACAGCGATTATACGCCGCTGGTAGGGCGATTAAAGAGCATGGGCAAATTTGTGCTGGGCATCAGCCGCAGCGAAGTGGCAAGCAGCATTTTCATCAATGCCTGCAATGAATTTCAGTTTCTGGAATCTGTTTCTTCCGTCAGCCGGGATAAGCGGAACAAGCAGAAGCAGAGCAAGGATGAGCCCTTGGATGACGCCGGGCTCAATAAGCTGCTGGAGGGCATTCTTTCCGAACAGACGGATGAGGATGAAATGTATGCCAGCGAATTAAAGGGCGTGCTTTTGCGCCTGCGGCCCGATTTCAATGAAAAGGCCTTTGGCTGCGCCTCCTTTGGCAAGCTGCTGAATAAATTATCTGCCAAATTCGGCAGCATCCGGGTGAAGAATGATAATTATAATGTGCTGGTTTCCTTGAATGCCGATGCGCCGGAGGAAGGGAAAATCAGCCAGCTGACCCAGGAAAATTGGCGCAATGCCTTTACCGAGCAATTGCAGCATTATAAGGATGACGGCTTTGAAAGGATCAATCCTTCCATTCTCAAGGCGGATATTCAGGCGGCCTATCCGGATTACAGCGAGCGCGCCATCGGCTTCAAGCGCTTTTCCGATGTGCTCCGGCAGATGGAAAAGGATGGATTGTTGAAACTGGAAATGGATGGGCAGAAGAATATGCTCATTAAAATGCTCTGAAACGGGATGGAAGAAAATCCCGGTTATCATCGTTGATTGATTGAAGCAATACCCAATGCGAAGGAGGAATACGGATGCAGCCTGTATTTTCTGTGATCGTGCCCTGTTATAATGAAGAAGAAGTGATCCGGGAAACCCATAAGCGCCTGACGAAAACCATGCGGGAAATGGGGGAACCCTACGAAATTCTGTATGTGGATGACGGTTCCCGGGATGATACGGCCCAAATTCTGCGGGAACTTTCGGATGAAGACGCCAACGTCCGCGCCATTTTGTTTGCCCGGAATGCGGGGCATCAATCTGCGGTAACGGCGGGGCTGGATTATGCCACCGGCGACGCCATTGTGATCATCGACGCCGATTTGCAGGATCCCCCGGAAGTGATTCCTCTGATGGCGGAAAAATGGCGGAATGGCGCCCAGGTGGTTTTCGGCCAGCGGAAAAAGCGGGATGGGGAAACCGCCTTCAAGAAAATTACCGCCAGCGCGTATTACAAAATTCTTGCCTGGATGACCGGCGGCATGGTGCCCCGGGATACGGGAGATTTCAGATTGGTGGATCGGAAAGCGGCGGATGTGATTCGCGGCATGCCCGAGCATAACCGCTTCCTTCGGGGCATGTTTGCCTGGGCGGGCTTCAAGCAGGAGGCCGTGCTCTATGACCGGGACAAGCGCTTCGCCGGCAAGACCGAATACACCCTGAAAAAGATGCTGAAGCTGGCGGCGGACGGGATTTTTTCCTTCTCCATGAAGCCGCTGAAATTCATCACGCTGCTGGGCCTTGGCTTCCTGGGCATTTCGGGAATCCTTTTCCTGATTCTGCTCATTGCGCTGCTCTTTGGCGGCGGCAGCGGGCTTTGGTGGATTGCCATGCTGATGCTGCTTTGCACCGGCTGCGTCCTTTCCGCCCTTGGCATTGTGGGCGAATATATCGCCCGGATTTATGATGAATCCAGAGGACGGCCGCTGTATATCGTCACCGAAGCCCTTGGATTTGAGGAAAATTAAACCATACGATCAAATCGCTTTCGAATGAATCATCGAAAGCGATTTTTTGGTTATTATATTTCACAATTCAATATTTTTTCACTTTTTTATTGCCCTGGAAAAATGAAGTGTGGTATAATGAAAAAAATATGCGATATAGAAAGGACATATATCTTATGATTGGACGGACATCTCCCCGGGAAGCGGGCCTGGAAGAAAAATGGATCCGGCGTTTTCTGTATAAAATGCAGTATGAAGGGGTCAATTTGCATTCCGTTTTGCTGCTGCGGGGCAATGATATTTTCTTTGAAAAATATTGGGCGCCTTTTGACGCCGATAAAATTCATCGCATGTATTCTGTGACCAAATCCTTTGTGTCCATGGCTGTCGGCTGTCTGATCGATGAAGGAAAGATCGCCCTTTCCGATCCGATTGTGAAATTCTTTCCGGATAAGCTGCCGGAAAATGTGCCCGAATTCATGCAGGAGCAAACCATTGAGCATATGCTGATGATGAGCACCTGCCAGGCGGATGGGCACAGCTGGTTTACCCCCGGCGTTTATGACCGGACAAAATTCTATTTTGCCCAAAAGCCGGATAAACCCGCCGGAACCAATTTCCATTATGATTCCAATGGATCCTATATTCTGGGAGCGCTGGTGGAAAGAATTTCCGGCATGAAGCTGCTGGACTACATGAAGGAAAAATTCCTGAACCGCATTGGCGGCTTTGAATCCGCCCAGATGCTTGAAACCCCCGACGGCGTTGCCTGGGGGGATTCTGCCCTGCTTTGCACGCCCAGGGCGCTGATGAATTTTGCAAAGCTCGTGATGAATCTGGGCGCCTGGGACGGCGAGCAATTGATCAGCCGGGATTATGTGGCAAATGCCATTTCGGTTAAGACTACCAATAATCTGGAAGGCAGCGTGCACCGCAATCGTTACGGCTATGGCTATCAGATCTGGCGTACCAATGAAAACAGCTTTTCCTTCAATGGTATGGGCAGCCAGTTTGCCATTTGCGTGCCGGATAAGGATTTCATTTTCGTCTGCACCGCCGATACCCAGCTCAATTCTGAGGTGGATAATCCTGCCATTTTCCGCGCCGTATTTGATGAACTGGTGCATCATCTGGATGGGGAAGAAGAGCATTTCAATTATGATCTGCAATCGGAAGCGCAGTTGAGCGTTTCTCTGGGGGAAAAGGAATCTGCCTTCCAGCAGGAAGTAAACGGCGTTACCTTCCGCTGCGATGAAAATCCCATGGGCATCAAATGGTTCCGGCTTTCCTGGGATGAAAAGAATCAGGGCTGCTTTATTTACGAAAATGCCCAGGGCGAAAAGAAGCTGCCCTTTGGCATGAAGGAAAATATCTTCTGCAAATTCCCGCAGCTTGGCTATTCCAATGATAACGGCAACGTGCATGAATTGAATGGCTTCATGTATGATTGCGCGGTTTCCGCCGGCTGGGTGGAGCAGCAGAAACTGCAGCTGCGGGTGCAGATTGTGGATCGGTATTTCGGCATTCTGATCATTACGTTCGGCTTCCGGAAGGATGGCGTGGTGGGCGTAAAAATGATGAAGCGCGCCGAAGATTTCCTGACGGAATACAATGGATGGATGTCCGGCCGGAAAGCATAAGGAAAAGGAAGGGATACCATGGAAAAGGTCTCTGCGCTTACTCAGGAACATTTTCGGAAGTTTCTTCGGGCCTTGCGCATGGCGGGGGTGGATTTGCATTCCGTGCTGATCTGGCAGGGCGGCAAAATGCAGATGGAAAAATATTGGGCGCCCTTTGATGAAAATACCCCCCACCGGATGTATTCGGTAACCAAATCCTTTGTGGGCATTGCCGTGGGCTGCCTGATTGATGACGGTCTGGTGAAACTGAATGATCCGATCATCAAATATTTTCCGGAAAAGCTGCCGGATACGCTACATGAATTTGTGCGCCAGCAAACCATTGAGGATATGCTGACCATGCGAACCTGCTATGCCGATAATCCCAGCTGGATTGAAGGCCGCGCCATGGATATTCCGTATTTCTATTTCCGCCAGCCCGTCAGAAAGCCTGTGGGCGCGCATTTTGATTACGATTCCACGGGCTCCTATGTGCTTGGCGCGCTGGTGGAAAAGCTGACGGGGAAAACGCTGCTTGCCTATCTGAAGGAAAAATTTCTGGATGAAATCGGCGGCTTTGAAAATGCCCAGACGCTCTGCGGCCCCGATGGGGTTACCTGGGGCAGTTCTGCCATGATCTGCAAGCCCAGAGGCCTGATGAATTTTGCGCTGCTGCTGAAGAATCACGGCGCATGGAATGGCAGGCAATTGATCAGCGCCGATTATGTGAAAAAGGCCATTTCCAGAATGACGGATAATGATTTTACCGGCTGCAGCACCCATAAGAGCCAGGGCTACGGCTATCAGATCTGGCATGCAGAGCGGGGCGGCTTTGCCTTCCACGGCCTGGGCGGTCAATTTGCCATCTGCGTGCCGGAGGCCGATTTCGCTTTCGTTTGCACTGCGGATATCCAGATGACCTATGAACTGCATTCCGGCGCCATTTTCCGGGCGGTATATGATGAATTGGTAACGCCGCTGCTGGGCGAAGAGGAAACGGATGATCTGGCCCCTGAAAAGCTGAATGTGGCCCGGGGGGAAAAGGAATCCGCATACGCCGGAAAGATCAGCGGGAAAACCTATAAATGCGAAGAGAATCCCATGGGCATCAAATGGTTCCGGATGGATTTTGACGGCAATCAGTGCTGCTTCAGCTATGAAAATGCCCAGGGGGAAAAGAAGCTGCCCTTTGGCATGAAGGAAAATGTATTTGGCCAGTTCCCGCAGTTTGGCTATTCCAATGAGCAGGGCGGCCTGCCGGGCCCGGATGATTTCACCTATGCCTGCGCTGCCTCTGCCGGCTGGGTGGAAGAAAAGAAGCTGCAGATCAAGGTGCAGATCATCGACCGTTATATCGGCAAATTGGTCATGGTCTTTTCTTTCCTGGATAATGGCTGGGCCAGCGTGAAAATGACCAAGGGCGGCCAGGATTTCCTGGATGAATACAAGGGCTGGATCATTGCCTGGCAATTGAAATAAGGAGGAAAAAACGATGGATCGTTATGCATGGAAAGCTATTTTGAAGCCCGGAATGAAGGCGGAATATAAGCGCCGCCATGATGAAATCTGGCCGGAAATGGTAGAATTATTGAAAAAAGCAGGGATTAAAAATTATACCATCTGGAATGTGGGCGATGAGCTCTTTGGTTATTACGAATGTGAAAAGGGCCTGGATTTTGCCGCCAAAACCCAGGCGGAAAGCCCCATCGTGGATAAATGGAATGAATACATGAAGGACGTAATGGAAATGCCCCTGGATCCGGATACCGGGGTGCAGCCCAAGCTGGAAAGAATGTTTTTCCTGGAATAAGATTTTTTGCGGCGTAAAGCGCTGAAAGAGGGGGATTATTATGGGACAGTATATGCAATCTACAGTGACGAAAAAGTATCCCTGTGCCTTCTGCTGCCATCATTGCGGTGAATTGAATGTGAGCATGGGCAGCGTGCAGGCCCAGCATCGCACGAGCTATGGCCTCATCGGCACGAAAAAGGAAGACGCCAAGCGGATTTCTTCCGAAAATGCCACGGCGACGGCGGAAAAAATGCTGGATAAGCTGGTGACCCGCGTCAATGAAAAGCAGGATTATTCCGGGCTGAATGCCCCGTCCGTCTGCAAAAAATGCGGAAAGCCCCAGGCCTGGGCCCAGGGCAAGGAAGAAAAATATGCCATGATCGGGGCGGCTGTTCTGGCCATTGCCGTGGGCATCGTATTATTCGTCAAGGAAATCATGGAAATCTTCCCGCTGCTCTTTTTCTGCTTCTTTGTATTCGCCATTTCCTTTGTCACGCTGGGCATGCTGGCGGTCAAGATCATTCGCAAAATCCGCGCCGGCAAGGCCAAGGAGATTATTTCTTCCAGTGCCTATTCCCATTGCGCACCCATGATCAGCAAGCTGGATTATGTGCAGGGTGATCTGAATGATCCCCGGGCTGAAGCCCTCAATGCCCTGGCTGCGGCCCGGGAAAAACTGAATGCCGAAAAACAAGCCGCGGCCCAGTAATAAACGAAAAATAATTCATGGAAGGAAATCATCCTGCAGCGCTCCGATAGGGGCGGGCAGGATGATTTTTTTGTGAATAAATGTACTTTTTTTGTATGTCGAAAAAAACGGATGAGCAAACGGGAAAAATGCATGATTTTTGCTGTTTATTTAATTTTGCACAATTCAATTGAGTAGGCATGATTGTACACAAAGGAAGAATAAGATGATATAATATCAATGTTTAATTTCCGGATACGGAAGAAATAAAGGAGAGGTGTAATTATGAAATCCGCTGAAAGCTTTTTCCGCTGGGCGTTCAATACCCGCGCCGAAAACGTGCTGAAAATGTATCGGGGCGAAATGTCCTCCCCCGAAAAGGTGTTCCTGAGCTTCTGCTCCCATGATCCGGCGTTCGTTTCCTATGGCCCTGCCGGCCTGAACGCCAGCATCAAGGGCATCGGCTTCCTCCCCAAGGATGAATATCTGGAAGAAACCCTGGAAGCCTATGTGAACCATATCAAGACCTTCGATCCCGAAGACAAGACCTATTCCAAGCGCGGCCTGGAAGTGCTGGTCAAGTATATGTACGGCGAAGAAGCCCGCGACCGGGTGGATTTCACCAAGGTGGGTTCCCTGGAAATGGCGAAAAAGCATAGCTACGCCAACTACAAGGTCAATCCCGAAGCCACCTTGATTTTCTATCAGCCCCCGGCCATTTCCTATGAGCTGCGCGGCAAGATGGAAATCTATGATGAATGCGACAGCGGCAAGCGCGAAATCTATCAGCAGTTCATCAATGCCCAGCACGATGTTTACCATCATCCCGATATGAGCCGTTGGCTCACTCGCCCCGCCTACATCTTCCGCATTGAAGAAGTATATGACAATTGCGTGACCAAGGAAGGCTTTGGCACCAAGATGATCTATCCCTACTGATTTTTGAATTGAATTTTTAGCCTCAGGGCGCATTTTCGCGCCCTGAGCCTTTTGCAATTTTTGAGGAAATTTTTTTTACAGAAGGGAGGCGCTCGCGATGCGCCCGAGAATCAGGCTGGCGGTATTGCTGCTGGCTCTTATCATGCTTTGCACCGCCTGTGCCACGGATTATGAACGGCGGGGGGATACTTCCTCCACCCTGTATATCGGGGAAGTGGCCTCTGCTTTCCCCACCTCTTATATGCCCTGGTTTTCCCGTGACGGGGTGGCCCCCACCATTTCCAGCATGGTCTATTCCACGCTGCTCAGCTATGATGAGAGCACCGATGAATACGAGCCTTTGCTGGTAAAGGAATGGGCCTATCTGGATCGGCAGGGCAATCCCATCCTGACCGAGGATGGCAAAATTGATTATGACAAGCTGGAAAGCGAATATTCCGGCAAGGATACCTCCTGCATTCCCATCCGCTTTGTGCTGGATGAAAATGCCACCTGGTCCGACGGGGAAAGGGTGACGGTGGAGGATATTTACTTTACCTTCGATCTGGCGGCCAATCAGAAGCTTTCCAATCACGCAGGCGCCCTGGCCTGGGTGAATGATTTGCTGCACAAATATGATAACAATACCGGAAAGCTGCGCCGCAAAGGGATTTACACCTATGATACCGGCGCCAATGAAAAGGGCTATCCCATCAGCGAGGAAGAAAGGGATACGGTTTTCTATTTCGAAGTGAATAAGGTGCTGGGCGCCATCACGCCGCTGGTTTCCACGGTGCTGGTGCTGCCGGAGCATATTTATGCCGATATTATTTCTTTTGATAATCCCATCAATAATACCAGCCCCTCGGAAGACCTCAGCTATGCCTATCAGCATCCCGTGGGCTGCGGCCCCTGGACCCTGGACCGCGAAAAGACCAACGGCCAGGAAATCGTGCTCCATCGCCGGGATGATTACCATATCAAGGATGAAAACGGCGGGCCGCTTTATAAGGTGGATACCCTGAAATTCATTCTGTATCAGGAAATCAATGTGGCCATCTACGCCCTGAAGAAGGGGCATATCGACGTATTGGATTCCTCCATTGCGGCCAATTATGCCCGGCTCTTTGAAAAGGAAGATTCGGTCTATGTGGCTTCCGCCCCCGGGCTGTTTACCCAGTGCCTGGTGCTGAATCTGAATGTGCCTTCGGATCAGAGCACCCGGGCCCGGGAACAATTGAAAAATCCCGTTTTGCGAAAGGCCATCGCCCTGGCCATCGATCAGGAAGCGCTGATTGATTTCGTACTGGATGGCAATGGCCGGCGTGCCCCGGCGGGCCTGGTGCTGGAGGGGGATCTTTTCTCCGCTGAAGCGGATATTCTGCTGGGCGATGCGGCGGAAAAGCTGCAGGAGGCCAATCGGCTTCTGGATACGCTCTATCCCCAAAAGGATGAAAACGGCTATCGCCTGGATGAGGGCAAGCGCCTTTCCTACCAGATTCTGGCCAATCCCGGCATGCAGGATACGGTCAGCTATCTGCAGGTGCTTTTCCAGAAGATCGGCGTGGAGGTCAGCTTTGCTGCCTCCGGCAATTCCCCTGAAACCACCTATCTCTACGGCGGTAATTTCGATATGACCCTGCAGGGGGTATCCCTGACCCCGGCCAATATCGATATTATGTATAATGCCCATTTTTCCAATCTCAATCGTTCCTCCAATTACGGCCGGCTGACAAACAAGGAAATCAATCAGGGCATTGCCGCCATGCGCACCACCCTGAACCGGGATCACAAATATCAGATGATCCGGGATCTGGAAAAAACCATTGCGGAAGAATACTACAAGCTTCCCCTCTACTGCCAGGATGTGACCTCCGTCGCCCGGACGGATCGCTTTACCGGCTGGACGGTATCGGATGGGGAAGGGGTATTCAATATGGATTCCCTTTCTCAATTGCAGCAAGTGACCCAGGAAGGAAGGTGAAAAAATGAACAAAGCATACGTGATCAAGCGCATATTGTATACCCTGTTCATTTTTCTCATCGTAACCACGCTGAATTTCTTCATTCCCCGCATCGGCGTGGATGACCCTGCGGAGCGTTATTATCCCCCCCAGGGCAATATGAGCGATATTGAATACAATATCATCAAGCAGATGACCAGGAAGCAATACGGCTTTGACGTGAGCACCTGGGAGCAATATATGCGGTATCTGAATAACCTGGTGCACGGGGATCTGGGAACCTCCCTGCAGGCGGGCTCCCCCAAGGTGGTGGATCTGATTGCCGATCGTCTGCCCTGGACGCTGGTGCTGTCGGTAAGCAATCTGTTTATCAGCATGCTCTTTGGCCTGCTCTTTGGCACCTATGCCGCCTGGAATCGCGGCAAATGGGCGGATCGGCTGCTGATGAATGCATCGACTGTCACCACCGCCCTGCCCGCATTTTTCCTGGCGCTGCTCTTTTCCCTGTATATGGGCTTTGAATGGGAATGGTTCCCTGCCTATACCGATCCCAGCCTGGTTTCCTCCTTTGATTGGAGCATGGAAGCCATCGGCAAGGTGGCCCAGAATGCGGCCCTGCCCATCATTGCCATGTCGGTGGGCGGCATCGTATCCTATGCCCAGAGCACCCGAAACAGCGTGATTGCCGTTTCCAATGAGGATTATGTGGTCACCGCCCGGGCCAAGGGCCTTTCCACGAAAACGGTGATGTATAAGCATGTATTGCGCAATGCATTGCTTCCCATCGTGACCAGCCTGGGCATGAGCGTATCCGGCCTGATCGGCGGCGCGGTGGTTATTGAGCAGATTTTTAACTGGAACGGCATGGGTACCCTTTTCCTCACCGCCAATAATACCAACGATTATCCCCTGATGATGGGCATCATGCTCTTCCTTTCCGGGGTGGCCTTGCTTGGCAATCTGATCACGGATCTTTGCTATTCCCTGCTGGATCCCCGTGTGACGGTAGGAGGTGGACGCAGATGAAAGGCGCATGGAATTTGATCAAAAAAATCTGGAAGCATCCCCAGGGCCGGGTGGGCCTGATCATTGCCGGGGTGCTGGTCATCTGCGCGCTGTTTGCCCCCTGGCTGGCGCCCTTTGATCCCTATGATGTAACGGCCCGCAGCGAAAAGGGCCTTTCTCCCTCCTGGCAGCATCCTTTGGGAACTACCATTTCTACCGGCCAGGATATTTTCTCCATGCTGATTTACGGCGCCCGGGTATCCCTGATGGTGGGCCTGATCACCGGGATTCTCACCGCCCTGATCGGCGCATTTATGGGCATTCTGGCGGGCTATGTGGGCGGCATTTGCGATACGCTGATCATGCGCGTGGTGGATGTGATGCTGGTGATCCCCACGCTGCCCCTCACCATCGTGCTCACCAATCTCTTTGGCAAATCCTATTTCATGATCATTTTCATTTTCGTGGTCTTTGGCTGGACCGGCCTGGCCCGGGTAATCCGCGCCCAGGTGCTGGTGCTGAAAAACAGCAATTACGTCAAGGCGGCGGAGCTTTCCGGAGCCAGCCGGATGCATATCATGTTCCGGCATATTCTGCCCGGCGTTTCCCATCTGCTGATCATGAATACCGCCCTTTCCAGCGCCGGCATCATGGTAGCGGAAGCGGGCCTTTCCTTCCTGGGCCTGGGCGATCCCACGGCCATCAGCTGGGGAAAAATGCTGGCTGACGCCCAATCCGGCGGCGCGCTGCTCTTTGGCCATTGGTGGTGGATTGTGGCCCCCGGCATCGGTATTTTCCTTTCCGTGTTTTCCTTCATGCGCATCGGCCTTGCGCTGGAAGAAATCTTTAATCCCAGGATGAAGCGGGCGGGAGCCATGAATCGCCTCTTCCGCACCCTGAATAACACGTATATCCAGAAGATTTTTGAAGAAATGGATGAAGCCCAGCGGGAAGAAGCCCGCCAGGCCGCCAAAGAGGAAGGGGGCGCCATGGCATGACGGAAAATAAGCCCTTGCTGAATATCCGCAATCTGAAGGTGGTATTCCCCTCCGATATGGGCGTGGTGCGCGCCGTAGAGGGGATCGATCTTTCCGTTCATGCCGGGGAATGCGCCGCTATCGTGGGCGAATCCGGCTGCGGGAAATCCGTAACCAGCATGGCCATTATGCGTTTGCTCAATTCCCCGCCGGCCCTGATGCAGGCGGATGAAATGACCTTTGACGGCCATGATCTGCTGAGCATGGAAGAAAATGAACTGTGCGAATTGCGGGGCAAGGATATCTGCATGATTTTCCAGGACGCCCTCACCGCCCTGAACCCGGTTATGACCATTGGCCGGCAGATGGATGAAATTTTCCTTCGCCATCAGAAGATGAGCAAGAAGGAAGCGAAAAAGGCCTCCATTGATGCCCTTTCCCTGGTGGGCGTGCCCTCTCCCGAACGCCGGTATCATGATTATCCCCATCAGCTTTCCGGCGGCATGCGTCAGCGCGTGCTCATTGCCATGGCCTTTGCCGTCAAGCCCAAGCTGATTATTGCGGATGAACCCACCACTGCCCTGGATGTGACCATTCAGGCCCAGGTGCTGGATGTGCTGAAAAAAATGCAAAAAGAAAATGGCACCGCCCTGATTCTTATCACCCACGATCTTTCCGTTGTGGCCCATATGGCGGATACGGTGCATGTGATGTACAGCGGGAAGCTGGTGGAGGAGGCGCCCCTGCGGGAATTGTTCCTTACGCCCCATCATCCCTATACCCAGGGGCTGCTGGCGTCGGTGCCCAAGCTGGATCAATGCACCACCCGTTTTGTGCAGATTCCTGATCAAGTGCCCAATCCCATGCATAAGCCTACGGGCTGCTATTTCCATCCCCGCTGCAATTATTGCACTGCGGAATGCAAAGAAAAGATGCCTGTGCTGAAGGAGGATGGCGAAAATCGCAGGATTCGCTGCCATCATCCGCTGGTATAAGAAATGATCGGGAGGGAAACTTTTGCGTCAAGAGTGTCCCTCTCGAATTCTCCCCGAAAACCAATATAGGAAGTGGTTTTCATAATATTCACAACTGTTTCCCCAAAATACAGGGAGGAAGCGTAATGAGTAACACGAATAAACCTTTGGTAAAAATTGAAAATCTGAAGGTTCATTTTCCCGTCAAGGGCGGCATGCCCTTTGCCAAGAAAAAATATGTGAAGGCCGTCAATGGCGTTTCCCTGGAAATTCTGCCGGGGGAAACCTTTGGCCTGGTGGGGGAATCCGGCTGCGGAAAAAGCACCCTGGGCAATGCCATCCTGGGCATGCAAAAGCCCACTGAAGGCAAGATTTATTTTAAGGGCCAGGATCTCAATGCTCTGCCTAATAAGGAATTCAAGGAATTGCGCCGGGGCATGCAGATGATTTTCCAGGATCCCTTTTCTTCCCTCAACCCCCGCTTTGACGTTTATCACATCATTGCGGAGCCCATGCAGATCCGCGGCGGCATGACGGAAGAGCAGATTCACGCCCGTGTATCGGAACTGCTGCATCTGGTGGGCCTTTCCGATGAGGATATGCCCCGCTATCCCTCCGATTTTTCCGGCGGCCAGCGGCAGCGCATCGGCATCGCCCGGGCCATCGCCCTGAACCCCGAATTCCTTGTATGCGATGAGCCCGTCTCCGCCCTGGACGTATCCGTCCATGCCCAGATTCTGAATCTGCTGATGGATCTGCAAAAGGAATTGGGCATCACCTATCTGTTCATTTCTCATAATCTGGCGGTGGTCAAGGATGTATGCAGCCATGTGGCCGTGATGTATCTGGGCTCCATCATGGAAACCGGCGCCACGGAGGATGTATTCCGCAGTGCCATGCATCCCTATACCCGGTCCCTGCTTTCCGCAGTGCTCACCGTGGATGTGGATCATGCGCCCCAGCGGATTATTCTGGAGGGGGATATTCCCTCGCCCATCAATACGCCTTCCGGCTGCCCCTTCTCTACCCGCTGCCCCTATGCGCGGGAAGAATGCAAGAAAGAAAAGCCCGAGCTTCGGGAATTGGAAAAAGGGCATTTCGTGGCTTGCCATTTCCCGATGATGGAAGAGTGATGGGGGAGATTGCTGGGGAAACAAAGAATGGTTTCCCCAGGCCCCTTCCAAGAAAGCCGCACTGGATTATGATGACTGTTTTTGATCATCTTGAGTGCCAGTGATGCAAAAAGGACCGGATTGTTGAAGTGCAATCCGGTCCTTTTTTGATGCGGAAATCTTATTTTTTTGCAATCACGATGGGATGGTAAAAGCCCGTATCCTCCGGGAAGAGCCATTCCACTTCCCTGCAGCCATGAGCAAATCCGTCAATTCAGTTCGCTTTGTAGCGCGGTATTCGCATTCGAATTTGCTGATTTGCAGCTCGTTTTCATCCTCAATGATATACTGGGTGAGCTTATAGCAATCATTTTTCCAGGTCCATGTCTGGAAGGATACCCGCTGCCCTTGCTGGGTTTTGTGGATATAGGGCGGGGAATAGGGGGGCTTATCTTTCAGCAGTGCATCATAATCCCGGATGCTGGCCACAAATATACCGCCGGGTTTGAGTTGGTTTACAATGCTCTTGACAGCGGCGCTCAACGCATCCGCGGTCAGCATATGGGGCAGCGCATTATCCATAGCGATCACGATATCAAACTTTTCAGAAAAGGTATCGGAAAGGGCGCAAAAATCGGCGTGCTCAAAATGAATCTGCACATGATTCCTTTTGGCGCGCTGTTTTGCTTCGGTTAGTTCCCCGTCGCTGATATCGGATCCGGTTACATCATACCCCAGCGCAGCCAGGCCGATGGCCTGCGTGCCAATTCCGCAGGCGCAATCCAGGATCTGAGCCTTCTTGTCAAATCCGTATTTGGTAAAGAGCCGATCCAGGATCATTGCCTGCTCCTTCGTGGTGGCTTGCCAATCCTGAAAAAGCTGGTCGTATTGCGTCGCCAGCTGATCATAAAAGGTTTGGATGATGCTCATTTTTATTTTCCTTTCAGAGAATCAAACACGGTTTAATATCATTCCAGAAATAAAACGTAGCACTGGGAAAACGTAGCTTTCATGGAGATTAAAATATCCAGAGCAGCTTTTCTTGGAAAGGGGTGCGGGGGAAACCATTCTTTGAGCATCAAAGAACGGTTTCCCCCGCAAAAATTCCCTTGTTACTCTCCAATAATTTCTTTCACACGCAGGGCGGCGGCCTTGACGGCATTTTTCTTTTCGCCCTGGCTGACGATTTCCTCGATCGCATCCCGCAGGGAAATATCCTGCAGCAACAGATCAAAAATCCGGGCTTCCAGGGAGGCCTGCACCACCGGCTTTTCCTCCGGCAATTCCACCTTCCGCAGATCCGCCACCAGGCAATATTCGCCCTTTTCGCTTTTTTCATTGGCCGTAAGCAGAGAAAGAATCTCCTCCGGCGTGCCCCGGAGCGTCAATTCATGCAGCTTGGTCAGATCGCAGCTGACGGAAAGCCGCGCGCCGGGGAGGGCCTCCCCAATCATCGCCACCAGATTTTTCACCCGATGGGGGGATTCATGGAAAATGGCGCCCTCGGATTTCCGGCCGATATCCAAAAGTTTTTCCTTTAATTCTTTATTCTCCCGGGGTAAAAAACCATAGAAGGTGAAGGAAGAAAAATCAAAGCCGCTCACCGAAACGGCGGATGCAAAAGCGGTGGGCCCGGCAACGGCCATGACGGGAATGCCCTTTTCCGCCGCCAGGCGCACGATTTCCGTGCCCGGATCGGAAATGGCGGGGGTGCCGGCGTCGGTAACCACGGCCACATCGATGTTTTCGGCAAGCATCCGTTCCGTGATTTCCTCGCCCCGGCTTTTTTCATTGTGCTGATGGCAGGAAATCAGCGGCGTATCAATGCCGAAATGATTGGTCAGCTTTTTCGTAACCCGGGTATCCTCAGCGCAAATCAACGCCACATTTTTCAGCGTTTCAATGGCCCGGGGGCTCATATCGGAAAGATTGCCAATGGGGGTGGCCACCACATACAGCGTGCTCATTGGACATCCCCCTTTTCAAAAATCCGCAAGGTAGCGCTGTGGGAACGGGAATTATAGTCAAGCTCGTCCTTGGTGGCCTTGATGGCGCCGCCGATGGCCTTCCCCAGGGGCTTTTTCCCGCAGGTACAAATGGGGGCCTTGGGCGGACAAACGCAGGGATTCTGCAGCTTTCGGAAGGCCAGCTTCACAATCCGATCCTCAATAGAATGGAAGGTGATCACCGCCAGCCTGCCGCCGGGAAGGAGCAAATCCACCCAATCGTGAATCGCCTTTTCAAGGGGAGCCAATTCATCATTGACCACAATGCGAACGGCCTGGAAGGTGCGCCGGGCGGGATGGCCCTCATCCTTCCGGCGAACGGCCTTGGGAATGGCGGCGTCCACCACCTTCACCAGATCCTGGGTGGTGCGAAGGGGGGATTGCTTTCTTTTTTCTATCAGAATCTGGGCGATCCGCGCCGCCCATTTTTCATCGCCATAATCCCGCAGGGCCTGACAAAAATCCTTTTCGGATACGGTGTTTACATAATCCGCTGCCGTCATGCCTTTGGATGTATCCATCCGCATATCCAGCGGCGCATCCTCATGATAGGAAAAACCGCGGTCGGGGGTATCCAATTGATGGGAAGATACGCCCAGATCCAGCAGCCCGCCGTTTAAGCGCACGCCTTCGGGCAGCAATTCCTTCACATCATGGAAATTGCCATGCAGCGCATGGAAGCCGGGATAGACGGACAACCGGGCAGAGGCCGCCGCAATGGCCGCTTCATCCCGGTCGATGCCATAGAGCGTGCCTTCGCCCATGGCTTTTAAGATTTCCCCGCTGTGGCCGCCTCCGCCCAGGGTGCCATCGGCGAATACCTGGCCTTTTTGCGGGTCTAAATATTCCAGCACCGGGCCCAGCAATACGGGAACATGATGAAAATCCATGGCAATCTCCTTTGATTCAATGTATGGCAGCGAATGAAAATGCGAGGCAGGGGCCTCTTCGACCCCCGTACCCCCGAACCGGAGGATTTCATCCTCTGGACTCTGTTTGGCGAAAAACAATGCGGGAGAAATGAAATATTTCCGCCTGATGCTTGGGGCAAGCGCATCCGGTTGGCGGCAAAGCCGCCGCGCACAGGGAAATTTAGTTTTTTTTCGTCCCCAAGCACTACTGGGAAAAAAGCCGATAGAACGGCGAAACGTAAAATCCAGTATAGCTTTCTTGGAAGGGGTTCGGGGAAACCGTTCTTTGGCTACAAAGAATGGTTTCCCCGGAAAATTCCCCGTCGTATTACCCCAGCTCCGCGATGCGGGCGTCCAGAGCGGCCAGCATTTCCTTATTCTTTTCCAGCTTTTCCTTTTCGGCGGCCACCAGATTGGCGGGGGCCTTGGCCAGGAAGCCCTGGTTATTCAGCTTGCCGGCAGCACGGGCGATTTCGCCTTCCAGCTTCTGGCGTTCCTTATTCAGGCGGGCCTTTTCCTTTTCGAAGTCAACCAGTTCGCCCAGGGGAATGAAGAATTCACCGGCGGTGCAAACGGCGCTGACGGTCTTTTCGGTGATTTCGGTATCCTTGCTGAGGATTTCCAGCTGGCTTACGCCGGAAAGACGCTGGAAATAGATTTCCGCGCCGGAAAGGGCGGTATCCCAGCCTTCGCTGGCACGCACCATGAGCCTTGCGCGCATGGAGGGCTGCACATTCATATCGGCGCGCAGATTACGGATGGAGCGGATCATTTCCATGATGCCTTCCATCTTGGCGCTTTCGGCGGCGAAATCATAGGCGGGATTGACCTGGGGCCACTGGGCCAGCATGCAGGATTCATCGGCCTTGCCGGGCAGATTCTTGTACACTTCTTCGGTGAGGAAAGGCATGAAGGGATGCAGGAGCTTCAGCAGGCCGGAAAGCACATACTGCAGCACCGCACGCACGGTGGCCTTGCGATTCAGATCATCGCCCAGCAATCCGCCCTTGGCAAGCTCGATATACCAGTCACAGAATTCGCTCCAGATGAAATCGTAGATTTTCTGGGCGGCCAGGCCGAATTCGGCCTCTTCCATATTCTTGCTGATCTGCTGCACGGCTTCATTGAATTTGGACAGAATCCACTGATCGGGCAGGAGCAATTCCTTACCTTCCAGGGTTTCTTCGCCATCCAGATTCATCAGGACGAAGCGGGATGCATTCCATACCTTATTGGCGAAATTCCGGGCCATTTCCACTTTTTCGGTGGAATAGCGGGTATCATTGCCGGGGCTGATGCCCATCACCAGGGAGAAGCGCAGGGCGTCGGCGCCGTACTGATCGATCACTTCCAGGGGATCCACGCCATTGCCCAGGGATTTGCTCATCTTGCGGCCCAGGGCGTCGCGGACCAGACCATGAATGACCACGGTATCAAAGGGCGTTTTGCCCATATTTTCGATACCGGAGAAAATCATGCGGGCTACCCAGAAGAAAATGATATCGTAGCCGGTGACCAGGGTATTGGTGGGATAGAAATATTTCAGATCTTCGGTTTCCTCGGGCCAGCCCAGGGTAGAGAAGGGCCACAGGGCAGAGGAGAACCAGGTATCCAGCACGTCTTCATCCTGATTGAGATGCTTGCAGCCGCACTTGGGGCAAACGGTGGGATCTTCCCGGGAAACGATGGTTTCGCCGCATTCTTCGCAATACCAGGCGGGAATGCGATGGCCCCACCACAGGCGGCGGGAAATGCACCAGTCGCGGGTGTTTTCCATCCAGTTATAATAGATCTTGGCAAAGCGATCGGGAACGAATTTGGTTTCGCCGGTTTTGACCGCTTCCAGGGCGGGCTTGGCCAGGGGCTCCATCTTGACGAACCACTGCTTGGAAACCATGGGCTCAATTACGGTATGGCAGCGATAGCAGGTGCCCACTTCATGCTTGAGGGGCTCCACGGATTTGAGCAAGCCAAGATTGGTCAGATCTTCCACGATGGCCTTGCGGGCATCCTGGGTGGTCATGCCGGCATATTTGCCGCAATCCAGCACTTCGGGTTCATTGACGCTGGCCTTGCCGGAAGCAAAGATTTCATCGGCGATGGCCTTGTCTTCCGCGCCGGTCATATGGCCGTCATTGGTGAAGACGCGCACGATAGGCAGGTGATGGCGCTGGCCCACTTCATAGTCGTTGGGGTCATGGGCGGGGGTGATCTTTACCACGCCGGTGCCCTTTTCCATATCGGCATGCTCATCGCAGACGATGGGAATTTCCTTATTCACCAGGGGCAGCATTACATGGCAGCCATGCAGATGGGCGTAACGGGGATCTTCCGGGTTAATGGCAACGGCGGTATCGCCCAGCATGGTTTCGGGGCGGGTGGTGGCCAGTTCCAGCATTTCGCCCGTTTCCTTGACGGGGTAGAGCAGATGCCAGAAATTGCCTTCCTTTTCTTCATATTCCACTTCGGCGTCGGAAATGGAGGTATTGCAGCAGGGGCACCAGTTGATCAGGCGGTTTCCCTGATAAATCAGGCCCTTTTCATACAGGCGAACGAATACTTCGCGCACGGCCTTGGAGCAGCCTTCATCCATGGTGAAGCGTTCCCGGCTCCAATCGCAGGAGGCGCCCATGCGGCGCAGCTGGCGGGTGATGCGTCCGCCGTATTCATTTTTCCAGGCCCAGGCGTGTTCCAGGAAGCCTTCGCGGCCCAGTTGTTCCTTGGTAATGCCTTCCTTGCGCAGCTTTTCCACAACCTTCACTTCCGTGGCGATGGAGGCATGATCCGTGCCGGGCAGCCAGAGGGTGGGATCGCCCTTCATGCGGTGATAGCGGATCAGGGCGTCCTGGAGGGTGCCGTCCATGGCATGGCCCATATGCAGCTGGCCCGTTACATTGGGGGGCGGCATCACGATGGTGAAGGGCTTTTTGCTCTTATCGATTTTCGGGGCGAAGGCGCCGGAGGATTCCCATTTTTCATAGGTTTCCTTTTCGATGGCCTGGGGATTATAGGTTTTTTCCATGTTGAATTCGCTCATATTGATGAACCTCCTTACGGTGTAGTTTTATATATACACATACAGGGGCGAATTGTCCACCGCGGTGATAATCAGCGCCAGGGCTGCAACAACCAAAACGATGTTGGCGATCCAGCTGATGATCCGGATGGTTCTCTCTTCCAGATAGGATTTGTGGAGAATGACCATCAAGGCGATGCGGATGACCAGCAGCACAATGAGGATAACGACAATGGTTCCGCTATCCTCGTGAAGCGTAATGGATTGGAGCCAGGATTTCATTTCGCATCTCTCCTCTTAAAGACAGCAGGAAGGCGTGGCATCGGACCAGTGATTTCACTGCAGTGCCTGGTTTTCTCTTGCGGCAGGGAATTGGCTGCGGAAGTGCCCAAAAACAAAAAACCGCCCATCCTGCAAAGGACGAAGCGACTCCGTGGTACCACCTTATTTCGCAATGAAAAAAACATTGCCTCCATGCGCGGTAACGGGCGCAAATCGTGCAGGCTAATGCATTTCACCTGCAGCCCTCCCGGGCGACTTTCTGCCTTTTCCATCCCAAGCGATTTTCCAGCCGATGAATCGCTCTCTCTGTGGGGGAGAAAAGCATACTCCTCCCGTTCTTTGGGCGTGATTATTTCCCAAATGACGGAGAAGGGGCATTTGCCCCTTCCTCCATCAAAGCGCGCCGGATTTCCGGCATTGCCTATTACGCGTTTTCTTCGCTCACAGTGACGACCTGCTTGCCGTCATAGTAGCCGCAATGCTTGCAGACGCGGTGCGCCAGCTTCATCTTGTGGCACTGAGAGCATTCCACGATAGCGGGAAGGGTCAACTTCCAATTGGCGCGACGGGAACGGCCGCGAGCCTTAGAAACTTTTCCTTTGGGCAGAGCCATAACTTACACCTCCTGATCCTTTGTCAGCAATTGCTGCAATGCCGAAAAAGGATGCTGGTCGGGCATGTCCTTCTGGCAAGCATGCGTTGGGGTATCATCCTCCGGCTGCATGGCCGCAAGGGCCGGGCAATCATCCCCACAGGTAAATCGCATGGGGAGATCCAGTACAGCCAGAGTAAGAGCCAGATGAGAAAGCTCTACTTTGGAGCCTTCAAACATCAGGCGTTCCTCCTCGGGGTCTTCTTCCTCCACAGGGGCGGAATAGCGGGTTTGCCGGGCGAAGATTTCTTCAAAGGAAACCTCCAAGGGAAGTTTGACAGGCTTTAAGCAGCCGGCACAGCTTCCATTGGCAATGGCCGTGAGCGTCCCCCGGATATACAGGCTTTCGCCTGCAAAGGAGAAGTGCCCGGACAGGAGCACGTCGTCGAACGTTACCGTTTCGCCGAAGATCTCCTGCGGCGGGATGGCATCACGATGCATGAAGGGAAAATCTTCACCGGGTGTACGCAGGGCACGGGAAATATCCAGCAGCAAGCACATCACTCCAATCGTGACCGGCTATTATTATACCTTTTCACCCCCTGCTTTGTCAATCCCTTTTTCGCACTATTTCTCGGTTTAAGAGATTTGAAACAAATCTTTTCCGCGGAACCGGCCCTTTCCTGCCGGAATGAATTCTTTCCTTATTATAATTATGCCGTTATGGCGGAATTCCGGTAGAAGAGGACAAATGCAGGGAACAGAGGCAAATGATTTACAATTGTGAACGGGAAAGAAAAAAACGTAAAAATGAAAAGTTGTTAAGCATTTATGACGCGCCCCGCAGAAAAAACACACCATATTTGGTGGAAAAACGGGGATTACCCCCAAGGATGCCAAAGCGCGTTAACAATCATTTCAATTTTTGGTAGCTGATGACATTTTGTTTCCCCAAAACGCCCTGAAAATGTTACATCTCCTCAATAGATGCTTAATTGACATGGGGCGCTTCTGGGTTATACTAAATAATGTACTGGAAAAATATGTACCAGGAGGTTTCAACATGAATTTCAAGAAAATGATGAGCATTCTGTGCGCGCTTGTTTTGTGCGTATCTGCCATGCTGCCTGTGGCGCTGGCGGAAGAAGCCGCCCAGAAGACCACCACCATGTATGTAAGCAACAGCAAGGGCGTCAATCTGCGCGATTGGCCCAATACCAGCGAGGCCAGCAAGGTTCTGGCGCTGCTTGCCAAGGATACCGCCGTGGAAGTGCTTTCTTCTGCGAACGGCTGGTCCAAGGTGCGCGCCAATGGCATGGAAGGCTTTGTCTATACCAGCTATCTGACCAAGGCCAACCCCAATCCCGCCACCTGGTATGTGACCGGCACCAAGACCGGCCTGACGCTGCGCACCGCCGCCAATGGCAGCACCGTGCTTGGCACTTATGAAAATGGCACCGCCGTTTCCGTTTATTATGTGGAAGATGGCTGGGCCTATGTCAGCATCAACGGCACCAAGGGCTTTGTGAATGCGGATTATCTGTCTGCCACTCCGCCCCCTGCGCCTACTCCCACCCCCGCTCCCACTCCCAAGCCCGATGAATATGTGGTCAAGGATGAAGAACTGAAGCTGTATTCCAGCCCCAAGATGACCGCTACCGTGATCGCCACTTATCCTGCCGGCACCAAGGTGGGCGTGGTATTCACCGTTTCTACCGGCTGGGCCCGCGTAAACGTGGAAGGCAAGCTGGGGTATATGCCCATTGCCGGCCTGGAAGACGTGGAAGATGAAGAAACCACTGCGCCCGAAGAAACCGAAACCACCAATCCTGGCGAAACCGCTGCGCCTGCCGCCGGTACGGTCAAATATGTCTTTGCTGCTAATGGCAAGGATGTTGTGCTTCGCAAGGCTGCCAAGAAGGCCGATAACGTCATCAAGGGCTATCCTGTTGGCACGAAGGTGACTGTGCATTCTGATGACGGCACCTGGTCTTATGTTTCCATCGGCACCCAGAAGGGCTATATGATGAGCGCCTTCCTCACCGCCACTGCTCCCGGCGCCACTGAGAAGCCCGAAGACACCACCAAGCCTGAAGACACCACCAAGCCCGAAGACAAGGGTGAATCCGGCACCTGGACGTTCGTCCGCGCTTATAAGGACGGCGTAATGAAGCCTGCTTCCGAATTCCCCGGCGTCGAATTCAAGGTAACCTTCAATGCCGATGGCACTTTTGCCCTCAAGACTGCCAGCGGCGTTGTTTCCGGCACCTACAAGACCAATGAAAACGTGATTGTTGCCGGCGGCTATGCATTCGTTACCAGCGGAAAATATCTGGTTACCGCTTATGACGACATGTCCCTCTATCTGCAGCAAGGCGCCGCCAGCAGCGAAACCACGAAGCCCGAGGATACTACCAAGCCTGAAGATACCACCAAGCCTGTTGGCGACACCGTGAAATATATCTTCGCCGAAAATGGCAAGGATGTTGTGCTTCGCAAGGCTGCCAAGAAGGCCGATAACGTGATCAAGGGTTATCCCGTGGGCACGAAGGTGACCGTGCATTCTGACGATGGCACCTGGTCCTATATTTCCATCGGTACCCAGAAGGGCTATATGATGAGCGCCTTCCTCACCGCCAAGGCCCCCGATGCGGAAGAACCCGAAGATACCACCAAGCCCGAGGATACTACCAAGCCTGAAGATACCACCAAGCCCGTTGGCGGCACCACCAAATATATCTTCGCCGAAAATGGCAAGAATGTTGTGCTTCGCAAGGCTGCCAAGAAGGCCGATAATGTGATCAAGGGTTATCCTGTGGGCACGAAGGTAACCGTGCATTCTGATGACGGCACCTGGTCCCATGTTACCGTCGACGGCCAGACCGGCTATATGATGAGCTCTTTCCTCACCGCCAAGGCCCCTGATGCGGAAGAACCCGAAGACACCACGAAGCCCGAAGACACCACGAAGCCCGAGGATACCACCAAGCCTGAAGATACCACCAAGCCCGAGGACACCACCAAGCCTGCGACGACGACCAAGACCGGCACCTGGAATTTCGTCCGCGCCTATAAGGATGGCGAAATGAAGCCCGCCTCTGAATTCCCGGAAATCGAATTCAAGGTTACCTTCAATGCGGATGGCACTTATTCCATGAAGACGGCCAGCGGCGTTACTTCCGGTAATTACAAAACCAACGAAAGTCTGATCGTTGCCGGCGGCTATGCGTTCGTTCCCAGCGGCAAGTATCTGGTTACTGCGTATGAAAGCATGTCCCTCTATCTGCAGCAGGGCGCCAGCTCCACCACCGGCAGCGAAAGCAAGCCCGAAGATACCACCAAGCCTGAAGAAACCGATAAGACGCCTGTGACCGGCACCACCAAGACCGTGACCCATCCCAAGGGATCTTACGTGAATTTCCGCAGCAACGCGACGGACTACAATGACGCCAACGTCATTGCTCAGCTCGCCACCGGCACCAAGGTTGAAGTGCTGGGCGTCAGCGGCGGCTTCACCAAGGTCAGCTATAACGGCACGGTTGGTTACATCAACTCTAACTACCT
Organism: Clostridiales bacterium; assembly: GCA_015056015.1. GTDB lineage: Bacteria > Bacillota > Clostridia > Christensenellales > Aristaeellaceae > RUG563. The sequence continues at coordinate 71,525 of SVHD01000006.1, forward strand.
CAAGTAAGAATGTAATAAAAACGTCTCTCCCGATGGGGAGAGACGTTTTTTTATTGAAGTGCCGGGAAAAAACAGGACATGGATTAAATCAATTCCTGCAGCAGCTTTTCCACATCCTGAAAGCTGGTGGCCAGATTCAGCCGGGTCCGCAACTGGGCCGCGCCGCGGCGGCCGGCGATATACCAGGAAAAATGCTTGCGCATTTCCAGCACGGCGCTTTTTTCGCCCTTCCAGGCCAGCATTTCCCGGGCCTGATTCATGGCGGTTTCCATCACTTCCTGATAGGAGGGGGGCGTGTATTCCCGGCCTGCCATGGCGGCCTTGATTTCCGCAAACAGCCAGGGATTGCCAAGGGAAGCCCGGCCAATGGCCAGCCCATCGCAGCCGGTTACCCGAATGCATTCCAGGGCGCTTTTTCCATCCACAATATCGCCGTTGGCGATGACGGGAATGCTGACGGCCTGCTTTGCCCGGGCAATGGTTTCCCAATCCGCCTTGCCGGAATACTGCTGCATCCGGGTGCGGCCGTGGATGGTCAGGCCGTCCGCGCCGGCGTCCTCCATGCGCTTTGCAAAATCCAGGGCATTTTTGCTTTCGTCATTCCAGCCCAGGCGCATTTTGACGGTAACAGGCAGGAAGGTGGATTTTTTCACATCCCGGACGATCTTTTCGGCAATTTCGGGGGTTTTCATCAGGGCGCTGCCGGCGCCGCCGCCCACAACCTTTTGGGCGGGACAGCCCATATTGATATCAATAGCGGTAAAAAGCCCCAGATCGGTCAGCCGCGCTGCGGCGGGGGCCATGAAATGGGGCTCGCTGCCAAAAAGCTGCGCAGCCAGGGGGCCTTCATCGGGAAAGCGCGCCAGTAAAAAGCGATAGGCATTGCGATCCTTGGGCGCGGTCAGAAAGCCCTGGGCGCTGATCATTTCCGTGGTCGCGAAATCACAGCCGTGCTGAAAGCAGATCCGGCGAAATACCTGATCGGTAATCCCTGCCATGGGGGCCAGATATAATGGAAGCGTCAAATCTGATTCCTCATTCTTCATTTATTACATTGGATATGGAAAGCTTTTTGATATGCCATTGCCCGTTTTCCCGGCTGAGCAGCACGGAATACTGGGTGGTTTGCCATTTGGGCGAGGCGGCGTTTAGACCCACGACCGTTGCAGCCTCCCGGGCGGAAGCCTTCATTTTTCCGTCAATGGCGGGAATCCGCTCGGTAATGGTGGCCTGGGCGGTATCCTCCCAGGGCCAGCACCAGAAGGAGTTTAAGGTAATGCGATGATCAAAACCGGTGATATTATAATAATTCTGATAGGCGGATTGACCGTTTTTGGCGGCTACCAGCATGGCGTCCCGTTCCAGATAGGCGGTGGAAAAGTATTTGCTTAAATCCTCATCCGCCCCCATCATGATGACCTGGGCCCGCTTGGCCATGCCATCTTTGAGAATAATATAGGAATTGGTGGCATTCATGGAAAAATAAAAGGCCATGATCATCAAGCCCAGCACGCAGCAAAGAATCAGCAGCCGGGAGGAAACATACCAGAGCAAACGACGTAAATACTTCACGGGCCACCGCCTTTCCTGATGATTGCATTCCATTATAGCATAAAGAGGGGCGTCTTGTCACCCACTCATGAAAAGAACGGGGGAGGAAAAGAAATTTATCCCGGAAAAGGGGAGAATTTCGGAATGCAAAATGCCCTGTGAACAAAAAATCACAAGGCATTCTTTTTTCATAAGCAACACTGGGAAATTATTACTTGGATGGCTGCATGTATCATCCAGAGCCAGTTTTCTTTGGGAGGGGGCGGGAGGGGCTTTCTTTTTCAAAAGAAAGCCCCTCCCGCAGTTCTTTCGCTTTATCCTCACGGCTTTTCCACTGCGGGGTAGACGTCGAAGGGCTCGTCGTGGATATCCAGATAGGCCATATAGAAATGGCTTTGATCGCCCTTGAGGGCCAGGCAGCGCTTTTCTCCGGGCAGGGGCGTGAGCCATTCACCGGGCCTTTGCGGATCAAAGGAAATGGTGAGGGGATTGGGCGCGCCCATGACGGCATAGAGCAGGGGGCCGTATTCCACGGCATAGCGCTCATGGGTTTTGATTTCTTCGCCGCCGGTGTAGCGGGTGACCTTGAAGGAGAAGGGGAAATCCTTCTCAAAGACCGCGCCGGCAGCCACGTTTTCGTGGATTTCATAATAGGAAGATTGGCCGTCCGTTACTGCCCAGCGGGGAATGCGCAATTTCAAGGTGAAGGGCTTTTCAGCCTTCAAAACGGTGATCTTTACATGACCGTCATCCGGCAGATTGGTTTCCACCTTCAGGGAAACCCCATTGGGCAGATAGGCCTCGCTGGCGGCATAGATATCGCAATAAACGGTATCATCAGTGTAGGCAAAGAGGAACTGGGGCAAAAGCCCGGCCAGACGGGTGCCCAGAGATGCACAGCAAGTGGCGCGATCCAGATACCGCCAATCCTTGGTGCGCTGGAGAAAATTCAGATAATGATAGCCCTGATCCCCAACCTGGGCGGCCAGCAGCATATTATAAATGGAGTTTTCCATTTCATCCACATAATGGGCGTTATCGGGCTCCAGCCGATGCATGCGCTGATTGAGCAGCACCCAGAAATTGGTGGAGCAAAGCTCATTATAATGATGCTTGGGATCCAGCCAATTGCAGCCGGGATAATAAATATCCCCTTCGCACATGTTGATGCCGCCGCCCACATGCTGCCATTTATCTTCATACATGGAAAGGGCAGTTTTTACGGCAAGCAGATATTTTTCATTGCCGGTGGCCCGATATAGATCACAATAGCCCTCCAGGGTGGTAAGCAGCGTGGAATGGGGATGATTGCCGGGATGCGCATAAATGGCCCGGTGATCCTTGGCAATTACCTGATCCAGCCACCAATCCTCCTGATAATGGCGGATGGCCACATCCACATCCTTTTGCACGCCCACCGGGGCGTCATACAGCCGGGTATTGGCCAGAATGCCCTGAAAGCCCAGATTCATATCCTTGACATAGGGCAATACTTCGCTTTGATTAAAGGAATCGCCCATGCCCCGGGCCAGACGGAAGCCGGCTTCTTCACCGGCGTAGCCCGCATCCAGCAGACCGAAGGTCAGCCAGGCGCGGGTGTAATTGGGATATTCCTTGGTCTTGAATGTTTCCCGGTCAATGGGCAGAAGGAAACCATCCTCTTCGGGATACGCTTCCAGCTCCTTTACCAGGGCCTGCACCATGCTGCGCAGGGTTTCATCCTCCTGCCAAAGCAGGGTGGTTCCGGCGCCCATGAGGAATTCGCCGGCGGTCTGTCCATGCAGATTATTTTCAAAATGGCCGGTGCCGGCGGCATAGGGAACGCCGGGGGCCGGCCGACCGGCATGAACCCGGAACCAATACAGAATACGATCCAGATCAAAGCCCTTGAGGAAGGAAATATTATTTTGGAAGGCCCTTTGCAGTCGTCCGCCGGTCAATTTCACCTGGCCCATGGGCACCTGAAGCTGATAATCCACCGCGTATTTTTTCATGGAATCATCCCTCCTGAATGATTGGATATGGAATTGACAGAATTTTCTAACACGATCATAACATAAACAGCAAGGCCTGGCAAGACAGATTTCCTTTGGGAATGGACAAAAATCGACCCAAAAATTTTTTGTATTTTCATGCTGTCAAGATCTTGACTATTACAAAATTGTGACAAAGTTCTTATTTTATTTTCACTTTTGACGGGGGATAAAGATGGGGAAAAAAGCAAAGTTATCCACAGAAAATACTGTGGATAACTTTTGAAAAAATGGAAGTTATCCACAATTGACATTGAAAAATACGGAAAATCGCGTGTTTTCGGGGTTTTCACTGTGGATAACTCTGTGGATAATGTGGAAAAGATAAAAAATCGGGAAAACGAATAAAAACCCCCTGCCTATGCTGCATATACAGACAAAGAGGACGGAAAGAGCACGGTTTTCCCATTGAAAGAATGCATAAAATGAATGAACGGATGAATATAATGAATAAATGATTGTGGATAACATGGGAAAAGTGAAATCAATAAAAAGTTAAAACTTTTTTGACTTGACAGCATATTTTCTTTTCCCCATTCATAGGCTGAAGCGGGGTGATGGCATGGGAAAAAGAACGGTATCAAGGCTCTGGATTCTGGCGCTGATGAGCATGATTCTGGTGGTGGGGGCCATTGCGCCCCGACCTGCCAGAAAGGCTGTACCGGCCCGGCCGGTGCAGCAGGAAGCATCGGGATCGCTGCAGGGGAAAATTATTCTGGTGGATGCAGGGCACGGCGGCGCCGATGGGGGAGCCCGGGCCCGGGATTCCGGCGTATGGGAAAAGGAAATCAATTTGCAGGTGGCAAAAAAATTGCAGGCGGCATTGGAAAAAATGGGCGCACTTATCATTATGACCCGGGAAACGGATATGGCCTATGACAGCAATAAGCGGGCGGATCTGACGGCCCGGCTGGATTTGGCAAAGAAGGGGCAGGCAGATCTGGTGATTTCCGTTCATATGAATGAATACCGCAGCCGCAGTGAATCGGGGCCTCAGGTATTTTACCGGGCGGGGCAGGAAAAAAGCCGGCTGCTGGCCGGGGCGATTCAGGAAAAGATGATTGCGCAATTATCCCCCAAAAAGAAAAGGCAGGCCATGGCGGGGGATTATTTTATTCTGTCGCTGGATCTGCCTTCGGTGCTGGTGGAGGGGGGATTTCTTTCCAATGCTGAGGAGGAAAAGCTGCTGCTGGATGCCGGATATCAGGAAAGGATGGCCCAGGCAGTGGCAGCGGGAATTGAGGAATATTATCAAATCGTTTCGGATGGGGTAGGCGCGCAGTGATGCGCCTTTTTTCTATAAATAGGTTTATAATTAAATATTAAGGGAAAATATTGGAATTGAGTTGTAAACATGAATCGGTAGGGCAAACGGGGAACATTTTGTCTATTGGCAGCATATTGAAAATATGATATAATAAAGTGTTCCTGTATCGATAAACGGGAAATGTAAAAGCAAGACGGAGGAATTTCCATGCCCACTACGCAGTTTGATAAAGAATCCATCAAGAAATCCATTATCGGAAAATTGCAGCGCTATAACGGCCGCACCCTTTCCGATGCCACCGATCAGCAGATCTATCATGCCGTGGCCTCCACCGTGCGCGATCAGATCATGCAAAAATGGGTAGCCTACCGGGAAAAGGATAAGCAATCCGACGGCAAGCGCCTGTACTATCTTTCCGTTGAATTTTTGACCGGCCGCAGCCTGCATTGCAATATTCTGAATCTTTGCAGTCAGGATAATTACCAGCAGGCGTTTGAAGAACTGGGCCTGGATTGGCGCCGCATCTTCAAGGAAGAGCCCGAACCCGGTTTGGGCAATGGCGGCCTGGGCCGTCTGGCCGCCTGCTTTATGGATAGCCTGGCGTCCCTGACGCTGCCTGCCATGGGCTGCACCATCCGCTATGAATACGGCCTGTTCCGGCAGCGGATTCTGGGCGGCCAGCAGGTGGAAGTGCCGGATAACTGGCTGGAAAACGGAAATGTATGGGAAGTGCCCGCCATGGAAGATCAGTGCGAAGTGCATTTTGGCGGCTGGGTGGAACCCGTGGAAGAAAACGGCCGGATGCAGTATCGCCTGCGGGATTACTACACCGTGGAAGCCGTGCCCTACGATATGCCCGTTGCCGGCTATGACTGCGAAACGGTGAACAGCCTGCGCATGTGGCGCGCCCGTTCCCCCAAGACCATTGACCTGGCTTCCTTCAGCAGCGGCCAGTATTCCAAGGCCATGCAGGAACAGGAACTGGCCACCGTGATCAGCAAGGTGCTCTATCCGGAAGACAATCATTACGAAGGCAAGGAACTGCGCCTGAAGCAGCATTATTTCTTCACCAGCGCTACCCTGCAGTATGCTATCAAGGATTTCAAGCGCCGCTTTGGCAATAATTTCATGATGCTGCCTGAAAAGGTGACCATCCATGTGAATGATACCCATCCCGGCCTCGCCATCCCCGAATTGATGCGCATCCTGATGGATGAAGAAGGCTTGGGCTGGGATGAAGCCAGCTGGATCGTGCAGCATACCGTGGCCTACACCAACCACACCGTCATGAGCGAAGCGCTGGAAAAATGGCCCGAAGCCATGATGAAGAATCTGCTGCCCCGGATCTATATGATCCTACAGGAAATCAACCGCCGGGTATGCGCGCGTCTTGCCGATCATTATCAGAATGGCTCCGATCCCCGGATTGCCAAGATGGCGATTACTGCCTATGATATGGTGCATATGGCCAATCTGTGCGTATCCATGAGTTATTCCGTCAACGGCGTCAGCCAGCTGCACGGCGATATTCTCAAGGCGGATACCTTCAAGGATTATTACGAATTCACCCCCGAAAAATTCTCCGCCATTACCAACGGTATCACCCATCGCCGCTGGCTGATGGCCTGCAACCGGGGCCTGACCCAGCTGATTTGCGATACCATCGGCGATAAATGGAAGCGGGAGCCTGAACTGCTTCGCGAATTGCTGCCCTATCGGGATGACGCCGCCTTCCGGGCTGAATTTGAAAAGGTGAAGCGCCAGAATAAGGAAATCTTCTCCAACGTGCTGATGCAGCGGCAGAAGATGAGCGTGGATCCTGATTTCATGTTCGATGTGCAGGTCAAGCGTCTGCATGAATACAAGCGCCAGCTGCTCAATGCCCTGCATATCCTGGTGCTCTATAACCGGATCATGGATGATCCCAATTATACCATGACGCCCCGGGTATTCGTCTTTGGCGCCAAGGCCAGCCCCGGCTATTACATGGCCAAGCAGATCATCAAATTGATCATCGCCATCAGCAAGCTGATTGATAAATCTCCCCGGGCGCAGAAGTATCTGCGGGTCATCTTCCTGGAGAATTATGATGTTTCCGGCGCCGAAGCCCTGATCCCCGCCGCCGATCTTTCCGAACAGCTTTCCACCGCCGGCAAGGAAGCCAGCGGCACCGGCTGCATGAAATTCATGATGAACGGCGCTGTCACCATGGGCACCATGGATGGCGCCAACGTGGAAATTCATGAGCAGGTGGGCGATGATAATATCTATATCTTCGGCATGCGCGCCGATACGGTCAGCGATTTGTATCGGGAAGGCACCTATGCCCCCATGCGTATCTTTGAAACCAATGCGGAATTGCGCCGCGCCCTGACCCAGATCATCGATGGCACGCTCTTCCCCGAAAATCCCGCCATGCTGCAGGATATCTATCATAATCTGCTGTTCAAGGATCCCTATTTCGTGCTGAAGGATTTCGGTTCCTATTCCATGGCCCAGCGCCGGGTGGACGCCGATTATCAGAATCGGGAAAAATGGCTGAAGATGGCGATTACCAATACCGCCTGCTCCGGCATTTTCTCCTCCGATCGCACCATCAAGGAATACAATGATCTGATCTGGCATCTGAAATAAGTAGAAAAGGCTTTGCAGCGTGCTGTAAAGCCTTTTTTCAACTCCCGGTTGCAACCAATGGTTGCAAAAAAGATTTCAACCAACGGTTTCTTGCCAAATGTGAAAAATTCCTCTATGCTGAATATGCAAGCGGCCGCTGAGCAAAGGAAAAAGGAGCCCTTATCATGATCGATAATCAGACCGTAGGAAAGACCATCGCCGCCCTGCGCCAGCAGGCGGATTTAAGCCAGCAGGCATTGGCTAATCTTTGCAATGTGACCCACCAGGCGGTATCCAAATGGGAAAAGGGCCTGGCCCTGCCTGATATGCAGACCATGTTATTTTTGAGCAAATATTTTTCGGTTTCCATGGAGGATATTCTCACGGGGAATGTGCCCGCGGCCGCGGATATGCAAAAGGCGCAGGAACGGGAGGCACAAATGCCGGATGAAATCCTTGATGGCATTGAAGCGGATATTGACGCTGATATCGAGGTGGATATTGATGCAGAAATCGAAGCGGGCGTTGCGGCCGAAATTGAAGAAAGCATTGCCGCGGGAATCAAAGAAAGCATAGCGGCAGAGATCAAAGCGGGGATTGCCGCTGGCTTCGAAACGGAAAAGGAAGCGGAACCAAATGCCCGGGAAGAAAATGAAGAGGAAAACGCCGGTGAGAAAGAAGGCATTCCTTCCATGGATTGGCAGGAGATCATCCATCTGGCGCCCTTTGCCAGCCGGGCCACTTTGGATCAATTGGTGCTGGCCAATCTGGAAAAGGGCGAAAAAGCGGATTGGAAGCTGATTTCCAATCTGCTTCCCTTTGTGAGCCGGAGCACGGTGGATGGGCTGATGGATCGCTGCCTGGATACTCCGCTGGATTGGAAGCATGCCAGATGCGTATTACCTTTTGCCGGCCGGGAGAAAATTGAGCAGATTTTTTCCCGTTTCCTGAAAAATATGGATGTTCAGAAACTGACGGAAATCGCACCCTTCGTATCAAGGGATTTTCTGGCGCAAGCCATCCGGGAAATGGGGGATACGGTCGATACGGATTTGGCCATCAGACGCCTTTTGCCTTTTCTGCCCACGGAAATGGTGGATGAATTGATTCTGCGGAAAGCAGGAAAGCAGCCCCGGAAAACGCCCGTGCAGCAACTGCCCTCCTGGGAAGAAATCCTGGATCGTGCGCCGATGGCGGATGAGAGAGAGCTGAGCCAAATGATTCTGGATAAAATCAATCAGGATGGCGTGCAGGAAATGGATTGGCCCATGGCCACGATCCTGATTCCCTTTGCCAATCACGATGCGCTCGTGCGTTTGGCCAATGCCATGCTTGCGGCAGGGAAAAATGCCCAGGAAGGGGCGCAGATGGGCTTTGAACCGTATTTCCAGATGGAAACTGAAAAAAGAAAAGCCCCCCGGAAGGAGCGCGCGTTGATGCGCATTGCCCGGAAGGCCGTGGAAGATTGCAATGAAGAATGGCTGGAGGAACACGGGGAGGAATTGACCAGCGAAGAATTGGATGAAATCATCCCTCTGGCGGCAGATAAAGGCTTGTGGGACGCGGTGACGGAAATCTGGGAGCATACCGATGGGGAAACGCTGCAAAAATTGATCCGCAAGGCCGTGGAGCAGGAAATATGGGAACTGCTGGAAGAAATGGCCGAGCATGCGGATGCGGAAACCGTCCGGTATATTTCCCGGGCTGCTGCATCCGCGCATCAGTGGGAACTGCTGGAGGAATTGCAGGAACATCTGGATGATCCTTCTCTTTCCGCTGCCGCCCGGTCCGCTGCCGAAAATCAGCAGTGGGATTTGCTGGAGGAAATGCTGGATCGGCTGGATCAGGAAACGCTGCAATTCGTGCTGGACGCCGCCATGCAGGCTTCCAACTGGGATATCATCGACGCCATCAGCGAACTGATGGAGTAAGAAAAACGGATAAAAGATATATGCGGGAGGGGTATTCTTTGCAGGCCAAAGAATACCCCTCCCGCGCCCTCCCCAAGAAAGCCGCCTTGCATATTTCATTTCTTTCCTCGATCGGCTAAATACCAGTGCTTGTTATATTTATTATTTGCATAAACACTGGGAAATGCGCAGATGAGAAAAAGTATAGAAAATTCCAGAGCCAGTTTTCTTTGGGAGAGCGCGAGAGGGCCTTTCTTTTTCAAAAGAAAGGCCCTCTCGCAAATTATTCTTCCTGGCCTTTTCGGTAATCCCGGGGTGAACAGCCGGTTTCTTTGTGAAAGAGGCGGCAGAAATAATCGGGGTCGTCAAAGCCGCAGCGCTGGGCAATCTCCCGGATGGAATAAGCGGGGGAAACCGGGCGCAGCAGCAATTCCCGGGCATGATCAAGCCGGATTTTTGTCAGATAGGCAGTGGGGGTGATGCCGGTATCCTGGCGGAATACCCGGCGGATATGATCGGGGCAGTAATTCATCCGCTGCATGGCTTCCATGACGGAAAAATCCGGATCGGAGAAGTGAAGGAAAATATCATTTTTTATTTGCTGGGTAATTTTGTCTGACTGATTTTTTTCGTCCCAGCTCAGAATCAACTGGCAGATGGCCTCAGCCATGGCGCAGGCAGCCTGACGGGAATGAGGGGAAGGATTATAATATATGCCCTGCAGCAGCCGCAGCAGCGTTTCCACGCTATGGCCGGGATCATCCTGAAAATGCAGCCGCTGGGGCTGAAACCGTCCGGAATCATCCTGGAATTGCAGGCTGATATCCATCCATTCCCGGTGCGATGCATCACAGCGCTTGCCATGAGGCGTATCCGGTGGACAAAGCGTAATGGAGGAAGGAAAAAACGGCGTTTCTTTGCCGCTGATGGTTTCTATGCCATAACCGCTGATATTCAGAATTAGCTCCCAGCAGGGATGGCTGTGCATCCGGCAGGAGGAAAGAACGGGGGAAAGCCGCGTGCCCTTTACCTGCATGAAATTTTCTCCCTTCTGTTATTATGAAGATTATCGTATGAAATGTCGGTTTTGTCAAGAAATATGTCGGCATAATGAAGGAATGAGAGGCATTTTTTTGCTATGATACAATCAACAAAAAAGGATAAACAGGAGGAAGCAGGCATGAAGGAATTTCCCAGAACCATGGTGGAGAATATTTCCCTGCCCCGGATGCTGATTGGCAGCAATTGGATGACGGGGTTCAGCCATCGCAGTGCCGCGGCGGACGCCATGATCAAGGAACGGTTTTCAACGAAGGAAGCTGTGTGCGATGTGATATCGGCTTACCTGGAATACGGAATCGACGCCATGATGGCTTGCTTTATCGAAATGGATTGCAAGCCCAAGCAGGTGATTATGGATGGTATCCATATGGCGGAGCAGAAAATGGGACGCAAGGTGACCTTGATTGATACGCCGGTATTGGATGTAAAGGACACAGAGGAAGCGCGGGATTATTGCAAAAGAAAAATCGAAGCCGTACGGGAAAACGGCGCGGATTTTTGCCTGATTCATCATTCCAGCGCGGAGCAATTGGTCAGCAAATTGAATAAAACCATGGATCGGCTGCCTGATTATACCAAAATGATCCGGGAGAATGGCATGGTGCCCGGTCTTTCCGCCCATATGCCGGAATTGATCGTGTATTCCGATTTGCATCCGGAATATGATGTGCAAACCTATATTCAGATTTATAATTGCATGGGGTTTTTAATGCAGGTAGAGGTGGAGGGTGTTCGCCGGATCATTGAAAATGCGAAAAAGCCGGTGATGAGCATCAAATCCATGGCGGCCGGCCGCTGCACCCCCTATGTGGGCATCACCTTCTCCTATGCCACCCTGCGGCCCCAGGATATGGTCACCGTGGGCGCCCATACGGTGCGGGAAGTGCATGAAGATGTGGAAATTGCCATGGCAGCCCTGGAACACCGCTTCCCTGATATGCAGCGCCGTCATTCCCCCAATATGAATACGGATGCGCTGGGCGGAAATACCAAATAAGCAGATCAAACAGAAAAACGCCGGAAATGCAACCGGCGTTTTTTTATTGGATTTTGTAAACAGCATCCGTCAGGATGAATCATGAATCCATCCGCTGCACCAGGTTTTCCACATGCTGGCGGGCGAAATTGGCCCCGGCCTGGGATTGGGATTCGCTTTGGGGGGCGTCGCCCATGAGCAAAAGGAATTGGCTGACCTTAAGACCCAGGGCGCTTTGCATTTCCTGATCGCTGCCCCGGGGAGACACCAGATAATAGCACAGCAGGGAATCCCTTTGGCCCATGCGATGGGCGCGATCCTCCGCCTGGGAATGAACGGCGGGGCTCCAATCCAGTTCGCCAAAGACCACGCAGGTGGCCCGTTGCAGATTCAGCCCGCTGGCTGCCCTGAGGGAAATGCAGCAAAGATCGGTTTTGCCCGCCATGAAGCGATCCACGGCATCCTCTTTCTTGGCTGCGCTTTCCCGGCCGGTGATGAAAACGGGCTTTTCCTGCTTGAGTTCTTTTTGATAAAAATCCATCACCGCATGATGATGGGCAAAGAGCAATACCTTTTCTCCGGCATTGAGCAGCGCCCGCACAAACTGGCATACATACTGGGCCTTGGCAAGGCCGGTGGCCTGGCGTTCCTCCTGGGAAATCTGATCCTCCAGAAGGGCACGCTGGGAAGGGGTAAGGGAATGATCCTTCTGCCAGCGATAAATCTTTTCCCAGGTGGGGCACATCAGCTTCTGATAAATGGCGTCATCGGCGTCAATTTCCTGAACCAATCGGCGCTTTTCGGGCAGCTCCGGCAATACTTCCTGCTTGGTGCGGCGCAGCATCAGCCCTTCCCTGCGCAGATAATCCCCCAATAATTCGGGCTTTAATACGATGCGGTTGCCATATCCGGCGCACCATTCCCGGGAAAAGGTTTCCCAATCCCCCAGGAAATGATAATCCAGAATATTGACCACATTCCATATTTCCCCGCCGTAATTGTAAATGGGCGTGCCGGAAAGGCCGATCACCCGCTCACAGGATTCGGAAAGCAGGCTGGCGGCGCTGTATTTTTCCGTGCCGGTGCGGCGCAATTCCTGCACCTCATCGAAAATCACGGTATGGAAATTCATTTTCGGCAATTGCTGCTTCCAACCGCGAAGCAACAGATAATGAAGAATATATACGTCCGCCTCGGGCAATGGATAGGGGGTAAGCCCCTTGACGATATGCACCCGGGGCGCTTTTCCGTTGATGCGCAAAAAGCGCATGGTTTCGGCGTACCAATTGCGGGTGAGATGGGCGGGCGGCACGATCAGCAAGGGAAAAATTCCTTCCTGGGCGGCGCAGGCCAGGGCCTGTACCGTTTTGCCAAGGCCCATTTCATCGGCCAGCAGTGCCCGGGGGGTCAGCATCAGCCAGGCAAGCCCCGATTGCTGGAAGGGGCGCAATTCCCCGTCAAAGCAGGCGGGGGAGGGCTGGGGCGCGGGGACGGCGATCTGGGCGGCCTGGCGATTCCGGTAATATTCCCTGGCGTCGGAAATGGCCTTTTCCCAGCGGGCCTGATCCCGGGGGGCAATGGCAAGGGGATAGCGCAGCATCAGCCAGTTCATATCCCCAACGATCCGCCGATGGGCGGTAAAGCGTGCTTCCCCCCGCTTGGAATCGCTGCCGGGGAAAAGGCGCTTGGCCAGCTCCGTTACCCCGGGATCCCCTTTGATCACCCAGCATTTCCGCCGGGCGTTATAGGAAAGGGTGCCGTAGGTCATGGAGGAAGCAGGCGGCGTTTTTAAAAAGGGCGGCAGATCCTCTTCTGCAATGGATTGCAAAATGCGATCCTCCAGTGCAGGCGTGGCGGAAGAATATGTGGGAACAGGAAAATCGAATGCTTCCGCCGGCGCAGGCTGGGGCTCATCCGGCATGGGGCCAGGCGCAGGGATGCTTTCTTTTTCAAGCGTATCGATTTTGCTTTCCCCCATGCCTGCCGCCGCCACGCCCCATAATTTCTGCAGGCAGACGGAATACACCGGAATGCCGGCGACAAAGGCGGGCACATCGGCGATTTTTTCAGAAATCAGAATCAGCGCGGTGATTTTTCCGCTTTCCCCATAGCGGCGCAATTGCTTTTCCAGCGCCTTTTTTTCGCCCCGGCCCCGCTTGATTTCAATACCTACGGTATCGCAAAGAAAATCAATGCGGCAGCGGGGAGCCAGGGGGGCCTCATGGAGGAAAGGAATTTCTGCCTGCTGGAGGGCCTCTGCCACCAGGCCGTGCAGATCATATTCATCCTGGGGCTGGGGCGCGCGAATGCACGCAAGGGCCATCAGAATGGCTTCTGCCGTCATGCCTTTCCTCTCCTTCCAAAATTTCTTTCTTTCATTATACTATTTTCCTGGGTTTGCACAAGATGAAAAACGGGAATTTGGAAAAGCAAATTGCAAATTTTTTTCTGCGGCCCCTTGCCCTGTTTGAATTTCGGGGCAGATGTGGTATACTGGCAGGGAGGTGATTTCATGCGGGATACTTTGCTGGCAGTTGACGGAAACAGCCTGATGCACCGGGCCTTCCATGCTCTGCCGCTGATGGACGCCAACGGAATTTATACCAATGCTGTGCATGGCTTTTTATCCATGCTTTTAAAAGCGGTGCAGGAATTATCCCCCCGCTATATTGCCGTGGCTTTTGATACCCACGCCCCCACCTTCCGCCATACCGCCTATGCGGAATACAAGGCGGGTCGTCGGGCCACGCCGGAGGAATTGCGCCCGCAATTTGGCATTGTGAAGGAAATTTTATCCGCCATGAAGCTGGGCGTATTATCCGTGGAGGGCTATGAAGCGGATGATATTCTGGGCACCCTTTCAAAAAAATGCCGGGAAAACGGGCTGGATTGCGTGCTGCTCACCGGGGATCGGGACGCCCTGCAATTGATTGGCGATGGCACGAAGGTGTTCTTTACCCGCAAGGGCATTTCGGAAAGCACCCTCTTTGATTCTGCCGGCGTGAAGGAATTTTTCGGCGTCACCCCGGAACAAATCACCGATCTCAAGGGCCTGATGGGGGATAGCAGCGATAATATTCCCGGCATCCCGGGCGTTGGCGAAAAGACCGCGCTGAAATTATTGAATGAATACGGAACTTTGGAAAATACCCTGGAAAATGCCGGGAATGTGAAGGGCAAGCTGGGGGAAAAGATCCGGGATAACAAGGAATTGGCCGTTTTTTCCAAGGATCTGGCTACCATCCGGCCCACCGCGCCCATTCCCTTTGAATTGGATGGCTGGGAAATTTCCCATATGGGGGATGGCCTTGCAATCCTCAAGAAATATCAGCTCAACGGCATTGCGGGCCGCATGGAAAAAATGGGCATGGAAAATGAAAATGCCCCTGCGGAGGAAGAGGAAACCGAAGAAATTGCGGAAATGCTGCTTTCCTCTCAGGGGGATATTGAGGCGTTTATCCGGGAAACGGAAAATATGCCCACTGCGCTGCATGTAACGCCCCTGCAGATGACCCTTTCTGTGCCCGGAAAATGCGCGAAGGTGGAATTGCAGCAGGATATGCTTTCTGCCGGTTTGCTGCCGGAAGAGGCCTGGCAGGCGCTGATTCCCATCCTTTCCCGGAAATTATATGTGCATGACGGGAAAAACCTGCTGCATCTTTTATCCGATCTGAAGCTGCCCCTGCCTGAATTTGCCTGGGATACGATGCTTGGGGCCTATCTGCATAATCCTCAGGAGAAATCCTATGCGCTGAATCAGTTTGCCCGGGAGGACGCCGCGGGTATTTTGCAGCTGGCGAAAAAACAAAAAAAGCAGCTGACTGAGGAAAATATGCTTTCCCTCATGGAAGATGTGGAAATGCCGCTGCTCTATACCCTCTTTGATATGGAAATGGCGGGCTTCCAGGTGGATGGGAATGTGCTTTCCCAATTGGGCGCGCAATTTACCAGAGAGGCGGAGGAACTGAAAGAGCAGGTCTATACCCTTTCGGGGGTGCGGGGCTTTAATCTCAACAGCCCCCAGCAGCTGGGCAAGATTTTATTCGAAACCCTGGGGCTCCCCGCCGGGAAAAAGACCACCAGGGGATATTCCACCGATGCGGATACCCTGGAAAATATTAAGGATCTGCATCCCTGCATTGCGCCTATTCTGCAATACCGGCAGGTGGTGAAGCTCAATTCCACTTATATTGACGCCCTGCTCCGAAAGATGGATGCTTCCGGTCGGGTGCATACCTATTTTGATCAGACCGGCACCGCCACCGGGCGAATTTCCTCCAGCGAGCCCAATCTGCAAAATATTCCCGTGCGCACTGAAATGGGCAGGGAAATCCGCAAGGCATTTATCGTGGCCCCGGATTGCACGCTGATTGATGCCGATTACAGCCAGATCGAACTGAGGGTGCTGGCCCATTTTTCCGGGGATCCGGCCATGGTGGATGCTTTCCGGAAGGGACAGGATATCCATACCCGTACGGCATCGGAGGTGGAAGGGGTCGCCATGGAAGAG
>SVHD01000044.1 GCA_015056015.1 Clostridiales bacterium
TATGAATCCGGCGACGCGAAGAAGATCATCGACATCTGGCAGCGCAACATCGACGTGCTGCGGCTGGAAGCAGAACCACAGCAGGAAACCGATTCCCTGGCCAGCCTGCGGAACGCCGCCAAGGCCATCGGCATGCAGGTGCATGTGAACGGACAGCTGCCGGAAAACGCACAGCAGCGCAAGCTCATTGCCGCCATCGGCGCGGAAACGCTGACCAATGCCGTCCGCCATGCAGGCGCAAAGCAGCTGTGGATCGATGTGGAGGAAACCGCAACGGCGCATATCATCCGCTATACCAACGACGGCGCTGACCCGTCCGCACCTGTCACGGAGGGCGGTGGCCTGAGTACCGCCCGCAGGAAGATCGAGGCCGCAGGCGGACGGATGCAAATCGACACCGAACCGCGCTTCATGCTGACCATCATCTTTGAGAAAGGGGTGACGATGGATGTATAACGTATTGATCGTAGAAGACGATCCCATGGCAAGAAAGCTGCTGGAGATCTTCGTTGCTACCAGCGACCAATATCATCTGGTTCCCTCTCTGGACAGCGCTGCCATGGCGGAGCTATACTGCATGACCAACCAGGTGGATCTGATCCTGATGGACGTGTGTACCGCCATGGACGCCAATGGCATCGAGGCGGCAGAAAAGCTGAAGAAGCTATATCCGCAGATCAAGATCATCATCATCACCAGCCAGCCGGAATACAGCTACATTGCCCATGCCCGCAAGATCGGCGTGGAGAGCTTCTGGTATAAGGAGCCCACCGCTGACGCCCTGCTGAAGGTGATGGATCGCACCATGGCGGGCGAATCCATCTACCCCGACTCTGCGCCCATCACTCGTATTGGTGCAGCACTGAGCGATGAGTTCACTGAACGTGAACTTGAGGTCCTCCGTGAACTGGTTAGCGGCAAGACGGACGCCGCCATCGCAGAAACGCTGTGCCTGTCCGTCACCCGGGTGAAGCAGCACATCCAGCGTATTAGGGAAAAGACACAATTTGCCAACCGCACCGAACTTGCTGTCCGTGCACGGGAAAGCGGACTGGTGATCGGGGATTACAAGCACCAATAAAACATGAGCTGGGACAGCGGGTCTCAGCTCTTTTTTTGATAGAGAAACATCATGTCATATAAATTCTGATAGTTCGTTGAACGGGCTACCGACAGCCTCTATGTGCCGCTGGGTTCCTGCTGCAGCCTGTGCGGGAAGAAACTGGAATTCTTTCGAACCGGATTCTGGAGTATCAACGCCGGCAAGCATGCCGATAGGATCTTGTGTAAAAGGTGCATGGATTAGATGGAGTGGCTTTTTGCCACCAGGCATGATTGGATGGAAGAAGATGCGCTTCAGCAAGCCCCCTGGAATCTGTTCAACACAAACAACTTGCACAGGATGCCGCTTCAAATGAAAAACAAGATGGTCGTCTTTGGTACAGTGGAGCGCGGATCTTTCAGCAGGTATGATAAAGGTCAGGTTGTGCAGGAAAGCGATGTGGTTTCCACAGCTATTTGGGAAGCCTATCTTTACGACTGCGAGGAGAATACGATTGACCTTTGTCTCCGTGCTAACACGGGAAAACACCAATTGTTCCCATATGAGAGCAGCTGGCTGGTACTCGATACTGAAGAAAGTGTTGAGGTTAGAAACATCGTTGTTGGATGATAAACAAAACTGGCAAGCGATGCTTATGGCTATCCATAAGCAACAAACGCTTGTTGGTGGAGTTACCCCCAATCCCCCTAGAACGCATGATATGATCATACGGCTACGCACCTTACGGCGCTATAATCAGAAAAATGAATAAAGAAAACACGTTGGTAATAAACTAAATCACGATTATAATAATCTTGAATTAGTTGTGGAGGCGATGGCGTGTTTATCGGACGTCATACTGAGCTAAAGCGTCTGGAGGAACTGTACTGCTCCGATGGCTTTGAGTTTCTTGTGATGTATGGCCGCAGGCGTGTGGGCAAAACTTCACTTCTCCGGGAGTATGCGGGGACCCATAAGACCATCTTCTTTTCAGCGCAAGAGAAGAATGATTCACTGAACCTGGCGGACTTTTCCCGTGCCGTTCAGACAGCTCTCACGGGTGATGATTTCGGTGCTTTCCGGGATTGGGAGGCTGCTTTCCAATACGTCGGTGATCATTCCGGCGACGAAAAGATCACCTTGATCATTGACGAGTTCCCCTTTATTGCACAGGAGAATCCTACGGTAAAGAGCATCCTGCAGCACATCATCGATCACCAATGGTCTAAGAAAAAGATCTTCCTGATCCTGTGTGGTTCCAGCGTCAGGTTCATGGTCAATGAGGTCATGGGTTACAAGAGTCCGCTGTATGGCAGATCAACTACGCAGATGGAAGTCGAGCCTTTTGACTATCTGGACAGCGCTGCATTCTATCCTGATTATAATCATATTGATCAGCTGCTTGCTTATGGTATTCTGGGTGGCCTCCCTTGCTATCTCCAGCGGTTCAGCGATCAGCTGACCATTGCCGAGAATATTCAGCAGGAAATCCTTCGCACCGGTTCCTTCCTGAAGGATGAGCCGCAGCTTCTGCTGAAGATGGAACTGCGCGAGCCTGCTGTCTACAACAGCATCTTTGAGGCGGTTGCTGGCGGTGCAAGCCGTATGAACGACATTGCCCAGAAGATTAAAGAGGATAGCGGCAAATGCTCCCGTTATATCAGTACACTGAAGGAGATTCGTCATCTGGACAAGATCACGCCGTGCGGAGAAGACGAGTCCACGAAGCGCACCATTTACCAGATCACGGACAACTTCTACACCTTCTGGTATCGCTATATCTTTGCAAACCGCAGCTATTATGAGCTGCTTGGCGAGGAGGAAGCGTCCCAGGAGATCACAGCTGACTTGTCCAATCTGATGGGCGCTGTGTTTGAGCAGGTGTGTCAGCAGTATATGGTTCGCATGGCCAAAGCAAGAAAGCTGCCCTTTGTCCCCTTCAAAATGGGCAAGTGGTGGGGCAACAATCCCGCCAAACGCAGGCAGGATGATATTGATATTCTGGCGCTTGACCGCACCGGCAACCGGGCGATCTTCTGCGAGTGTAAGTTCCGCAATGAACTGTTTGATATGCAGGAGTACAGGGACTTTATGGATGCCTGTGCGATCTTCACGCAAGTCAAGGAGCCGCATTATTACCTGTTCGTCAAGAGTGGATATACGAAGGATGTTCAGCAGCAGGCTGCTGTGGACGGCGTAAAACTCCTCACGGTTGATGACCTGTTTTTGATCGAATAAACAAAGCTGGGCAGCGGAATGCTGTCCAGCTTTTGTTATGGATGATAGCATGCAAAACGAGGTTTAGCGCTGTTCTCTATCGCCATGCTTTTCATGCTCCATGGGCTTGTCATCAATCCCCAGCAGCAATTCCACATTAGCTTTAGCCTTCAGCAGCTGCCGCATTTCATCCCGTGCCTGACGATATTCAGCATAGGTCTGCTTCTTTTCAGTAAGGAGCGCAGCATACTCAGTCCGCAAGGTTTTGATCGTGGGCAGCTTCTTCAGTCCCAGCTCATCAAAGGCTTTCTTTGCAGCCTTGTGTAGAGCGATCTCGCCCTCATGCTCAGCAAGGAACTTCTTGGAGTAACCAGATTGCCGGTATGCCGCATATACCTCACGGGTTTTGATGTAGTTGAGGATATGGGTTTGCAATACGGCATTCTCGGCAAGTTTGGCTTCTGTGGCCTTTACAGCCGACGCTAACGCATTGCAACGCGCTTCTGCCTGCTGCGCTTTTTTCTTCAGATCATGGTAGTCGAGCAGCCCATTTTCCGTCAGATAATTCAGCGTCTGTGCCATCTGCTTGATGTTGAACCGCTTTGCCCATCGTTCATATCCAGGGCCTTTACCGGCACGAAGCTGTGCCTGAATGTCAACGAGCAGATTGACTTTCGGCGTCTGTACAGCAGCTGTGCGTGTTTGCTTCCTGGGCTGATGCGACCTTTCTCCAGCAAGGATCGCTGTCAACGCTGGCAGATCGTAGGCTTCCCCCAGGGTGTCCAACCGCTTGAAACGTGTCTGTCCCGGACCGCATATACTGATCTGTTTGCCGCGTTTGATCTCACAACCAGCCGCTTTGAGTAATGCCAACAATGCATCGAGGTCGCCTGGCTTTTGTGCGAGGGCATCGTCAATCAGGATACGGATTGTCTCACGTTGCGGCAGCTTAGCACGATCTCCGAGCCACTTATTGTAGGCTTGTCCATGACACTTCGGATCTGTAACAATGGAGTATCCATTCTCAATGCAGATCGTGTCGCTGAGCTTGTGCAAGCCTTGTATTTCAAGGGTTTCAAGAACGCGGCATAGCATCGCAATACAGCATGGATCAGACGATTTTTTGTGCTCCTAAGCGAAAGGCCCCGCGTTCGAATCGCGGCGGGCGCGCCAAAATGCCGCAGATGCTTTATCTGCGGCATTTTTTGTGTTGGGAAGGAAAATATCTGAAAAAGATCGAATATGGTATCGATACATGCCTGCTTTATATGGCCGGGAGGAAATTTTTCATGCGCAGGATTCGTGAATTCTATGATAGATATCCGACGATTACAGTACGTCTTATTTTCTTTTTGGGTGGAACACCGATTATTTGTGTTGTTTATGCGTTGATTCACGAATTGTTTGGCAAGCAGGTGTATCAATATCTGTATGCGCCACTATTGGCAGCTGTTGCTTCTGCCTACTTTTTCATCTTACGCAAAGCGACTCTTTATAGCATCCAAACGGATGTACCATGGAGCATTAAGCACCGATTATATTCATTCTATTCCGGCGTTTTGCTTGTTCTAAGTGTCTTAAGTTTGTTTTCCTCGGTTTGCGGGTTTCTGGGATTGATATGAATCCGGCAGGAAACAAAGAAGTTCATCAATAAAATATTGGAATGAATATGAGGATGATCCTATGAAAGAATATCGGAAGAATATGCGAAGCATTTATTGGGTATTACTTGCAATAGGGGCCATAGGCACTCTCTCGTTATACTTTGAAGAGTGGTTTCAGTGGTCTGCAAGGCTGTACTTCACGCTATGTGCATGCTTTCTGCCTGTGATTGTTTTCTCCCCGCTGAAGTATTTCTGTGGAATTGTTTCGCTTCGGGTCACTGACAAAGCAATTGAACGGGTATGGATGATTTTCAAAACATGTACGATTTCCCGAGATGGCGTTGTTGCATTTCCCCGTAGTGTATTAGGCATATTGTGCATGGTATTCTCAAATTCAGACCTTTCCCATGCAGGAACCGGCGAAATTTTTTGCGCAGCATTAAAGCGTAAAGCGATCGTTTTTCCATATACCTATCAAATCACGCGAGATTTTCCTGAGTGGTTTGAGTAGATTGCTGCCGGCAAGACGATGCTAATCTGCGGCATTTTTGTGTTGACAAATAATCGTTATCAATGGCTGGCCAGGTATTCCTCTGCCATATGCACGGCCATGGCGCCATCGGCCACCGCGGTAACCACCTGGCGCAGCAATTTGGTGCGCACATCGCCCACGGCATATACGCCGGGAAGGCTGGTTTCTGTGGTTTCTCCGGCCACGATATAGCCGTTTTCCATTTCCAGCTGATTTTCGGCCAGCTCCGTTGCGGGCTTCCGGCCGATGCTGACAAATACGCCCTGGCAGGGGATTTCCGCTTCTTCGCCGGTTTGCACATTTTTGATGCGCAGGCCGGTGACCATATCATCATGCAGCAATTCCGTCACCACGCTGTTCCAGCGAAATTCCACATTTTTTGCCTGCAGCAGGGGATCATGATAAATTTTCGTGGCCCGGAGGGTATCCCGGCGATGGATGAGGATGACCTTTTCCGCGATCCGGCTCAGCAGCAGGGCGTCCGCCGCGGCGGAATTGCCGCCGCCGATCACGGCCACCGTTTTGCCTTTGTAGAACATGCCGTCGCAAGCGGCGCAATAAGCCACGCCCCTTCCCAGCAATTCCTTTTCCTGGGGCAGGCCCAATTCCCGGGGATTGGCGCCGGTGGCCAGAACCACCGTCCGGGCATGGAAAATGCCCTCGCTGGTTTCGATGATTTTGGGATTGGCGCGCAAATCCAGGCGGGTCACATTGGCGTTTTTCGTTTTTGCGCCAAATCGCTCGGCCTGCTGTTGCATCTGCTGCGCCAGTTCAAATCCGCCGATTCCCTCGGCAAAACCGGGATAATTATCAATCTGATGGGTCAGGGCCATCTGGCCGCCGGCGGAAAGCCGCTCCAGCACCAGGGAATTCAGCCCGGCCCGGGCAGCATACAGGGCTGCGGTATAGCCTCCGGGGCCGCCGCCGATAATGATCATATCGTAAAGCTGATCATCTGCATTTTGCTTTTTTTCCGGCAGAACACCGGAGAGAAAAGCGTCGATATCCGCTTTGGCCGGGGGCTCCACGATCTGGCCCAGGGCCTTTCCATTCTGATAAAGACGGAGGGTGGGAATGCGCCGGATTTCTTCCCGTTCCCGGATGCCCTCGATTTCATCCACGTTGATTTTGACCACGGTCATTTGATCCGCATATTCATCGGCGATCTGGTCATAGGCGCCGGCAATCCGGCGGCAATCGCCGCACCAGGGGGCCCAGAAATCCACCAGAATTGTTTTATTGCTTTTAATCAAGTCATGAAGCTGCGCTTCATTGATGTTCATCGCTGCCATGAGCCTTACCCCTTTCCTGTTCGGCGGCTGATCCAGCCGGGAAAAATCATCTTTCGTATATTATATACCCATTTTCACCCAAAAGAAACGGGACAATTCTTTCCGGGCTGCTTCTGAACAGCAGAAAAAAGAAAAAAACGGATGCTTCAAATGCTTGCAAGTGGGTAAGAATTAATCAGAGCGGCGGAAAAATATTCCGCTGTCCATCAAACCAGGAGGCACAGCATGAAGAAGGAAAATATCTGCCCGGGCTGCGGCCGGCATTGCGATTTGAATCATCCCCACTGCAAATATGGAAGAAGCTATGCAGAAAAGCTGCAGAAAAAAAGAGAGAAAGCCCCATCCTATAAATGGGAGGCCTATACGGAAAAGGGCGATCTGGCCTGGCTGCTTTTTCTGGTAAGCCGGAATTGGAAAAAGGCACTGAAAAAAGGGGAAACCACGGAAGAAAAGCTGCTGGCGGCATGGACGGAACAGGAAAAGGAAACGCTTCGGGAAATGCTTGAAAGAATGCGGGAATACAGGTAAAAAATTTGTTGGATATTGATTCAAAACGAAATTTCCAGGATATAATCATAATGCAAGGATGATCAGAAAGAAAAGGGAGGAAACAACCATGTTGGATAAAAAAGTTGTGGAACTGCTCAATCAGCAAGTGAATAAGGAATTCTATTCTGCCTATCTGTATCTGGATTTTTCCAATTACTATTATGACAAAGAACTCAACGGCTTTGGCAACTGGTATAAAATCCAGGCCCAGGAAGAAAGGGATCACGCCATGCTGTTTATGCAGTATCTGCAGAATAACGGCGAACGGGCGACCCTGGAAGCCATCGAAAAGCCCGGCGTGGAATTGAGCGATAATCAGGCGGTGCTGGAGGCCGGCCTCAATCATGAGCGCTATGTGACCAGCCTGATCCATGCCATCTATGAAGCGGCCTATGCCGTCAAGGATTTCCGCACCATGCAGTTCCTGGATTGGTTCGTAAAGGAACAGGGCGAAGAAGAAAATAATGCCGACAGCCTGGTGAAGAAATACGAGCTTTACGGCAATGATCCCAGAAGCCTGTATATGCTGGATAACGAAATGGCCGCCCGGGTTTACACCGCGCCTTCCCTGGTGCTGTAAAAAGCAATTGAAAAAGCCCTGTGTTTTAAGGACACAGGGCTTTTTTTATGGTATATTATTGTAGCGGAGAAATATTTTCTTTCTTTTGAAGGCGCGGATGAATGCCCGGCGATTGAAATGGATGATCCGCGGTATTTATCCCCGGCAGTGATTTTATTCCGGGATTATCTTTTGCAGGAAGCGCAAAATCTGCCCGGAAATTTGCTTTATCAGGAATAAAGGAGAGATGCTTGATGCTGGCCTATACTTATGTGGAAAAGGGAAAATTTGCGCTGCTGGAAAAGGAAAAGCCCCGGCTTTTGCATCCCCAGGATGCGATTGTAAAAGTGACGATGGGCAGCATTTGCTCCAGCGATCTGCATATCAAGCATGGGGCCGTGCCCAGGGCGGTGCCCGGCATTACGGTGGGGCATGAAATGGTGGGCGTGGTGGAGGAAATCGGGGAAGCGGTGACCGCCGTGCGCCCCGGCGACCGGGTAACCGTTAACGTGGAAACCTACTGCGGGGAATGTTTTTTCTGCAGGAAAGGCTTTGTGAATAATTGCCAGAGCCCTCATGGCGGCTGGGCCCTGGGCTGCCGTATTGACGGGGGCCAGGCGGAATATGTCCGGGTGCCGCTGGCCAATCAGGGGCTGAATAAAATTCCGGAAAATGTATCGGATGTGCAGGCGCTGCTGACGGGGGATGTATTGGCTACCGGCTTTTGGGCGGCCCGGATTTCGGAAATTACCATGGATGATACCGTGCTGATCATCGGCGCAGGCCCCACCGGCCTGTGCACGCTGCTGTGCGTGATGCTTCATCAGCCAAAGAAAATCATCATCTGCGAATCCGATCCCCTGCGCCGTGCATTTGTGCAAAAGCATTATCCCCAGGTGCTGCTTTGCACCCCGGAGGATGCGGAAGCATTCGTGATGGAAAACAGCGATCATGGCGGGGCGGATGTGGTATTGGAGGTGGCCGGAGGGAAAGATACCTTCCAGCTGGCCTGGCAATGCGCCCGTCCCAATGCCATTGTGACGGTGGTGGCCCTTTATGAAGAAGAGCAGATACTGCCGCTGCCCCGGATGTATGGCAAGAATCTGATTTTCAAAACCGGCGGCGTGGATGGCTGCGACTGCGATGAGATTTTGCAATTGATTGCGGAAGGAAAGATTGATACCACTCCGCTGATCACCCATACCTATCATCTTAAAGATATTGATGCGGCCTATGCCCTGTTTGAAGGGAGGAAGGATGGGGTGATCAAGGTGGCCATTGTGCCCTGAGGCCGGAAAAAAGATAAATGCGCGATGATTGACGGATCACGGATGAAAAGCGTATAATAAAACAAAAAGCTACCAAAGCTGGGGGGATATATATGAAATTTGAAAAACTGACCGCTTATCTGGATTCTTTGCGCGGGGAGGGAATTCCCGGCTGCGATCTGGTGATTTATCGGGATCACGAAATGCTTTACCGGCATATGGCGGGCTACAGCGATGCTGAAGGGAAAAAGCCCATGCAGGGCAATGAAACCTATTGCCTGTATTCCTGCACCAAGGTATTTACCACCTGCGCCGTGATGCAGCTGGTGGAAAGGGGCCTGATTTCCCTGGATGATCCGGTTTCCGATTATCTGCCGGAATATGCCCATTTGATGGTGGAGGATGAAAAGGGCCTGCGTCCCGCGAAAAAGGTATTGACCATTCGCCATCTGATGAGCATGCAGGGCGGCCTGGATTATGATTTGAAGGCGCCCGCCATCAAAAAGCTGATTGCGGAAACCGGGGGACAGGCCACCACGCGGCAGATTGTGGAGGCCATTGCGAAAAAGCCCCTGCATTTTGAACCGGGCGAAAATTTCCTTTACAGCCTGTGCCATGATGTATTGGCGGCGGTGGTGGAAGTGGTATCCGGAAAGAAATTTTCGGAATATCTGCAGGAAAATATCTGGGGTCCCCTGGAATTCGCCACGGCCTCCTTCCGGTTTAATGAGGATAATCTTTCCCGCCTGTGCGATCAATACATGTATGACGGGGAAAAGCGCATTTCCAATCCCATTGCCCGGGATGCGCTGCCCTATCGGCTTTCCGAAAACCACGAAAGCGGCGGTGCGGGATTGATTTGCGATGTGCGCGATTATGCCCTTTTTGCCGACGCCATTGCCTGCGAAGGCACGGGCTGGACGGGCAAGCAGATTCTTTCTTTGCAGACCATTCAACTCTGGAGCGCCAATCAGCTTTCGCCTGATTCCCGGAAAACCTATGATACCTGGCGCCGCCGGGGCTACTCCTATGCGCTGGGCGTGCGCACCAGGGTCGATCCCCAATTGGGCGGCAGAGGCCCCGTGGGTGAATTTGGCTGGGATGGTGCGGCGGGCGCCTGGGTGATGATTGATCCCTTCCATCATCTTTCCGCCTTCTATGCCCAGCATGTGCGGGGCTGCGGTTACGCCTACGATGAAATTCATCCTACCATTCGTAACCTGATCTATGAGGAACTGGATCTTTGAAAGCGCTGATCGGCGCGCCTTGTTTTCTCCTCTTGCCGGAATGAGCTAAAGGAGTGATATCCATGAATGAACTGCGGCTTTCCTTAAATGGCGAATGGCAGCTTTACTATGCCCTGGAAGATAAGAAAATGCAGGATTCCCTTGACTATTTACGGGAAAATGGGGAAATGATCCCTGCCCGGGTGCCCGGCAATGTGGAATTGGATCTGTATCGCGCCGGCAAGGAAGGGGAGCCTTTCTATGGCGAAAATATTTATGATTTCCGGAAATACGAATTCTATCGCTGGCAATTTGAACGGGATTTTGATGCGCCCAAGGAAAAGGGCGATTCCCGGTGGAAGCTGGTTTTTGAAGGGCTGAATTGCTTTGCGGAAATTTTCGTCAATGATGAATGGGTGGGGGAAAGCAGAAATGCCATGATCGCCCATGCCTTTGATGTGACGGATTTTCTGCATTATGGAAAAACCAATCATCTTACCGTGCGGATTCGCTCCGCCATTAATGAAGCCCGGAAAATGGATATGCCCGTCTATGTGGAAACCCATGAAGTGGGAACGGAATTGATGTTCCTGCGCATGCCCTCTTCCTCCTTTGGATGGGATATCATGGGCCGCTTTGTATCCGCCGGGATGTGGCGGGAGGTGCGGCTGGAGGAAGAAAAGCCCACCCGTATCAAGGATGCCTATTATGCCACCGGGATGGTACGAAAGAATGGCGAAGTGCCGGTGCATCTGACCTATGCCTGGGAAACGGATGATCCCATGCTGCTTGGATATACCCTGCGCCTGAAGGGGAAATGCGGCGACAGTGAATTTGAAAAGGTGTATACCCCGGGCTTTACTTATGGGGCAGTGGCCTTTGATGTGCCCGGCGCAAAGCTCTGGTGGCCCAAGGGCTATGGGGAACAGAATCTCTATACCATGACGCTGACCCTGGAAAAGGATGGGCAAATCCTGGATACCCGGGTGGATCGCATCGGCATGCGTCATCTGGATATTGATATGGTGATGGAAAAGGGCGACGCCGGGGAATTCAAAATCAGCTGCAATGGCTGCCCCATCCTTTGCAAAGGCAGCAATTGGGTGCCCCTGGATGCATTGCACAGCCGGGATGCGGAAAGACTGCAGCAGGCCCATGATCTGCTCAATGATGCCGGCTGCAATATCATCCGCTGCTGGGGCGGCAATGTATATGAGGATCATGCTTTCTTTGATCTTTGCGATGAAAGGGGCATGCTGGTCTGGCAGGATTTCGGCATGGCCTGCGCCTCCTATTCCGCGCTGCCCGATTTTGTGGAGCAATTGGAGGCGGAAGCGGCGGCCGTGATCAAAAAACTGCGCAATCATCCCTCCCTTCTTTTGTGGGCTGGGGATAACGAAGTGGATTCCTGCACCCAGGGAAGAGGCTACGCCACGGAAGAAAACCGCTATAATGCCCTGAGCCGGGAGGTACTGCCTAGGATGGTGCGGATGCACGATCCTTATCGCTATTATCTGCCTTCTTCCCCCTATGCCCCTGCCAATATGCATTATCTGGATGTGCCGGAACAGCATAACTGGGGCGCGCGGGCCTATTTTAAGGATGATTTCTATAAGCATACCACCGCCCATTTCATCAGCGAATGCGGCTATCATGGCTGCCCTGCGGTTACATCCCTGAAAAAATATATTCCCGAAAAGGATTTGGGGAATTGGCTGAACAGCGATGTATGGGATACCCATAATACCGATTACATTCGCATCAAGCGCCGGGGCTATAATCGCATCGGGCTGATGCAGGATCAGGTGGATATCCTCTTTGGCTGCGTACCCGATGATTTGGAAACCTTCGCCCGCCTTTCCCAGATTTCCCAGGCGGAAGCCAAGAAATTCTTTATTGAGCGCACCCGTATCAAGAAATGGCGGCGCACGGGTATCATCTGGTGGAATATGCTGGATGGCTGGCCCCAGATTTCTGATGCCGTGGTGGATTACTATTTCGCGAAAAAGCTGGCCTATTATTATATCAGGCGGGTGCAGCAGCCCATCGCCATCCTGATGGATGAATTGGTGAATTGGGGCCATGAAGTATTCCTGTGCAATGACAGCCGGGAAGAAAAGCAGATTTCCTATAAAATCACCGATGGGGATACGGGGGAAATCCTGCTTCAGGGCGAATGTGTATCCCCGGCCAATGAAAATGTGAAGATCGGCCATATCCGGGAAATGGCCGGGAGGCAGAAACTATATCTGATCACCTGGGAGATGGATGGGAAAGAATACGGCAATCATTATATTTCCGGCTATCCCAGCTATGATGCAAAGCAGATGCTGGCCTGGGTGGATAAAATCGCCGCGCTTCCCGAAGCATTTCACTGGGAGGTATAATTCATGAGCGAAAAAATCTTCTGGGGCCTGGATATCGGCGGCACCAAATGCGCCATCTGCGCTGCCGGAGAGGATGGAAAAATCTTTTATCGGGAGCAGGTGGCCACGGCGGATTATCCCAGGTGGCAGGAATTATTGGAAACCCTGCTGGAAATGGGAGCGAAAAATGCCCCCCATCCCACGGCGGTAGGGGTCAGCTGCGGCGGACCGCTGGATACCAGACGCGGGCTGATTTTAAGCCCGCCCAACCTGCCGGGCTGGGATGATGTGCCGGTGACCAAATGGCTCACTGAAAAATTGGGGATTCCCGCCTATCTGCAAAATGACGCCAATGCCTGCGCCCTGGCGGAATGGGAATACGGCGCCGGAAAAGGCACCCGGAATATGATTTTCATCACCTTTGGCACCGGCTTTGGGGCCGGGCTGATTCTGGATGGCCGGCTATACGAGGGCACCAATGGCATGGCCGGGGAAATCGGCCATGTGCGGATGGAATACGAAGGCCCGGTGGGCTATGGAAAAAAGGGCACCATGGAAGGCTTTTGCTCCGGCGGCGGCCTGAAGCAGCTGGCAAAGATCATGATCGGCAAAGATCTGACCGCCAAGGAATTGGCCCATCTGGCGGATCAGGGGGATGAAGAGGCCCTTTCCGTATTCAGCCGCAGCGCCAGGATTCTTGGCCGGGGGCTTTCCATCCTGATTGATCTTTTCAATCCGGAAAGAATCGTGATTGGCAGCGTATTCGCCCGGGCCGAAAGGCATTTCCGCAAAGAAATGGAAGAGGAAATTGAAAAAGAGGCCCTTTCCATCAACCGGGGATCCTGCAGGGTGGTGCCTGCCGCCCTGGGCGACAGCATCGGCGATCTGGCGGCCATTTCCACGGCCATTATCGGATGGAGGAATGCACAATGAGCACGCTGGAGGGAAAGATCAATCAGGCGGCGGAGGAAATCATTGCCTGCTTCCGGGCAGGAGGAAAACTGCTGCTTTGCGGCAACGGGGGCAGCGCTGCGGACTGCGCCCATATCTGTGGGGAACTGGCCAAAGGCTTTCTGAAAAAGCGCACGCCGGATGAAGCCTTTCAGCAGAAGATCGGGGAGGAATGGGCGAAAGATTTGCAGATGGCTCTGCCCGCTATTGATCTGACGGCCAACAGCGCCCTGATGTGCGCCATTATCAATGATATCGACGGCAAAAGCGTATTTGCCCAGCAGGTAATGGCCTATGGGCGAAAGGGCGATGTGCTGCTGGGAATTTCCACCTCCGGCAATGCGGAGAATATCTGCCGCGCCATGAAAACGGCCCGTGCCATGGGCATGAAAACCGTGGCGCTTACCGGGGAAAGCGGCGGCAGAATGAAGGAATATGCTGATATTCTGCTGAATGTGGCGGAAAAGGAAACCTATAAAATTCAGGAATTGCATTTGCCTCTGTATCATCGGCTGTGCATCCTGATTGAAGAAGCGATGTTTTAAGCGATGGGCGGAAGAGGAATCTTCCGCCTGTTTGATTGGAAAAAATGCCGGAAAAAGGATAAAAAAATTTTTTTAAATTTTTTTTATTTTTTAGCAGGAAAAATAGGATACGCGGCGAAACTCTTCTTATTCGCTCGTATTTCGGGGTGGTATGTGTATGCCGTATGCCATTGCGCGGTATGCCGGCTATTGCGCCGGTGTGAGAAAGGCCATGGAAACCGCTTTTCAGGCGGCACAGGAGGCCAGGGAAAAAGGCATTCCATGCTCCTCGCTGGGGGAATTGATCCATAATCCGGAAGCGGTGGAAACACTGCGGAAGGAAGGGGTTCACCCCGTAGCACGAGTGGAGGATGCCCCGGATGGCATGATTTTGCTGCGCAGCCATGGCGTTTCCCCGGAAATTGAGGAGAAATGCCGGGAAAGAGGGCTGCTGGTGCGGGATTGCACCTGCACCTTCGTCAGCGCCTTGCATAAGATCGTGCAAAAAAGCGGGGAAGAGGGGATTCCGGTGGTGCTGATCGGCGCGCCGGATCATCCGGAAGTGCAGGGCACTGCCGGCTGGTGCAAGGGAGAATGCTTCATCGTGCAGGATGAAGCCGGGGTGGAAATGCTGCCGCCCATGGAAAAAGCCCTGGCCGTGGCCCAAACCACTTTTCCCCCGGGGGAATGGGAAAAGATTATTGCGCTGCTGAAAGAAAAAATTTCGCATCTGAAAGCCGAATGCACCATCTGCCCGGCTACCCAGAAACGGCAGGCCGAAGCAAAGGCCCTGGCCAAAGAGGTAGACGCCATGGTGGTGGTAGGCGGAAAAAACAGCGCCAATACCCGCAAGCTCTACGAGCTATGCCGCTCCATCTGCCCCCGCACCTGTTTGGTGGAACGTGCGGCGGATATACCGCCTCACTTTGCAAATATCCACACGGAATACATAGGAATAGCCGCCGGCGCATCCACACCGGATTGGTCATTTAAGGAGGTTGTCACACGCATGAACGACATGGAACACATCGACCAGGAAACCCAGCTTGAATCTACCGAAAACATGCTCACCATGGAAGACATTGAAAAAACGGTAGTTCGTATCCGCACCGGCCAGACGGTCACTGGCACCGTGGTGCAGATCACTGATGATGAAGTCTGCGTAAATATCGGCTACAAGTCCGACGGGCTCATCAAGCGCGCCGATTTGGTTGACAAGGATGTCAACATGGGCGACGAAATCGAAGTTGAGGTCGTCAAGGTCAATGACGGCGAAGGCAACGTCCTGCTCTCTCAGCGCAATATCGTCAACCGCAAGGCTTGGGAAGCGCTGATGGAAAAGTATGAAAACAACGAATACATCGACGCCGTGGGTAAGGAAGCCGTTAAGGGCGGCCTGCTCGCCACCGTCGAAGGCGGCGTCCGCGCCTTCGTGCCCGCTTCTCAGCTGGCCCAGCGCTATGTGGAAAAGATCGCCCAGTTCGTTGGTCAGGATATGAAGCTGAAGATCATCGAGGTCGACAAGCAGAAGAAGCGCATCGTGGCCAGCCGCAAGCAGGTCATCGAAGAAGAATCCGCTGCCAAGAAGGCTGCTGCTTGGGAAAACCTGGAAGAAGGCGCTGTGGTGACCGGTATCGTTCGCCGCTTTGCTGATTTCGGTGCTTTCGTTGATCTGGGCGGCGTGGATGGTCTGATCCACATCACCGATCTGGCCTGGAGCCGCGTTGGTCATCCCAGCGAAGTGCTCTCTGTCAACCAGGAAGTGGAAGTGAAGATCCTGTCCCTGGATAAGGAACGGGAACGCATCCAGCTGGGTTACAAGCAACTGCAGCCCAAGCCCTGGGACAATATCGAAGAAAAGTATCCCGTTGGCGTGATCCTGGAACGCAACGTCGTCCGCATCCGTCCCTTCGGTGCTTTCATCGAACTGGAACCCGGCGTGGATGGTCTGGTTCATATCTCCCAGTGCGCCCTGACCCGCGTTGCCAAGGTGGAAGACGTGCTGACCGTTGGCCAGCCCGTGCGTGTTAAGGTTCTGGCTGTGGATCCCGAAGCCAAGCGCATCAGCCTGAGCGTTCGCGAAGCCCTGGCTGACGAAGCTTTCGTGGAAGGCGAAGATATGGAAATCCCCGGTGAAGAACTGGCTGCTGAAGAAGCTCCCGTTGACGCCGAATAATCCCGCATTCCTGCCTGCCGCGCCGCTGATGGTGCGGCAGGCTTTTTTGATGAATCAGGGATGATTGGATGGGGGTATTTCGTTTGAATGAATGGAAAATACAGCCATCTGATCAGGAGGAAACAAGCATGAAAAAAATTGCATTATTGGCAGCGCTGATTTGCCTGGTGCTGCTGGCCCTGCCCGCCCTGGCCCAGGAAACCGGGGAAGCGCCGGATTTGACTGCTCAGTGCAAAATTACCCTTTCTCCCGGCAAATATAAAACCCTGGATCGTATCTGCGACCGGGACTGGCATACCATTTACCTGAGCAATAAAATGAAAAATCCCACCGTGACTGTGGAAGGGCCCAAGGATACCCCCATGTATGGCGTGTATGTCTGCTTCGGGGATAAGGTGACGCCCTGGAAGGTGGAGGCCAAGCATGGCGGCGATTGGGTGACGGTGTATGAGAGCGAAGGCCTTTACGCCCATGAATTTGCCCCCCTGGAAGGGGAAACGGCCATTCGCGTGATGCCCAATACCACCAAGCAGACCACCCTTTGCATCGGTGAAATTTTCATTTATGGCGAAGGCGAATTGCCCTCTACCGTGCAATTCTGGCAGCCTGCCCCTGAAAAGGCCGATCTGCTGGTGCTTTCTGCCCATCCCGATGACGAAGTGCTTTTCTTCGGCGGCACGATCCCTTATTATGCCGGGGAAAAGGGCATGGATGTGGTGGTGGCCTATGCCACCTGTAATATGATGGAGCGTCGCAGCGAATTGCTCAATGGCCTGTGGGAATGCGGCGTGAAAACCTATCCCGTCATCGAAGATTTCTGGGATAAATATACCACCAAGCTGGATAAGGGCTATGAAGCCTGGGGAAAATCCGCCACCAATAAATTTGTGGTGGGCCTGCTGCGCCAGTTCAAGCCCGAAGTGGTGGTCACCCATGACGTGAACGGCGAATATGGCCACGGCGCCCATCGCGTATGCGCGGACGCCATGCTCAACGCCGTGAAAACCGCCGCCAATCCCGAAAAATACACCGACAGCGTCAATGCGTATGGCACCTGGGAAGTGAAGAAGCTGTACCTGCATCTGTACAAGGAAAATCCGATTGAAATGGATTGGGATCAGCCGCTGGCCAACCTGGGAGGACGCACCGGTTTTGAAGTGGCCCAGGACGCCTACGCCTGGCATTTCTCCCAGCATGATCAGGGCCAGAAGAACAAGGAAACCGGGAAATACGAATATTTTGTGGTGGAACCCCGGGAAAGCGATTATAGCTGCTATCGTTTCGGCCTGGCCCATACCACCGTGGGGCTGGATGTGGAAAAGAACGATTTCTTTGAAAACATCCCTGTGGAATAAAATTCCGGCCCAAGCAACGATAGAATCCAAACGGCACGGCAGGATGAACTGCCGTGCCGTTTCTTGCATAAACGGCGGTTATGTGATAATATGGTGGCGAAAAGAAGGGTAAGCTTGAATTTGTTGAGAGGTAGAATTATGGCATTCAGATTGATTGACATTGAAAAGTGGGATCGTAAAGAGTTTTATGAACATTTTATCAGTCAAGTGATTTGTACATATTCCGTTGTTGTAAATCTTGATATTACCCATCTTAAAGGTCACAGACTCTATCCGGCGATGATTTGGCTGCTCACCAAAACGGTTAACGATATGCCGGAATTCCGGACTTCTCTTACCGAAGAAGGACTTGGCATTTACGATGATATGCATCCTATGTACACCGTGTTCAATGAGGCTAACAAGAACTTTTCGGGAATCTGGTCTTATTTCTCGGAAGATTATGATACATTTTTGAAGAATTACGAGACTGATGCAGAAAAGTACAGCGTCTCCACCCGCTATGCCCCCAAAGATGGAACACCGGCCAATTCCTTCAACATCTCTATGGTGCCATGGTTGGAATTCACAGGGTTCAACATAAATGTATTTGATGACGGCCATTTTCTGTTGCCGATTTTTACGATGGGAAGATACTTTGAACGGGAAGGGAAACGCTTGCTTCCTCTTGCTATACAAGTGCATCATGCGGTCTGTGATGGATATCACGTTGGCCAGTTCGTTGAAAAGCTTCAAAAATATATTGAACA
Source organism: Clostridiales bacterium (assembly GCA_015056015.1). Classification (GTDB taxonomy): domain Bacteria; phylum Bacillota; class Clostridia; order Christensenellales; family Aristaeellaceae; genus RUG563. Next base: position 18,411 of record SVHD01000044.1, read on the forward strand.
GTTTTAGATGAAAAGGCAAGCTGATTTTCAGCTTGCCTTGAATTTTTATAGAGATTCGATGAAGGGCGGAATTACAGCAGATCGCATTTCTTCATCACGTCGATGACCTGGGCTTCCTGTTCGGCCGTGATGGGCAGGAAGGGCTCGGGCACATAATCGTTGATCTTTACGCCCAGCAGCTGCAGCGCTCGCTTCACCAGATGATTGGGCAGGGTATCGATGACGAACAGGCGATTGAGCAGGTTGATTTTTTTCTGGATTTCTTCGATCTTATCATAATCCTTATTGTAAAGCGCATCCGCCCAATCGTGGCACATGCAGGGGGCAATATTGGAAATGGCGCCCATGGCCCCGGCGCCGCCGGAGAACATATTCCACACGAAATGCTCATCATAGCCCACAAATACCTGGAAATCGGGGCGCACGGCGGTGACCTCCGCAATGATTTCCCGGGTGTTCTGGGTGAGGGCCACGCTGTTTTTAATGCCCACGTAATTCTTGTATTTGGCGGCCAGGCGCGCTACCATCTTGGGATTGAGCAGGGTGCCGGTGCGATCGGGATAGCTGTAGAAATACAGGGTGGCCTTGGGGCAGCGCTCCGCCACCGTGGCATAGAAATGCTCCACGCTGGCTTCCGGCTGGGTGAAATAATAATGATTGATCACCAGGCAGCCATCCACGCCCGCTTCCACGGAATAATTGGTCAGATCAATGGTTTCTTCCATGTTCATGCCGCCGGTGCCAAAGAGGACCTTCACCCGCTTGTTTACGGTTTTCACCGCAAAGCGCATCATTTCCTTTTTCTGTTCCGCAGTGAAGGAATAGAAATCCCCGGTGCTGCCCATGAAAAGAATGCCGTCCACGCCCTTGCCATCATGGATCAGATGCTCAATGACGTTGGCGTTGCCTTCCCAGTCAATGCTGCCATCCTGATTCAGAGCGGTGACAATAGGGGTATAATACAATCCGCGTTTCATATGAATCCCTCTTTTTTCGCCGAGACGGCGTTATTTTTTCTATACAGGGCCAATTTCCCGTCTTTTCAATCATAGGCGGAAAGCTGCATTTTGTCAATAGGGGGAAATAGAGGATGGAACAGGGGAAAAATTCGGCTTGTTCCGGCGTTCGTTTTATGCTATACTAAAGTGAAATTGGATTAATGAGGCCGTAAATAGAAGGAGATTACAGCATGGATACATTAATCGTGGTTTTGCCGGTAAATGATACGCAAAAGGCCCGGATTATTGAGGCGGCTGCCGGCTGCCGGGTGATTTTTGAAGCGCCGGAAAAGCTGACGGAAGCGCAATTGGCGCAGGCAGATATGATTTTCGGCAATCTGCCGGTGCAGATGTTGCCCCTGGCGAAAAATCTCAAATGGCTGCAGCTCAATTCTGCCGGGGCGGACGCCTATGTGAAGCCTGGGCTGCTGATGGAAAAGACGATGCTGACCAATGCTGTAGGCGCTTATGGCCTGACGGTATCGGAGCATATGCTGGCCATGCTGATGAGCATCAATCGCCATTTGCCGGAATTCCATGCCTATCAGCAGAAAAATGAATGGCATCCCTTCGGCCTGATGCGCTCCATTGAGGGCAGCACCATCCTTACCATCGGCCTTGGCAATATCGGCGGCGATTTTGCAAGAAAGGTGAAGGCCCTGGGCGCGTATACCATCGGCATCCGGAAAAATTATCAGGATTGCCCCGAATATGTGGATGAAATGCATCCCCTGGCCGCGCTGGATGATCTTTTGCCCCGGGCGGATGTGGTGGCCATTGCCACGCCGCTGACGGCAGAAACCAAAGGCCTTTTTGATCGGAAACGGCTGGATTTGATGAAGGATGACGCCGTGCTGATCAATATCGGCAGAGGGCCCATCGTGGATACGGATGCACTGGTGGAAATCCTGAAGAAGGGGAAATTTTCCGGCGTGGCCCTGGACGTTACCGATCCGGAGCCCCTGCCCGCAGATCACCCCTTATGGCAGATGGAACGGGTGATGATCACCCCCCATGTGGCCGGGCATTTTTATCTGCCTGAAACCAAGAATCGTATCGTGGGTGTTTTCTGCCAGAATATGCGCAAATATCTGCAGGGCGAAAAACTGATCAATCAGGTGGCCCATTAAAAATATGGGACGGGGAGAGGAAAAACGGCGTAAAAAACGCACCGGGGCTTTCTTCAGAATCCCCGCCCCTTTTTCAGTGAAAAAACCAAACGGGAGGATTCTTCATGAAATATGCCAATCAGATTCCCTGCGATGTGATCATGTATCCCACGGCACCTGAATATGCAGAAAATATCCGTCAGTTTCAGGGCTGCCCCACCCTGACCATCACCGCAGGCGGGCGGATTTATCTGGCCTGGTATGCCGGCGGCACCAGGGAACCGCATATTGAAAACTATAATCTGTTGATTTACAGCGATGATAAAGGGGAAAGCTGGTCCGATCCGGTATTGGTGATTCCAAGCAGCAAGGAGCGCTGCGTTCATTCCCTGGATATTCAATTGTGGACCGCGCCGGATGGACGGCTGTTTGTATTCTGGGTGCAGAATAATACCCGGCCCTGGAAGGAGGGGGAAACGGGATTTACCGTGGATGGTTATATTTTTGATGATCATGTGCATGCAGAATGGATGATGATCTGCGATGACCCGGATGCGGAAAGGCCCGTTTTTTCTGCGCCCCGGTATTGGGATAAGGGCTTTTTGCGTTGCAAGCCCGTGGTGCTGCCTGACGGCGCCTGGCTGAATTTCAATTATGATCAGGAAAGTCCCCGCTATGGATACAGCATTTCCCGGGATCAGGGGAAAACATATATCCATTGCTACGGCGCGGAAAAAATTGAAACGCCCTTTGACGAAGCCATGGCTTATGTGAAACAGGATGGCAGCATCCGCATGCTGGCCCGCACCAGGGTAGGGGAATTGGCGGAAAGCACCTCCTTTGACAACGGAAAAACCTGGACGGAAGCGAAAAAAAGCGGCATTGACAGCCCCAATACCCGCTTCTATATTGCCCGCACCCCCTCCGGGCGCATTTTGCTGGTGAATAATGATCACCGGGAAAGCCGATGCAATATGACCCTCTATCTTTCTGAGGATGACGGGGTTACCTGGAAATATAAGCGCTGCATTGATGCCCGCGCCTCCCTTTCCTATCCGGATGTGGATTTTTATGAGGGGAAAATCTATCTCACGTATGACCGGGAACGCACCGGGGCCAAGGAAATCCTCTTCCTTTCCTTTACGGAAGAGGACGTGATGGATGTCTCCCGTCCCCTTGATATCCGCATTGTCAGCAAGCCCTGACAGAAAAAAGACGCTGCCTCATATTGCAGCGTCTTTTTTTATTGGCGTTTCTTACATCCCGAAAAGAATGCCGATCACCGCACCGACGGCAATGAAGGCGATGGGATGGATTTTTTTCAGCTTCTTTACCTGGGTCAATACCAGCAGCACGATAAACAGCACCACGGCAAGCCAGTCAATGCCGGTAAAGAAGGTGGCCGCGCCCGCCTTGAACAGGGCGATTTTCAGCACGGAAAATCCGGCGGCAGCAATCAGGCCGGTTACCGCAGGCCGCATGAAGGCAAACATATTCTGCACCAGCGGGCTATTCTGGTATTTATCCATAGCCTTGGCGACGATCAGGACAATGATCAGGGAAGGCAGCACCAGGCTCAGCGTAGCCGTCAGTGCGCCAGGAATCCCTTTCGTCATATAGCCGACATAGGTGGCCATATTCACGCCGATGGGGCCGGGGGTGGATTCGGAAACGGCGATCATATTGGCCAGATCCTCAGCGGTGAACCAGCCGTATTTTTGCTGCATCTGGGTAAGGAAGGGCAATGTGGCCAGGCCGCCGCCCACGGCGAAAAGGCCGGTCTTGAAAAATTCAAAGCAGAGCGTCAATAATTCCATCATGCCTTTTGCACCTTCTTCCCAAAGATAAAGCTGAGCACTGCGCAGGCGATTACCACATACACGGGGGACAGCGAGAACAGCGCCACCACCACAAAGCCGGCCACGGCCAGGGCGATATGCCACCACTGCTTGATATTGCTCTTGATCAGCTTGATTACGCTGGAGGCAATCAGCGCGCAAACGGCCACGCGGATGCCGGCAAAGGCATGCTGCACCCAAACGATATCCATGAAATTTTCCAGCACCATGGCAATTGCCGTGATAATGATCAGGGAAGGGGTAATCACGCCCAGGGTGGCCGCGATGCCGCCCAGAATTCCCTTTTTCTTATAGCCCACAAAGGTGGCGGTATTGACCGCGATGACGCCGGGGGTGCATTGCCCGATGGCAAAATAATTGAGCAATTCTTCCTGCGTGCCCCATTTATGCTTATTGACGATTTCCCTTTCCAGCATGGGCAGCATGGCATAGCCGCCGCCAAAGGTCAAGGCGCCGATGACAAAAAATGTGCGGTATAATTCCCAGAGCAGTTGCATAATCCTCTCTCCTTTCCAAAGTCTATCCTATTATAGCTTAAATCGCCCCCGGATGCAATGGCGATTCCATGAAAACAGCCGCCATTTGGGCGGCTGAAAATTTTAGAATTCAGGAATATAGGCGGTGTTTTCTTCGATATAGCTGGCCCGGCGAATTTTGAAATCCGTATAGGCAACCCGGGTGCAATAG
>SVHD01000100.1 GCA_015056015.1 Clostridiales bacterium
TTCAATGGGCCAGTATTCCCCGGGCCGCCTTTTTTCCATCAGCGTATATTCCCAGCGGCAGGGCTGGGCGCAGGCGCCCCGGTTTCCCCCCCGGCCGGTGAGATGATCGGAAAGCATGCAGCGCCCGGAATAGGACATGCACATGGCCCCGTGCACAAAGGCCTCCAGTTCCAGATCGGGGGGCGTATTTTTCCGCAATTGAGCGATTCTTTCCAGCGATAATTCCCGGGCCAGCACCACCCGCTCCGCGCCCATGCGGGCATAGAAGGATGCGGATTGGCTGTTTAAGGTATTGGCCTGGGTGCTGATATGCAGTTTTAACTGCGGCACATGCTCCCGAAGCGCCAGAAAGGCCCCCAGATCGCTGACCAGCGCCGCATCCACCCCCAGATCACAGGCCCTTTGGGCCGCGGCAATAAAATCCTGCATTTCATCATCATAGGGCAGGATATTCATGGTAAGATAGAATTTTTTCCCCGCTTGATGCACGATTTTCAGCGCTTCTTCCAGGGCCTCCCAGGTGAAATTTCCCGCAAAAGCCCGCAGGCCAAAGGCGGGCAGCGCGCCGTAAACGGCGTCCGCCCCGAAGCGCAGGGCGGCCTTTAACTGGGGCATGCCCCCGGCAGGGGCCAGCAATTCAGGCTGCATGCAATGCTGTTTCCTTTCGTGTTTTCCGGATTTTGTTTTTGCTTCCGGCATAAAAATATTATATTATTCTCCGGAATAATTGTCAATTTTCCGGCGTTTTTGAAAAGATGCGGATTCTGGAAAAAAGTTTTTTCTCAGCCTATTGAATCTCCTCTTCCGATATGCTATAATCCGCCCAAAGGGAAGAGTTGATACGCAGGAGGAATGGGTATGTGGAAGGCAAAATTGGAGGCTTTCCGGTTATCTTTCAGCGATATTTTCAATAGCAAGGATGATTACGCCAAGGGCCGGGTGATTTACCTGGGCTGCACGCTGCTGGCGGCGTTTTACAATGTGTTCATTACCGGTATTTTCTATACCGGCTTTTTGACCATGTATGGCATTTCCATTACGGGCGCCGGCATCGTTACCTTCATTCCCTACATTGCCAATATTTTCAGCATCTTTTCTTCCAAGGTGCTGTCCCGGTTCAAAAACCGAAAACGGGCCCTGATATGCGCTAAGCTGTATTTCTACGGCATGTATATCCTGGCTACCACCATCATGCCCCAATTGGTCACCGATCCTGATCAGCGGCTGATGTGGTTTGTGATCATCCTGTTCCTGGGATATGCGGGGTATGCGCCCTTTGGCCCGGGCTTCACGGTATGGTTCTATCAATTCTATCCCCAGGATAATCAGCGGCGCACACGCTATATCATGCTGCTGCAGATTTTCAGTTCCATCATGTCCACCATCATTATGCTGGGCAGCAGCGTGCTGACGGACGCGGTTTCCGATTCCCCCTATCAGCAGGATCTGATTCTGGGGCTGCGCTATCTGGCATTCGTGCTGGTGGCCATCGAAATTTTTGCCATTCAGCGCAAGGCCAAGGATTTCTCGCCCCCGGATAAGCCCAATATGAAGCTTTCCGAGGTATTCACGGTTCCCTTCAAATACCGAAAATTCCTCTATTGCATGCTCATGCAGTTCTGCTGGAATTATATTGCCAATCTGAATAACGGGCTTTGGAATTATCATCTGCTGAACCACATGAATTTTTCCTATACCCTGATCAATGGTATGTCCGCGCTGTATACGGTGATTCTGCTGTGTACCTCCGCCTGGTGGAGTAAACAGATCCGCCGGATGTCCTGGATCAAAACCTTCGGCGTTACCTGCCTTTTCTGGGCGCCTACGGAATTTGTATTCTTCTTCATGACGCCGGAGCGGGCCTGGATCTATATCCCCATGGTAATCGCCCAGCATCTGCTGAGCGTGGGCCTGAATCTCTCCTACGCCAATATCCTGTATATGAATCTGCCCGAGGAAAATTCCACCTCCTGCGTGGCATTCAATACCATCGGCTGCAATATCTTTGCTTTCCTGGGTCTCATCAGCGGCACCTTTATCAGCTCCCTCACCGGGGATAACACCGTCTATATGCTGGGCATGAATCTCTATTCCGTTCAGTTTACCACGGTGGCCAGGGGCGTGCTGATTCTGGCCATGGGCTTTATCCTGACCACCCGCTGGCGGTCTTTTACCAAGGACGCCGACGTGGAGGAAATCGACAGAAGCGCCCAGGCCCATAAGAATATGGCGGGCGTATTCCGCAGGATGAACCGGGACAGCATGATCCGCTTCATCCGGGCAAAGCTTCACAAATAATCCGATCACAACAAAAGGGAACGAGATCATCTCGTTCCCTTTTTTGTTGGTGAATCATTTGCGGGAGGGGATTTCTTTTGAAAAAAGAAATTCCTTTCCGCGCCCACCCAAAGAAAACTTCCTCTGGATAAAACAAGATCACTCGAAAATTTTCCGGATGCCAGTGAAATAAAAAATCCAGAAACGCTTTCCTGGATTTTCACACTATTTCACTAAAAACCAATGTAGTACTGGCATTCAAAAAACGGCGATAATATCATAAATATCCAGAAAGACTTTCTTGGAAGGGGTCTGGGGAAACCGTTCTTTGGTCACAAAGAATGGTTTCCCCAGAAATTTTCCTTCGCCCTCTCACAGCCCCTGTTCCTTGTCGTAGGCCTGCCAGAGGGGCGCGTAGATGCTCACGGCGATATTATGCTCTTCCAGGGTACGGCTGAAATGCAATTCGCCGGTATCGGGATCCTTGGAGCAGAAATAGAGATACTGATCGGTGATGAATTGCTCATCGGGATACAGCGCCGCATGAATGGCGCCGGCAGAGGGCGAGCAGATGGGCCCCGGGGGCAAGCCCTTGTATTGATAGGAATTGTAGGGGGAATTGATCTGCAGATCCTCATTGGTCAGGGACATCCGTTTGACCCCGGAAATATATTTGATGGTCACGTCGCTGCCCAGGGTCATATTGGATTTCAGGCGGTTATGGAATACGGCGGAAACCCGGGCAAAATCAGCGGTCTTGGCTTCCTTTTCGATCATGGAGGCCAGGGTGATCACTTCATCCATGGTCATGCCCAGTTCCGCAGCCCGATCATGATATTCTGATTTGAATACCGCCTCGGTCTGGGAAAGGAGCTTTTTGATGATATCCGCCACCGTGGCGTTGGTGTAGATTTCATAGGTGTCGGGGGCCAGATAGCCCTCCAGTGTATAGAGCCGGCTGCCCACATCGTCGGTTTTCAGCACGTCGGCGATATAATAATAGGCGGCGTAATCCTGGCCGGTGCGGCAGGGGGCAAGGAAATCTTCCGTATTATCAATCACGCCCTGGGCTTTGAGATAATCGGCAATATCCCGGATGGTCCAGCCCGGAATGATGGTAATATTCCGGGTGATGGGGTTGCCGTCGCCGGTGGTCAGCAATTCCATGATATCCTGCATGCGCATGGATTTGCTTACCTGGTATTCCCCGGCCTGGATTTTCTGGCCGTAGCCCAGGAAATCGGCGTAATATTTGAATACTGTGCGATTGCGGATCAGGCCCTGGCTTTCCAGATTATTGGCTACTCTGGTCAGACTATTCCCGGAGGCCACCTCAAAGGTGACGTAGGATTGATCCTGCGCATCCACCGGGGCGAAGAAATTGCGATCCACCCAATTGACGGTGGCCATTACCACGCCCGTCACTACCACAATTACGCACAAGGCCAGCAGGATGGGCCGCAGCAGATGCCACAGCCAGCTGTACCAGAACAGCCCGTATTCCCGCTCCTTGCGCAGGCTTTCGTGGGTGTAATCCTTTTCAGGGGTTTTGCGTTTCAATGGTTTCCTCCCCGCTTATACCGGCAGGGGAATTTCAATTCCCGCCGCCCGGGTCAGCGTTTCAAAAATTTCGGCCATCAGCTTTTGCAGCCGCATTTCCGCCATGAGAAAGCCGGAGGTGCGGGAATCGGCAAAGAGCAGCATATTCAGCTGCTGAAACCGCTGGGATTCCTCCCCTTCCATGCCCTGACCGGAAAGCATGCGCATCTGTAAATTCGTCTGCAGCCGCCGGTATTCCCCCAGCAGCGCCTTGATGCCCGCATCGGCGTCGATTTCTTCCTTCAGGCGGGCGTATTCCTTGTATTCTTCCGTTTCCCGGATGGCGGTGGCCAATTGCCGGGTGATATCCAGGGCATGCATATTTTTCCCTCCCAATATAAGAACGATTCAGCAAACGAAAAAATTCCCGTGAAAATTTCAGTCGATGATGGGCTTGCCTTCCCATTCATCCGCCGGGGTAGCGCCCAGCATTTTGGCGATGGTGGGGGCCACATCCTTGATGGAAAGGCCCTGGGGCAGTTCGCCCGGCGTAAAGGAAGGGCCGCAGCAAACAATGGGAATGGTCATATCCTCGGGCATATCGGTGCCATGGCTGCGATCATGGCCGCCGTGATCCGCCATCAGGATCACATCGTATTCCGCGGGGATTTCATCCCGCACCCGCTTGACGCAATTCATGGCGTCATGAACCACCTGCAGATAGGTTTCGCTCATCCAGCCGGCGTCATGGCCGCCCCGATCATCGGTTTCGCCCAGATACAGGAACAAAAAATCCGGGGATTCCTTTTTGATGTAATCAATGGCCGCATCGGTGATTTTCCGATCGGTATTTTGGACGCAGCCCTGATTGATGAAAAGACTGTGGGCCAGGCGATTGGGCCGGGCCAGATCGCGCAGGCGTTCCCAGGTGATAAAGAAGGCCGTGTGCTTTTTCAGAATATCCAGTCGCTCGATCAGCCCTTCAATCGGGCGTACCTGGGGCATAAAAAGATTGGTGGTAATGCCGTGGCGGGCCGGATCCACACTATGGAACAGGGACATATGGCAGGGCAGCGTTACGGAAGGAAATACCGTCTGTGCCTTGAGGGTATAGGCACTTTTCTTCAGCAATTCCTCCACATAGGGATTGCCGCATTGCATCATGCCATCGGGCCGCATGCCATCCACCAGAATCAGAATCACCTTTTTATCCATAAAGAAACGCCTCTCTTTGCTCTGTATTCCATGTTTTATTATTATACCATGGCGGAATTGGAGCGTCAAGAAAGCAGGATTTATGCTGATTGAGAACCGGGCAGGGGCCTCCGCGGCCCCCGTACCCCTGCGCCAGAGGAGTTCCTCCTCTGGACTCCGGTTTGCGAAATGACTTGGGTGGGAAAATACGGTTATTTCCGCATGAAACTTGGGAAAATAA
>SVHD01000045.1 GCA_015056015.1 Clostridiales bacterium
CCGGGCGTGATCATCGCTGTAGATGACTTCCAGCCCTTTCCCGTAAAGGGAAGCCTGGCGGGCCAATTCATTATCCACGCCGGCCACATTGGAAAGCTGATAGGCCTTTTTCAGCGCCGGCAGACCATCGGTATCCCCTTGATAATTGATGGCCGTGCCCGCCAGATAGGAAGATGCGATGGTGACGATATAGCGGGCATAGGCATGGGAAAGATGATGATCCGGAAGGCCCTCCGCCCGCTTTGGGGCAGGAGAAGGGGATTTGAGAAGATAGGCATTGCGCAGGCGGGTGAAATGCTCCGTCCTTCGCAGATGCTCATGGAGGCATCCCTGCAATAGCCGACCCGAAAGCCCGCTTTCCAGAAATGCCCGATCACGGGTAATCAAGATGAAATACACCTCTTTCTGAATGATTGGTTGATTACAGGCCCAATTGCGCTTTGCTTTGGGTAAAGGCGCGGCGGGTATTCATATCCCCTTCCAGGGCATAGCGCATGGCGTCGATGAGATGATTATCCCGATCCATGGGCCGGGAAAGGGAAGCGCCGCTTTTATCCTTCTGCCATTGATAGCGAATCAGCTCGTCCTTGAGATGGGGGCAGGCAGGGGAGAGGATGATTTCCTGCTGCCGCAGCCATTGCACCCCGTGGAGAACGCTGTCCGGGCCTTTTTTGACGGCGTAGGCGGGAATGCCCAAAGCGCGCAATTCGGCGATGGATTTGGGCTCGGCGCTGTCGCAGAGAATGGCGCCCCCGGCGGCATAGGGGCGCAGCAGATTGGCCAGATCATAATTGGTCAGGCTTTTTTCGTACAATTCCCGAAGCACGAAAATCTTATGATTCTTCCGATCATAGCGCAGCAGCAGAAAACCGCATGGATCGGCGGCAAAGCCAAAATCCAGTCCCATGCGGGTTTCGCCGGGAATATCATCGGGAATATCCTCAACGCGCCAGTTGGTGAAAATCACATCCCCGGCCGCGCCCCATTCCCCAAGGGTATAGACCTGATAGAAATAGGGATCGGCTTCATTTTCCAGGGCAGCGCGGTCATCCGCTGTCAGGAAGCGATTATCGCGATAGGTGGTTTTGAGGATGGAGACGGTATCGCTTTCGCAAAAGAAGCGATCCTCCTGCCAGATTTGAAAGAATTCCCGATAAAGCCAGTGGGTTTTGTAGACGGGATTGAAGGAGAGGGTGAAGCGTTTCACATGGCAGCTTTGGCCGCGCAGACGCTTATCCAATTGCTTAAAATCATTCCATTCGCATTCCGTTGCCTCTTCCATCCAGATATCCGTCAGTGCGCCTTTTTGCGGGGTGATGGATTTGATTTTCTCCACATCATCCAAACCGGCAAATAAAAGCTGCGCGCCGTTATTGCGCGCAGTGATACTCATTTCGGTTTTATTGATGCGGAAAAGGGAGCGAATCCCCAGACGATCCATGGCTTTGATGATTTCATTCCAGCAGCTGGACCTGAGCGTTTTGGCCACATTGCGAACCACCAGGGTATTGCGCCCTGAGAGGGTATCAAGGACGCAGCGGGTGGCCAGGAAAACGCTTTTTCCGCTGCCTGCGCCGCCAAAGTAAATCTGGTAGCGATGGGAATTGGAAAGATGCGGCTGATAGATTTTGTTGATAAAATCGCCGCGAAGGGAGATGCGCGGCATCAATCAATCCTCCTTTATGCAGATATCGTAATCCCCGCCGGAGAGGGATTCGCTTTGAACCGGATACAATTTTTCTAGAATCAATGTGGCCGCCTTGATCACATCGCTGTTCACGGTATCCGGATCTTCAAGCAGGGAAATCAGCCGCTCTGCCGCCAGCAGCGCCGCCTGCTGCGTTTTTTCGGTAAGAAGCTGGGCGGTGCTTTTCTTTTTGATATGCTTCACCTCCTTTGGCCCGACGGGGGATGATATGATTATAGGCCGGATCCACTGACACGCACTGACAATTTATGATGCAATTTTGCGAATTTTTCGATGGATCGGGGCTTGATAAATGGCAGGGAAACAGGTATCATAGAATACCGGAGGCGAAACCATGGAAGAAAAACGGATTTTGCTGACCATCAGCTATGACGGCACCGCCTATTGCGGATGGCAGTTTCAATCAAACGGGCCCAGCATTCAGGAAGAAGTGGAAAAGGCGCTGGAGAAGGCGCTGGGAAAATTTACCCGCATTACCGGGGCCAGCCGGACGGACGCCGGGGTACATGCCCTGGGACAGCGGGCGCATTTTGATACCTGCTCCAATATTCCGGCGGATAAATATCCCTTCGTGCTCAATCGCTTTTTGCCGGAGGATATCCGGGTGCTGGAGGGCATGGTGGTGCCCAGTGATTTTCACGCCCGCTTCCAGGCGGCAGGGAAATTATATACCTATCGCATCCATAATGCCCGGCAGCCCAGTGCCATTTACCGCAATCTGACCGCCCATGTGCCGGTGCCGCTGGATGAAAAAAAGATGCATGCGGCGGGCCAGGCCATCATTGGCACCCACGATTTTACCGCCTTTGCCGCTGCCGGCGGCCAGGCCAAAACCACGGTGCGCACCATGCATTATCTGAATGTGACGCGGCAGGGGGAAGAAATCACGCTGCAGGTGCACGGAAACGGATTTCTTTACAATATGGTGCGGATTATTGCCGGGGCGCTGATTGGCGTAGGGCAGGGAAAGCTGCCGGAGGATTGCCTGCAAAGAGCACTGGAAACCAGAAACCGGCTGGATTTGGGGATTACCGCCCCTGCCAGCGGCCTGGAATTGACCCGGGTGGAATATGATTTTGAAATGTAAGGAAGATAAAAGATGCTGAAAGATATTTTATCCGCTCATTTTGCGGCTTACCCCGAAATGGAACCCCAGGACGCGGTGAAGCTGATTTATCAGAATGAATTTGGCCCGGGGCATCTGCTGGGCAAAGGGGATAAGAGCCTGCAGCGGCTGAAGGCAGAAATGGAAGCCCTGGAAATGGGGAAGAAGGAGCCCATGTATGAAGCCATCGGCAATGGACTTTGCCGGCTGAATCTGCGGCCCTGCGTGGAAAAAGGAATTCCGGCGGAGGATATTCACGCCTTATTTTCTGAAGCCGCCCGGGGCACCAAGGGCGATCTGAAGGAATTTAAGAAAAAGCTGCGGGAACTGACCGAAATGGCGGAAAATGATGAAACGCCCTTTGACGCCGGGATGCTGGATTGGTATCTGATCGAATATGAGGAAAAGAAATATCCCATGGTGAGCCACAGCGAAACCTATCGGGCGGCCTATCAGCCGGCTTACCGGGTGGTCATTCAGAAAAAACTGAAGGATTATCTGGCTGCCCAGCGCAAGCAAAAGAAGCAGGCAGAATAACAAGCAAACAAAAAAACGCCGATAAAACGGCGTTTTTTTATTACAGTTATTGGCGTTAATTCAGATGATCCTGGGCACGCCATTCGCGCCAGGTGCGCAGGAAAAGAATCGCGATCAGGGATTGAGAAGCGATGGTGCAGATTACGCTGAGCAGGCCTGCGATATCAGCGGGGGTGAAGGCCGTGAGCGTAAAGATATTTTGCACATTTTCTATCAGCGTTTCAGCGGTCATCAGCAGGATGACCAGCGCGGTAGGCAGGAATGTTCCCCGCTTGATTTCTTCGGTATCCAGCATTTTGCCCAGCTGACGCAGGCTGAAGCCCATGAAAAAATAATACAGGCAGGAAAGCAGCATGCCCAGCGTTACCAGCACTTCCGTCATGGTGAATGACACCAATTCGGTGGTTTCCGCATCTGCGCGAAGGACCAGGTTCAGCGCGCCATTTTCAAATACACGGCTTTCCGCAGCGAAAAACAGACCAATATAGCCGGTAATGGCGAAGAAGGTAATGAAAGTAAAAATCACGAAGGCAACCAGAAACATGATGCCCCATTGCCGCACATTTTTGCCCTTACATTCGGAACGGGCCCGGGCGACGAAGAAAATTTCAAGTGGGGGAACGATCAGCAGAATAATGAGGGAATAGCCATTGACCACGCCATCTTCTGCCCCCATCACCAATTGAGCCGTGCTTAAAAACAGGCCGGCAATCAGCAGGATCAGATAATACAGCAGCAGCCGATCCTTCACAAATTCTTCCGCAATGCGGCGGCCGGCCAGGGCACGATAGCTTTTGAGTTTGGATTTCATAGAAAGATACTCCTTCATAAGTGAATTGACCAGGAAATGTTCATGATTCGGGGGAACGGTGAGGGCTTAATTCTTGATCTCCATGCCGATGGTTTTCAGGAAGCGATCAAGGCCTGCCAGGCCCTTTTCATCCTGCTTATAGACCCCGGCGTCGCAGAGCACCTGATAGCAGGTATCGGCCACGGCTTCGCGCAGCGCGGCGTCAGCATCATCGGCGGAAAGACTGGAGCCGGTGCGGGCGGCGATATCCTTTACCCAGCTTTCATGGGCGGAATTGACGGGGATTTCTGCCTTGCCCTGCAGATACAGAGAAAGATCGGCCAATTCGGTCTTTAAGCGGCCGGGTAGGATAAAGAGGCCCATAACCTCAATCAGGCCGATATTTTCCTTCTTGATATGATGCAGTTGGGCGTGGGGATGGAAAATACCCAGGGGATGCTCTTGGCTGGTGCGGTTATTGCGCAGCACCAGATGGAGCCGATACTGCCCATCGGGCAATTTACGCACAACGGGGGTAACGGTATTATGGGGCGCATCGGTATGGGCGTAAATATCGCAGGAGGGATCGGAATATTCCCGCCAGGCGGTGAGCACCTGCATGGCGATATCAGTGAGTTCCTGGCGGCTTTCAGAGGTAAAGCGCAGGCAAGTCATGGGCCAATTGACCAGGCAGGCATTGGCAGGGCCTGCGATTTCGCAGCGCACAGCCGCTTTATCCATGGGGAAGACATAATTGCCGCCCTGATAATGATCGTGGGTGAGGATAGAGCCGCCCACGATGGGAAGATCAGCATTGGCGCCCAGGAAATAATGGGGGAAACGATCCACAAAATCAAAGAGGCGATCAAAGGATTTGCGGGTAAGATGCATGGGTTCATGCTTGCCGGAAAGCACGATGCAATGCTCATCATAATAAAGATAGGGAGAATACTGGATATACCATTCCTCATTGGCCAGATTCATGGGAATAATGCGATGATTCTGGCGGGCAGGGAAATTGACGCGGCCGGCGTAGCCGGGATTTTCTCGGCAGAGCATGCAGGCGGGATAGCCGGCCTGGGGCGCATTTTTTGCCGCAGCGATATCCCGGGGATCTTTTTCCGGCTTGGAAAGATTGATGGTGATTTCCAGTTCGCCACAGGGGGCCTTGGCGGGATATTTAATATTCTGGGCAATACGGGCCACCCGAATATAATCGATATCCCGGCACAATTGATAGAACCAATCGGTAGCGGCCTGGGGGCAATCCTGATTCAGCAGGGAATAGAAGGTTTTGCGTACCTGGGCGGGATGGGGGGTAAAGCAGCCGGCGAGACGGGCGGAAAAGCGATCCTTTTCATCATTGGTATCGGGAATAACCTGATGATCGGCGGCCCACTGGGCAAGCTCCGCAAGGCAGGCGGCAATATCCGCCCCCTGAAACGTGCCTTCCATGGGGGCGTCCTGCTTCAGGCAATCCAGAAAAAGATTCTGAGTATACGCCCGATCCTCGGGCATAATCAATTGTTTTTCTTCCAGCAAATCCAGCAAACGATCCAGCAGCATAAGAATAATAACTCCTCTTTATCTTCCGATTTCGGTTACCTGATAGCCGGCCTTTTCCAGGCGATCGGCCAGGCCGTTTTCACCCACGATATGGGCGGCGCCCACGGCAAAGAGCACCTTTTTTCCGCTTTGCAGATATTCGATGGCCTTTTCTTCAAAAGCGGCATCCCGCTGATCATACATCCTATGATAATAGGCGGTATAGATTTCGGCATATTCCGGGGGAATGGCGGCCTCCTCCTGGGCCAGAAGAAGCGAAAGAAATGTTTCATTTCCCTGCTCCCAGGCGGTGGAGAGCAATTCCAGAGAAAGGGCAGAGGCCTCAGGATAGGTCAGCATCTGCCACAATTGCTCATCCACCATCTGATCGGGCATATCCAGCAGCAATTGCATTTGATCTTCCATGGTTTCCAGGGGATGGATTTCCTTGCCATCGTGGTGGGCAAGGCGCAGCAGGCACTGATCCACGCCCATATCGCTGGTTCTGCCGATGGAGGCAAAGAGCTGTTCCTGAGCCAGAGAAAGCCAGGAGGCAATATGCATTTTATCCAGCGCAAATTCCGGATAACCCAATTTTTCCACACCCAAAGCATAAGTTTCGGGGGAAAGATGATTCTTTGCGCTGTCATCGGCGCCATACATCAGCGCCATGGAATATTTCATCATTTGGGCCAGATCCTGGGTGATGGAAACGATATCCAATTCCACCGCCAGAATTTCGGAATCCTGATAGGCATGCTTGACCGCATCGCTCAAAGGATACATATCCTCATTGCCCAGATGAATGGTGCCCAACAGATAAATGCAATGCCCGTTTTCATCCTGCACCTGATAGAGAAGGGGCGTTGATTCCGCAACGCCCGCTTGAGTATACACCATCAGGGACAGGACCAGCAAAATAGCAGCCCACATCCGTTTATTCATACCGGAACCTCCGCTTAACGCGCGCCCTTATCATAAGGTACGCCTTCTGCCTTGGGAGCACGGGATTTTTTACTGGTCAAAGCCAGCAGAATCATGGAGGCAATGAAGGGCATCATATTATAGATTTCCTTGGGCCAGTTCAAATCCTTCAGTCCGGGGAAGGAATCAGCAATATTGGCCATGGCCCGGAAGAGGGAGAAGAAAATCGCCGCCAGGAAAATGCGGAAAGGCTTCCACTGACCAAAGATCATAACGGCCAGGGCCAGGAAGCCCATACCGGTGACGCCCTGCTCGAAATTCCAGACGGAAACGGCGGGCAGGATATACGCAAATCCGCCGATGCCGCCCAGGAAACCGGAGGCCATGACGCCGATATAGCGCATCTTATAGACGTTGATGCCCACGCTATCCGCCGCCTGGGGATGTTCGCCGCAGGAGCGCAGCCGCAGGCCGAGGCGGGTCTTATAGAGAATGAAATAGGAAATCAGCAGCAGCACCAGCCCCAGGGGAATGAATACATTCAATTCCAGGGAGCCGATATTGAAAAGGAAGGGGGCGTTGACATAATCCAGCTTGGGGGCCTGGGTGCCATTGATGCGCTTGGCGACAACCATGGCAAGGGCGGTGGCCAGAATATTGAGGGCCGTACCGCCGATGGTCTGATCTGCCTTCAGATTAATGGAGGCATAGCCCAGCAGCAGGGCATAGATCATCCCGGAAAGCCCGGCGATCAGGATGCTCAGCGTGACCGTCCAGAAGGGGGAGAGAGCCAGGAATTTGGCCGCCAGCACGCCCGCCAGGCCGCCGATGACCATGATGCCTTCCAGGGCGATATTGATGATGCCGCTGCGTTCGGAGAACATGCCGCCCAGCGCAACTACCATCAGCACAACCATATAAAGAAGGGTATATTTGACAAGCAACAGCATTATTTTTTCCCTCCTTTTTCTTTCTTGGTAAACAAGCCGCCGATCTTATTGCGGAACAGCATAATGAAGGCGCACAGGTAAATGATGACGCCGGCGATAACATCGGCAATTTCCGGCGGGAAAATCATGGCGTCCATGAAGCCGCCGCCGGTGGAGATATGGGAGATGAACAGGGCAGAGAAGATGATACCCATGGGATGGCTGGAGGCCAGCAGGGCCACCGAGATGCCATCAAAGCCAAAGGCGGGCAGCATGGTGGAAACCATGGGTTCCCACTGGGCGGAATCGGAAAGATAATACAGCCCGGCGCCAATACCGGCCAGCGCACCGGAAATGGCCATGGAAAGAATGATATTCTTCTTTTCATTGATGCCGGCATATTTGGCGGCGGATTTGGAATAGCCGCAGGCCTTGAGCTCATAGCCGAAGGTGGTCTTATTGAGGATTACCCACAGAACAAACGCAATGGCAATGGCAATGAAAAGGCCGATAGAGGCGGGACGCACAAAATAGGAAGAGCCGATTCCGGACAGATCGGGAATCAAAGAAGCGGGGGATTTGGCAGCGATGGCCCAGGTTTTGCTGGCCTTCACATTGAACATAACGCCGGTACCGCCGCCGTAGAGAATGGTATTGACCCCGTAAAGGCCGATCCAGTTGAACATGATGGCGGTGATAACCTCATTTACATTGAAATAGGCCTTGAAGAAACCGGGAATGGCGCCCCAGAGCGCGCCGAAGATGGCCGCGGCCACCAGGCACAGATACCAGGGCAATTTCAGCACCAGGGCGCACAGCAGCGCGCCGAAGGCACCGACGGTATACTGGCCGGCAGCGCCGATATTGAACAGACCGGTTTTGAATGCAAAGGCCACGGAGAGGCCGGTCATGATCAGGGGCGCGGTCTGAGCCAGCTGAGAGCGGGGGCCGCGGGGCACACGGCCGATGCCGTACCAGCCGCCCAGCAATACCCGCTGGAAGCCCTTGGTGTAGGCATCATTGATGACATCGGCAAAGGTAAAGGGCTGGCCGCTGCTGTTTCGGCTGACATAGGCCAGCACCATCAGCACCAGAAAGCCGATTGCCAGGCCGATAACCACGCACATAAGCGCGGAAAGGATGGTGATCAGACCGGAACGGAGACGATTATTCTTCATCATATACATCCTCCTCTCCCTGACGCCGTGCGCCGGCCATATACAGGCCCAATTCCTGCACAGTGGTAGTCTTGGGATCAAATTCACCGACAATTTCGCCTTCATACATGACCAGAATCCGGTCAGAAAGGCTCATGACTTCATCCAGTTCCAGAGAAACCAGCAGAACGGCCTTTCGACTATCCCGCACGGCCTCAATCTGGCGATGAATATTTTCGATGGCGCCTACATCCAGGCCGCGGGTGGGCTGGACAGCCACCAGCAGATCGCAGCCGCGATCGATTTCACGGCCGACGATGGCCTTTTGCTGATTGCCGCCGGACATGCTGCGGGCGATGGTAATGGGTCCCTGGCCGGAACGGACGTCATATTCTTCAATCAGCCGCTCGGCATAGCTTCGCACAGCGCCCCGCTTGATAAAGCCGCTTTCCTGGAAGGCGGGTTCCCAATAGCGCTGCAGCACCATATTTTCTTCCAGGGTATAATCCAGCACCAGGCCATGCTTATGCCGGTCTTCGGGGATATGGCTGATGCCGGCGCGGGAGCGTTCCCGGATGGTGGTATTTGTAATATCCTTGCCGTTGAGGCGGATACGGCCCTTGCTCATGGGCTCCAGGCCGGTCAGCGCGGCCACGAATTCCGTCTGGCCGTTGCCTTCAATGCCGGCCAGGCATACGATTTCACCAGCGCGCACTTCAAAGGATACATTCTTGACGGCGTCCTTCTTTTTGTATTTTCCAGGCACCGTAATATCCCTTACTTCCAGCACCACGCTGCCAACGGCAATATCCTTCTTTTCCACCTGCATGGAAACGTCGCGGCCCACCATCATTTTGGAAAGCTCTTCCTTGGTGGTATCGGCCACATTTACCGTGCCGATGCATTTGCCCTTACGAAGAACCGTGCAGCGATCGGCCACGGCCATAATTTCATTCAGCTTATGAGTGATAAAGAGAATGGATTTGCCTTCAGCGGCGAAATTGCGCATGATCTGCAGCAATTCATCAATTTCCTGGGGCGTGAGCACGGCGGTGGGCTCGTCAAAAATCAGGATATCATTATCCCGATACAGCATTTTGAGGATTTCCACCCTTTGCTGCATGCCCACGGAGATATCCTCAATCAGAGCGTCAGGATCCACGCGCAGGCCGTAATTCTGGCTCAGCTCGATGACTTTTTTCCGGGCGTTTTTCTTCTGCAGCACGCCCATTTTTACATCCTCCGCACCCAGGATAATATTATCCAGCACAGAGAAAACTTCCACCAGCTTGAAATGCTGATGCACCATGCCGATGCCAAGACTATTGGCGTCATTGGGATTGTTGATATCGACAGGCTTTCCATCCTTGAGGATTTTGCCGCTGTCAGGCTGATACAAGCCAAAGAGGATACTCATCAGCGTGCTTTTTCCAGCGCCGTTTTCCCCAAGCAGGGCATGGATTTCCCCCTTGCGCAATTGCAACGTCACATCATCATTGGCCTTGATGCCCGGAAATGATTTTGTGATATTGAGCATTTCAATTACATAATCATTCAACCTGAAGCGCCTCCCCCGAGAAAGATCGTATTTTATTTATTATAGCGTATTTTGCCGAATAACGCAAATAAAAATAAAGCCCGCAGCAAGAGAATCCTGCTGCGGGCAGAGAATGAATTACTGGATGTAGTTCACGGTGGAGTTGGTCACGGCGGGAGCATTTTCGGTATCGTTGCTCACAACCACTTCGCCATTCTTCACGGCGTCATGGATCACGTTGTATTCTTCCACGGTGAAGGAATTGAAGCGCCAGGAACCTTCGGCGGTGGGCAGGCCCACATATTCGCCTTCCTGCAGGGAATAGTTCTTGATCTGGCCGCTGTAGTTGGCCCAATTGCCGGCGAAGTATTCGGTCAGAACGGTTTCGGTCACGTTCTGCAGGCCCTTCATGGCGGAGGTCACGATGCATTCGTCGATGTAGTACTGGTCAACGTCAACGCCGATGACCTTGGCATTGTACTTGTTGGCAGCTTCCACAGCAGAGGTATAGATGCCGCCGCCGCAAGCGAACACGATTTCAGTGCCGCCCTGATACCAGCCTTCCATCTTGGCGGTGATTTCGGGGCTGCCCTGGAACTGGCCGCCGTAGGTGTAGTTGATTTCGATCTGCTTGTCCAGTTCGGCAGCAGCCTTATCGGCGCCCTGCACGAAGCCGTAGCCATAGCGGATAACAGCGGGAACGGCCATGCCGCCCAGGAAGCCCAGCTTGGTGTAGCCATCCTTCACGGCGGCGTAACCGGCCAGGTAACCAGCCTGTTCTTCAGAGAAGGTGAGGCAGACGGTGTTGGCGGCGGGTTCAACGAAGGTGGCATAATCCAGAGTCAGATCGCCGGCGGCAACGTCAACAGCGATGAAGGTGACTTCGGGATAGTCTTCCATGCAGGTAACCAGGGTAGCACCGAAGAGATAGCCGGGCATAACGATGACGGTAGCGCCTTCGTTCACAGCCTGGTCGATCTTCACCAGACGGGCGTCGGTGGTATCAGCGGTGGGCTGATAGTAGGTGTATTCGATGTTGTTGGCCTTGGCATAGGCTTCCACAGCCTGCCAGCAAGCCTGGTTGAAGCTTTCGTCATCGATGGTGCCGACGTCGGTCACCAGAGCGAGCTTGGGGGTGGCTTCAGCAAAAGCGAAGCAGGGCACCATCAGGGCCAGAACCAGGAACAGAGCCAGGAACTTTTTCATGGTACATTCCTCCTAAAAGTGTTAATCAACGCTAAAGCGTCATTCAAAGATATTATAGCAAAAAAACATTTCAAATGCAATTGCTATGTATAAAACTGGGAGAATTTAAGGAATTTTTAATGATTGGTTATTCTGCCGCCTGATTGATGGCATACATGCTGTACAGGGAATGATAGATACCGCCTTTTTTCATCAGTTCATCATGGGTTCCCTGTTCTTCGATGCCCTTTTCGGTGAGCACCCAGATCACATCCGCATTGCGGATGGTGGTGAGGCGATGGGCGATGGTAAAGGTCGTACGGCCCTTGGCCAATTCTTCCAGAGATTTTTGAACCAGCAATTCGCTTTCGTTATCCAGGGCGCTGGTGGCCTCATCCAGAATCAGGATGGGCGGATTTTTGAGGAATACCCGGGCGATGGAAAGCCGCTGCTTCTGGCCGCCGGAGAGCTTTACGCCCCGTTCGCCGATATAGGTATCATAGCCGTCGGGCAGGCGGGAAATGAAATCATGGGCGCCGGCCATTTTTGCGGCCTTGATGATTTCATCTTCCGTGGCGCCAGGCTTACCGTAGGCGATATTTTCCCGAACGGTGCCGGAGAAAAGATAGACGTCCTGCTGCACCATGCCGATGGCATTGCGCAGGGATTTGAGCGTGATTTTCTGGATATCCTGGCCATCGACGGTAATGCGGCCGGAGGTGACGTCATAGAAGCGGGGGATCAGATTGCAAAGGGTGGTTTTGCCGGAACCGCTGGGGCCCACCAGCGCCACATTCTGGCCGGGCTTTACATGCAGATCCACATGACCCAGCACTTCGTGATCCACATCATCGGAATAATGGAAGCCCACATTTTCAAAGCAGACGTCGCCCTGAACATTTTTCAATTCCACGGCGCCGGGATTATCCTTGATATCGGCAGGCGCTTCCATGATTTCCACAAAGCGCTCGATACCCGTCATGCCGCGCTGGAATTGCTCGGTATAATCCACCACGCGGCGAATGGAGGTAAGCAAAGTGGAAATATAGAGCAGATAAGCGGTATAATCGCCAACGGAAATCTTGCCGGCGGCCAGGAAAAGCGCGCCCACAATGACCACCATGATATACATCAGGCCGTCAAAAAGCCGGGTGACGGTATTGAAGCCGGCCATATAGCGATACTGGCGCTGCTTGAACTGATAGAAAAGCCCATTGCCCTTGCCGAATTTTTCTTTTTCCAATTCTTCATTGGCAAAGGATTTGACCACCCGCACGCCCAGCAGGCTGTCTTCCACCTGGGCGTTGATTTCGCCCACCTGATGGCGGCAATCCTTGAAGGCCTGACGCATGCGCTTGCTGAAATAGCGCACGCCCAGCATCATGAAGGGCAGAAGAATAAAGAGCATCAGGGTGAGCCAGACATTCATGCTGCAGAGGATGAAGAAGGATGCGGTGATTTTTACTGTATTGATCAGCAATTCTTCCGGGCAATGATGGGAAAATTCGGTGACTTCAAAAAGGTCCGAGGTGATGCGGGCCATGATCTGGCCCACCTTGGTATTATTGAAATAGGTAAAGGAGAGCTCCTGCAGATGGGCAAACAGATCGGTACGCATATCCGTTTCCAGTTTGGTGCCCGTCACATGGCCCTGATACTGCATGAAATGATTGGCAAAGGCGTCGATGATGCGAAGCAGCACATACAGCCCGCCCAGCTTCAGCACCCAGCCCGTGGTAATGGCGGTATAATCCGTGGCAGCCTGATTGGTGATGGCGCGCACGATCAGGGGGAATACGATTTCGCAAAGGGTGGTGAGCAGAGCACAGAAAAGATCGAAGATGATCTCTTTCTTGTACTTTTTGTAGTAGGGCAGGAATCTCTTCAGCAGACGACCGAGCTTCATTTGCGCCAAGGTATTTCTCTCCTTTCGTATTGGGGGAAAGCGGGGAAGAAGAATTTGCGGGAGGGGGATTTTGAGTCAAAATTCCCCTCCCGCGCCCACCCCAAAAACCGGTTCGGGATGGAGGGGTGAAGGGAAAAAATGAGGTATCCCCGTGTTGATTGAGGGGGAAACGAAAAGCGGGATTAAAGCCGCAGCGCGGGGCGGGCGTTCAACGTAAGATCGGCGATTTCCCCCCGCATCAGGCGATAATAGCCCGCCGATGCGATCATGGCGGCGTTATCGCCGCAAAGGGAGAGCTTGGGCATATACAATTGGATACCGCGCTTTTTGCAGGCGGCTTCCATTTCCCGTCTCAGCAGGCTATTGGCGGATACCCCGCCGGCCAGGGCCATTTTTTTCAGGCCCAGCTCATCCGCTGCCAGCATGGCCTTATCCACCAGGAAAGAAACCACGGCATGGCGGAAGGAGGCCGCCAGATCGGCGTCATGAAGGGTTTCGCCCTTTTGCCGGGCGTTATGCACGGCGTTGATGAAGGCGGTTTTAAGGCCGGAGAAGGAATAGTCATATTTGCCTTCGGTTTTGGGCCTGGGCAATTTCAGCGCATGAGGATTGCCGCTTTCTGCCAGTTTATCCAGCAGCGGCCCGCCGGGATAGGGGATATTCAGTACCCGGGCGGCCTTATCAAAGGCTTCGCCGGCGGCGTCATCCTGGGTCTGGCCGATGATTTTGTAAACGCCGTAATCCTCCACGGAAAACAGATGGCTGTGGCCGCCGCTGACTACCAGGCAGGCAAAGGGCGGCTTCAAATCCGGATCGGTGAGGAAATTGGCGCAGATATGGCCTTCGATATGATTGACGGGGATCAGGGGCTTTTTACTCACATAGGCAAGGGCTTTGGCGCAGGAAACGCCGGTGAGCAGCGCGCCAACCAGACCGGGCCCGTAGGTGACGGCGATGGCATCCACATCGGAAAGGACCATGTCGGCGTCGGAAAGGGCCTGATCCACCATCCGATCCACCTTTTCTACATGGGCGCGGCTGGCAATTTCCGGCACCACGCCGCCGTAGAGGGCATGCAGATCAATCTGGGTGAAGACGGCGTTGGACAGGATTTTGCGCCCATCCTCCACAATGGCGGCAGCCGTTTCATCGCAGCTGGATTCGATGGCCAGAATTCGCAGATGATCCTTCTTTTGCAGGGCG
Source organism: Clostridiales bacterium (assembly GCA_015056015.1). Classification (GTDB taxonomy): domain Bacteria; phylum Bacillota; class Clostridia; order Christensenellales; family Aristaeellaceae; genus RUG563. The sequence continues at coordinate 14,527 of SVHD01000045.1, forward strand.
GAAAGCGCCTGCATGCTCTGTTCAAAATAATCCATAAAAATACTTCCTTTGTGCGTTACGCTTCCTTTTTGCCTATCTTGAACCAGGCAATGATCAGCAAAAGCATCATGCCCAGCACAGGCAGCAGAGATTTGAGCATTTCAGAGGCGTACCAGACGAAAAATTCGATGGGCATCAGGGCCACCAAGAGATCCGTGGCGGGATTGAGCAGCCACAGATCATTGGTAAAAGCGATCTGATGGAAGAACCAGAAAAGCCCGTCGAAATTGATCAGCCCCCAGACGAAGAGGGCAGCGATGATACCAAGCAGGGCAATGGCGCCCCAGGCGAAACCCTCCAGAATCTGCGCAAGGAGCGAATTTTTTTTCTCTTTGGAAGAAAAAAGATATAACCCGGCGATTACCGCAATGACCAGCCCGCCGCCAATCCAGCGCATGCCCTTAAGGAAGGAAACAATGCCGCGGACATCCTGCATATGCAGATTTTCCTTTTCGGAAAAGGCAGGCTGCATCGCCTTGGGATCATCCGGGGAAGGAACCTGAATGGTATCGGCTTTCCCATCCAGGTATTCGGCAATAGCCTTGGCATAATGGGGGTATTCCGTAGCAGGGACGGAAAGATGGGCCGTATCGGCGTAGGTAAGGAAGCCCTTTTCCATCAGGGGCTGGCTTACAATGGAGGAGGCCGCAATGGAGCAAAGCAGCGCCACAAAGCCCAGCATGCCCAATAAAATGAAGCCGATTTTTTTCAAATGACGCATGAGGCGAGCTCCTTACAAGAATTCCTGACAGCATCAGGGATACAGCATAAATAAGAGAGAAAAAAGAAATTTTCCCGGCAGCTTTCTTGGAGGGGGAGCGGGGGAGGGGTTCTTTGGCTCCAAAGAACCCCTCCCCCGCAAATTCCTTTTATTTCTTACTGCATCTTCAGGTAGGAGGTGGTAAAGCCCTCCAGATTGCCGTTCATCACGTCATCAATATTGCCGGATTCATAACCGGTACGATGGTCCTTTACCATGGTATAGGGCTGGAAAACATAGGAGCGGATCTGGCTGCCCCATTCGATCTTTTTCATAACGCCCTTGATATCGGCCATTTCCTGTTCGCGTTCCCGTTCCTTCAATTCCAGCAGCTTGGCCTTGAGCATTTTGATACAGGTGGCGCGGTTCTGCACCTGGTCGCGCTCGGTCTGGCAGGAAACCACGATACCGGTGGGGAAGTGGGTCATGCGGACGGCGGAAGAGGTCTTGTTCACGTTCTGGCCGCCGGCGCCGGAGGAATGGTAGGTATCCACGCGGACATCCTTCATATCGATTTCAATTTCGGTATCCATTTCTTCCAGCATGGGCGCCACATCCAGAGAGGTAAAGGAGGTATGACGGCGGGCGTTGGCGTCAAAGGGAGAAATGCGCACCAGACGATGCACGCCCTTTTCACCGCGGAGATAGCCATAGGCATGATCGCCGCTGACCTCAAAGGTAACGGATTTGATGCCCGCTTCATCCCCATCCAGATAATCCAGCAGCTTGACGGTAAAGCCCATCCGTTCGCAATAGCGGGTATACATGCGATAGAGCATGCTGGCCCAATCCTGGGCTTCGGTGCCGCCGGCGCCGGCATGGATGGAAAGCACGGCGTCATGATCATCATATTTGCCGCGCATGAGGGTTTCCAGGGTCAGGGCTTCGGTTTCCTTTTCCAGGCGTTCGATTTCAACGGCGATTTCTTCCGCCATGCTGTCATCGTTTTCTTCCTGGGCCAGTTCCATCATGGTTTCCACATCATCACAACCGGAAAGCAGGGATTCGTAATGCTTGATTTTGCCTTCCAGGGTGGAAATACGGCGATTGACATGGGTGGAGCGTTCCAGGTTATCCCAGAAGCCATCGGCATTCATTTCTTCGTGCAGTTCGCCAAGCTCCCGCTGCATATCATCGATGTGCAAGCCATCACCCACTTCCTTGAGCTGGGCGCGAAGGGTTTCAATTCGCTGGGTGTATTGATCAAATTCTAAAATCATAGTGGCCTCCTTGTTTTTTACGAGGGAGGGACTTTTGCGTCAAAAGTCCCTCCCTCGTGCTCCCACCGAAAACCGGCTGGGAAAATGGATGACAGGAACCTCTGTTACATTTTCTCCCTGTTGCTTATGAAATGATTGAAATATCCAAGATACACTGGCACGCCAGATGATCAGATCCATTCATCTAACATCCAGAGTTGGTTTTCGGGAGGGTGCGGGAGGGTACTTTTGACTCAAAAGCATCCTCCCGCCATATCCTTGGCGTTATTCACCGACATTCTTGCCGCAGCATTGCTTGTATTTTTTGCCGCTTCCGCAGGGGCAGGGGCTGTTGCGGCCGATCTTTTCGCCCACCTTCACCGGATTACGGGGAGCGGGACGATTGGCGCCTTCATTGCCATGGGAAGCAACGGTGGGCCGGGCGGCGGCCTGACGTTCGGGGGTGCGCTCAATCTTTACCTGATAGAGCCGGCGGACGGTGTCCTCCTGAATGAGATGCACCATTTCCTCGAACATATCATAGGATTCCAGCTTATATTCATTGACGGGATCCCGCTGGGCATAGGCGCGCAGGCCGATACCATCGCGCAGCTGATCCATGGCGTCGATATGATCCATCCAGCGCATATCCACCGCGCGCAGCAGGATGGCCCGTTCCAGTTCGCGCATATCGATGCCCAGTTCCTTGAAATGGGCTTCCCGCTCTTCATAGAAACGGGCGGCGGCCTTCTTCAGGAATTCAATGGCCTCTTCCTTCTTGAAGGAGGAGAAAGAATCCATATTGGCGTCCATGGTGCCCACGGGGATGCAGAGGCGTTCCAGATAATCCCTGAGGCCATTCAGATCCCATTCCCTGGCGGTTTCGCCGGAGAGGAAACGATTGGCGGCGTCGGTGATCAGGGTATGGATCATATTGGTAATGACGCTGTTCATGTTTTCGCCGCGGAGCACCTGCAGGCGCTGGCCGTAAATTACGCCGCGCTGCTGATTCATGACGTCGTCATACTGAAGCACATGCTTACGCACTTCGAAATTGCGGCTTTCCACCCGCTTCTGGGCGTTTTCAATCTGCTTGGTGAGCAGACCGGCTTCCAGGGGCGTATTTTCATCCATGCCCAGCTTTTCAATCAGGGGCTGGATGCGTTCGCCGCCAAAGAGGCGCATCAGATCATCTTCCAGAGCGATGAAGAACTGGGAAGAACCCGGATCGCCCTGACGGCCGGCGCGGCCGCGAAGCTGATTATCAATACGGCGGGATTCATGGCGTTCGGTGCCGATGATATGCAGACCGCCAACGGCCACCACCTTTTCATGCTCCACATCGGTGGTCTTTTTGTATTCGGCCTTCAGTTCCTGATAGCGCTTGCGGGCGATGAGAACCTCTTCCGAAACATTTTCATTAAAGCCGGTAGCAGCCTCGATGATTTCATCAGGAATTTCTTCCTGGCGCATGGTGCGGCGGGCCAGGAAATCCGGGTTGCCGCCCAGCATAATATCGGTACCGCGGCCGGCCATATTGGTGGCGATGGTAACGGCGCCGAAATGACCCGCCTGGGCAACGATGGAAGCTTCCCGGGCATGATGCTTGGCATTCAATACCTCATGGGGAATGCCGCGCATTTCCAGCAGACGGCTGAGCAATTCGCTGACTTCGACGGAAACGGTACCCACCAGGATGGGCTGGCCCGTCTGATGGCGCTTGATGATTTCTTCCACCACGGCGGCATACTTGCCTTTCTTGGTGCGGTAGATGATATCATTCATGTCATCGCGGATCATGGGCTTATTGGTGGGAATCTGCACAACGTCCAGATTATAGATGCCCTGGAATTCGCCCTCTTCGGTTTTGGCGGTACCCGTCATACCGGAGAGCTTTTTATACATGCGGAAATAATTCTGGAAGGTGATGGTGGCCAGGGTTTTGCTTTCCCGCTCCACCTTCACATGCTCCTTGGCTTCAATGGCCTGATGCAGACCATCGGAATAGCGGCGGCCCACCATCAGGCGGCCCGTAAATTCATCAACGATGACCACTTCGCCGTTTTGCACCACATAATCCACATCCCGCTTCATCAGGGCATTGGCCTTGAGGGCCTGGATGAGATAATGATTCAGCTCATTATTTTCAGGATCGGAAAGATTATCAATGCCAAAGGCGTGTTCGGCCTTCCGGGCGCCTTCTTCGGTAAAGATGGCAGCCTTATCCTTTTCATCGACGGTGTAATCCTCTTCCTTGCGCAGACGGCAGACGAAACGATCCGCCTTTTCATACATATCGGTGGATTTTTCGCCCTGGCCGGAAATGATCAGGGGCGTGCGGGCTTCGTCGATGAGGATGGAGTCCACTTCGTCTACGATGGCAAAGGCATGCCCGCGCTGCACCATATCCCTGGCATAGAGCACCATATTATCGCGCAGATAATCGAAGCCCATTTCGTTATTGGTGCCGTAGGTGATATCGCAGGCATAGGCGGCCTTGCGCTGATCATTATCAAGATCATGCACGATCACGCCCACGGAAAGGCCCAGGAAACGATAGAGCTTGCCCATTTCTTCCCCCTGGAAGGAGGCAAGATAATCATTGACGGTGACGATATGCACGCCATCGCCGGCAATGGCATTCAGATAGGCGGGCAGGGTGGCGGTGAGGGTTTTGCCTTCACCGGTTTTCATTTCGGCAATACGGCCCTGATGCAGCACGATGCCGCCGATCATCTGTACCCTGAAGGGGCGCATGCCCAAGGTACGCTTGCTGCCTTCCCGAACCACGGCAAAGGCTTCGGGGAGCATATGATCCAGGGTTTCGCCGTTTTTATAGCGATCTTTAAATTCTGCGGTTTTTGCACACAGCGCCTCATCGCTGAGCTTTTCCATCTCAGGCTCCAGCGCATCAATCTGATCTGCAATTTTCAGCAGGGGTTTAAGCTGGGCGTCGCTGCCGAAGCCCAAGGCTTTTTTCAAAAATTCCAGCATTGGCTATCTCCTTATTCCGGATTGGCGAAATGGCTAAACACGGGGCACATTACACCATCTTTTATTATAGCACGCAAGGATGGATTATAGCAAGCCGGAGAGGAAAAAATTTTCAATGAAAGAATGAAACAGAAAAAATGAAATAAAAAAGAAAAAATCCCGCGAAGGGATTCAATATATTCGTTTCATATAATCACTGGCATACCGGCAAGCCAAAGCACGCCATGAAATATCCAGAATGGCTTTCTTGGAAGGGGGCTGGGGAAACCGTTCTTTGGCCTCAAAGAACGGTTTCCCCAGATTCGTTTCCCATTACACAACTTCAATCTCCACGGGCAATTTGCGCAGGCGATTGAGCATTTCATCCTCGATGCCGCGATCGGTAAGGATGAGATCGGCCTGGCGGATATCGCAGATGCGGGCCAGGGCCACCCGGCCGAATTTGCTGTGATCGGCCACAATGACGCTGCGCATACCGGATTCAAGCATCAGGCGCTTTACGCCCACTTCGGCAAAATTGGCGTTGGTGACGCCGCCGGTCAGATCAATGCCGTCCACACCGATAAAGGCGATATCCACATGGGTATCCCGGATGAAGTTTTCGGGCACCGTACCCACCAGCTCCTGCCGCCCCTGACGGCGCATGCCGCCGGTGACGATGAGGGTGCTGGAGGGATGAATGGGGGTCTGATAGGCGATATAAAGATCATTGGTGATGAGGGTGAGATTTTCATGACGGGAAAGGGCCTGGGCGATAAAGAAGGTAGTGGTGCCGGAATCGATGATAACGGTATCGCCGTTATGTACCATCCGGGCGGCCGCCTCGGCAATGCGCTGCTTTTCTTCGGTCATCAGATCCATCTTTTCGGAATACATATGCTCATAAGAGGTGCTGCGATCCATTTTGATGGCGCCGCCATGGGTGCGGCGGATGGCGCCCTGCCTGTCCAGATCATCCAGATCCCGGCGGACGGTGGCTTCCGATACATGAAAATGCAGGGCCAGTTCGTGAATCTGGGCGCTGGTATTATTCTCAATGTATTCAATCATCTTTTTCTGCCGTTCGGCAGGAATATAGGAATTTCGTTCCATGGGGGAAAGCACCTCCGTGCGAAATATTGCAGAATTATGCAAAAAATATCATACAATATTTTTTTGTGATTGTAAAGCGTTTCCGGATGAAAGAATCGGGAAAGAAAAAAGCATTTCTCCGAAGGAAGAAATGCTTGAGGATACGAAGCGGGTCAATTCATTTTTTCGATGACGCTGGTGAGCAGCGCGGAAAATTCACCCCGCACACGGCGGCCGGTTTCCATGACTTCTTCATGATTGATGGGCTGATCCAATACGCCGGCGGCCATATTGGTGATGCAGCTGAAGCCCAGCACCTTCATGCCGGAATGAACGGCCACGATGGTTTCGGGTACGGTGGACATGCCCACCGCATCGGCGCCCAGAATCCGGGTCATGCGAATTTCGGCAGGGGTTTCATAGCAGGGGCCGCTCATCCAGCAGTAAACGCCCTGCTTGAGATCGATCTTCAATTCCCTGGCGCAGGAAAGGGCCAGGGCGCGCAGATCCTTATCATAGGCATTGCTCATATCGGGGAAGCGGGGGCCGAATTCATCCAGATTTTCGCCTACCAGCGGATTTTTGCCGGAAAGATTGATGAAATCGGTAATCATCATCAGGCAGCCGGCAGAGAAGGAAAGATTCACACCGCCGGCGGCATTGGTAACGATGAGATTTTTCACACCCAGCCTGGCCATGACCCGGATGGGCAGGGTGACATCTTCCATGGGATGGCCTTCATAGCTGTGGAAACGGCCGCTCATCATCATAACCTGTTTTCCGACCAGTTCGCCGCAGATCAATTTGCCGGCATGGCCTTTGACGGTGGCATGGGGGAAACCAGGAATATCAGCATAGGCAATTTCCCGGGCATTTTTCAGCTCATTGCCAAAATCGCCCAGGCCGCTGCCCAGGATGACGGCGATATCCGCTGTGCCGATGGCGTTTTTGATCGTTTCGGCAGCGCGATTGATGCGGGTAATATAATCCATGATTATCCCTCCAATTGATCAAGATAGGATTGAGCGCCGAAGCGTTCCGCAAGGCCGAAATAATGGCAGATGGTGGCGGCGGTATCGGCGAAGGTTTCCCGGGTGCCCAGATGATTCAGCTTCTGCATGCCCTTTTTATGGCAGAGGATGGGCACATATTCCCGGGTGTGATCGCTGCCGGTATGGGCAGGATCGCAGCCGTGATCGGCCGTGATGATGAGCAGATCATCATCGCCCATCAGCTGATAGAATTCGGGCAGGCGGGCGTCGAAATATTCCAGGGCCTTGCCATAGCCTTCCACATCCCGGCGATGGCCGTAAGCGGAATCGAAATCCACCAGATTGATGAAAAGCAGGCCTTCAAAGGATTTCTTCATATATTCCAGAGAAGCATCGATGCAGGCGGGATTGCCGGCGGCATGATTGCTGCCGGTGAGGCCGCGAAGAGCGAAAATATCCTCAATCTTGCCAACGCCAAGCACCTCTTTGCCGTTTTCCTTGAGCACATCCAGCATGGTGGGCGCAATAGGCGGCAGGGAGAAATCCCGGCGGGCGCCGGTGCGGGTGAACCGGCCTTTACCGGGGCCAACGAAAGGACGGGCGATGACACGGCCCACCGCATGATCGCCAACCAGCTGCGCCCGGGCGATTTCGCAAAGCTCATAGAGCCGCTTGACGGGAATCACATCTTCATGGGCGGCGATCTGGAATACGCTGTCGGCGGAGGTATAGACGATGGGATAACCTGTCTTCATATGCTCTTCGCCCAGTTCATCCAGAATGGCAGTGCCGGAGGCGGGCTTATTGCCCAGGGTTTTGGTACCGATGGCGGCTTCAAAAGCATCCATCACTTCCCTGGGGAAGCCGTTGGGATAGGTGGGGAAGGGGCGGGG
>SVHD01000046.1:0-10749 GCA_015056015.1 Clostridiales bacterium
ATCATCAGGGAAAAGCCGGCACGCTTCCCCTGGATTATGTGGTTTCCAGCCTTGCTGAAATCAAAAATATTCTGTGATCTGAATTTCCGTTTCCTCTTTTCTGCCCGATTCCAGTAGACATTCAGAAAAAAATATGGTAAAATTTTCTGTCTTTGTTGCTTTTGCTACCGCCAATCAAAAAAGAGGTTTTCCATGTCCAGAATCAGAAAAATTTATTTTGCGCGATTGATCGGCCGCTGCCTGGTGCTGATTGCCTGCGCCCTGCTGTGCATCTTTTCCCGTCAATCTTTCGATGTGCTTCCCGGGCTGGAATTTTTCCGTCGCCTCTCTCCCCTGCATTTTCTCTGGGGGGTCTGGATGATGGATATGATTCTGCAATTGATTCCGGCAAAAAATGATATCGCCCTTGGCTCCAAGAAATTATTCCGTCAGTATTTCCGGCCCTCCGCCCTGAAGGAAGATTTGCTGGGGCTTAAGCGCTATATCCTGTCCACCACCCGCTCCGCCTATAAAATTCTGATTATCTGGGCTTTGCTCATTACCGGGCTGGGCATTTTGCATTCCCATGGCCTGATTGGCGATATCGCCCTGTTTATGGTATCCGTTGCCTTTTACGTATGCGATCTGATCTGCGTGCTGATCTGGTGCCCCTTCCGGCTGCTGCTGAAAAACCGCTGCTGCACCACCTGCCGGATTTTCAACTGGGATCATCTGATGATGTTTACCCCCATGCTGTTCGTTCACGGGTTCTATGCCCGCAGCCTGCTGATCATGTCCATTGTCGTTTTCATCGCCTGGGAATTGAGCGTGGTCATTCACCCAGAGCGCTTCTGGTTCCAATCCAATGAAACGCTGCAATGCGCCAACTGCACCGATAAATTATGCACCCAGTATTGCCAGAAGCTGCGTCCCAAGAAAGATGAAGAGCTCGAAGGATAAATCCAAACAAAAACCGGAGAGAATTGCTCTCCGGTTTTATTTTATATTCTTTTCCCGGGAAATCTTTTTTCGAATGCTGCCAGAATCTGAATCAGCCGTTCATCCAGGTATGCTTCCGCCTGCCTGGCCATCCCATCCGGAATCCCATAAAAGGCCTCCGCCACACCCCCGGTAATGGCGGCCAGGGTATCGCTGTCCCCGCCCAGGGAAACGGCATTGCGGATGGCGTCCTCAAAGCAAACCGATTCAAAAAAGGCCATCAGCGCCTGGGGGACCGTTTCCTGACAGGTTTCATTGAATTGATAGCCGGGGCGGATTTTATCCAGGGTAAAATCCATCAGGTAGTAATCCCGGTGGATAACGTCCTTGATTTCCTCCCTGCTGTGCCCGGCTTTGGCCAGATAAATAGCTGCTGCCGTGGCCTCCGCGCCCTTCAGGCCTTCCGGATGATTATGGGTAACCCCGGTTACCGCCCGGGCCAGCATTTTTGCCTCCTCCAATGACCGGGCAGCAAAGCCACAGGGGCTCACCCGCATGGCAGCACCATTGCCAAAGCTGTTGTAAGGCATGGGATGATCGCTGTTTATCCAACTGCGAAACATACCGCCAAAGCCGCATTCAGGATAATGCCTCCCGATTTCCTGCATATACCGGATGGCATATGGGCCTGCATTTTCTATGCTTCCATCGCTTTCAAGAAGGGCTTTGGCAATGGCCAAGGTCATGATGCTGTCATCCGTCACCGTGCAATCCGGCGTAAAAAACGTAAAATTCTTATGCTTGATCTGATCCCATTCAAAGCGGGAACCCGCAATATCCCCGATGATTGCCCCCAGCATTTTTTACACCCTTTCCTGATAATCCGCTTCAATCTTCTTTTTCCAATCGGCCGTCAGGGGTTCATCGCACCGCACTGCATGAATCGCCTGATTCACTGCCTGGAAATTCACGCTGGTTCCCTGTGCGTCGCTGTGATAGCGCACCGCCCGATCCCGTTCGATGCCATATCTGGCCGCCGTATCCACCGCATCCATATTGGCCCCCAGGAACAGAAATTCCCATCCGTATTTTTCTTTTTGCCGCTGGATCATCCGCCGGACTTTTTCGGCATCATATTCGCGGCTGGCATTCTCCATGCCATCGGTGGTAATCACAAAGAGGGTCTTTTGGGGCACATCCTCTTTTCTGGCGTATTTATGCACGTTGCCGATGTGATGAATGGCTTTCCCCACCGCATCCAGCAGCGCCGTGCAGCCGCCCACCCGGTAATCCTTTTCGGAAAGGAAGGAAATCCGGCGCACATCCCTTCTGTCATGGAGCACCTTGCGCTCCTGATTAAAAAGCACCGTGGAAATCAGCGCCTCTCCCGGTTCCTGCCGCTGCTTTTTCAGCAATGCGTTGAAACCGCCGATGGTATCCTTTTCCAGTCCCGCCATGGACCCGCTGCAATCCAGAATAAATACGATCTCCGTTAAATTCTTTTTCATTTTCAAAATTCCTCCATTTTTGCATTTTTGCCTTTCGACGTCCTCATTATAGAAAATTTCCCCTTGCTTTTGGTCGCCTGGCAGGCGACATTTTCTGTCCTTGACAACAATCGAAAAGTGGTATAGAATAAATTTCGTTCTTTAGATGATTTTAGAATTTAATTCCACGGAGGTTCTATGATTCTCCTGAAAATCCAGAATCAATCGTCCCGCTTTACCCCGGCAGAATGCAAAATCGCCAGCTGCGTGCTATCCAATCCCCAGGCAGCAATGGGCATGACGGCAGCGCAGCTGGCCGAAAAATGCAGCGTCGCGCCATCAGCGATTATCCGCTTTTGCAAATCCATCGGCCTGAGTGGCTTTTCGGAATTGAAAATCCGCCTGGCCCAGGAATCCGTTTCCCGGGAAAAGACGGATGAATTGCCCTCCCCACCCTCCGGCGAGGGCGCTGAAGGGGTGGCCAGACGGGTTTTTCAGTCCGGTATGCAGACACTGAAAAATACCATGGATATGCTGGATGTGAAAAAGCTGGAAGAAATGGCGGATACGCTGTCCCTTGCCAAGCGCATTTTCATTTTCGGCGTAGGCACATCTTCCGTGGTGGCGTCCGATGCGCAATACCGCCTGGCACAATTGGGCCTGGATGCCCATTGCTGCACGGATATTCTCTTTATGAATGTGACCGCCGTAAATCTAACCCCGGATGATGCGGTGCTTTGCATTTCCCACAGCGGGCAGACCAAGGCGGTGGTCAGCGCCATGCGCCATGCAAAAAAAAGCGGCGCCAATACCCTGGCCATCACCAGCTTCCCTTCCAGCATTCTCTATCGGGAAAGCCGGATCGCCCTTTCCGTTTTCGCCGATGAAATCAATTATCCGGTGGAGGCGGTTTCTGCGCGGATGGCCCATATCTGCCTGATTGACGCGCTTTCCATGGTATTGGCCAGCAAGAATCCCGAATGCTTTGCGGAGCATATCATCGCTCGGAATCAGATTCTGCGCGAAATCCGCTATGAATAAAAATGATCAATGCAAAGGAGTGTTTCATTTATGAAGCAAAAGGTCATTCTGATTTCCATTGACGGCATGCGGCCGGATGGCTTCCTTGCCTGCAATCATCCCTTTATCCATGAGATGATGAAGCTGGGCGCCTACACCCTCAGCGGCCGCACGGTATTCCCCTCCGTTACGCTTCCCTGCCATATGAGCATGTTCCATAGCGTGCCTCCGGAACGCCACGGCATTACCGCCAATGTATATACCCCGCCCGTCCGCCCCATCAACGGCCTGTTTGAGCAGATCAAATACGGCGGCGGCGTCAGCGCCATGTATTATGGCTGGGAGCCTCTCCGGGATGTATCCCGCCCTGCCTCCCTGAAATTTTCCCAGTATATCAACGCCTATATGGATGAAAATTCCGATGCAGCCCTGACCGACAGCGCCCTGGAGCGCATCAAGGCTTCCGCGCCGGATTTTGTATTCCTCTATATGGTTGAAACGGATGAAAAGGGCGGCCATGATTGCGGCTGGATGAGTGAAGGATATCTGAAGCAAATCCGTAATGCCATTGAGCAGGTTAAAAAGGTCTACGAGGCCTGCAAGGATGAATATACCATCATTGTCACCGCCGATCATGGCGGCCATGATCGCTGCCACGGCACCCAGCTGGATGAGGATATGACCATCCCTCAATTCTATATTGGAAAATCCTTTACTCCCGGTCAGGTGCTAAGCGATGTTTCCATCCTGGATCTTGCGCCCACAATCGCCCATATTATGGGCATTCCTGCTGCGGATGAATGGGAAGGGAAGGCGTTGATTCAATGACCGTATTTCTTTCTACTTTGAGCCAGATGACCTTTCTTTTGCTGCTGATTCTTATCGGCTATACCCTGACAAAGCTCAAGGCTATCCCCCATGACACGGAACGAACCCTTTCCCGGCTGGAAAATATGGTATTTGTGCCTGCCCTGGTGCTGGGCACCTTTATGCAGAATTTCACCATCGAAAAGATTAATGTGGCCTGGCAATATCTGCTGGGCGGCTTTGCAGTGGGCGCCATTTCTATTCCCGCCGCCATTTTCCTCTCCCGCCGCTGCAGTAAGGATGGCTATATCCAGAAGATCTTCACCTATGGCCTTTCCTTTTCCAACTTTGGCTTCATGGGCAACGCCGTGGTCATGGCCATTTTCCCGGATATCTTCATGGAATATCTGATTTTCGTGCTGCCCCTGTGGATGCTGATCTATCTTTGGGGCGTGCCGGTATTGCTGATTCCCAATGATGGACAGAAAAAGGGGATCAAGGATCGGCTGCGTTCCTTCGTCAATCCCATGATGATCGCCACCCTGATCGGCATGATTCTGGGGCTGATCGCGCCGCCCCTGCCCGCCTTCTTTTCTTCCGCCGTCACCACTCTGGGGAATTGCATGTCTCCCATCGCCATGCTGCTCACCGGCATGACCATTGCCAAAATCGATCTGAAATCCACGTTCACCAATCTTTCCATCTACGCCGTATCTCTCCTGCGGCTGCTGGCCTATCCCCTGGTTTTCATTCTGCTGTGCATGGTGCTCAAATTGCCCCATGGCCTGGCCGTATGCACGGTATGCTCCGTCGCCATGCCCCTGGGCCTCAATACCATCATCGTGCCCAACGCCTATGGCCGGGATACCTCCGTTGCCGCCGGCATGAGCCTGATTTCCCATCTGCTTTCCTGCATCAGCATTCCCCTGGTTTTCACGCTCTTTGATCTGCTGGTGGCCTGAAATAATCCATGGAAGCCGTTCCGGAAAATATGGCCGGTTTGGCCTGCCTCCGGCATACAATAGAATATCTGCACCAAAAAACCGGCGTATAATCGCCGGTTTTTTGCGTTCCAATATCCAGAATATTCCTGTATTTCTTGCTATTTTTTCCAGCGTATATTATAATATGTAGGTTAACGTTTACCTTTTTCCGGATGATGATTCCCAATCATGTCCATATCATGCAGAAGGAGCAAAAATGAACAAGGTACTGCGGGAAGAAAAAAAATTCCTCATGAATTATCCTGAGTTTATGCGTCTGAGTCACCGCCTGGAGCAATGCCTGTATCTGGATCCTCACAGCGGCGCAGACGGATACCCCGTTCGCTCTCTCTATTTCGATTCAATCGACGATGGCGATTATTTCGATAAAAGCGCGGGCATTGAAATGCGAAGAAAAATCCGCCTGCGCTGTTATCATCCCCAGGATGATTTTGCCATGCTGGAAATGAAGCAAAAGCAGGGCTCCATGCAGCTCAAGCGTTCCCTGCGTCTGGAACGAAAGGATGCCATCGCCCTCACCCGCGGTGATTATTTCCCCCTGCTGCATTATGATAATCCCTTCGCTGCAGAATGCTTTGGCTTCATGCATATGAAGGGCTATCGGCCCAAAACGATTGTGGAATACAAACGCAAGGCCTTCATCGCCAAGGAAAACCGTATCCGGATCACCTTTGATCATCGGATTGTCGCAACGGAAAGCTGCTTTGATTTATTTTCACCACAGCTGAATATGAATCCGGTGCTGGATCCATCCGCAGTTGTGATGGAAATCAAGTACAATCATTTTCTGCTGGATTATATCCGGCAAATGCTCAATACCGCCGATAAATCCGAATTATCCGTCAGTAAATATTGCCTGGCTCGTCAGCACGGCTATTTAACCAATTTATAAGGAGAGATCAGAAATGAAAGAAACGCTCTATGAACTGCTCAATCAGCAAACCAATATCAACTGGGAAACCATCCTGGCCCATATCCTCATGTCTGCCCTGCTGGGCCTGTTGATTTTCGTATCCTATGCCATTTCCCACCGGGGAACCATTTACAGCAAAAAATTCAATACTTCCCTCGTTGTCCTGAGCGTCCTTACCGGCACGGTCATGACCGTCATTGGCAATAATGTTGCCCTGTCCCTTGGTATGGTGGGCGCCCTTTCCATCGTCCGCTTCCGCACGGCCATCAAGGATTCCCGGGATACCATGTATATTTTCTGGGCGATCATCGTGGGCATTTGCTGCGGCGTTGGCGATTATACGGTGGCCGCCATTGGCAGCTGCGTTGTTTTCCTGGTATTGCTCCTGATGGGCAGCATCAAAAGCGATAATCGCATGCTGCTGATCATCCGCGGCGCCAGCAGCCAGCAGGAAGCGATTCAGGCCGCCGTTTTCAAATTTTTCAATCGGAAGGCCATCATGCGCGTGCGCAACACCACGGAATCCTCTGTGGAGCTGATTTATGAAATCAGCGATCGGCTGCTTCGGAAAACGGAAAAAACCAAATCCAATATTACGGAAGCTATCTATCAGCTGGGCCATATCGAATACGTAAATATCGTAATGCAAAATGATGAGGTATCGAATTAATATGAAATCTGTTCGATTGCTGCTGCTCCTGTCTGCACTTCTGCTTTTATCGGGCTGCGCGCCGGAGGAAATTGACGCCCCAAAGGAAATCACTGCGGTTTGGGGCGAGGATCATGCTATCCATATTTCCTTTTCCGAAAGCGAAAATGCAGAAATCTATCGTCTTTTCCGACGGGATCAGGAAATGCAGGATTTCAGATTCATTGCCGATTTAACCGAGCCTACTTTTGTGGATCAGACTGCCAGGGCCGGCGTCCCCTATCAATATAAGGTGATTGCCCTGAATCAGAAAGGGAATTCCCAGGGCGCCGTAACAGAATATTTCTGTTCCTTGCCCCTTGCGCCCCAATCCCCCGCCATTGCCATTCATGAAAATGGCGTTGTATCCATCACCTGGGAGAAAGATACGGCGCAGCTTTATCACCTCTACGGAATAAAAGACGGGGAATACACCCATATTGCTCAAACCGCCGAAAACAGCATCATGCTGGATCAAATTCAGTCATTTGACGCCTTTGTCCTTTCCGGAATTCATACCCAGTACGGCATCACCCTGGAAAGCGGCTATTCCCAGCCCCTTTCGATTCTGCCCACCCCGGTTATCCAGGCCATTTCCCGTTTGGACAAATACACTTCCGTTATTGAGATCAATGATAACGCCCAATATGATCGCTATCAGATTTATCGCGCCAATACCCGGAGGGGCCAGTATTCCCTGATCGGCGAAAGCAGCGATCCTGTCTACTATGATGTTTCCGAAACGGCCGATGCAGAATACTATTATAAGATTCAAGCGATCAGCTCCCGGGGCGTCAGCGGATTTTCCATGCCGTGGCGTACCGGTCTGCATCAAAAAGAAGTGATCGGCATTCCCGTTTTCATGTATCATGATTTTGTTACCCAGTTGGATCTGGACAGCGGTGTGCTCTTTGATGAATACGCCATCTGGAAGGATGAGTTTGAACAGGATCTGATCTGGCTGAGGGATAACGGCTATACCACCATCACTTCCCAGGAACTGATAGATTATCTCAACGGAAATGCTTCTCTGCCCGAAAAACCCATTATTCTTACCATTGACGGCGGAAAAATGGGCGTATACAAAAACGCCTATCCTCTTTTGAAAGAGCATAACATGAAGGCCGTATTGGCCGTTTCCGGCAACTCCGTTGAAGTTACCACCGCCGATCCTGTAAAACACCTCAGCAGCTCCGCGCCTTACTGCAGATGGGATGAAATCATCGAAATGGCTTCCTCCGGATGTGTGGAAGTAATCAGCCAAACCTATGCTCTCCAAATTAAAAATCCGCTTTCCGGCCGCAAAGGCGCTAATTTGATCGCCGGAGAGACGATGGAAGATTTTCTTATCCTTGCAAAAGAAGATTATTATGATATTCAAAATGCGCTGATCCGCGCTACCGGAAAAACCGCTCTTGCGCAATCCTATCCCTATTCGCTTCGCAGCGCCGAATCGGATATTGCCTGGCTGAAATGCGGTTATCAGCTACTGTATTGCGGCGATGATTCCCAGATTCGTTCCAGCCAGCTGAATTATTTTATTCAGGATGCCGGCCTTACGCCTTACTCGGCATTAATTCGACGCCTGCCCAGAAGAACAGGCACGCCCCTGAGCGAATATCTTCTCGCCGCTATTGATCATGATTCCTGAGGAGCCAAAGGAGCATCATTCACCATGAAATATAAAATCATTGGTATCCTGGCATGCCTGATGATCCTGACCGCATCGCTGCTTGCGCCGCTTATTCCCGGCAGCGTTTCCGATCGGTATCATCAGCATCTGGAAGCCCATGAAAAGCAGCCCTGTTCCCATGATGCGGATACATTCTGTACGCATCTTCCTTTGGTTTTGATTGAAACCGGCGGCGCAGAAATCCCCGGAAAAGCGATTCTTGGGCCTGATGGCTCCTCTTTGGGTTATACCCAAACCGCCGACGGCCAGGATCAGCTTTCTGCCCAAATCACCATCATCGATCAGGCCGACGTCAACAACCATCCTGCCGATCTTGCCACGCTGCAGAGTGAAATGCTGATCAATGTGCGCGGCCGTTCCTCGCGCGCTTTTGACAAAAGCAATTACGCCATCCGGCTGGTGGATGAAAACGGCGAAAATAATAAACTGCCCCTGCTGGGGATGGACGCCCATCACGAATGGGCTCTGCATGGCCCTTATCTGGATAAAACCCTGATCCGGAATTACATGTGGTATAATATCGCCGGTGAATTCATGGATTATTCCCCCAATGTGCGCTTCTGCGAAGTGATGCTCAACGGCGAATACATGGGCCTGTATGTCATGACCGAAACCGTCACCGCCGGCGATGACGGCGCGCGGCTTTCCCTTTCCGTCAACGAAAAGAATAATCATTATTCCGGTTATCTTGTTGAGCTTGTAGGCGATAATAAAGAAGATTTATCTTTTGTTCTGCCCTCCCTTTATGGAAACGAAAAGCAGCCTTCTTTTACGTTTTCCGTCGACGAATCAAGAGAGAAGCTTTTCGCGCCCTACTCTACCTTTTCGTATCGTTCATCGGTCATTTTTGAGCTTTCTTATCCCGGTCGGAAGAGTCTGACCGATTCCTTGTTAAAATCCATCGAGCAGGATCTTTCTGATTTCCAGAAAGCATTATATTCCTACGATTATGACGACCCCCAGCTGGGATATGCCAACAAGATTGATATTCAAAATTTTGTTGACTATTTTCTGATCAATGAATTTACTGCCAATAATGACGCCGGCTGGCTCTCCACGTTTATCTATAAAGATTTGGACGGGAAATACCGGCTCTGCATCTGGGATTTCAATTCCAGCTGCGATAACTATCGCGATTCCCTGATTACTCCCCAGGGCTTTCATATGCATATGAAAAGCTTTTTCTACATGCTTTTCAAGGATGAGGCCTTCGTGGAAAAGGTTATCAATCGTTATTGGGTTTTGCGCGAAAAATATCTGAATGAGGCATATTTATACCAGTATGTTGATCGTGTGATCGCATATTTAGGGCCAGCCATTGAGCGGAATTGGGAAAAATGGGGCCATTCCTTTGAAAGCGATTATGATCAGCTGATTCCCACTTCGCGCAATCCCCGCTCCTTTGAAGATGCTGTTCAGCAGATGACTGAATATATCGACGCCCGAATTGAGTGGATGGATCAGAACATCACTTCCTTGCGCCAATACAGCGCAGAATCCAAAGTGAAGAAGTTTAATAAAGATGCGAATTAAAAGCAGGGAGGATTTATGAAGAAATATATTATTATCGTCTGCCTCCTTGTGGCGGCATGGCTAGGCTGGGATGCGGCCCATTATCGCTTGGGGGTATATGTTGATTTTACCCCCCATAACTATGCCACTACCTTTTCCCGTGCCGATCGTGATGCAATCTATCTTGACAGAGGCAACGGATTCGAAGCATTTGAAATTCGCGGAATCGATCTTGGCGCCGGCGAACCCGGCGAATGGGCAACGGATTATGGCATCGAAGAAGAAACCTATCTTCGCTGGTTCCAGCAAATGAAGGAAATGGGGGCCAATACGGTCCGGGTATATTCCATCCAATCCGAGCCTTTTTATGATGCTTTCTACAAATATAATCTGAATAATCCAGATCCGCTTTATATGATCCACGGCTTATGGATCAATAGCTATATGCAGAATTCCTATCGTGACGCCTATGCGGATGACTTTCTGGATACATTCCTAAACGATTGCCGGACGCTGGTCGATGTGATTCATGGCAATAAAAAAATTTCCCTGGGGAAAATGGCCAGTTCCGGCCACGGAAAATATATGTGCGATATTTCGCCGTGGGTAATCGGCTATATTCTTGGCATTGAGTGGGAAGATTCAACGGTTGTCTATACGGATGAAAAATATTTTGATAATCCCCGATATAATCAATATCAGGGGCA
>SVHD01000046.1:10759-22408 GCA_015056015.1 Clostridiales bacterium
ACCCCCGAGGCAACGCCGTTTGAAGCCATGCTCGCCCAGGTCGGTGATCAAATCATTGAATACGAAACCAAGCGTTATAAGCAGCAGCGCCTGATCGCCTTTTCCAACTGGCCTACAACGGATCCTTTTGAATATCCACTGGATATTGCTGTTCATTTAATGAAATGTGCCTGTGTGGATGTAGAGCATATCCAGTCCACAGAGTCTTTTTTGCCAGGCCAATTTGCCTCGTATCATGTATATCCCTATCACCCCGATTATTTAAATTATATGGATGATTGGTCTGCTTTAGGGATTATGGATCGGGAGGCATTTCGCGATGCGAACGGCAATTTAAACACCTATCGCGCTTATCTTTCCCTTCTTGCCGAGCACCATTCTACGATGCCCGTCATTATTTCTGAGTTCGGCGTTTCCACCGGTCGCGGAATGGCGCAGCACGACTTAAACACCAACCGCAACCAGGGCAATATGTCCGAAAGCGCTCAGGGGCAGGCCCTGATTGATTGCTATGAAGATATCATGGCCAGCGGCTGCGCCGGCAGCTGCGTTTTCTCCTGGCAGGATGAATGGTTCAAGCGCACCTGGAATACCATGTATGCCGTGGATCTGACCCGTACCCCCTATTGGTCGGATTATCAGACCAACGAGCAGTATTTCGGCCTTCTTTCCTTTGATCCCGGCAAGGAAGCCTCCGTCTGCTATGTGGACGGCGATCTTTCCGAATGGACGGATGCGGATATCATCTCCGAAGCCGACGGCATGACGCTTTCCATGAAATACGATGAAAAATTCATCTATCTGATGCTGGAAAAAGAGCAACTCGCCTTTGGCAGCGCGCCGCTGTATATTGCTTTTGATATCACCCCCAAATCCGGCACGGAATACAGCGCCGATCACCATCTGAATTTTGATCGCGGCGTGGATTTTGTCCTTACGCTGGATGGCGAAAATAACAGCCGTCTGCAGGTACAGGAGCGGTATGAGGCCCTGCGTTCAACCTACGCTCAGGAAACCTATCAATATGATACCTATCTCCGGGAAAATATTCCGGCCGCAGATTCCAATCATTTTTCAAATATCGATATGATTCTGCTTACTGCCACCGCCCTTTTGTATCACGATCAGACGGCTGCGGCAGAAACCTTTGAAACGGGGCTTCTGACCTACGGAAACGCCAATCCCTCCTCCCTCGATTTCAATTCCCTGGCGGATTTCATCTGCAGCGGCGACGCCATCGAGATCAAATTGCCCTGGCAGCTGCTGAATTTCGCCGATCCATCCCGCATGATGATCCATGATGATTATTACGAGGGCAACTACGGCGTGGAATTCATCCAGATTGATGAAATCTTCATCGGTGCCGGCATGGCGGACACCATTCATCTTTCCTCTGTCCCGCTGACTGGTTGGAATAATAAAGTGACTTACCATGAGCGCTTGAAAGACTCTTATTACATGATGCAGGATTTATGGAATCCTGATTTCTGAGAAAGGCGGTGAAAGCAGAATGCAGGTTGATACCCTGATTTACGCCTATCTGGCCATTTGCTGCAGTATGATTATCTTCAATACTGTCTGCATCTTTATTTTCAGTCACCGCGAAAAAAAGATGACCAAAGTGAGCAAGCGCTTTCAAAAGCAGGCAGAAGCGCAGATAGAACGTATTTTCAAAGAAAAAAACGCCGCACCGCGCCATATCCGGTATTTAAAAAAGCGGCTGAAGCGTACCGGCAATCTGCTTGCCTTTGATATGGTTCTGGAGCAATTGCAGCGGGAAAACCCTGCGCATTCTGCCGCCTATCTGGAAGCAATCCATCCCGTTTTTGTCTATCTGGCAGAAAAATATCAGCATAAGGATGAAATCCATGTTACATTCTTCCTCTATATCCTGCGAAAATATCGCTTGCTGCATCATCATGTGCGTGATTATACAGATGAACTGGCCCTGAAGTTGATTAAAGCCCCCAGCATTTATTGCCGCCAGAATGCGCTGGAGGCCATTTATGCCAGCGGCAATGTGGAATATGTGCTTCTGGCACTTCGCACCATCGATGAAAGCGGCGTCTATCATAACGCAAAGCTGATCACCGATGGATTGCTGAAATTCATCGGAAACCGCAAGCGCCTGGCGGCCAGGCTTTGGGAATCCCTTCCCCTGTTCAGCGTGGATATGCAGGTTGCCCTGCTCAATTATTTCCGTTTCAGTTCCGATAAGCATCGCCAGCCCTTCCTGGAATTGCTGGCCGATGAAAAGCAGCATGACGAAATCCGCTTTTCCTGTATCCGCTATTTGGGAAAATATCCGTATCGCCATGCCTTTCCCCTGCTGCTGAAACTGGCAGATGAAAAAAATGTTTCCCGCTGGGAATATGCTGCCATTGCCTCCAGCGCTCTGGCCTCCTATTCACATCCCGATACCATTGAGGCTCTGAAAAATAATCTGCAATCATCCAATTGGTATGTCCGCTTTAATGCCTCCAGCAGCCTGGAGGCGCTGGGCGTCAGCGATCATGACATGGCCGAAATTTTCTCCGGTTCCGATCGTTATGCCCGGGAAATGCTGCGCTATCGCCTGGAGCAAAGAGACGCGCGAAAGGAGAATGAAGGATGAATAACGATCTCTTCAGTGTGCTGAAAGCATTCCTGGAAGGCGTGAATGTATTTTTCGTCATCTATCTCATCGGGTATTCCACCTTCCTTTTCCTTTCCGTTCTGGTGGGTTCCTCTACCCTCTATCGCCGCCGGCGTCAGGAAAAACTGAAGAATACCATCATGGAAGATTATTATGTGCCCGTTTCGATCATTGTCCCGGCGCATAATGAAGAAGTAACGGTGGTTGAAACGGTCAAATCCCTGCTGCAATTGCAGTATCGCGCCTATGAAATCATTGTTGTGGATGACGGTTCTTCGGATGATACCTCCAAAGTGCTGATCGAAGCATTTGATATGCATCCCATCCGCCGGCCCATTCATCATCAGCTTCCCTGCCAGGCGGAAGAATTTGTTTTTGAGGCCATGCAATACAAGGTTCCTGTTACGTTGGTGCGCAAAAAGAATGGAGGAAAGGCCGATTCCCTGAATATGGGCATCAATACCGCCCGTTTCCCCTATTTCATCTGCATGGACGCCGATTCCGTTCTCCAATATGATTCCTTGCAGAAAATTGTTCGCCCCGTCCTGGAAAATGACCATGTGATTGCGGTAGGCGGTACGATCCGTGCTTCCAATAATGTGGAATTGGAAAATGGGCGGGTAAAAAAATATCGCCTTCCCAAAAAACTCCTGGCCTGTATGCAGGTGCTGGAATATGACCGTTCTTTTCTGGCCAGCCGAATTCTCTTTGATAAATTCAATGGTTCCCTGATCATTTCCGGCGCCTTCGGGCTTTTCAAAAAGGATGTGGTCATCGCCTGCGGCGGATATGACGCCACTACCATGGGCGAAGATATGGAACTGGTGGTCAAATTGCATGAGTACTGCGTCATGCATCATAAGCCTTATCTGATCAAATATGCCACCGACGCCATTTGCTGGACCCAGGCCCCCGAAAAACTGCGGGATCTATGCAGGCAGCGCCGCCGCTGGCATCTGGGCTTATTCCAGAGCATGTGGAAGCATCGCCGGATTTTTATGAATCTGAAATTCGGCCCGGTCAGCTTCATTTCCTATATGTATTTCCTCATCTATGAATTATTCTCCCCTGTTATTGAGCTTTTCGGCATCCTGACCATTGTCACGGCCTATCTGGTTGATCTGCTCAATGTGCCATTCATGCTGATCTTCTTCGCCGTTTACGCCGTCTTTGGCGCCGTGCTTTCGCTGACGGCATTCTTTGCCAGAATCCAGACCATCGATCTGACGCTGACCTTCCGGGACGTCCTCAAGGCCATTCTCCTCTGCTTCATCGAAAGCTCGTTCCTCCGTTTCATCCTTTCTTTCGTACGGATGACCGCCTTTATCGGCTATAAAAAGAAAAAGATGCAATGGGGCAGCATTGAAAGGCAGCATATCGATCTTTCCTGAATCCCCCAGCAATTAAACGGCCTCCTGCCCGATTTGTGGGCAAGAGGCTGTTTTTTATTTATTTTTTGATGTGCAATTCCATTTCCGGAGCATTTTTTCCATCCGGCGCATTTTCCCCCACCCATGTGGAAAACACACGCAGATACAATTTTTCCGGCAGTTCCCCAACGCCTGTAAAAGAAACCGTGATTCCGGTTCTTTCATCCAGCGAATATCCTTCCGTCGCGCGATATTTGCGCCCGTTTTCGTCGGTCAGCAGCGTTTCCACCCATACGTCCCGGGGATCCATGCCCGTCGGCGGCGCCTGCAAAAATTCATTCAGGGGCGTATCACTTTTGAAATTTACGCTGGCCGCCATGGGCGAAACAACCGCCTCTGCGATATATTTTACGCCATTGAGCTTCCCTTCTCCATGGAATTTCACCAGATTTCCCTCCGTCGACGGAATGCTGGCAGTCATTTTTCCGATTTCACTGCGTTCAAATTTCAGATAGCAGTTTTCCCCGTCAAACCACACGATGGTTTCCTGCAAATGCATGTCGATGGATACATGTAAACTTTCCCGGTTCTGCAAGGCCTGCGGAAGCGGCACGTCAAATTCCCGCATGGCGCAGTAATCGCCGTTTTCATCGTATTCCTCTCTCAGGCTGTAGGGAGGAATGTCAATTCCATCGTCGGTCACCGTATGATCGCTGGGATAGATATGATACTGCCGATAGCCAAAGGGCGTGCCGTTTTGCACGGCGTCATTGTAGGCCTGATAAATTTCATATCCCGGTTCATCCCCAACCAATCCCAATAACACCGGTTCATCCAATTGCATCAGGGCAATTTCTTCTTCCGTGGGGGTGTATTCCTCGGCATACCGGGAATTTTCAATCCGGTAGGCCAGCGACAGCGTCAGCCCGTCAAAATAGGCGCTGTCCATTCCCGCCTTTACATTGCCCAGATAGGGATGTTCCAGCATAGCGGAATCCGTCACGGTCAATGCCGCTTGCGGAGCCAGCAAGGCATATCGCTGATCATTTTTCCCGAAAAAATCAAATAGATTCAAATGCTCCGCCAATGCGATGGATCCCATCAGCATCACGGCAATCAGCGCCAATGCCAATACAGGGATTTTTCTTTTCATTGTTTTCGTGTCCTGCCTTTCTGCATGAATCGCAGTCCGGATGCGCGCGCGCCGCGCTTCATCCGCCTGAAGGAAGGACAATCGCCGATCGATTCTTTCCCGCATTTCCTGTTCATTCATTTTCATAATACCAATCCTCCAGACTGCTCTTGAGCGCCTTGTGCGCTTTTTCCAGACGATAGTGGATGGTTCTTTTAGAAAGGCCCATCAATTCCGCCGTTTCCTGCACGGAAAAACCCTGATAATATCGGAGCGTAACGGCCTTTCTCAGCCCATCCGGCAAAGAAAGGATGGCGCGGGTGATGGTATCATCCGGCATTTGAAAGGGAATCGCCGGCTCCGGCAGATCATCCATATTGATTTTTCTGTCAATATGCAAAAACCATCTGCCCCTTCTTATATCCCGGCAGCAATTGACCGCAATGCGCATCAGCCATGTTTTTTCTGATGCCTCTCCCCGGTAATGATCCCATGCTTTCCAGGCTTTCACGAAGGTAACCTGTACGGCGTCTTCGGCCAATGCGGCGTCCCGCAGCAGCAGATAGCATGTGCGCAGCAGTGGTACCTCCCACTGCGCCATGGCCTTTTCCAGCCATTCTTCCCGATCCAATGGATGTTCCATCCTTCCCTCCTCCTTTCATCCATACAGACGATATGAAAAGAAAAAACATGCAATCCATTTCAGATTTCCTGAAAAAAAGTTTTTATTCTCCTGCTGCCTGCCGCTTTTCCATCATCCGCCAGCTGATAAAGCCATACAAATCATTGGCAAGGAAGGCCAGGAAGCAGGCCACCACGGAAAGATAAGAAGGATCAAAGCGGGACGCCAAAGCCCACAACACAATCAGAATCACGTCATTGGCGGCATAGGCAATGGCATAATATGCACTGCGGCGGAAGGTAAGATATACCGCCAGAAAGCTGGTAGTTACGGAAATGGTGCTGGGCAGCAGATTGGCCGTATGAAAATATTTCAGGATCCAATAGAAAATTATCGTTACAATCAGCGTCAGAATCCCGGCAAAAATATATTCCTTTCCCCGATTCTGTTTACGGCCACCTCCGCCTTCTTTCCCTGATAGGGATTCTTCAGCCAGGCAACCAGCGCAAATACGGACATGGGCAGCGTCATGCCAAGATAGGTAATCATTTCCCCATAATAGTGGAAGGAATAGGATATTACCCCGTAAAGCACGCTGAATACAATCATCAGAATCTGACCGAAGGGATTCCCCTTGGCATTGAAAATCAGGGATGTCACCCCGATCAGCGATGCAATCAGGGTCAGATAGTTTTCCCGGTCAAAAAGAAAAAAAGCAGCCAGAATGACCCCCACCGAAAAAACCCAGAGAATCTTTTCCAGCCTGGTAAAATAGCCTTTTTTCATTCAATGTTCCTCCTTTTCAAAGAAAAAAGCACCCGCGGATGCATCTTCAAAGACCTAACGATGCATACACGAATGCTTTTTGCATTCCTACCCGGTGGCAGTACTGAAAGTATAGCATGATGCTGCCCAAAAGGCAAGGGCGATTTTCAGCGTTCTTTCCGAAGGAATTTTCCGCTTCTTTCTTCCGTCTGCACGCCGTTTTCAAGGGCAATTTTGCCATTGACGATCACATAGGAAACGCCTGCGGATACCTGAACCGGATCCAGATAGGTAGACCGGGGCGCGATTTTTTCCGGATTGAATACGGTAATATCCGCCGTCAGGCCGGTCTGCAGCCGCCCGCGATCCCGAATCCCGATCATATCCGCCGCCTTGGATGTTACCCGGCGCACCGCCTCTTCCAGCGTGCAGATTTTCTTTTCTCTGGCCAAACGGAAAAATTCCGAAACGGCAGCATAGGAACGGGGATGAGGCTTATTGGAAATCTTTTCGGGATCCCCTGAAAGGGCCCAGCCATCAGAACCAATCCCCACATCCTTTTCCAGGAAATAGAGCATATCCTCCTGGCTCATCACGAAGAAAATGCAATTGGCATGCCCCTTGGTGCGAATCAGCACTTCAGCAGCCGCCTCCGCGTAATCGGTGGTATGCAGATATTCCTCCGCCACATACCGCAGGGTTTTGCCTATGATTTCCGGCCAATAGCCATCATCATCATTAAAAAGGCAGGTTTCCGCCCGTTCCGCGTTAAAGTAATGGCTGCGGATGGATTCAATAATTTCCGGCCGTCTTTCGCCCTGCAAATGGGCTACCACCGCCTCATCCCCTCCCTCCAGGCTCCATTTGGGGCAGCGGATGGTAAGGGATGTACAGGAGGCCAGAAAGGGATACATATCCGCCGATACGCGCACGCCCTCCTGCTGCGCTTGTTCGATTTGCGCCCAAGCCCTGGGCGCATTTCCGTGTACCCTGAAATTATCGATCTTCAAATGGGATACATGCACCCGCGCCCCGGAAGCGCGGCCCACATCCAGCAATTCCTCAATGGCGTCATGGATTTTCAAGCCTTCGCTTCGCATATGGCAGGGAATCAATCCATCGTATTCCCGCACTACCTTGCCCAGTTCCTTCAATTCCTCCGCATCCGCAAAAAAACCGGGGGAATATTCCAGCCCCAGGGACATGCCCCATGCGCCGCTTTCCAGATCCCGCCGGAGCAGCGCCTTCATTTTTTCCAGTTCATCCGGGGTTGGTTTCCGATCGTCATAGCCCATCACCCCGGCGCGCAGGCTGCCATGCCCCACCAGAATGGCCTGATTAACCGCCATCCGGTAACCGCCCTTTTCAAATTTCCTAATAAATTCATCCAATGATTCGCAATCCCATTCATCCTGGGAATTCAGCCGCTCCGGAAGGGAGGGAAAGGGACTGGATCCGCATTGCCCGGTCACTTCCGTGGTAATGCCCTGATACAGCTTGGATGCGCAGCTACTATCCTGCAAGAAGGCGGTATCCGAATGGGCATGGGCGTCAAAAAAGCCCGGGGATACGATCATCCCTTCCGCATCCAGCGTTTTTTTTGCTTCCATGCAGCGCAAATCGCCAATTGCAGTAATTCTTCCATTTTCAACGGCCACATCCGCCCGGAAGCGTGCCTTCCCCGTGCCGTCAATTACAGTTCCGCCGCGAATCAAAATATCAATCATCATTCGTTCCTCCAGCCGGCAATTCCTGAATCCTGTATAGTATACTGCTTTTTTCCCCTGCGCACAAGGATAGATTTCTGTTTCCCGACATTGACACCCCTGTATCCGTGGTGCTAAAATAATCCGACTGGTATTTATTTCTATCCGGATTCATCCGGAATAAGCCCGCTTTTGAAAGGATTTCATATGACTGCGCAAAAAAATGATTTTTCCGTCGGTTCTGTAAAAAAGCATATTATCAATCAGGCCGTGCCCCTGACCCTGGCCCTGCTGGTGCATCTGCTCTATAATATCGTGGACCGGATTTATATCGGCCATCTGCCGGAAAACGGCGATCTGGCCCTCACCGGCCTTGGCATTACCTTTCCTATCGTGGTAATCATCTCCGCTTTCACCGCTCTCTTTGGCACCGGAGGAACGCCCCTTTTTTCCATTGCCCGGGGGCAAAAGAATGATGAAGAGGCCGAGCGGCTCATCGGCAATGTATTCGCCCTTTTATCCGTCACCGCCGTCATTCTGATGATTCTTTGTTATTTTTTCCGCCGCCCTGTGCTTTTCCTCTTCGGCGCCAGTGAGGTATCCTATCATTACGCCGATGAATACCTGAAAATCTATCTTTTGGGCACCTTCTTTTCCATGATCACCACCGGCCTGAATACCTATATCAATGCCCAGGGCTTCCCCAAGGTGGGCATGATGACCACGGTAATCGGCGCCGTGATCAATATCGTGCTGGACCCCATTTTTATTTTCCTTTTGGATATGGGCGTTCAGGGCGCTGCGCTGGCCACGGTAATCAGCCAGGGCGTATCTGCCCTCTGGGTGCTCAAATTCCTGACGGGCAAAAAGGCCATTCTTCGTCTGAAAAAGGAATACATCCGTATCAACGGCGCGCGTACACGGCGCATCGCTTCCCTTGGCATCACCGGCTTTGTCATGAGCGCCAACAGCAGCCTGGTGCAAATCGCCTGCAATAATCAATTGCAGCTCTACGGCGGGGATTTGTATGTGGGTATTATGACCATCATCAATTCCGTCCGGGAAATCATGTCGCTTGCCATGAGCGGCATCAGCAACGGCTCTCAGCCTGTCAGCGGTTATAACTACGGCGCAGGCAAATATGATCGGGTAAAGGAATCCATCCGTTTCATTGCCGTGACAGGGCTGGCCTATACGATGGTTATCTGGATTATTGTAATGCTGATCCCCGAGCAATTGATCAGCATCTTTACCAGTGATCCCGAAACCATCACCATCGGCGCCCATATGATCAATATTTATTTCTTCGGTTTCGTTTTCATGTCCTTCCAGTTTGTGGGCCAATGTACTTTCCAGGCCCTGGGCAAAGCCAAGCAGGCCATTTTCTTCTCAATCTTCCGCAAGGTGATTATCGTGGTTCCCCTTACTTTCCTTCTTCCCGCCCTTGGCTTTGGGGTGGATGGCGTATTCCTGGCAGAGCCCATTTCCAACGCCGTCGGCGGCCTGGCCAGTTTTCTGACCATGTGGTTTACCCTGTACAGAAAACTATAAAATGATACAAAGAATCCCTCCGCCTTCCAGAGCAGAGGGATTTTTTTACGCTTCCAGCGCTTTCGTCTGTTTTCGATAAATATGGAAGAAATAGATATTTTCCGCAATGGCTGTCAGGCTCCAGGAAAAAATATAGAGCAGATACAGAGAAAGAATTGTGCCGAAATGGGCAAAAATGGTATAGACCCAAATGATCCTGAATACACAGGAGCCCATAATCACAATCACGGTGGGAATCACGCTCTTCCCCAGGCCTCTGGAAGCCGCAATGGCGTTATCCATAAAAGCAGAAACGGCATAGGAAAAGCCCATCACCGTCAGCCGGTGCATGCCTGCATCAATGACCGATGCATCCGTAGTAAAAATTGATAAGAATTCCCGGCCGAAAATCAGCAGCAATCCGCCCAAAATCGCCGCAATACCAAAAGAATAGACCGTGCTTATGCCATAGCATTTCAGAATCCGTCCCTTCTTCTTTGCCCCCAGATTCTGGCTGATAAAGCTGGTGCAGGCGGTATAGAACGCCGCCATCACATCATAGATCAGCCCGTCTGCATTGGCGGCGGCGGAATTGCCCTCCACCATCAGGGCGTCAAAGGTATTTACCCCCGATTGGATAAATAGATTGGCAATGGCAAAAATGGAATACTGAAAGCCGGTGGGCAAGCCCAGCGAAAGCACCTGGCCCGCCTTATCCCGGGAAATGCGCAGTTCATTTTTGCGCAGGGCATAATTTTCCGGCGCTTTCCCCAGGGAAAGAAGAATCAGAACCGCAGAAATATACTGGGAAATGATGCTGGCCAGGGCCACGCCCGCCACGCTCATATGGCAGACGATCACAAAAAAGAGGTTCAATATCACATTGATCACGCCGGCCGTGGAAAGAAAATAAAGCGGCCTTTTGGTATCTCCCGCGGCGCTGAGCACCGCATTGCCGAAATTAAAAATTCCCAGGGCGGGCATGCCCAGCAGATAAATCCGCAGATAAAGGGTGGCGCCATCAATCAATTCATCCTTGGTGCCCAGCAATTCCAGAATCGGCCTGGAAAAGATCAGCCCCAGCACCATCACCAGAATGCCCAGCAAAAGGCAGATGATGGCGGAGGTATGCACCGTTTCCCGGGTATCCTGATGCCTTTGCGCCCCCATATACCGGGCTGCCGTGGCATTGACGCCGCTGGAAACACCCATGATAAAGCCGGTAAAGAGGGTAACCAGAATCGCCGTAGAGCCAACCGCCCCCAGCGCTGTCGGTCCGGAAAAACGCCCCACCACCGCAATATCCGACATATGGAAAAGAACCTGCAGTACATTGGAAAACATCAGCGGAACGCTGTAGCGAAATATCTGCCGCCAGAGATTTCCCTCCGTCATGTTGATTTCAGCCCGTGCCATCCTGATTACTCCTTCTGTACAAATCAAAATGCAGTATAGCACTTCCTCCCTCTTCCGTCAATCCGCTAAATATCCTTCAATCCAAATACAAAAATGATACAATCCACACGTCATTATTTCCTTGCTTTTCTCCCATATTTCCCATATAATAATCTTGCATGATAGAGGCGCGAGGCTTATCAGTACCCCGAATAAGGCGCGGAAACGCCCGGGCAAAAGGAAGCATCGCCGAAATCCGTATTTTCTTTCCGGAGGATGCGGGTTGGGCCGCGGCAAAATATGTCGCGGACTGTCACAATCGTGGAGAGCTATCGTGGCAGGATCATTCCGTTTTGGGATTTGACAAGGCCGCGTCGGTTCGCGGCCTTTTTCTTTTCCTTCTCTCCACACCATATACAAAGGAGGAATCCATCATGAAAAAGAAATTGCTCATCCTGGCTACCATCATCCTGGTGTGCCTGCTTGGCACGGTC
>SVHD01000047.1 GCA_015056015.1 Clostridiales bacterium
TTTGACGGTCCTCCCACTGCCAACGGCAAGCCCCATATCGGCCACGTGGAAACCCGCGCCATCAAGGATCTGATTCCCCGGTATCAGACCATGAAGGGCAATTCCGTGCTGCGCAAGGCCGGCTGGGATACCCATGGTCTGCCTGTTGAACTGGAAGTGGAAAAGAAGCTGGGCCTGGATGGCAAGCCCCAGATTGAACAGTACGGCATCGAGCCCTTCATTCAGCAGTGCAAGGAATCCGTTTGGAAATACCTGCATGAATGGGAAGAAATGAGTGATCGGGTAGGCTACTGGGTGGATATGGAGCATCCTTATGTAACCTATCATGATGATTATATCGAATCCGTGTGGTGGTCCTTGAAGACCATCGCGGAAAAGGGCCTGATCTACAAGGGCCATAAGATCGTTCCTTATTGCCCCCGTTGCGGCACTGCCCTTTCCTCCCACGAAGTGGCCCAGGGCTACAAGGCCGTCAAGGAATTTTCTGCCTTTGCCAAATTCAAGGTGAAGAATGCCGAAACCCTGACCTACATCCTGGCCTGGACCACCACGCCCTGGACCTTGCCCTCCAACGTGGCCCTGTGCGTCAACGCCCATGAAGAATACTGTGAATTCAATTGGGGCGGCGCCCGCAATATCATGGCCAAGGCCCTGATTCCCTCCGTATTCAGCGAAGAGGATCAGAAGGAAATCGAAATCCTGCGCACTTTCCTGGGCGCCGAACTGGAGCATACCGAATATGAACCCCTGTTCCCGCTGAAGAATCTGCCCAAGGAAAAGGCCTGGTATGTGGTTTGCGATGATTATGTCACCCTGACCGACGGTACCGGCGTGGTACATATCGCCCCTGCCTTTGGTGAAGATGACGCCCGCGTAGGCCGCAATTATAATCTGCCCTTCGTGCAGCTGGTGGATACCCAGGGTAAATTCGTGGAAGATACCCCCTGGGCCGGTACCTTTGTCAAGGACGCCGATGAACCCATCATGCAGGATCTCAAGGCCCGTGGTCTGCTGCTCAAAAAGGCGCTCTATGAGCATGAATATCCCTTCTGCTGGCGCTGCGATACCCCCCTGCTGTACTACGCCCGCCCCACCTGGTTCATCAAGATGACCGCTGTCCGGGATGAACTGGTGGCCAATAACCGCTCCGTCAACTGGTATCCCGATAATATCAAGGAAGGCCGCATGGGCAATTTCCTGGAAAACGTGGTGGACTGGGGCCTCTCCCGTGAGCGTTACTGGGGCACCCCCCTGCCCATCTGGCTGTGCGAAGACGGGCATATGCACGTCATCGGCAGCAAGCAGGAACTCAAGGAAATGGCCATTGGCGAAGTGAACCTGCCTGAGCTGCATCGTCCCTATATCGATGAAGTGGTCATCAAATGCCCCCACTGCGGCAAGCCCATGCACCGCACCAAGGAAGTTATCGACTGCTGGTATGATTCCGGCTCCATGCCCTTTGCCCAGTGGCATTATCCCTTTGAACACAAGGAAGAATTTGAAGCCCGCTTCCCGGCCAATTTCATTTCCGAAGCCATCGACCAGACCCGCGGCTGGTTCTATACCCTGCTTGCCATTTCTACCCTGATCTTTGGCAAGGCCCCCTTCCAGAATTGCGTGGTGCTGGGCCATGTGCAGGATAAGGATGGCCGCAAGATGAGCAAGCATCTGGGCAATGTGGTGGATCCCAAGGTCGTGCTGGAAAAGCAGGGCGCGGACGCCATCCGTTGGTTCTTCTATTCCTCCAGCGCGCCCTGGCTGCCCTGCCGCTTCCATGAGGACGCCCTGAATGAAGGCCCCCGGAAATTCATGACCACCCTGTGGAATACTTATTATTTCTATGTGCTCTATGCGGATATCGATCAATTCGATCCTACCAAGCATGATCTGAAGAATTGCAAGCTGACGCTGATGGATCGCTGGGTGCTCAGCCGGCTGAACACCGTCATCAAGGGCGTTGATGAGGATCTTTCTGCTTATCGCATTCCCGAATCCTGCCGCAAGCTCAGCGATTTCGTGGATGAGCTTTCCAACTGGTATGTGCGCCTGGGCCGCGATCGGTTCTGGGGCAAGGGCATGGCGGAGGACAAGGAAGCCGCTTTCATGACCCTGTATACCGTGCTTTCCACGCTGGTGAAGGTGGTGGCGCCCTATCTGCCCTTCATCACCGAAAATATCTATCAGAATATCGTCTGCACCGTGGATAAAAATGCCCCCGAATCCGTGCATCTGTGCGATTATCCCGTGTGCGATGAAAGCATGATTGATCTGGACGCCGAACGCCAGATGGCCGCTGTGGAAACGGTGGTGCAGCTGGGCCGCTCCTGCCGCAATCTGAGCAATATGAAGGTGCGTCAGCCCCTGAATATGCTCTATGTTTCCGGCGCGGATTTCGGCGAAGCCTATAAATCCCTGGTGGAAGATGAACTGAACGTGAAGAACGTGGAATTCATCGATAACGCCGGCGAATTTGTCAATTATGATCTCAAGCCCAACTTCATGACCCTCAAGAGCCGCTATGGCCGCTTCCTTGGCAAGATGCGCGGCGAACTGCAGAAGCTGGATGGCAATCAGGTGGTGGCTGCCTTTGACCGGGGCGAAACCTATACCCTTACGATCGACGGCACCGAAATCATCCTGAATAAGGAAGATATTCTGGTGGAAGCCGTGAAGAAGGAAGGCTACACCTCCCAAGTGGAAGGCAAGCTGACGGTGGTGCTGGATACCAACCTGAATGCTGAACTGATCCAGGAAGGCTATGCCCGCGAAGTGATCTCCAAGCTGCAGACCATGCGCAAGGACGCCGGCTTCGATGTGACCGACCGGATCTATGTCACCTGCCAGGGCGATGAAGACGTGGTTGGCGCGGTGAAGGCCTACCAGGCTATGATCGAAAATGGCGTGCTGGCTGTTTCCGTTTCTTATGATGCTGCGGCTGAAGACGCCGTTTCCCAGGAATGGGATATCAATGGCAAGAAGGCCACCCTGAGCGTAAAGAAAGCCTGATCACGGCAAGAAAAAGCCGGAGAGGAAATTTCCTCTCCGGCGCTTTTTTATTTCAGATTTTTGAAATGGCATAGTAGCCGGCTTCCGTTTTATGCAGCTTCACATGGAAAATGCTTTCCGGCACGCCCTTTTCCAGCAATTCTTCCGGGGGCCCCTGAATGATGGGTTTGTCTTTTTCCATGACCAGCAGTTCATCGCATTCATGCATCGCCAGGGGCAGATCATGCAATACCACGGCGACGGCGCGGCCCTCCCGGGCCAGGCGTCTGAGCAGCCCCATCAGTTCAAACTGGCTTTCGGGATCCAGATAGGTGGTGGGCTCATCCAGCAACATATGGGATGCATTTTGGGCAAGCAGCATGGCCAGATACGCCCGCTGCCTTTCGCCGCCGGATAGCTGCTGCAGAGGCTGATGACGGAAGGAAATAGCCTGGGTTTCCAGCAGCGCCTTTTCAACCTGCGCCTGATCGGCGGGGGACAGGCTGCGCCGGGCACCCAGATGGGGATAACGCCCGTGGGACGCCAGAATTTCCACCGTCATATCAGGAGGAATACGCATCTGGGGCAGGAAGGAAATTTTCTGCGCCTTCTTTCGGCGGGAAAGAGAACGGATATCCTGTCCATCCAGCAGAATTTTTCCCTCTGCGGCGGGCAGAATGCCGCAGATGGCTTTGAGCAGCGTGGATTTTCCGCAGCCATTGGGGCCGATAATGCCCGTCAGCTTTCCATCGGCCAGCGTGGCAGAAACGGAGGAAAGAATCATGTTTCGATCGTAGCCGGTGCTGAGGCGATCAAGGATGATCATGGCGATTCCTCCTTTTCTGGCCAAAGAGCAAAGAAAGGAAAAAGGGAACGCCCAGCAGCGCCAGCAGAATACCCACCGGCAATTCGTAGGGGGCAAAGGCAGTGCGGGCAATCAAATCGCAAAGGGCGCATAAGGCCATGCCGCAAAGGATGGAAAGGGGCAATCGGCCCTTGTTTTGCCCCGGGGTCATCAGCCGGGCAATATGGGGCGCAATCAGCCCCACGAATCCGATCAATCCGCCCAGGCTTACGGCTGCGGCGCTGAGCAGGGCGGCGGCAATCAGGAAAAGAAAGCGGAAAAGAATGGGGGAGAGCCCCAGCCCTGACGCCGTTTCATCCCCCATGGAAAGAATGGAAAGCTCCCGGGAGAAAAAGGCGGCCAATCCGATGCCAATGAAAACAAAAGGGCAGACGGCGAAAATGCGGCTCAGCGTAATATTTTCAAATCCGCCGATGGAAAAGGCAGACCGGCTGATGGCAGCATCGGGGAAAAAGGTCACCAGCGCATCCATACAGGCGCCAAGCAGCGCAGAGATGGCCACGCCGGATAAAATCAGCGTGGATTTGGACGCCCCTGTAATGGCAGAAACAAAATAGACCAGCAGCGCTGCCAGAAGGGCGCCCAGAAAGGCCAGAAGGGGAACGGCGGCGCTGGCCTGGGGCAGGAAAATCATGGCGATCAGGGCCATCAGCCCCGCCCCGCTGTTGACGCCGATCAGCCCGGGAGAGGCCATGGGATTGCCCAGCACATTTTGCAGAATATACCCGGCGGCAGCCAGGGAACCGCCGGTCAGCAGCGCACCCAGCAAACGGGGCAAACGGATATGCATCAGAATCACATAGCTGCGGCTGAATGTATTCTGCAAAATCAGCGCCTGCCAGATTTCAGCCAGGGAAAGGCCGCTGGCCCCCAGCATCAGATTGAGCAGCGCAATCAGCGGCAGAAAAAGCAGCAGTATAATCAGCGGCAAGCGGGCATTACGGCGCATACAGCAATTCTCCAATCACCTGATAGCTTTCCGCCCAGCGGGCATTGGGCTTTAAATGAAATAATTCCCGATCCAGTTCAATCACCCGGCCGTTTTGCACGGCGGAAAGGGCCTGCCAGGCCGGACTGGAGGAAAACTGCTCCTGAAGAGCAATCATGGCCTTTTCGGGATCGGAGCCCATGGTGGTAATGAAAATATAATCGGGATCCATCATCAGAATGCCTTCCAGGGAAAGGCTTTCCAGCAGCGTTTCCTGGCTGTCGGCCAGATTGACAAGCCCCATATCCTGAAGAATCGCGCCGGCCAGATTATCCGATCCCTTGGCTTTCACGCCGGTGGAATAGGCACGCAGCAAAAGGCAGGTTTTTTCTCCGTAAAGGGGGCTGGCTTTTGCCCGCTCAATTTCCGCCAGGATGGGCGCTTCCACCGTTTCCAGATGGGCGAAGGAATCAGCGCCCACATCATTGATTGCGCAGAAAAGATTCATCATGGCGATGTATTCCTGCCAGGTATTGACGGAAAAATAGGCGTAAGGGACGGAAAGGGTATCCAATACTTCCTTCAGCGCCAGATGGGCCTCCAGTTCGGCGGAAAGAATCAGAAAATCCGGGGAGAGGGAAATCGTCAATTCCAGGCTGGGCTTTTTATTGGTGCCGATAATCAGGGTGTTTTCATCCAGCGCAATTCCCCGCTCGGATACGGTATCCTCCGTGGTTCCGGAAAGGGCGCCCCCTGAAAGAAGCCAGTTTTCTGCAAAGGAACCCAGAAAAGACACCGCCCGTTCCGGCCTTTTTTCCAGAATTATTTCCCGGCCCAGGGCGTCCGTAAAGCGGATTTCCCCGGCATGAACCGTGGGAAAAACGGGAAGAAAAAGAAACATCAGGCAAAAAAGAAAAATGCGTTTCATGGCGTGCTGCTCCTTTCTGAGGGGAAAAACGGGATTATTATAGCATGTGTGATGCGAAAAATCATCCCACCGTATTCTTTTTCTGGCTGCGGCGGCATTCCCCGGCGTATTCCCCGGTGTATTTTTTAAACATCCGGCTGAAATAGCCCGTATCGCAAAAGCCCATCAAATCTGCCACCTGCTCTACGGAATACATGCCGGATTCCAAAAGATTCTGGCTTTTCTGGAGACGCATTTTTAAATGATATACCGTTGGGGAGACAGAAAACTCGGAAAGAAAGCGGCGATGAAATGTGCTTTTGCTCATAAAGCACATTTCGGCCAGCATATCAATAGATAGCGTGGCTTGCAGATTATCTTCCATATAACGGATGGCGGGCATAATGGATTTCAGCCGGGGATTTTCCTGCATCAGGGTTTGATCGGTGGAAAGCGAATAAAGCAGATTATACAATAATTCCTTGGCTTTCAGATTGGCGAATCCCCCCTGAAGCACATAATCCAGAAGCTTATACATAGTCTTGCTGTAATACTGGTTTTCATCCCGGGCAACCAGGCGGACAGAATCATCCAGAATGAGTTCCGTCCGCTTTCTGTCGAAAATTGAAAACAGGA
This sequence comes from Clostridiales bacterium, assembly GCA_015056015.1. Taxonomy (GTDB): domain Bacteria; phylum Bacillota; class Clostridia; order Christensenellales; family Aristaeellaceae; genus RUG563. Next base: position 6,322 of record SVHD01000047.1, read on the forward strand.
TGCCAATCCCGACGTTTCCTTCCGGTGAGGTGGCTATGGTCCGGTAGGTGGAACCCACGGGCATGAACAGCACATCCCCTGCCGTTGCAGTATAGAATTTTTGGCCGTTGGTGTCAAAATAATCCCGGGTGCCGGAAATCATGCAGAAGAGCTGATTGCTATCCCTGGAAATTTTCACATCAGCCGCTTCCTGGGGCCACACGGATTCTTTGGCAGCAATATCGGTGATCATGACATCTCCCGTGAGCAGGTGAATTTGATCTGCGAGCATAAATAGCCTCCAATTGACAGGATAATACAACAAATGTGCGAGGATAATTCATTATAACATGATTTTTTATGGAGTACAATAAGATTATTAAAAATGGCTATTATGTAAAAAAATAAGCCAAATATAGGGGGTATTATCATGGAAAAGATTCGCGTTGGTCTCATCGGTGTCGGTGGAATTATGAATGGTGTTCACATTCCCGCTTATCAGGCATGCAATGATTGTGAAATCACTGCTATCTGTGATATCAATCCCGCTACCCTCAAGCGCGTGGGCGAAAAGCTGGGCATTCCGGAAGAAAACCGTTTCCTCTGCTACGAAAAGCTGATGGACAGCGGCCTGGTGGATATCGTTGATATCGCCACTCCCGATGCCGTGCACTGCAAGATCGCCCAGGCTGCCGTGGATCGCAACATCCCCATCAGCGTGGAAAAGCCCATGGGCATGAGCTATAAGGAAGTCAAGGCCGTTTGCGACGCCGCCAACGCCAAGAATCTTCCCGGCCATGTATGCTTCTCCTGGCATTATCGCCCCTATGTCCGCCTGATGCGCGAACAGATCGTCAGCGGCAAGCTGGGCAAGCTCTATCATGTATATATCCGCTGCATCAAGGACAGCGGTCTGTGGGAAGGCCGTCGTCTGGAATGGCGCTTTGATGCCAAGCATTCTGCTTCCGGCGTTATGGGCGATCTTTGCTCCCATATGTTCGATATCGCCCGCTTCATCGGTAATGAATTCATTTCCGTCAGCGCTGACGCCGGTATTTTCGTCAAGGAACGTCAGGCCCTGGACAGCGATGAAATCGTGCCCGTTACTACCTGGGACTGGTGCAACGTGCTGGCCAAGATGGAAAATGACGTCAACGCCACCTTCCAGATTTCCCGCACCACCAAATTCATCGGCGACTGGATCCAGGTGGAAGCCTACGGCGAAAAGGGCCGCCTGATCTATTCTTACCTGGTTGGCGATCAGAAGCTGGAACTGCAGACCGAAAAGGGCGAAATCAAGACCCTGATCCCCGGCCCGGAATACAATGCCAATCAGTCCCAGGCCTATCTGAATATCGTGAAGAACGAAAACGTGGATGGCCTGGAAGCCACCCTGGCCAATGCCTGCAAGTGCCAGGCCGCGCTGGACGCCGCCTATCGCTCTGTGGAAGAAGGCCGCTGGGTAACCATCGAAGAAGTGGAAAAGGAATGCTGATTCTATGAAGCTTGGCACATTTGTCCGTCCTTCCATGGATAATCCGGATGCCGCTTTTGCGCCGCTGGCAGAAATGGGCTTTACCTGCTGCCAGCTGGCCTATAAGCCGCCGGTATTTCTCAAGGAGGATGCAGAAAAAATTCGTGCCGCCGCTGATCGGCACGGCATTGAAATTTCTGCCCATTTTATCGGATATCGCGATGGCTATGGCCCCGGTCAGCGGGATCAGCGCCTGCGCTTTGGCCCGGTGATGGCGGGGCTGACTTCTCCCTCCTTCGGGGCGCAGCGTCTGGAATATCTGATGCAGGGTTGCGAATTCGTTAAATGGCTGGGGATTACCGATCTGATCATTCATGCGGGCTATATTCCCTACGATCCCTTCGATCCCGCCTTTACGCAGCTGGTTGCCTATATCCGTGTGCTGGGCAAGCGCTGCAAGGATCTGGGGCTGAATCTGCTCTTTGAAACGGGGGCGGAATCTCCCTTGCCGATCATGCGCCTGATCCACGAATCCGGATTGGATAATCTTTATATCAATCTGGATACCGGCAACGGCATTCTCTACGGCACCCATAATCCTGTGGACGCGCTGTACAGCGTCGGGCATCTGGTGCGCAATCTGCATATGAAGGATGCGCTGCCGCCCGTTGATTGCTACGAGCTGGGCAAGGAAACCGCCTTTGGCGATGGGATCGTGGATTTTGAACGCTGCGTAAAGCGGCTGGCCGAGCTGGGTTATGATCGCTATATGGTGATCGAGCGCGAAGTGGGCACTACCGATCAGCAGAAGCGGGATATCCTCAATGCCAAGCTATATCTGGAAGAATTGTTAAAAAAATACGCTCAGAACGCATAAGTTCCAAGAAGGAGTGTTGTCATTATGAAACTGGGTACTTTTGTACGCCCGTATTCTATGGATCCTGCCGAACTGGATAAGGTATTTGCCCCGCTGAAGGAAATGGGCTTTACCGCCTGCCAGCTGGCCTATAAGCCTGAAGTATTCCTGAAGGAAGACGCCGAGGCCATCCGCGCCGCGGCTGACCGCAACGGCATTGAAATTTCTGCCCATTTCATCGGCTTCCGTGATCCCTATACCGCTTGGGATCTGAAGTATGCCTATCTGATGAGCGGCCTGACCTCTCCCACCTTCCGTGCCATGCGCATGGAATATCTGATGAAGGGCTGCGAATTTGTCAAGTGGCTGGGCATCACCGATCTGATCATCCATGCCGGCAATATTCCCAATAATCCCTTTGATCCCAATTATACTGCGCTGGTTGGCTGCATCCGCGTGCTGGGCAAGCGCTGCAAGGATCTGGGCTTGAATCTGCTCTTCGAAACCGGCGCGGAAACCGCCGTTTCCCTGCTGCGTTTGATCAATGATGTGGGCATGGATAACCTGTTCATCAACTTTGATACCGGCAACGGCGCGCTCTATGGCAACTATGCCGCTCTGGACGCCGTCTACATCTATGGTCATCTGATCCGCAATATCCATGTGAAGGATGGCCTGCCCCCCACGGATCCCGATAAGCTGGGCCTGGAAACGGCGCTTGGCGATGGCGTGGTGGATTTTGACCGCGTGATGAAGAAGCTCTTTGAACTGAACTATGACCGCTATATGATCATCGAACGCGAAGTGGGCACCGGCGAACAGCAGAAGCTGGATGTGCTCAAGGCGAAAAATTATATCGAAGAAATGCTGGCCAAGCGCTGAGCATGCATTGCGGGCAATGCCATGGCCCATCCATCTTTGGGCCATGGCGCCCGATGTGAAAATTGATCAATAGGCGAGTATACCGGAAAAACGGAATAAGCCAGGGCGAGAGACAGGCTTATCGATGATGCAGAAGGGAGGGCAAAAAAAGGTTCTTCGGTATACTGCCCGATGATAAAACTTTGGATTTTCTAAAAAATAAAAAATGGAGGAAAAAACTATGAAGAAATTCTTGGCTTTGATCTTGGCCGCTCTGTTGACCTTCGGCTGCGTTTCCATGGCCGTTGCGGAAGATGCCAAGCGTCCTCTCGAAGGCGTTACCCTTTCCTATTGGTATCCCATGTGGGCTTGGGAATCTCAGTTCGTCGGCACCGGCGATATGAGCGACCTGACCTTCTATGCCAGCCTGGAAGAACAGCTGGGCTGCACCATCGAATGGATCCTGCCTCCTGTTGACGATGCCGCCGCCAAGGCTGCTCTGAACGTGCTGCTGGCTTCCTCCGATCTGCCCGACATCGTTACCCATCCCTACTACACCTATTATCCCTCCGGCAATGACGCCGCGATCGCTGATGGCGTGTATATCGACCTGAAGCCCCTGCTGCCTGAATATGCTCCCAACTACTGGAAGCTGCTCCAGGAAGACGAAGAAATGATGAAGCAGGTCACCACTGACGAAGGCCACATCTGGTGCCTGTACATGATCGACTCCTTCGCTCAGCCCTCCTACAGCGGCCCCGTATGGCGCAAGGACTTCATCGAAAAGGTTGATGGCAAGCTGCCCGAAACCATCGATGAAATGTATGAACTGCTCACCAAGTTCAAGAATGAACTGGGCCTGCAGTATCCCATCTATGACGACGGCGTCAACTACCTGCCCTTCGCTTGGGGCGTGAAGAATGACTTCTTCCTGGATGAAGAAGGCAAAGTTCAGTATGGTCCTATCCAGGAAGGCTGGAAGGAATACCTGAAGACCATGCACAAGTGGTATGCCGAAGGCCTGCTGGCTGAAGACTATCAGGCTCCCGAAGACAACAAGCAGTCCTGGGTCAATGGCAAGATCGGCGTTGCCTATCAGGGCTTCAACAACATGACCGAAATCGTTCCCCTGGCTCAGGCTGCCAACGTGGAAGGCTTCGCCATGATCGCCTCCGAATATCCCACCCTGGAAGCTGGCCAGCAGGTTCGCTTCAAGGCCGTTCATGCCTATCGTGCGCAGCAGAACTGCACCGCCATCACCGCTGATTGCGAAAACCCCGAAGCTGCTCTGATGTTCCTGGATGCTAAGTTCACCGAAGAAAACATCCTGGCCTCCAACTACGGCGTGGAAGGCGAACACTGGGATATGGTGGATGGCAAGCCCGTCTATCGTGACGAAATGGCTTATCCCACCGAACCCGGCATGACCCTGGGCATCTACCTCTACAAGTACGCTCTGGGCAAGGGCCCCTACTATCGCATCATGGACCGCAACTGGTTCACCCATCTGCCTGAAGCCATCGACGCCATGTATCTGTGGGATGGCTCCACTGACGGCGGCACGGGCGACATCGCTGATCCCTTCATCTCTATGCCCGTTGAAGAAGGCGAAGAATACTCCGCCATCGTTAACGACGCGCAGACCTATGCCAACGAAGCCCGCGTGAAGTTCATCACCGGTGAATGGGATATCGAAACCAAGTGGGACGAATATGTTGCCACCATCGAAGGCATGGATATCGAAACTGCCATCGAAATCAAGCAGGGCGCCGTGGATCGCTACAACGCTCGCTAATTTTCGAAAAGCCCTGATAGTTTATTCATAAACTATCCAGCGGGGGGGAGGGAATTCCCTCCCCTCCGTATTACTTTACTGGATGAATCACTCACAAAATATTGGGGGGAATAAGACATGGCGCAAAAGGCCCCGACTACCAATACTGCGGAGATTCGCCCCATTAAAAAAACGAGCTTCTCCGCGATCATCAAACGGGATTTCAAAAAGCATTGGCAGCTGTATCTGATCATGCTGCCCGTTCTGGCCTGGTATCTTACCTTCTGCTATGGCCCGCTCTATGGTCTGGCCGCGGCTTTCCAGCGCTTCAATGTGCGCAAGGGCATCGCCGGCAGCCCCTGGATCGGCCTGAAGAATTTTGTCGATTTCTTTGAAAGCTTCTATTTTACCCGCGTTTTGGGGAATACCCTGCGCTTGAACCTGATGGATTTGATTTTCGCATGGCCCAGCAGTATCCTCTTCGCCCTGCTGCTCAATGAAATCGGAAACAGCAAATTCAAGCGTACCGTGCAGACGATGACCTATCTTCCTCACTTTATTTCCACCGTTGTTGTCTGCGGTCTGATTGTGGACTTTTCCGCCGTAAACGGCGTATTCAATGATGTCATTGGTGCTTTGGGCGGCACACGCATTTCTCTGCTGACAAAATCCAATCTGTTTACGCCTATCTACGTGCTTTCCAATATCTGGGCTGGTATGGGCTACGGCAGTATCATCTATCTGGCGGCTATCGGCGGCATCAACAGTGAATTGTATGAAGCTGCCATGCTGGATGGCGCCGGTCGCCTGCGGCAGACCTGGCATGTTACCCTTCCCGGCTTGATGCCCACCATTGTGACCATGCTGATTATGCGTATCGGCAACATTCTCAATGTAGGCTACGAAAAGATTCTGCTTCTGATGAATGACGCCAACCGCGAAGCGGCGGAAGTAATTTCCACTTTCGTGTATCAGAAGGGTCTGGTTGAGGCCTCCTACGGCTATTCCACGGCTGTGGGCCTGTTCAATTCCATTATCTGCCTGATCTTCCTGGTGCTGGCCAATACCATCAGCCGGAAGTTCTCTGAAACTTCGTTGTGGTAAGGAGGAAGCGAAAATGAGAAAAGTATCGATTCCTCGCCGGATTTTTGTGGTGCTTAATACGCTGTTCATGGTTTTGATTTCCTTGATTTGCGTATTGCCTTTCCTGCACGTGGTCTTCGCTTCTCTGAGCTTGCCCCAGCAGGTGCAGTTGCATCAGGGCATTCTGCTTTGGCCCATCGGCTTCAACCTGGAAAGCTACAAGCTTGTTTTCTCCAAGGATACGCTGATGACCGGCTATGGCGTGACCCTCTTTGTTACCTTCGTGGGTACTTTCCTTTCCATGCTGCTGAGCTGCTTTGGCGCGTATGTGCTGTCCAAGCGGGGCGTGCTGCTGAACAAAATCTTCCTGCGCCTGATCACCATCACCATGTTTATCAGCGGCGGTATGATTCCCTTCTATCTGCTGGTAGATAGTATTGGCCTGAATGGCTCCCTCTGGGCGCTGATTCTGCCCTACTGTATGAGCACTTGGAATATGATGGTGATGCGTTCCTCCTTCCGTGCATTGCCGGAAAGCATTGAGGAATCGGCCCACATTGACGGTGCATCGGAACTCACCATTCTATTCCGGATCGTTCTGCCCCTTTCCGTTCCGGTATTGGCGGTTATGGTCATGTTCTACGCCCTCAACTACTGGAACAGCTGGTTCCCTGCCTCCCTGTTCATCCGCAAGCGCGATATGTATCCCTTGCAGCTGCTGATGCGCGAAATCCTGATGATGGACGAAGGCGCCCTCAATTCTACGGTAGGTACGGGCAGCGAAATCAATGCTATGGGTACTGACGAAGTGGGCGCCCAGAATTATGTGGAATTGCTCAAGTATACCACCATCGTGGTATCCACCCTGCCCATCATGTGCGTCTATCCCTTCCTGCAGAAATATTTCGTCACCGGAATTTTGGTTGGTTCCTTGAAGGAATAATCAGAAAAATGTAGAATTACCCTCATATCACGTTTGGAAAGAGGCGATACCATTGGTCAAGAAGTTTGGAAATACCACCCTGACGACCTTCCCCACCGAATCGGATGTTTATCTGGATATGGCCCTGGCCATGTATGAAGAAATCAAAAAGAATAATGAACTGGGCAAAAAGACCGTGATGATCGTGCCCGTGGGCCCCACCGGCCAGTATCCTATCTTCGCCCGGCTGGTGAATGAGACCGGTCTGTCCCTGAAAAATGTGTATTTCTTCAATATGGACGAATACATGATTACCCCCACCGAAACCATCGATCCCAATCATCCCATGAGCTTCCATCTGCGGATGAAGACCGAGCTGTATGATCGTCTTCTGCCCGAACTGACCATCCCCGAAGATCATCGTTTCTTCCCCGAACCCGGCAAGGAAAAGGAATATGATCAGATGATCGAAGACCTGGGCGGCGTGGATCTGTGCCTGGGCGGCGTGGGTATCAATGGCCATATCGCCTTCAATGAACCCCCGGAACTGGATGCCCCCCATATGACCGCGGAAGAATTCGGCGCTCTGCCCACCCGCGTGCTGTCTATCACCCGCGAAACCCGCACTGTCAACGCCATCGGCTATCAGCGCGGCGACGTGCACGGCATGCCCGAATACTGCATCACCGTGGGCATGAAGCCCATCCTGGCCTCCCGGAAGGTGTATCTCGCTCTGAACCGCGAATGGCAGCATGGCGTTGTCCGCCGCGCCCTGAATGGCCCGGTGACCGCTTACATTCCCATTTCTCTGCTTCAGAATCATCCTGACGTGCGCATTGCTTCCATGGAAAGCATTGCTGTCGGCCTGTGATCAAAAAATATGCAAGGCAGCCTTCGGGCTGCCTCTTTTTTTATTGCCATTGCCGGAAATGCATGGTATAATATTCTAGGTATACCTTTGGATGAGGAGGAAAAGAAATGAAGGCCATGCTTTCTGCCTCCATTATGTGCGCCGATCCATTGAATATGCAGAAAGAATTGGATTTCCTGGAGATGCAGGGAATTGATTATTTCCATTGCGATGTGATGGACGGGAAATTTGTTCCCAATCTGATGCTGTCCACCAATATCATCCGCGCGGTGAAGGAACGTTACCGGACGCCGCTGGATATTCATCTGATGGTGGAGGATCCGGAACGGGTATTGCGCTGGCTGCCCTTTGGCGCGGGGGATATTGTATCCGTTCATTATGAAAGCGTAACGCATCTGGATCGCGTGCTGCAGACCATCATCGGCAAAGGGGCCACGCCTGTTCTGGCGCTGAATCCCGCCACGCCGCTCTGGTGCGCAGAATATGCGCTGGATCGCATTGGCGCATTGATGCTCATGACGGTGAATCCCGGCTATGCCGCCCAGAAAATGGTGCCCTATGCCTTGCAGAAAATTGAGGACGCCAAGGAATTCCTGACGCAAAGGGGACACCCTGAAATTCTGGTAGAGGTGGACGGCAATTGCAGCCTGGAAAATATTCCGAAGATGCAAAGAGCGGGCGCGGATATCCTGGTGGTAGGCTCCAGCAGCATATTTTCCAAAGAACATGGCATTGAAAAAGGCTATGAAATGACGATGCTGGCCTGCAGCGAAAAATAAAAAGGAAATTTTACTGAAAAATTTGTCTTTCCACGGCCTGGTGGCCGTACTATAATAAATTATGCAGGAATGCAAGGAGGAGATCCCCCATGAATAATCTGATCATCAGCGGCTTCTCGGATGAAATCAACAAGGATTTTGACACCCAATTGCGGGTGGCCAGCGAGCTGGGCGTAAAAGCCATCGAAATCCGCGGCGTCAACGGCCGCAGCATCCAGACCTACTCTGTAGAAGAAGCCAAGGAACTCAAGGCCAAGCTGGATGCCAAAGGCATGCATGTGTCCTCCATCGGTTCTGCCATCGGCAAGATTCAGATTACCGATGATTTCGAGCCCCATTTTGAAGTGTTCAAGCATGTGGTGGAATTGTGCAAGGTGTTTGGCACCAAGTACATCCGCATGTTCAGCTTCTTCGTGCCCGAAGGAACGGCCGATGAATACGAAGCGGAAGTTATTTCCCGTCTGGAAAAGCTTATCGCCTACGCCAAGGAACAGGATGTGATCCTGCTTCACGAAAATGAAAAGCATATCTACGGCGATGTGGCCTGCCGCTGCCTGAACCTGATGAAGAAGCTGTATTGCGAAAACTTCAAGGCTGTTTTCGATTTCGCCAATTTCGTGCAGTGCGGCCAGGATACCCTGGAAGCCTTTGAAATGATGAAGCCCTATGTGGTTTACATCCATATCAAGGACGCCATGTTCAAGGATGGCGAAGTGGTTCCCGCCGGCTGGGGCGATGGCAATGTGAAGGCGATCCTGGGCAAATTCAAGGAAAATGGCTATCAGGGCTATCTTTCCCTGGAGCCCCACCTCACCGATTTCAATGGCTTCCGCGCCCTGGAAGACAGCGAAGCCGAAGAAAAATGGAATATGGCCGGCGAAACCGCTTACCATATCGCCCTGGACGCCCTCAAGGCGATCCTGTGGGAAATCGACTGGCACTGATGCATTTCATGTGGGCGTGATAACAAAGCCCGAGCAGCTGTGATGCGTTAAAATGGGCAGAGGAAAAGCGCTTTTCCTCTGCCCGTTAATTTTACGCCAAAAGGAGCGAATAAAAATGAAAATCCAATACGATGCGGAACGAAGAATGTTTCATTTGCAATCCGGGGAAATGTCCTATGTGCTGGGCTTCACGCAGGATGGCAGGCTGCTGCATCTGTATTGGGGAAAAAGACTGAGCCAGGATATTTCGCTGTATCCGTTGGCGGAAGAAATTTTGTGCGCCCCTTATGAGCAGACCGCGATGGTGAAGGATCTGCTCTGGGAATATGAAGTGCCGGTTATGGAAGCCGGGGATTTTCAAGCGCCGCTGCTTCGTGCCATTCAGCATAATGGGGTGCGCAGCCTGCGCCTGCGGTATGCCGGTCATGAAATCAGGGAAAATGAATTGATCGTTACCCTGCAGGATCAGGTGTATCCCTTCCGGGTACAGGCCCATTATCGATGCTGGGGGGATTTGCCGCTTGTATCCAAATGGCTGACAATTGAAAATCACGGCCAGGAATCGATTGCGCTGGACGCCGCGAAAAGCGCCTGCTTCCATGTGCCCAAAGGCCATAATTATCGCCTGACGCATCAGGCAGGGGCCTGGGGCGCGGAATACGGAAAACAGCAATTGATGCTGACCCAGGCCCGTACCGTATTGCAGAATAACCGCCTCACCTGCACGTCGACCAATCAAACGCCCTTTTTTGCCCTGGATCAGGAGGGCACTGCCACAGAAACCATGGGCGAGGTATTTTTCGGCGTTTTGCATTGGAGCGGTAATTTCAATATCACGGTGGAAAAGGAATACGGAAATCGTGTTTCCGTTACCGGCGGTGTGGCGGATGAAGATTTTCAGTATCAGTTAAAGCCGGGGGAAACCCTGGAAACGCCCCTGTTTACCGGCGGTTATTCCAATGCCGGCTTCGGGCGTATGAGCGAAATTTTCTACGATTGGCAATTGGATCATCTGATTCCCCGGGGCAAGAAAGGGGATAAGGCCCATGCCGTGCGCCCGGTGATTTATAATTCCTGGTATCCTTACGCATTTGATGTGCGGGAAGATAATTGTCTGGCATTGCTGAATGAATGCGAAAAGCTGGGCGTGGAATTATTCGTGATTGATGATGGCTGGATGTCCGGGCGGGTGGACAGCAGGGCCGGCCTGGGGGATTGGCAGGCGGATAAGCAGCGCTTTCCCCGGGGCCTTGCCCCCATTGCAGAGGGCTGCCATGATAAGGGGATGCTCTTTGGCCTGTGGGTGGAGCCTGAAATGGTGAATCCCGACAGCGATCTGTATCGCGCCCATCCTGATTGGGTGCTGCATGATCCCACCAGAAATATCACCACCATGCGCAATCAATATATTCTGAATCTGGCCCGGGATGATATCCGGGATTGGGCCATTGCCTGGCTGGATCAATTGATTGAGGAATATCAGCTGGATTACCTCAAATGGGATATGAATCGCTATGCGGCGGAAATTGGCTGGCCGGATGCGCCGATGGAAGAGCAAAAGAGCCTTTCCTATCGTTATACCCGTAATCTTTTGCAAATTTGGACGCATCTGAATGAAAAATACCCTGATCTTCTGCTGGAGAATTGCGCAAGCGGCGGTGGACGGGCAGACTTTGGTATGGTTCCCCTGGCCGACCGCATCAACCGATCGGATAATGCGGATCCGGTGGACGTGATGATTCTGCATGAGGATTTTTCCATGCTCTTTATCCCGAAAACAGCCGGCGGTGCGGGCAATATTGCCCCGGCGGCCCATCATATCCATAATCGGCCCACGCCTCTCCCGTTCCGCATTCAATGGGGGATGACGGGCTCCATGAGCATTGGGATCAATCTGCTGACGGCGTCGGAAGAAGAAAAAGAAATGCTGAAGGCAGGAATTGAACGCTTTAAAATGCTGCGCCCCGATTTGCAGGATAGCTATGTTTATCGCATTGCTTCCGCCCGAGAGCATCCATACGCCGTTTTCCAATACGTTCGTCGGGATCGCAAGGCCTTCACCCTCTTTGCCTTTGCCCACGGCATGCGCTGCTGGGATCTGTCCATGCCCCGTTTCCGGATGCAGGGGCTGATTCCGGATGGCATATATCAATGCGAGGATGGAAAAGAAATGACCGGGGAAATGCTGATGAACTTTGGTTTGTCCCTGCGGCTTAAGGGCGATTTTGATTGCCGGATGAGCGTATGGAATTTTAAAGAATGAAAAGAATCGTTCTCCGGATTGGAGAACGATTCTTTATATAGATCAAATGCTTCAGGCCCGCCCCGATGGAAGAAGATGGAATCTTTGTATTTGCAATCCGGCAGAACGGGTCTTTCATCCTGCCGCTGATTCGGGGCGGATCGGAAGCGGAAATTCCGCGGCGGACGGGGCGGAATTTCAGGAAAATATTAAAAAAATTACGTTATTTTCGTGAATAATCCTTTACATGTAACCGCATAACCTCTGTTTTTCATTGAAACGGTTGACGCGCAGAAGAAAACATGATATTATTACTATTGCAACTTTACTTCGTGCGGTTCTTTTGCATGACGATGCAAGTTTTGGCATTATGAATTGCAAGAAAAGCTTACTGAAAGTGAAGGAAAATAAAATGGAGGGAAACATCATGAGCAAAACCCTGAAGTCTGTTCTCGCGCTTGTTTTGTGCCTGATGCTCGGCGTGTCCATGTTCTCTGCGTCCGCCGAACAGGTCGCTCCCAAGCAGGCTGAGTACAACACCACCACCCAGGTCATGCCCAGCAACTGGAATGAATTCACCTATTCTGACAACAATGACACTCAGATCATGAGCTACATTGGTTCTTCCTTCTTCGAATATGACTACAAGTTCGAAGATGACAAGAAGTTCAACGAAGACGGCTCTGTCAACAAGGAAGGCGTCGTTTCCGGTGCCTACACCGTTAACTTCTCCGCCGCCACCAAGCTGGAAGACGTCACTGCGACCGTCGAAGGCAAGTGGGGCTACACCGAAGAACAGAAGGCCGAAGGCGGCTACGCCTGGAAGATCACCCTGCGTGACGACCTGAAGTGGGACGATGGCACCCCCATCACCGCGGAAGACTTCGTGTACTCCATGAAGGAACTGCTGGATCCCGCTTTCATGAACTTCCGTGCCAACACCTACTATGACACCCTGATGATCAAGAACTCCAAGGTTTACTTCTTCCAGAACGAAGAAGGCACCTACGAATCCCTGGGTTCTCAGGGCTATGCCTCTGTGCAGGCTGCTATCGATGCCGGCGAAACCCTGTATGCCAACGCCTGGAATATGTGGGGCGCTGCCGGCTACAAGGATGCTGAAGGCAACGAATGCCCCGAATATCTGGCCATCACCGACGAAACCGTTTACAACAACGCTGCTGGTGATGACCCCGTATCCGGCGCTTTCCTGTATCAGAACTACGGCGCTTACCTCGAACCCGGCACCGGCTACGATGCCACCATCTATCGTGAAAACACCAACCGTGACGTTGCTTGGGACCGCGTCGGTATCTACGCTATCCCCGAAGAAAACGCGGTTGTTCTGTGCCTGGACAAGGCCTATTCCTTCCTGAAGGAAGATGGCAGCCTGTCCGTTTGGGCTCCCTACTACTTCTCCAGCCTGCCCCTGGTGAAGAAGGATCTGTACGAAACCTGCAAGATCGCTCCCGCTGCTGGCGCGACCCTGTGGACCACCAACTACAATTCTTCTCTGGAAACCACTGCTTCCTGGGGCCCCTACAAGCTGGCTGAATTCGAAGCCGGTTCCCACTTCAAGCTCGTCAAGAACGAGAACTGGTACGGCTGGAACCTGGAACAGTACAAGAATCAGTACAACATCACCGCTATCAACACCCGTAAGGTCGAAGAATTCTCCACCCGTTGGATGGGCTTCCTCAACGGCACTTACGACGACGCTACCCTGCAGACTGAAAACGTCGCTGAATACCTGGATTCCAAGTATGTCAGCTTCACCTCTACCGATACCGGTACCTTCGGCATGCAGCTGTTCTCCGATCTGACCAAGCTGAAGAATAGCGCCAACAACAACGGTATTCTGGCTATCCAGGAATTCCGTCATGCTTTCAACCTGGGCCTGAACCGCAGCGACATCATTGAGAAGATCTGGCCCGGCTCTGCCGTTCCCTGCTTCGGCCTGCTGAACGTTGCCTACTACTATGACATCGAAAACTCTCCTGAACTGGAAGACGGTGGCCAGTACCGCAACGCTATCACTGCCAAGGAAGGCATCCTGCGCGCCTACGGCTATGAACAGGATGAAGATGGTTTCTGGTCCACCGGCGATATGACCGGTATGGATACCGAAGAAGCCTACGAAACCCTGACCGGTTACAACCCCGTTCTGGCCAAGGAAAAGATGAAGGAAGCTATCGCCATCCTGACCGCTGATCCCGAAAAGTATGGCTACGATGCTACCAAGAACATCACCCTGGTTTACGGTTCTTCCTCCGACACCGATAAGCAGCGCTTCCGCGCCAACTATCTGCAGGAAATCCTGGATGGTCTGACCGAAGGCACCGAACTGGAAGACAAGATCGACGTGGTCTTCGATGCTTCCGCTGGTGCTCAGTGGGCTGAAGCTTTCCGCTCCGGCGCCACCCAGATCGGCTTCGGCTACGGCTTCTCCGGCAACGCCTTCAACCCCTTCGACATCGTTGGCGCTTTCGTCAACCCCGATGACGACCTGAACTATCATATGTACTGGGATACCTCTGCCATCGACATGACCATGACCATGCCCGAAGGCGATTACGAGGGCGCCGGTGAAACCATCACCATGAGCGTGCAGAACTGGTACTACTGCCTGAACGGTCTGGCTGAGACCGAAAAGCAGGCCAAGACCTACAACTGGGGCGAAGGCTTCGCTCCCGTCGAAACTCGTCTGATGATCCTGTCCGCTCTGGAAGAACTGACCATCAAGGAATCCCGTTCCGTCATGCTGATCGCGAACAGCGGCGGCTCCTTCCTGGGCGCCAAGTTCTCCAACTTCGCTGAAGAAGAACACACCTTCATGGGCTTCGGCGGCCTCCGTTACATGGAAGTCAACTACACCGACGCCGAATGGGCTGATTACGTCGCTGCCAACAACAACGACCTGTCTGCCGAATACAAGAAGTCTGAGTAATATTTGATTCATTTATTGCTCTGATTAAATGATTGCAAACGGCGGTGAGCCCTCGTGCTCACCGCTTGTTTGCAAAAGATGTGACTGAAATTATCAAGTTAGTCCCCCAATTGTAGCAGGAATCAATTGGACTGTTACGAAGATGAATAATCCAAGCGACCGGTTTTTTGATGGCTGCAAAGGCAGCTGTTTGGATGTTTTTTGAGCATCAGGTTGAAGGCGGCGCACAGATTTATTCTTCACGCAGAGCCTTTCAATCAGCTGCTATTTGGCTCAGACACTGTGAATTGGAAAACAACAAAACAGAGGAGAAAAACCTATGTATATGTTTAAATATGTGTCGAAGCGCTTGGGTTTGATGCTGCTCACATTCAGCATCATCTTTACGATGTGCTTTGTACTGATCAAGCTTCTGCCCATCCCCAC
>SVHD01000001.1:0-77091 GCA_015056015.1 Clostridiales bacterium
TCGCGGTAGGCTTCTTCCAGGTCAAGGACATATTGCCGCAGGTCATAGAGTGCTCTGCCAATCGTGGAGAAAGCCCCCTGAGCTTCCGGTTGCTCTGCTGCCAGGTTATAGATGGGAACCGCGTCCCCCTCATACAGCACGATAGCACCTTCCACAATTAATCGCATGATGCTGGAAATGGAAAGAGTCTTGGATACATAATCCATCATATTGCCTCCATGCCCGACGGGGATTGCTCCCCGCCGGGTTCTTCGTTCTTATTGATTCAGAATGAGATGGACTGCTTTTTCCGCTTTCCCTGCCGCACTGACGATGAAGCGTTTATCATCCTTCAGCACTTGCAGCCAGTTCTGGACATAAGCGGCATTGTTGCGGAAGCTGCGGTCGGTTTCAAGCCCCGCATGGCTTACCAGGGCGGCGGCTCCGATTTCTGCCACCAGTTCTTCCTTGCTGTAATCCTCTGTCCCAAAGAATGCGGCGTGTGTCAGCCGGTTCAGCCTTTTTTCGTGCCCGGTGCTATGGGTGATTTCGTGGAAGGCGGTGCTGTAATATTCAGCGGTGGAACGGAACTGCTTCATCAGGGGAAGCACGATTTCATCCGTGCAGGGGCGGTAGAATGCCCGGTCGCCTTCCTGATGGGTCAGTTTCACGCTCTCACGGTTTAAGTAATCAGCAATGATGGCTTGGGCGGCTTCGTCAGCGGCGGCACCATCAGGAAAAGCGGTTTCCGTGGTGTGCTTTGCCGTAATCCCTTCGCATTGGTCGATGTGGAATACATTGTAGTAGCGGAGGAAGGGCACTTCCTTCTTTTCGTGGGTTTCTTCGTCTTCGGTTTCAATCCATTTCCAGAAAACCACCATCTGGGCTTTCTCGCCCTTCCTGACCTTGCCGCCAGCCTCCTGGCACTGCTTGAAGGTGAGGTATTCGCCGGGACGACCGAGCAGCATTTGGTTCAGCAGGGAATAGGGCTTTCCAGTGGTTCTGCTGATGGCTTTGCCGCAGGCGACCCAGGGCTTCTGCCAGGGGATAATCCCCTGCTCCATCTGTTCCATAATGCGGGCGGTGACTTCGCTGTAAATATCCATTTTGTGCTCCTTTCATCTTGTGGGGAGCACCTCAAATGTGGTAGAATGAAGTGCTCCCCGGTTTGGTGGTACTTATCGTGGGGCGTTGCCGGAATGCTGTGGTAGGTGTTCCGGCTTTTTAATTGATGGCAAAGCGGCGGGCGGTGGTGGTCTTGGTGTAAGCCGCCGCGACATCGGGCAGAGCTTTCTTCAATGCGGTGGTATCAATGCGGGTGCTGGTGAAGATCTTCCAACTGACCTTGTAGGAACCCGCCAGGAGCAATTCCTCCTGACCCATCACCGCTTTGATTTCGTCTTCCGTGGCGGCGATCTCCGCTTCCAATTCCTCCTTCATCCGTTTCAGTTCCATCAGTTCCTTGACCTTGGCTTCCATGCTGGGGTTTGACATTGTGGTGACCTCCTTTTATTTTGAGTTGTTTTATCAACTCTTCCCTTATATTATAAATGATTTTCTTTATTTTGTCAATGCTATTATAAAAGTTTTTCTTTACAAAATCATTTCTTTCTTGACGTTTGAAAGCTGTTCCTATATAATAATGCCGGAGGGATGAACATGACAATTTCGCAGAAAATCAAAATGGCCTTGGCCTATAAAGGAATGAGCGAAGCGGATCTGGCCCGCTCCGTCGGCACCAGTCCCCAAGCTTTTAATCAGCGCATGAAAACCGGAAAATTTTCCACCGATGAAATGAACAAAATTGCCGAAGCACTGGAAGCGGATTATTATTTCGGCTTTGAGTTCAAAGACGGTACAAAAATCTAAACAAAAAGAGGGAACAGCCACGGGCGTGGTCTGTTCTCTTTGTGTATGTGGGGGGCTGGGTTTCCGGTTTGGTTTTGCCGCAGGGTTTTCCGAACGGCTCCCCCGCCCACTTTGCCAGAGATTGCTTAATTCAAATAGCGTTGGATATCGCTCTTCGCCTTTTTCAAAGACCTGGGCGTGATGAAGATATCGGCGGGGATGGGTGTTGCGGGCGGCGTCTGCTTTGGCTGGGATTGGAGGGCGTTCTCCAGAGCGGCAACCTTTTCTTCCAGACTTTTGACCGTCTGCCGCAGTTCCGTCAATTCCATATCGTACTGCAGATTGCAGGCGGCAAAGGCGTCCTGAATGCACTGGGCAATCTATAAAATGTGCCGGTTGTGCTGGGGATTTTCGCTCATGGTGCCGCGAAGGTTATTGATGGCGTTTATGTAGTTCATATTCTGTTTGAACACCAAAATCTTCTCCTTGGGATCTTGTCCCTTTTTCTTTTATTTTACCTCGGAATTTTGCTTTTTTCAAATTTTGCCGCCGTCACAATTTGGGGGCAGACTGAACAATTCCTGGAGAAAATTTTACTTTTTTCAAATTTTAGCGGCGGCATAACGGAAGGAAAACAATGTACGAAATCATTCGATCCAACAGAAAAACGGTTGCCATTCAGATCAGCGGCAATGGCGAAGTGATTGTCAGGGCGCCGCTGCGTATGTCCAAAGCGGAGATTATGAAGTTTGTGGATTCAAAGGCTGATTGGATTGCCAGGCATCAGGAAGCCATCCGGAACCGCCCTCAAATTTCAGGAGACGTCTTTTCGGAAACGGAACTGCGGCAACTGGTTGCGGACGCCAAAGAGGACATACCCCGGCGCGTGGCCAAATTTGCGCCCCTGATTGGCGTCACCTATGGCCGCATTGCCATCCGCTCCCAAAAGACCCGCTGGGGCTCCTGCTCCGGGAAGGGCAACCTGAATTTCAATTGCCTGCTGATGCTCTGCCCGGAGGACGTGCGCGATTATGTGGCAGTGCATGAACTGTGCCACCTGAAGGAAATGAACCACTCCGCCCGATTCTGGGCAGAAGTGAAAAAGATACTGCCCGACTACGCCGCGAGGAAGAAATGGCTGGAGGTCAATGGGCGGGAATTCATCGGAAGGCTGCCATAAGCTCAATGACGACTCCATGAAGACCAATGAAGACCCTTTAACACCCCATCAACACCAATGAAGACGGATGGTGACTGCATCATGACCGATCAGGGCAACAAGCTGAAGTTGCTGTATCTGAAGGAACTTTTTGAAGAGAGAACGGATGGCGAGCACGAAATCACCATCAAGGATATGCAGGCCTATCTGGATGGCTACGGCATATCCGCTGACCGGCGGACGCTGTATCAGGATATTGAAACGCTTCAGTTTTATGGCATGGACATCGATCATGAGAAGAACCGGGCGGGGCTATCGGCTGCTGAGCCGGGAATTTGAACCCTACGAAGTGAAGCTGATGATCGACGCCGTTTCGTCCTCCCGTTTCCTTTCGGAAAGGCGCTCCCGGGAACTGGTGGAAAAGCTGAAGAAGCAGTGCAGTCATTTTGAGCGGGATCCCATGCAGCGGCAACTGATGCTGGCCAACCGGGTGAAGGGCACCAGCAAGGTGCTGCATATCAATGTGAATGAGATTTTCAGCGCCATCGGCCAGAACAAAAACATCCGCTTCCGGTATTTCAAGTATGACATCCAAAAAACAAGGGGTATCACAAGCGGATATACGAGGTAAGCCCCTGGGATATGCTGTATGCGGATACATCATGGCACGGCTGAAAGCAAAAGTAAACGAAAAATGGATCACGGGGGACAACGCCCAGCAATTGGTCAATAACGCCCTTGCGGCGCATCATACGCCCGTTTGCGGGCAAAGCTTCCGGGATTACGCCAATCACTTTATTGCCCTTTACAAGGCTCAGGGATCGGTTGCACAAAGCACCCTGGTCGGATATAAGGGGTCCTCAAAAACCACATCCTGCCCGCCCTGGGGGACATGGATTTGAAGGATATCACCGTGGACACTGTACAGACCTATATCAACGGCAAAGCCCCCGCATGCGCCAGGAAAACTTTGAAGGAGCATATCACCCTGGCCGCAGAGATCATGGATGGGGCGCTGGAGGACGGATGGATCGCGAAAAATCCCTTCCGGAGCAGCAGACTGAAAATTATCGGGCAGGAAAGCGCGGTGGTGGAAGCCTTCACGGAGGACGAATACCATCTCTTTGAGCGGGAGATCCTGCCCATCCTGCCCACAAGCGCCAAGCTCTTTGCCGCCATCACATTGTATACCGGTATGCGGCGTGGGGAAATCTGCGCACTTCGGTGGGAGGATATTGATTTTTCCCGCAAGCGCATCCATGTGACCAAGTCCGTTTCCTGGCCGGGGCAGAATCAGGGAATTCTGAAACAACCCAAGACTCATAACGGCGTCAGGCATCCCATCATCATCCTGCCGCTGCTTGTCATTCTGCTTCAGTACCGGAAGGAGCAGGGCTATGTGATTCAGGGAGAGCGGGCCAAAGAGGACACCCCCATCACCAGGCAGGGGATCAAGCGGCTTTACGAGCGGATCGACAGAGCGGTAGTGGACAGCGGCTGCGGGGTTGACTTCCATTCCCTCAACCGGCGGGGCCGCCACACCATCGCCACGTTTATGAATAATGCGGCGCTGATCAGGAAACTTGCAGTCCCCCACTGCGGTGAAAATCGCCGCTCGTGTTATAGCGAACGCGGATAACACAATGATTGGTATCCTTGCTTTCCCGACGGCCTTATTTTTCCGTTTTCCTTTCGAAAAGGATCTTCATTTATTCAAATGTTACCGCATAGGTATTCCCAGTCACATCCATGTAATACAGGGTATCGCCGGCAAAATCCATCAGTTCCGGCTCCAAGGTCTTGCCCTGTGCGTACAGATCGAAATATTGCAGCTGTTTTCCGGCGTCCATATCAATCACGCGAATTGCGGGATGATTGACTTGCCCGGGATGATTCATATCAAACCCTTCCGCAGAATAGATTTTTCCGTCATAGGCACAGGCGCCCTGCATGTAGTGCATATAGGCATCATCAAACTGCGAAAGAATATCCTCTTTCTGCAGCGTAACTACCCGAACGCCCCAACGGTCGCACATTTCCCCCTCCGCCAGTCGGGGTAAACGGAAGGAAAAATAGCGGGTCACCTGTTCTTTATCGCGCATCAGAAAGGCATACATCTTGTCCCGGAAAACATCCGGCACGAAATTGCCATAAGGACGCACATCCTCCCGACCGGGCAAGGATTTCCATAGCTGCAATTCCTCCACAAACCCAATACGGATCACCTGCACCAGCGTCCCGGAAAACGCATGGCCCGCCCGTGTAATGCGATACACGCAGCATACGCCTTCCAGCCGTTCCTCCTGACGGGCATAATTATTATAGATATTGGTATAAAGCAGGGGAAATTCATCCGCTTCATCGTAGCGCTCCGCCCCAAAGGCCACCGCATTGCTGTGAGGCTTGAGCAGATCCGTTTTGTCGATACAGAATTCTGCAATTTGTTTCTGTTCTTTGAGGGAAAATACAAAACAACGGCCGTCATTTTCAAAACGGAACAGATAATCGCCAAAAATGGCGCCATCCTGCCCCCGACAGGCCGTAAAAAGCGGGGTAAGCCGAATATGCGCTGTAATCGTCACGGGATTTTCTGCGCAGTACATACTTTTCATCTCCTTTTTTCCTTGGCTTATTATGCCATAATGTTCGCCTGGTTGTCAAATCATTGTTTCGGGCTCTGAAGGCCGCGGAACAAAAATGGAACACAAAAAAAGCCCGCAAAGCCTTGTATCATAAGGGTTTGCGGGCAGGGCGCGGAACAGGAACGGAACAAAAACCCCGAAAACAAGACCCTTAAAATCATTTCCGCACCAACGCAAAAAAGAAGAAACCCAGGTAATTCCTGGGTTTCTTTACTGGTAGCGGCGATCGGATTCGAACCAATGACACTCCGGGTATGAACCGAATGCTCTAGCCAACTGAGCTACGCCGCCATAATGGTTGCGGGGGAGGGACTTGAACCCTCGACCTCCGGGTTATGAGCCCGACGAGCTACCAAACTGCTCTACCCCGCGACGTTTGTTTGCGTCGCCTGACGCAAGAATTATGATACCGCAAAACTCCATTTTTGTCAATAGCTTTTTTCAAAAAATTTATTTTTCTTTTTTTCCTGCCTTTGCATTGAAAAATCCCGGCCGCCTATGCTATCATAGAATCAGATAAAACGATTGATCCAGGAGGAATCCGGATGAAAATTTTTGACGCGCATATGCATGTGGGCGGCTATCTGCCCCCCAATCCTGAAAAGCTGATTCAGGATATGGAAAAGGCCGGCGTTTCCGGCGGCTGCATCATGTCCATCGATCCTGCCGATCCCAATTTTTCGTATGAGCAGCGGATGGAAAATCTGTTTTCCTGGGTAAAAGGCTATGAGGATCGGCTCTTCCCCGTGGCCTGGATGCACCCTCACGAAGAAAGCATTGAAAAAAAGATTCTGGACGCCATTGCCCGGAGCGTGGCCGCCTTTAAATTCATTCCCGATACCTATAATGTTGCCGATGAAAAGGCCCAGCGGGTTTTCCGCCTGATCGAAGCGCACGATCTGCCCATCTTTTTTCATTCCGGCATTCTGTATGATTTCAATGTATCCTCCCAAAATAACCGTCCCGCGCTTTGGGAGAATCTGATGCAGTTTCAGAAGCTGCGCTTTTCCATGGCCCATTGCGGCAATCCCTGGGTGGATGAATGTCTCTCCCTCTACGGGAAATTCAACTGGATTGAGCATCATACCCGGGCGGCAGCCAGAGGCGAATACACCATTTACAAGGATTTCCCCTGGGTGAAAAATCATCTGACCGAGACGGATGGGCAAATCACCTGGCAGACGCCTCAATTATATCTGGATACCACCCCCGGCGCTCACGGAAAAATGCGGGAAGATATGCTGCAAAAAATACACGATCGCTCCCCCATCGCCCGCAAGGTATTCTGGGGCTCCGATCTGTATGTGGATCAATACAGCAGCGAAACCATTCGCCAGTGGCTGGCAGAGGAAAATAAGGCCCTGGATTCCATCGGCGCTTCCCAGGAATTCCGGGAAAATATGTATGGAAAAAATATCCTCCGTTTCCTGAATCGCTGCGGAGAATAAAGATATCAGAGGAGAAAATCAACATGCTGAACTGCAATATCAAAACCTACGGTGCCATCGGCGACGGAAAAACCCTGAATACCCAGGCCATCCAGGCCGCAATTGACGATTGCTCCGCCCACGGCGGCGGGCAGGTGATTCTGGAAGGCGGCCAGTATCTTTCCGGCCGGATTGATCTGAAAAGCGGCGTGGAATTGCATCTGGAGCGGGATGGGATGCTGCTGATGTCCCCCAACGTCAACGATTTCCCCGAAATTGAATCCGATTTCTGGGATACGGAATATGCGCCCCGGTTCAACAAACGCTGCTTCATTTATGCCGAAAATTGCACAGATATCGGCATTACGGGGCGGGGCGTGATCGATTGCCAGGGCGAAAATTATGTGGTTCCCATGAGCGAAGAGGAAATCCGCAAACGGCCCAATATGTCCTTCAACCGCAAGCCCATGCCCTTGCCGGAGGGCAGCGAGCCCCTCAATGAGGCAACTACCATGGTGGGCGCCTATCCCCATCCCCTGGATCCCCGTTCCACCAGCCTGGCCCCGGCCCGGGTGGTGCTCTTCATCGGCTGCGAGAATATACTGGTGGAGGATGTGACCATGCGCAATCAGCCCGCGGGCTGGAGCTATTGGATCTGCGGCTGCAGGAATGTGCATTTCCATCGGGCGCAAATCCGGGCCGCCGTGGATATGCCCAATAATGACGGCATTCACATCAATTGCTGCCAGGAGGTCACCATTTCTGATTGTAATATTTCCTGCGGGGATGATTGCATCGTGGTGCGTGCTTATTCCAGCCCGCTGAAAAAGCCCACGGTCTGTGAAAAAGTTTGCGTAACCAATTGTAATCTCACCAGCCATGCCTGCGGGGTGCGGGTGGGCTGGATCAATGATGGCGTTATCCGCAATTGTACCTTCTCCAACCTGAATATTACCGATTCCGTCCATGGCATTTCCATGGGCCTGCCCGGCAATCCCGATGCGCGGCGCATGAGCGATCAGGGCGAGGAATATACCCTGATCGAAAATATGAGCTTTACCAACATCATCATTGATCGCAATTATCGCTATCCCGTGCAAATTTCGATCGCTGAAAATAATCGCTGTGCCGGCATCCGGAATATTTATTTCAGCAATATCCATGCCGCATCCGCCCAGATGCCCAGGATTGCCGGGCGAAGCGATTGCCATGTGCAAAATGTTTATTTCGATAACTGTCATTTCAGGCAGCTGCGCTATGAGGATATCCCCACCCCCTTTGCCGCCCGGTATGCCGCATCCGGTTCTCCGCTGAATCCCCCTGAGTTCCGATGCGTGGATCAATTGGTTTTCAACAGCACCACCTTCTCCATCATTTAATGCCGCCCAGCAGGGGCGAAGGGATGCCTTTCGCCCCTTAATCCCCGCTTTTTTCACATTTTCCGTCCTTGTATTACGTTTTTTTCAAGAATATTGATTTTTTTCTTCAAAAATATGTAGAAAATGTTTCAATTCACTTGATTTTTGGGTGCATTTTCGTGTAAAATAAGGAAAGGCAGAACGTAGATGTATTTTCTGCGCCTGTGACAAGTAGGAAGGATGAAACAAAGTGGCCAAGCGCATTCTATTGGTTGATGACGAGCCTTTGATTCTCAAGGGCCTGCGTTTTACGCTGGAACAGGAAGGATATGAAATCATCACGGCGGCGGACGGCGAAGAGGCGCTGAAGATTTTCTTTGAGCAGCCTGTGGATCTGGTGCTGCTGGATGTGATGCTGCCCAAGCTGGATGGCATTCAGGTATGCCAGCGGATCCGGGAAAGCAGCAATGTGCCGATCCTGATGCTCACTGCCAAGGGCGAGGATATGGATAAGATTCTGGGCCTGGAATACGGCGCGGATGATTATATGACCAAGCCCTTCAATATTCTGGAGGTAAAGGCGCGGATCAAGACCGTGCTGCGCCGTGCTGCCCAGCCTGCGGCCAATGAAGAAAAGAAGATCATCCGGGTGCACGATATGGAAGTGAATATCGTGAATCGTTCCGTCACCCTGGGCGGCAAGGAAGTGCGCCTTACCGCCAAGGAATTTGATCTTCTGCAGCTCTTTATTACCAACCGCGGCAAGGTATTCAGCCGGGAAACCATGCTGGAAACCGTATGGAAATACGATTACATGGGCGACGCCCGGACGGTAGACGTGCATATCCGCCGGCTGCGTGAAAAGATTGAACGCAATACCGCCCAGCCGGAGTTCATCTTCACCAAGTGGGGAGTGGGCTACTATTTCACCGATAAGGATTAATCATCCCTTTAACAGCATTCGCTGGAAAATATTGCTCGCCTTCCTGTTGATTGTGGGGCTGTCCTTCTATGCGATGGCCAGTTCTCTCAGCGGCATGGTAGGCGATTATTTATTCGAGCAGCGCATCCGCTCGGATCGCACCAGCCTGGAAACCCTGGCCGCCCGCGTGGCGCCGCTTCTGGCTGATGATGATGCAGAAGCGCTCCATTCCCAGCTTCTCTCCGCCGGAGGGGATTTGGGGGGGCGCATTTTGCTGTTGGATCAAAATGGCAAAGTGCAATTGGACAGCTACGGGGAAATGTACGGCGCGCGGCTGCAGTATTCCGAAATCAGCAATATTCTGGTGCGGGGGCAGAGCGTGGATTACGGCGTGCATGAACTGGATTCCGGCGCGGAATTGGATACCTCCCATCTTTTGTTCATGCGACGGGCCAATGCGGCCTGGGTGGGCTATTGCACGGCGGGCGTGGTATATGCATCCGATATCATCGGGGTATTGATGCTGGTCTCCCCCGTTCAGGAAATGATGCAGAATCTGTATCAATTGCAGGATCAGATGATTCTGATCTTCGTGCTCATTGCCGCTGCCGCGCTGCTTTGCGCGCTGGTCTTTTCCCGGGTCATCACCAGCCCCATCGCCGGCCTCACCCGGGGTATTCAGCGCATGGCCAAGGGGGATTTTTCTTCCCGGGTGCGGGTACGCGGAACGGGCGAAATGAAGCAATTGGCCCTGGCCTTCAATTCCATGTCTGAAAAGCTGGAAACCCTGGATCAATCCCGTAATCAGTTCGTTTCCAATGCCAGCCATGAATTGAAAACGCCCCTGGCCACCATGAAAATCATGATCGAATCCCTGATTTATCAGCCGGATATGGATAAGGAATTGCGCACCGAATTCATGAGCGATATCAATTCGGAAATCGACCGGCTCAGCGCCATCGTAAGCGATCTGCTCACCCTGGTGCAGATGGATTCGGAAAACGTAAAACTGACCAGAGAAAATCTTTCCATTGCTGCCCTGGTCAAGGAAAATGCCCATCGCCTGCAGCCCATCATCGATCAAAAGGGCCAGCAGATGAATCTTACCATCACCGATTCCTGCGATATCTATGCGGATAAATCCAAGCTGAATCAGGTGATTTATAACCTGATGGAAAATGCCGTGAAATATACCCAGGGCGGCGGGCAGATCAAGGTATCCCTGCAGCGGCAGGGCAAGGAAGCCAAGCTGACCGTGGTGGATAACGGCCCCGGTATTCCCAAGGAAAATCTGCCCCATATCTTCGATCGTTTCTATCGGGTGGATAAAGCCCGAAGCCGGGAAAAGGGCGGCACGGGCCTGGGCCTTTCCATCGTTCATCAGCTGGTGCTGCTCCACGGCGGCGCCATCCGGGTGGAAAGCGAAGAGGGCAAGGGCGCAGCCTTTATCGTGGAATTGCCCTTGCATCAGGGCTAAATGCATTCGTCCTGCATCAAATAACGCATCAAAAAATCCAGGCCGCATTGGCAGCCTGGATTTTTTCTTATATTCATGCCCTTATTCCTTGCCGATCACTTTTTTCTGCCAGGATTTCTGATTGCACTTGGGACAACGCATATATCTGGTTCTGCCCATATGCATCGCCTGGTTTACCGCCTTATAGTCGGGCACATAGCGATGGTGGCATTTCCGGCATTCATAATACCCCGCCACCTGCTCAAGACGCACAGCATAAAAACAGCCTGCCAGAAACATCACAAATCCCAGCGCGATCAATACGCCCCGCAGCCAGTCAGCCATTTGCACATAGGCAGCAACGAAAATCAATCCAAGCAGAGTAACCGTCGCCGTAATTCCCACAAATACTTCCAGATTGAGCAGTCTTTTATCCGCCTGTTCTTTCTGCCGGATCATCTCCAGCAAATGATTTTCCAATTCTTTGTTGTAATTCGTCATGGTAACTACCTCCCCGCACAATAGATCATTGACACCGATTCCCAGCACATTACACAGTTCAAGCATAATCGAAGAATCCGGCATAGCTTTCCCTGTTTCCCATTTGGATACCGCGCGATCTGTAATATTCAATTTTTCCGCCAGCTGCATTTGCGTCAGACCGGCTTGCTTTCTGCGCGCGGCAATGAAGTTCCCGATTTTGATCTGATCCATCATTTGCCCTCCTTTCGTTTTCAGTATAGACGCTCTCAGGGAAAAAAGCCACCCACCAACGGTTGATTGGGGAGAAATCAACCGTTGGTTGAGCGCATCAGCACAAGATACAAAAACAGGTATAACAGCAAAAACCGCTATACCTGTTCGTTCATTTCATGCCTACTGGATGTTAGCGATGGGATAGGTGCATTTGAGTTCCATCTTGGTTACTGTATGGTTTTCCAAATGGAAGCTCAACGTAACAATTCCCGTATCCGTACGGTAATAAACGTAATCAATCCGGTCGTTGACGTTATCCAGATGATAGAGCTTGCCATAGCCCTGGGATTCATCATAATAGAGGCTGCGATCGCCGTTCTGATCATAGGTCTGCCCCATATCACGATATTTTTCGGTGATTTCCGTTTCCTTCATGCCCACCTTGGTTTTCCGGGGGCCCACCATGGAAGTGCTGGTGGTTTCGATGGAATAGATGGTATATCCCTTTTCGGTCATCTGGAAACGGGCCTCGCCCCAGGAATAATTCAGCTTGACGGCATTGCCCGGCACATTGGCGTCCTCAATTTCCACTTCCTCAATGGGCTGGCCGTACTTTTTCACGAAGGCGTCCCGGGTGGTGGTCATGAGGGTAAATTCCGAGAATTCATCCGAATTATTAAAATACAGCTTGAAGGGAATATTGATCTGATATTGCCGCTCCATCACGTTGCTCACCTTGCCATAGCCATTCACCGCCACGGCCTTGAGAATCACGCTCTTGCCGCCGGGAAGATAGAAAGGCTCGCCTGTATAGATGGGAGAATTGGAGGTGGGCGTTTGCCCGTCGATGGTGTAATAGATGGTAATATCCTTCTGCCTGGGGTCATCGGCGCTCTTTTCCTCATCGGATTCCACATAGCGCAGCCAGATGCGCTGTCGCCGCTCATAGGGACCGGGGGCCAGAGAGGAAAGGGGCGAATTGGGCACGGGCAGATTGATGGTATACTGCACGTTCAATTCATCGCTGATCAATTCGCTGGAAACGGCCACGGCCCGCAGGATATGGGTGCCTTCCCCCAGATGGATGGGCTCGGTATAGAGGGTGCCATCCTCAGGCAGAACGCCCTCCTGGCCCAGCAGATAATAAATATCATAATCTTCCTTGGAGCTCAGCGTCACATCGCGTTCGCGTAGCAGGCTGCCCGCTTCCACGTCGGTGGTGGGAATGGAGGGCAGCATATCCTCCCGCTGGCGGCGGAAGGAAACATCGCCGGTCTTTTCAAAGGCCAGCTTCAGGAAGGCGGAAAGCTCCAGCATGCGATTCTGGTTTTCCATCATCCGCACCACGGCCCGATAGGCCACGGGATTTTCCGGCTCAATTTCGGAATAGAGGAGGGTATAGATTCTTTCCGCATCCCCGTTCCGGCCGGCGGCCTCATAGGCGTCCGCCAATTGCTGCAAGCGATCGTAGATATCCTCCCGCTCCGGCTCTTTTTCATAGGCCAGTTCAAAGGTGGAAACAGAGCGATCCACATAGCCCTGATCCAGCAATTCCTGGCCGTAGGTCCAAAGAGCAGTGGCATTGGCGTCCTTGCCCATGCGGGCCAGAATCAATTGCCCGGGATCGGTAAGCTTCAGGAAAGCAAAAGCGCCGATGGCCAGCAGAATCACCACGCAAATGGATACTGCCCCCACCATAGCCCAATTGACCATCATCCGCCGTTTGGCACGGGCCCGCTCCCGATTGCGATGCTTGATTTCCTGGCCTCCGGTGGGAGGCGGCGGCGTGCCGCGGTGGCTGTCCGGCTTGCCTGCGCCTTCGCTGCGGGGACGGCGCTGACTGGTTAATACCGCATCGGGCATGGGGGTTTCCTCCTGGAAAACCATGCTGCCCACATATTCCTGGCGCGGACGCTCTGCCCGGCCCTGACGCCGGCCTGCAACGCCTTCGCCGCGCTGGGCCGTGCGAATCTGCGCGCCGCACTGATCGCATACCATCGCATCATCGCGCACCAGATTTCCGCAATGCTCACAGACCATTTGCATTCACCTCGATTGGGAGTGGAGTATTGGGGGATTTGGCGGGAGGGAGATTCTTTGCTGCCAAAGAATCCCCCTCCCGCACCCTCCTCAAGAAAGCTATAGGGAAAATTTCAGTTTTTTCTAATCGATGTATTTCTCCCTGAAGCACCAAAGAAAAAAACTCGTTTTTTTCTTCGCCTGCAAAACATCAAACGGAACAGGACGGAATTATCTTCCCGTTCCTTGCACTGGCACGCAAGCCGATTCAATGAACATCAGCCTATTCCAGAGCCAGTTTTCTTTGGGTGGGTGCGGGAGGGGATTTTCTTTTTCAAAAGAAATCCCCTCCCGCAAAATCCCTTTTTCTTTACTGCATGGAGCGCATGGCTTCGTAGGCAGGGTCTTCGGCGTCGAATTCGCGCTCGGGGGCTTCGCCGCCCAGCACTTCAATGGCGCTGCGCAATTCGATATAATCCAGATAGGGGGTTTCTTCACTGGCAGCCAGCGCCTTGAGGGCGGGCAGCGCCCGTTCATCCCCCAATTTCCCCAGGCAATCAGCCAGCACAGCCAGGCGATCCTTCCGGCTCTGCAGAAGATTCATGGCAATTTCAAATACATTTTCATCCCCGGGATAATCGGAAAGGATGGTGAGCAGGGCTTCCTGACCGGCAGCATTGGCCTTGGGCAGGGCCTCGCGCATGGCGGGCACGGCGCGGATACCCAGGGACGCCAGGCTTTCCAGGGCGTTATCCGCCAGTTCATCTTCCCCATCCTTGCGCTGCAGCTGCCAGGCAATATAATCGTCCATGGCGGCGGCGCTTTCGATTTCACGCAGCAGGGTAATGGCGGCCATCTTCATTTCCATGGTGGCCTTTTCTTTTTTCATCATGGCAACCAGTGCGGTTTCGGCGGGCAGGCCCAATTCCGCAATGCGGTTCATCAGCATATCCGGCACCGGAATCCGCTGCTTGAAATAATCCTCCATCCAATTGACCAATTGCTTGGGATTATCAAATTGATTGAAATATTCGCCGGGCTTGGCGCCGGCAAGCCAGTTGACGGGCGTATCCAGGAATTGCTCATACACCTGGGGCATGTCGGCCTCCATGGCGTCGTAATTCTTATATTCCTTACTGTGTTCCTTCATCCAGACGGTGATATACCGTTCAAATTCCTTGTCAAAATCGATACAGCGCATGATCAATGACCCTCCTCTTGCCAGGAAATAAATTTTTTTACCAATCGATTGATTCTTCTTCTGCCAGATGCAGCCGCCAGAATGGTATCCGCATCCTGCTGCCAGCCCGTTCGCCGCAGCAGATAAACGGCCAGGGCCAGGGCGTAGGTCTGCTCTTCTTCCCGATCGCAGGCCCGCTTTTCCGCCGCCGATAATCGTTTCCAAAGCGGCGGCAGCAGGCGATAGATCATCGTTTCATCCAGGGTATGATTCAGCATCACGCAAAGGCGATGAAGCATTCTGTTCAGCGGGCCGCGCTTCCCGGACGAAGGCAAATCCGCCAATTGCCGGCCAAGAATAGCCAGCATCATGCCCCGGCCTTCATAAACTCGCAGATCATCCGGATTCTGCTTATGCCAGATGGCCGCCGGATCATCCGGATCCAGATCCAGCCAGGCTGCCAGCGCCCGGGCCGCCTCATCCCATCTGCCCATATTCCGGCAGGTAAGATATTGCAGCCGCCAGTATTCCGCGCTGGATGGGAATTGCCGCAGCCGCCCCTGCAAAAAGCGCAGGGCCAGGGCATATTCCCCCATATTCCAGGCCAGCGTGCAAAAATATTCGCTCTGGGTAATATTCCGGCTGCGCAGCCCGGCTCGGATCAGGCTGATCCTTGCCTCGCGCTTATGCCCGGCGTCAAAATAGGTGCGGGCCAGGGCCAGCCAGGCCTGGCTATCCCAGGGCCGCTCCTGCGTGATCCAGAGAAAATAGGGAATGGCCTCCCTGGGTTCGCATAAAATGCCCTGCAGCGATGCACCCGGACAGGTTTTCCCCATTTTCCAGGCACGGCTGCTCAATTTCCCTGCCGTATCCTTATCTCCGGCCAGAAAGGCTTCCCGGGCCCGCCGGCAAAGGGACAGGCTGCGGGCGGTGCGGGGCGGATGCACATCATTCTGCCAGGGATACTGCTGCAGATAATCCATGGCGGCGTCTGCATATTCCCCCATCGGATCCAGGCGCAGGCATTTTTCAAAGGCCGCCAGGGCCACCGGCTCATGCCATCTGGCCAGGGCGCAGACGCCGATGAGAAAGCATGCGCTGCCGGTCATGCCATGCTGATTCACTTCCCGCACCAGGCATCTTTCCGCTGCAGTATAGCATTCCATCCCGGCATAAATCCGGGCCAGTTCCAGGGCCGTTCCGGGGGCGTGATCCTTTTCCAGGGCTTTGCGCATCATGCGCGCCGCTTCCGGCTGCCGTGCATGGGCGTCATACCACCGGGCGCGATGGGACCAATAGGATGCCGGACGCTCAAAGGGCACCACATTCCCGTGGGCTTCCCTCATCGGCTGGCCCCTTTCAGAAGCGCCAGCAGATCATCCTCGGTAAAGCGATGGGCAGTACGGCAGAAATGGCAGGTCAATTCCGCGCCGTGATCTTCTTCAATCAGCTGCAGCAATTCCCGCTTGCCCATGGCAAGCAGCGCCCGTTCCATCTTTTCCCGGCTGCAATCGCATTGATAAGAAAGAGGCTCCCGGGAGAGAATCTGCATATCCATGCCCTCAAACCAGCCCTTGGCCAGATCTTCCAGGGGATCTTCGGCCACTTCCCGGCTGATGGAGGTAAAGAAGAGGGATCGCACTTCCAATTGCTCCAGCATTTCTTCGGTGCAGCCCGGCATGGCCTGCATCAGCGCGCCGCCGGCAGACATGCAGAAGCCATCATGCACCAGGCAGCCCAGGGCCACCAGAGAGGGCACCTGTTCGCTGGTGGTGAAGTACTGGGCAAAATCCTCGCCCAGCTCGCCGGAAACCAGGGGACTCTGGCCGATATAGGGCTCCTTCAGCCCCAGATCCTTGATGACGGTCAGCCGGCCTTCATGGCCAACCAATCCGCCCACATCCAGATGCCCATCCTTTTTCAGGGGCAATTCCACTTCCGGATGATGCATGGAAATTTTCACCTTGCCGCCATGGGCGACAGAGGTGATCTTACCGCCGGGGCCGTCGCCGGCCACGGTGACGGTGACGGAGGCTTCATCATTTTTCATCATCACGCCCAGCATGGCTGTGGCGGTCATGGTGCGGCTCATGGCGGCCAGGGCCGTGGAGGAGGGCTGATGGATTTCCGCCGCCTTCCGGGCCATTCCGGTAGTGCGGCACAAAAGCACCCGCGCCATCCCGCCAAAGAGCGTGATATGCAGCATTTCGTCCGGCAAATTCAGCACAGAATAATTTTCTTTCATGGGAACTCCTTATTTTCGGGGGAAACCATTCTTTGAAGCCAAAGAATGGTTTCCCCCGCTCCCCCTTCCAAGAAAGCTGCTTGGGATATTCCTTGGCTTCGTTAAAAAAAACAATTTCCCCATGATTATTGATGGATTCATGGGACAATCCACAAATCTATACGCTTTTTGTAACAGGGAAAAATACACAGATCCTGTGTCAACCAGCCCATTTCCCGGCCGGTTTTCTTTGGGAGGGCGCGGGAGGAACTTTCCAGGAACAAACCCGGAGGGTTTGTAACGCGTCATCGGTCAATTTGGCAAATGTGGATAGCATACACAAGCACAGCGCAAGGTATGCGATGCGACTGAAAAGAAAGGTCCTCCCGCAAAACCTTATCCCAGTTGCACTACCGACAGCGCGGCGCCGCGAACAGGATCGCCGAAGGAAACGGTGTAGATGACGTAGAGGCGGCCATCCGCTTCCCAGGCCACGGGATAATGCCAGCAAATGCCCCCCGGCAGATCTGCCCCGGGGCCATCCTGCAAAATCAGGCCATGGGTAAATCGCATTTCTCCCGATTCAGAAAATAACAGGGCCAGGCGGCTGCGGTCATATCGGATTCCGGTATAAAGATTTCCGATCAGATAATGCCGCCCATCAGAGAGCGTATCGGAATAGATTTTGCTGCCAATCAGAGGAATATCATGGGCGAAAGGGCCATGCCAGGTTTCCCCAAGATCATGGGATTGATACAGAATCGGCACCTGGCGCTGATCATCCCGGCAGAAAATGGTGATGGTTTCCCCCTGAATCACGGCGGAAAGCTCCGGATGCACCAGCTTGGATCCATCGGGCATATCGCCATTTTCCGCAATCTTCACCAGCCGCCATTCCCCATCGATCTTGCCCGAATCGGAAATGAGCACCGCCGGGGTATTGGGAAAGCCATCCAATTCCGCAATCCGGCCCGGCAGCAGCAATTTACCATTGGGCAAATGATATACATTGGTATTCAGCTTGAAGGGGATGGGCCGGGACCAGAGAAAATCATATTTCCCCGTTTCCTCATTATATCGATACAAATCCAGGGAATGGATCAAATCCGCACCCACCATCTGATTCATCAAAAGAAACAGGGTATCATCGCAAATACCAAAGACCGGCGGACAATAGAGGATTTTTCCCGTTGGATCCTGGGCCAGCATTTCCGGTTCCGTCCAGGTCTTCCCCCCATCATAGGATTTAGCTCCCCGAATCGGCGTAAAGCCCTTGAGTTCCGTTACCGGGCAATTATACCAGGCCGCATGCAGCACCCCATGAAATTCAATCACTGCCGCTTCATGCAGGAATTGGTATTCCTCATTCGGCAGAAAAACGGGATAGGTTTTCACCCGGTAATCCTTGGAAAGGGAAGCAACATCCAGGCCGGAAAGCAAGGATAGGACCGGCAGTTTTTCTGCCAACGCCCAATCCTCGGCATCATAGTGCTTCATTCACTTCATCCTTTCACAAATCAAGCCACAAGGAGAAGCACCTTGCTTGTGGTACGATCCGAAAAATTCCCAGTAGCTTTCTTGGAGGGGGCCCGGGGGAACCGTTCTTTGGCTCCAAAGAACGGTTCCCACGAAAAACCTCAATTCTTCAAGCTATTCAAAGGCGCGGGGATGCGGCCGCCGCGGGCGATGAAATCATCGGAAGAGAAAGGATGCACGGGAATAACGGGAGCACGACCCAGCAGGCCGCCGAATTCCACAAAATCCCCCACCTTCTTGCCCGGCGCAGGAATAATGCGCACGGCGGTGGTCTTGGTATTGATCATGCCGATGGCCGCTTCATCCGCGATAATGGCGGAGATGGTGGCGGCAGAGGTATCCCCGGGTACAGCAATCATATCCAGGCCCACGGAGCAAACGCAGGTCATGGCTTCCAGCTTATCCAGGGTCAGGGCGCCGCAGGCGGCAGCCTCGATCATGCCGATATCTTCACTGACGGGAATGAAAGCGCCGGAAAGGCCGCCCACATGGGAAGAGGCCATCACGCCGCCCTTTTTCACCGCATCGTTAAGCAGCGCCAGCGCCGCCGTGGTGCCATGGGTGCCGCATTTTTCCAGGCCCATTTCCTCCAGAATATGGGCCACGCTATCGCCGATGGCAGGGGTGGGGGCCAGGGAAAGATCCACGATGCCAAAGGGCACATTCAGGCGGCGGGAGGCCTCCTGGGCAACCAGCTGGCCCACGCGGGTGATGCGGAAGGCGGTTTTCTTGATGGTTTCAGCCACCACATCAAAGGGCGCGCCCTTGACATTTTCCAATGCCCGCTTGACCACGCCGGGGCCGCTGACGCCCACGCTCACCGCGCAATCGCCCTCGCCGGGGCCAAAGAATGCGCCGGCCATGAAGGGGTTATCCTCCACCGCATTGGCAAATACCACCAGCTTGGCGCAGCCAAAGCCATCCCGATCCCGGGTCTTTTCCGCCAGTTCCTTAATCGCCTGGCCGCAAAGGCGCACGGCATCCATATCAATGCCCGCCTTGGTGGAGGCCACATTGACAGAAGAGCACATTACATCCGTTTCGGATAATGCCTGGGGCAGGGACTGAATCAGCCGGCGATCCGCCTCGGTCATGCCCTTTTGCACCAGCGCGCTGTAGCCGCCGATGAAATCCACGCCCGTTTCCTTGGCCGCCTTATCCAGCGCCATGGCCACCGGAATGGGATCGGGCACAGCCCCGGTGATCAGGGAAATGGGGGTAACGGAAATACGCTTGTTGACGATGGGCACGCCGATTTCGCGCTCGATCTGCTCGCCAACCTTGACCAGGTTTTCCGCCTGGCGCACAATGCGATTATATACCCGGCTCGCCAGACGATGGGTATCATCGCAAACGCAATTGAACAGAGAAATGCCCATGGTAATGGTGCGCACATCCAGCTTTTCCTGGTCAATCATGCGCAGGGTTTCCAAAATCTCATTCGTGTGAATCATATATCCTCCGAGGGGAAAATTATCATTTGCGGGGGAAACCATTCTTTGATGCCAAAGAATGGTTTCCCCCGCACCCCCTTCCAAGAAAGCGGCCGGGGATATTCCTTGGCTCATATTCCAATCTAATTTTCCCCTGTTACGAAAAATTTCTTTGTTGTTGCAGGGACACACCGGCGCGCAGAGGCAACCAATTGTTTTTCCCAATCGGTTTTCTTTGGGAGAGCGCGAGAGGGCCTTTCTTTTTCCTAAAAGAAAGGTTCTCTCGCAAAATTTCCCACGTTCCTCAAATCTGGTGCATGGCCTCGAAGATTTCGTTCTTCTGGATGCGGATTTGCACACCCAGTTCTTCGCCCAGGGCCTGCAGATCACTCTGCAGCACGTCGAAGGTGCAGGTAGGATCGGAAATATCCACCACCATCAGCATATTGAAAAAGCCATCCAGGATGGTTTGAGAAATATCAAGAATATTAATACCACGCTCGTAGAGCACGCCACTGACCTTGGCGATGATGCCCTTGCGGTCAAAACCCAGAACGGTTACTACAGCCTTGGATGCTACAGCCATTGCAAAATTCCCCTTTCGGATAGTGTACTCTTTATTATACCGCAGGCCTTGTTTCTTTTCAAGTTTTCCGGTTTTTTTCCGCATAAAAAAGGCCGACCAGATGCGCTTTTTTACTCAGTTTTCCCCACTTTTTCCGAAAAAAACGACCATTTGCATATGGGCATAAAAAAAGCGCCGCTTCCGTGGGAAGGGCGCTGTCAATTCAGGCGTTTTGCTTTTCCAGTTTTGCTTGTTTCGTCCATACGATGGCGCATTGGAATACCCGCCAGACATTATAAAAACCAATGATCAGATAATTGGCGTTTTCCGGATGCTCCAGCACGATGGCGCCCCACATCACCAGATAAACCAGGGTGCCCGCCGCCTTGATATACTGGGATTCCACGAAAACCAAGGCAGTAAGCAGGGTGGAAATAATATCGATCACAAACATCAGCGCATCCAGCCCCGGATGGGCAGCCGATGCAAATAACGGCCGCAGAAACAGCATGCATCCCCCCCACAGCACCCCCAACCCACCCAGGGAAAGCGCCCATTGCCGGGGATTCAGGCGCTTAAAATGCACCTGCCGCCCCGTGGTATGCCGCTTCCAGTTAAAGAAAGTCCACATCTGCATGGGAAAGGAAATAAAGATCGCCGAAACGATGGAGAAAACCAGCCCTTCCATGAAATAGCCAACCGTGTACAAAAGCACATTCATGGCGCCCAGCAGATAGCTGTATCGATTGGCCCGGGCCGCCAGCAGCATCACCGCAAGAGAAATCAGGGTGGGCAGGGTTTTGACGGGATGCTGCTTATTGAGCATGGAAAAAATAAGGATGCCCGCCCCGGCCAGAATCATGGGCAGGGTATCCACCAGAAAAATCTTCCGTTTTTCTTTGGTCAGCATGTGCGTTTCTCCCTTGTGTCAAGCTTCCGTTCTATTCTAATCCATGCCGCCGCGCCTTTCAATGCCTCCATCAGACAGGATTTTCAAAACCTGTCAAACGAGGAAATCATCCAAGAAAAAAGAGCAGTTTATAACTGTTCTTTCTAAGATTCAATCCATATTTTTCTATTCAAAAAGGGGGATTCATCATTATTATAGGTCTTATAATATTGCCCCAATAGCTTTCTTGGAGGGGGCGCGGGGGAACCATTCTTTGGCTTACAAAGAATGGTTCCCCCGCAAAATTCTCCCCCGCCGCAATCACTCGCTGCGCAGGGCCACCACGGGATCCTTTTTCGCCGCCAGGCGGGAAGGAATCAGGCCGGCGATGAAGGTAAGGAACACGGAGATCGCCACCAGGATGGCACCGCCAACGGGCGGCAGGGCGGCCATATTGGGAATGCTGGTGAGCGAATAAATGATGATATTGATCAGGATATTCAGAAGCAAGGTAACGCCGATACCAATGGCCCCGGCCGTAAAGCCCACGATCACAGTTTCCGCATTGAATACCCGGGAAATATCCCTCTTCGATGCACCGATAGCACGCAGAATGCCGATTTCCTTGGTGCGCTCCAGCACGCTGATATAGGTGATAATACCAATCATGATGGAGGAAACCACCAGCGAAATGGCAACAAAGGCAATCAGCACATAAGAAATGGCATTGATGATGGTGGTAATGGAGCTCATCATCAGGCCCACGTAATCGGTATAATGAATGGCATGGTCTTCGCCGGCCGCTTCATTATAGGCAGTGATCAGGCTGCTGATCTCTTCCTTGGCCTCAAAATCCTTGGGGTAGATGTAAATGGCGGAGGGGCTGTCCGGGGTGCTGTAGCCCAGCAGCGCCAGATTATCCTCCAGGGTGGAATCCGAAGTTTTGGGGGCATACTGGGCCATCATGGCCTGCAATTGTTCGGGGCTCAGCCGGGCCAGCATGGCCTGCTGTTCCGGAGGCAGCTGGCTCAGATCAAATTCTACGGGCGCCGCATCGGCAGTGGCAAAGGCCGCGCCGGTAAAAACGTCCACCCCGGGATTTTCCAGCTGTGCTCTGATAATTTCGCTGTTTTCCACCTGATTGAGCAGATAATCCATCAGCCCGGCGGTATAGCCCACAGAACCCGTCATGGAGGTGGAAACCGCCTCTTCAGAGGGCCGCAGAATACCAACCACCTTGATTTCCAGGGCATTTTCCAGGGCCTTGAGCAGATATTCCTCATCCTTGCGCATATCCACCCAGCCATTGCCCTGCTGCTGATAATAATCGGTATTCACCATCAGACGGAAGCGCAGCGCCATCAGTTCATCGTAGGTGAAGGTCATGGACTCCGTCTCAATGGGCTGGCCCAGCATCAGCTTTTCCATCTGGCCCTTCAGTTCGCTCTGATCCTTCAGGCCCAGAGAATAAAGGGTATAATCGCTGATTTCGTTGTTTTCATTGATGATGATGACCAGTTCATCGAAATTTTCCGGCATGCGCCCGGCCAGAATATCATACTGGGCGGAAAGCAATTCCGGGTTATCCAGCAGCATTTCAAAGGCATTCATCATGGCCATGGAATTATTCATCATCAGATTATTGGATGTGGCCAGGGTGGCGGTATCCATCATGGCGGTCATGCCGGTGGATTCCATGGTAGTGGAGGGATTGACCTGAATGGGTTTTCCCTGCTCATCAATCCTGTAAATGGTAAGGGGCGTGGAGTATTCATACTGAATATCGCTGATCAGCTCCGAAAGCCCGTTATCCGGATTTTCCAGGAATTTTTTGAAGGCGGTCAGATCATTTTCCGTCACATCGCTCATCATGGAGGACATGACCTTGGTCATCACATCCCCCGAATAAACCAGCCCATCCTCCCGGGCCTCGATTTCCTCTGCCGCGCCCATCATGGTGGTTACCATGGCGGTCATATCCATCGTCTTTTCTTCAATCATGATGGGATAAGAGGAAAGGGTATCCTCCTCCACCCGGCCGATAAAATCATTCACGCCGGCGGAAAGGGAGAGAATCAGGGCAATGCCGATAATGCCGATGGAGCCCGCAAAGGCGGTCAGCAGGGTACGGCCCTTTTTGGTCATAAGATTATTGAGGGAAAGAGAAAGGGCGGTTGCAAAGCTCATGGAGGGCTTCTTCTGCTTTTTATCCGTCTGGGCAGGAATGCTTTCCGCATCTGTGCAGGGATTGCTGTCGCTGGTTACCTGGCCATCCAGCAAACGGATGATCCGATTGGCATACTGATCGGCCAGATCCGGATTATGGGTAACCATGATGACCAGCTTTTCTTTGGAAATTTCCTTGAGAATTTCCATGACCTGCACGCTGGTTTCGCTGTCCAGGGCGCCGGTGGGCTCATCCGCCAGCAAAATATCCGGATCATTCACCAGCGCGCGGGCAATGGCCACCCGCTGCATCTGGCCGCCGCTCATCTGATTGGGCTTCTTTTTGATCTGATCCGCAAGGCCCACCCGGGTCAGGGCGTCAATGGCCCGCTTGCGGCGCTCCGCCTTGCTTACACCCGATAAGGTCAGCGCCAATTCCACATTGGAAAGCACGCTCTGATGCGGAATCAGATTATAGCTCTGAAATACAAAACCGATGGAATGATTCCGGTAGGCGTCCCAGTCATGATCCCTGAATTGCCGGGTAGACCGGCCGTTGATCAGAAGATCGCCGCTGGTATATTGATCCAGCCCGCCGATAATATTGAGCAGCGTGGTTTTCCCGCAGCCGGAAGGCCCCAGGATGGCAGCGAATTCCCGATCCCGGAATTTCAAATCAACGCCCCGCAGCGCCGCCACCTTTGTATCCCCCGTCTGATAATCCTTAAAAATCTGTTTGAGAACCAGCATGATTGATCTCCTTTCGTCCTCTTTGCTCCCCTGAAACGCTGAAAGTATAGCAGGAAAATGTAAACAAATCGTGAACAAAATGGTTCCTGCATGGGGCAATGCCAATTTTTCATTCCCTCCCATGTCATCTTGCCCCAAAGCAGAGAAAAAATTGATGCCGGAAGGGATTGGCAAACGATGCTTTTTCCTGCATCCTCATACATTATTTTCCATTTCTGCCTTATTTCCTCCTCGAAAGTGCCTCATCACGAAAAATCCCTTGAAAAAAAGTGAAAAAAATTTTCAAAAACCCCTTTACAAACCGAAAAACTTGTGATAATATATATCTTGTTCGCGGGGCATTAGCGCAGCTGGTAGCGCACAACACTGGCAGTGTTGGGGTCAGGAGTTCGAGTCTCCTATGCTCCACCAGAAAGACTTGCAGAGATGCAAGTCTTTTTTTTGCTTATCTGCAGGATGCTGTGGCAATAAGATTCAGGATTATAAAAGATGAAGCGAAAAGTTCCGGCAATGCCGCCAATTCCAAAAAAACTTTCGCCATGCATGGAAAAAACATCTCCTTTGGGGTATAATAAAGCCAATCAGATAACCAAAGCAAAAACATCCGGGAAGAATCATCCCTGCTGCGCAAGCAACCGCTTTGGAATCGGCGCCAATCATTTGAATATACGAAAGAGGGATTGAAAGATGGATTATCAATATACCGCGAAGGTCTTTGATGAATACGAAAAACGCTTTGCCGAGGCGCGAATGGCCCGTCCCCTGCGGGATCCCTCCTGCGAAAAAGATCGACGTGAGATTTTGCGTGAAGCACGTGATATGCTTTGCCTGGATCGTATTCCAACGCCAACCATTGAAATCCTGAAACAAAAGGAGGAGCGGCACAACGGCGTCACCGTCCGTATTCTGCAATTCCGTTCCTGGGCGCATTGCTATGGCGAAGCAACGCTTCTGCTGCCCGACGGAGAGCCCAAGGCACGCCCTGCGATTTTGATATGCATCGGCCACAGTCCCGACGGCCGCCTTGGAGAGGCATATCAGAAAATGGCATTCCGGCTTGCCATGCACGGCTATGTGGTTCTGGCAAGCGATAACCTTGGCCAGGGATCCCGTAAAAAATTCGTCCATTGGGACGCCGAAGCGCCGCTTTGCGCAGGCATTACCCTGCAGGGCATGATCGTGGCGGAGAGCAACGCCTGGATCGAATGGCTGGCCAATCAGCCGTTTGTGGATCCTGGTCAGATCGGCGCCTGCGGCAATTCCGGCGGCGGAACGCTGACGCTCTTTTTGACGGCGACGAACAAACGGCTTTCGGCGGTTGCCTCCTGCGGATATCCCTCTACCTTTTCTTACGTTCACCAAAAAGAAAAAAAGCATTGCTGCTGCAATCTTTTCAAGGGC
This sequence comes from Clostridiales bacterium, assembly GCA_015056015.1. Classification (GTDB taxonomy): domain Bacteria; phylum Bacillota; class Clostridia; order Christensenellales; family Aristaeellaceae; genus RUG563. The sequence continues at coordinate 25,651 of SVHD01000001.1, forward strand.
TGTGCCCACCTGGCCGATATGTGGGAAATATATTCGGCCTTTGCCCCCAGGCCCCTTATGCTCAATTGCGGGGAATGCGATTCTTTATTCCCGGCCGATATTTTCCGCAGCGTTGCGCGCAAAGTGCGCACCGTGTACGCCCAGACCGGCAATCCGGATGCTTTGACCATATCGCATACCAATACCCTGCATCCCTGGGCCAGCGAGGATATTGATCAGATCGCAGAATTTTTCTGCCGGCATTTTCCATGCACGACCCCCGATGCGCCGGCGGAAAGCATTTCTATTCTGGAGCCGGGATGCCGTTTTGCCTATCCTGATGACGCCATCAGCACCAATCAATTGGCAGGGCAGATTCTTGGCGTGGAAATTGATGAAGGCATCACGCTTGCCGACGTCTATCCGCCAACATACTGCGGAGAACCGGTGGACAGAACGCGCCTTGCGAACGATATATTCGCCTATGATCCCATGCGGATTCTGGCACAAATGGAAATGGCGCTCACCAGATAATCAACCCAGGGCCGTATATGCGCTCATCAAAAATCTCCCCCGGAAAAACCGGAGGAGATTTTTTCTTTATTCCTGAATAATCACAACCGCAGCCATGGATTTATCCGGCGGAGGATGAAAGGCGCAGGAAACGCTCCCCTTAAAATTCAAAAACCTTCAAGGGTTCTGCCCAGTAAACGGGAATGGAAAGGGTTTCTGCAGCGGCCTGAACGGCGCTCTCCCAGCGTTCCACCAGGGAATGGGTGAGAATCAGCTGCTTCACATTTCCCTCCGCCGCCACCTGCCGGGCTTCCAATGCGCTGGAATGCAGGCAGATGGGATTATACTCTTTTACCGGGCCGGCGCCGGCAGAGGCCTCATGCACCAGGATATCCGCATCCCGGCAGAAGGGACCAAAGGTATCCCGATAGTAGGTATCGCCGGAAAAACAGGCCACCTTTCCTGTCACCTTATCCGTGAACCGGTAGAAAAGCCCGGGCACCGCATGATGGGATGCAATCACCTGCACAAAATAATCCTCTGTTTCAAAGGAATCCCCATCGGATAATTCCAGAATCCGGGGCATTGCCTTCACTTCCGTGCTCACATGTTCCGAATCATGGAAAACATACTGGAAAGCGCGCATGAATTGAGCGCGGACGGTTTCCCGGGGGCCGGCAATGGTAAGCTCTCCCAGGGATCCCTTCATAATCCGCCAGTAAAGAAGCAATTGGGGCAAGCCGATGCAATGATCGGCATGCATATGGGTAAAGCAGATCGTGGTAAGCCGGGTGGGATCAATGCCCTGATTGATCAGGGTAATACCGGCAGCGCTGCCCGTATCAATCAGCACCCGGTCATCCAGCGTATAGCAGGAATTATCATTATTTTTCGTCGGCCGCCAATCGGCAGAGCCCAGAGAACGGATAAAATTTTTCATCATTATTCCTCCTTATCCAGTGCATCCATGCTGTTTTCATCCCCGCCCATCAGCAATTGCCGGTGGCGGGAGGGGGCATAACCCATCACCCTGATATAAGCGCGCCGGAAAGTACGGTCATTGACATAGCCCGTAGCGCAGGCAATCTTATCCACCGTCATTTCTCCCTGTTCCAGCAGTACATTGGCGTGATCAATCCGCAGCTTTTCCAGATACCCCTGGAAAGAAAGCCCGGTGGATTCCCGGATCATGGTGGAAAGCCGCTTTTCCGCAATACCAAAGCGCAGGGAAAGCAGTGTGAGGCTCATATCCTGATTGGAAAATTCATCCTGCAGCGTTTTCACAATATTCTGAGCCAGCATGGATTCCCTGTTGGCCTGATTCTGGCGCACGGAATTGCAAAGCGCCTCAAAATGGGGGCCGATCAATTCAAAGAACCGGGAAAAATGCATGGAAAACAGCTGCCAAAGAATTTCCTGCTCCAGTTCCCCGGTATAGCCCGCTTCCAGCAGCAAATCCACAATCCGGGCCATCAGCAGGCGGCGGCTGAAGGCAGTGGTGGCGGCATGGCTGGCATTTTCCTGATAGATTTCCTGCAGCAGGCGGGCCACGCCCTCTTTATTGCCTGCCCTGGCAAAATTGACCAGATGCCGCTCCTGCTGTTCGGAAAGATGATATCCTTTCTGGGAATCCTCTTCATCAGCGATCATCAGCCAGTCATTTTCCAGAGAATCCCGGTTACTGTCCATCAGTTCCTTGGCGGAATGGAAAGAACGGGAAAGGGAACAGAAATCCCGGCAGGGCACCCCCACATAGAAGCATACATTTTGCATCCCGCGCTGGGAAAGCAGATGGAATACTCCGCTGAGCGTGCCGATCATGCCCTGTTCTCCGGTTTCTTTCTGCTTAGTGGAATATAAAAGGGCGAAACTGTTCATATCATGAACCGAAAGCAAGCGCAGCTTTTCTCCGCAGGGCGCCAGCGCCTCGGAAAGCAGGGTCTTTTGCTGTTCCAGCTGCCAAAGACCACTTTCGTCATCCTCCTTGGGCTGACCCAGCATCAGGAAAATGCCCCGATAGCAATCGCAGTCAATATCCAGATCAATAAATTGCAAAAGCCCATCCAATTCATGGGAGGTATGCAAATCCCCGGACAGCATGCGGTTAATGGCGGCAGTACGCAATAAATCCTGCTGCACCCCCTGGATTTCAAGCAGGGTATTATTGGCCTGCGTCAAATCGTTGACGGCGTCATGAATCTGCCATAGCCCCCGGCTTTCACTTCCATCCGGAAGGGAAAGATGCTCCAGGGTTTCCCGGAGCGGGCGATGATTGAGCTGCCAGAGATACACGGAAAAGATGATGCCCAGCACCAGCATCAGCGCCATAACGGCCATCATGGGCGAGAGGGAATGAATGGTGGAGGCTTTAAAGGAATCCTCCCGGATGGCCGTATGCAGAATAAAATGATGCTTGGCGGAAGAAAGCCGGGAAATATAATAGTTATCCCCGTCGATACTCACTTCCGATGCGCTCAGGCTGCCAGCAGGCAGGGCGGCGTCCGTATTGCTGAAAAGCAGGGTGCCATCCCCGGTTGTAAGCCAAATCCGGCAGGGATATTCCTGATCAAGGATGCCCTCCAGCATGGTAAGCAGCCGTTCCGCATCCAGATAATAGACAATCTTGCCGCAATTGATATTATTCAGCGGATAATTGGCCACATAGGGAAGGGCCCGGCTGGGGCCTTCGGGATTGGCCACCGTGGCGACAGGAAGCAGGCCGCTCTGGCGGCTGTTGAGCATTCCCAGCCATTCCTGGGCCGTATAATCCCCATAGGCAAAGCTGGTGGCATAATCCCGGAAATAAGAGATATACCCCCGGCTCGGCTCCAGCAGCACCATATTTTCCCGGGAATAAATATAATACCTGGAAAAAAGGCCAAAGCCATCCTGAAAGCTGCCGATATTGCCGATCAATTGCCGCACATCATAGGTATTGACGGAATCGCTGCGCATCAGCTTATTGAGGCCGCCATTGCGGCTCACCAGACTTTTCTGGTGATTATCCGCCTCATTAAGACTTTGCTCCAATTGAAAAAGAGCGCTGCTTACGCGCTGATTATTGCCTTCCCGCACGGCGGTTTCGATGGTGGTGATATAAAAGCTGCAGGCCACCACGCACATAATCAGCGGGATCAGCAGCATCACCATATAGGAAACGGAAAAGCTCATCAGGATTTTCCGGCTTCCGTTTTTCTTGACCCGAAGTGTTTTCATGTTCCCCTCCTTCGGTTTATACCCGGATATCATTTATTATAGGATAATCGCCCGCCATTGTCAATTTGGCATCGGCCCGGCCAGGGGGTACAAAGTTCCTTTTTTCCAAAAAGGCGGAAATTGTGTGGTCGGGCGGAAATTGTGTCCCCCCATACGGCGTTTATTGTCAGGAAAATAAGGAATTGTCAACTTGTTTTTCCTTTCTATTTTGTTATAATTTGTGCCAGAAAATCAATGAAAGCAGGTGCTTGCATGTCCGTAAAGACAATCCAGGGCGCCAAGACGAAAAGCTATCTGAGCCGATTGAAGAAGGATATGTTTTCCGTCAACGGGGCGCTCTACCTGATGATTTTGGTGCCCATGGCAATTCTGATCATCTTCCATTATGTGCCCATGTGGGGTGTGCAGATTGCCTTCAAGGATTTCCGTGCTTCTCTGGGCATCACCGAAAGCCCCTGGGTCGGCCTGAAGCATTTTAAGAAATTTTTCAGTTATTATCGCTTCGGGGACGTCATGCGCAATACGCTCATGATCAATCTGTATGATCTGGCGACCTTCCCCCTTTCTCTGGTGTTGGCCATTCTCTTCAATTATATTGGCGCCCAGAAATACAAGCGTTTCGTTCAGACCGTTTCCTATGCTCCCCACTTCATTTCCACCGTGGTCATGTGCAGCATGATTCTGCAATTCCTCTCTGCCCGCGGCGGCCTGATCAATGCATTCCTGGGGGTTTTCGGCGTCCCGGCTGTGAATTACATGGCAAAGCCGCAATATTTCTACACCATCTATATCTGGAGCGGCGTCTGGCAGGGCATTGGCTACAGTTCCATCATTTATATTGCCGCCCTGGCCGGCATTTCCCCCGAATTGCATGAAGCCGCCATCGTGGACGGCGCCAATATCTGGCAGCGCATCTGGCATATTGATATTCCCGGAGTACTGCCCACCTTCTGCATCCTGCTGATTATGCGCTGCGGAAGCCTACTGAGCGTCGGCTATGAAAAGGTATTGCTTTTGCAGAATAACCTTAACAGCACCGTATCCGAAGTGATCAGCACCTATTCCTATAAAGTAGGTCTGGCCAGCAGCAGCCCCCAGTATTCCTATTCCTCTGCCATTGGTCTGTTCACCTCGCTGATCAACATGATTATGCTGATCATTGTCAACAAAATAAGCGATCGCCTCAGCGGCAGCTCGCTTTTCTGAGGAGGGACGCACAATGAGTCAAACGATTCGACCCCATCGCAAATCCTATTGGAAAAGGGCCATATCGGGCCGCTCCACAGGAGACCTGATTTTCCTGGGCCTGGATTATCTCTTGATTACGCTGCTGCTGATTATCATTGCCTATCCGCTTTTATATGTTGTTGTTTCCTCCTTTGCCGGAGGCAGCCTGTATGGCAATGGTCTTTCCCTGATTCCCGAGCGCTGGACACTGGAAGGATACCGGGCAGTATTTGAATACAAATACGTATGGACCGGCTATCGCAATTCCCTGATTATTCTGGTGATGAGCACTTCCATCGCCATGGTGGTGACCACCCTGTGCGCCTATCCCCTGTCCCGCAAGGATTTCATGGGCCGCAAATTCTGCATGACCCTTTGCATGATCACCATGTACTTTGGCGGCGGCATGATTCCTACCTATCTGCTCATCAAGGATCTGGGCCTGCTCAATACCTGGTGGGCGCTGGTGCTGCCCGGTTCCCTTTCCGTGTATAACATGATCGTTATGCGCACCTACTTCTCTTCCCAGATTCCCGATGAAATGCGGGAAGCCGCCCAGATTGACGGCTGCGGCAACTGGCGCTTCCTTCTGCAGATCGTGCTGCCCCTTTCCGGGCCCATTCTGGCGGTTATCGCCCTGTATTATTCCGTTACCCGCTGGAACGCCTATTTCTCCTCCATGCTCTATATCCGCACCAAGGAATTGCTGCCTCTGCCCAATATCCTTCGTGAAATCCTGATTCTCAATCAAAGCCAGAGCCTGACCACCAGCATGGCCAGCGAAGAGCAGGCCGATCTGGAAAAGCGGGCCGAATTGATGAAATACTCCCTGATCATCGTTTCTTCTTTGCCGATGATGGTCATTTATCCCTTCGTGCAGAAATATTTTGTCAAGGGAACCATGATCGGTGCTGTCAAGGGCTAAACGGGCGAAGTCCCGTCGCTATAAAAACTAAAGGAGGAAAACCCATGAAGAAACTCGTTGCTCTGTTCCTGGCGCTGTGCCTGCTGCCCGTGGTCGCCCTGGGCGAATTGTCCGCCCCTGGCGTCTACCCCATCTCTGATGAGAAGCTGGATCTGACCATCTGGTGCACCTCTCACGCCTCTGTTCCGGATTACTACACCAACAAAATGGTTACCACCTACGAAGAAATGTCCAATGTTCACGTCACCTGGGAACTGGCCGGCACTGACGCCGCCACTTCCTACAACCTGTCCATCACCGGCGGCGAATCCAGCTGGCCGGACATCTACCTCAACAATGTGAACAGCGCCAACGGCGGCGATCTGCTCACCCTGGCGGCCGACGGCGTGATCATTCCCCTGAATGATCTGATCGAAAATGAAACCGTCTATATCAAGGCCTATCTGGAAGAGCATCCTGAAATCAAGGAAGCCATCACCGCCCCCGACGGCAATATCTATTCTCTCTTCACCTCCATGTATCAGGCCACGGAAGATATGATGCTGAAGATGTGGGTGTATGAAGAATGGCTGGAAGCCTACAAGGCCGCTACCGGCAAGGGCATGCCTGCCACCACCGAAGAATTCAAGGATATGCTGATCTATTTCCGTGACAACGATATGAACGGAAACGGCGATACCACCGATGAAATCCCCCTGACCGGCACCTACGCCTACTGGGCTGACGGTTCCGACCCCATGCATTATCTGATCGGCGCTTTCCAGAAGATCAATACCATCGACCAGGCCTTCTTCCACAAGGAAGGCGATGAATATGTATTCGAAGCCGCTTCCGATACCTATCGCGAAGGCCTGAAGTATGTTCGTTCTCTGGTTGAAGAAGGCCTGCTGGCGGAAGATACCTATGTGCAGGATCTGAGCCAGTTCCGCGCTCTCACCTCCACCACCAAGGATAAGGTCATCGTCGGCTGCGCCGCTGCGCCCTATTGCGGCCGTCTGCTCACCCGCAATACCGAAGTAGAAAACTTCGTCGATTACAGCAGCTACGTGCTGGTTCCCCCGCTCACCGGCCCCGATGGCTTCTGCGGCACTCCCCTGCGTACCCAGGATCGCATCATCTTCCGTGGCTTCATCACCACTGCCTGCGAAGATCCGGTGCTGGCCATCAAGTGGCTGGATTACTGGTATTCCAAGGATGGCCAGGATTGGACCAACTACGAAGGTCCCGAGGGCGTTGGCTATGAATGGGTTGACAAGGTTGCCATCGACGGCAGCGCGCGCTCCATCAACAACTGGGATGATCCCGACAACAGCCACCTGCCCATGAGCTATGGCGTGCCCTTCATCCAGACCCGCGATACCTTCCTCAAGCAGGCCCTGGAAAATGTGTACAACAGCGCTTCCACCACCGTTGAATATATCAAGCAGCCCTATCTGGATGTGGCCTATCCCACCGGCTGCCTGACTGTGGTCTGGTGCCAGGATCTGGATCTGGTGGCTGAACGTGCCGAACTGAAGACCCTGTTCAACGATTATATCATGAATTCCGCCACCGAATTCGTGCTGGGTGTTCGTGATATCCATGATGACGCTCAGTGGGAAGCCTATCTGGCCGAATTGGACAACATGGGCTTGGAACGCTACATCGAAGTCATCAATACCTACTATCTCGGCGAATAATTCCATTCACGGCTGCTGATTGCAGCCAATCCCGGGGCTGCCGGCCAGGCGCTGGCAGCCCCTTCCTATTTCAGCCCGGGGAGGGAGAGGCCTTGTATACGCAAAAGGATGCGGATTTTCTGCTGGAATACATTCGGGAACATTATGCCCAGCCCCTGACCACCGATCATCTTTCCCGGCTCCTGCACATCTGCAAAACCCAGCTCTTCGCCCTCTGCAAGGAATATTTTTCCCAATCGCCGCTGCAATTGGTCATCCGCCGGCGCCTGGAAGTCGCCCGGGAATTGCTCGTCTCCACCGATGATCCCATCTCCCAGATCGCGCGCTTATCCGGCTTTGGGGACGCCCATTATTTCTGCAAGGCATTCAAGCGCTTTTATCAGCTTTCTCCCACCGCGTATCGTCAATCGCATCATCAGCCGCCCATCTGATAACCCCGCCGCTTTCCAGACGCATAACGCGTCTTTTTTCTTGGCTTTACAAGAATTACCGCGCAATTCCTATGATGTAACAAATTTCGCCACATTATTTCGTTCATTTTCTTTTCCAACTTGTAAAACACATTTTTTTGTGTATATTTCATTGATTAATTTTCAAAAACGCTTGTATTTTCAATAGAATTGTAATATATTTAACATGTAAATATATTACAACGTGTCTTTTCCGGGTTACCGGTAAATTTAATTGAGTAATTCCCAAGGAGGGAACCCCATGAAGAAAAATCGCCTGCTTATTTTCCTGATGGTCATCCTGCTGATCTGCACCCCTGTATTCAGTGCGCTGGCCGACGCTAATGCGGCGGATAAATCCGTCACTGCCAATCAGGGCAACAGCCGGAAATACCGGGTCACCGTCACCGTGCCCGGGGAGGACAAGGAAAATCGCCATGACGAAATTCTGATCATGGTGGATGGTTCCTATTCCCTGGATAAGGAATGGCCCTATGCCAGGGACGGTATTCTGGAAATCGGCAGCATGGTACTCAATGGCAAGAATAATGTGCGCCTTACCCTGATGGCTTTCGGCATGGGGCCCAACGTGGTGGCGGAGCATATCGAAACCATGGAACAGCTGGAAGCCCTGCTGGATACCTATCAGGGCAATCTGCTCTACGGCCGTTCCTCCACCAATATCGAGGGCGCCTTCATCGGCATCCAGCGCTATCTGGCCACCCATGATGATTCCATGAAGGACGCCATCGTCGTCTTCATGACCGATGGCGGCGTGAACCAATACGCCTATCCCAACAAGTGGCTGACGGAAGTGGTCGCCAAGTATAAGAATCATTCCAATCTGGCCGTAGCGCTGTTCTATGAACTGGCCAATGTTCATGCCGGCGAAGCCACCCTTTCTCCGGATACAAAATCTGTTTTTACGGAAGAAGAGATTGAAGCCATGATGAATGCCGTGCCCGAAGAGAACCTCACGGCCATTCAGAAAATTATGGAAGAGCCCTATGACGAAACCATCACCAAGGGCAAGAAATGGCTGGAAACCGTTTTCCAGAGTGCCTATGCCTATAACAACATGAGCGACGAAAACGGCGGCTATTCCATTTGCGATATGGAGCGCGCCATCCTGGATTATCAGGCCTCCATCAACGCTTACATCGAAAATGCCTTCTACTATATCGCCGGCAGCGGAAATATTTCCGGCGGCGAAACCAATAATCAGAAGCGTGCCATCGACGCCGCCAACGAGCTGGCTACCAATGAAGAATATCATCTGAAAAACATGTATCTGGTGCAGTATGCCAACGACGGTCGGGCCGAATGGATGCAGTTCAAGACCGGCACCACCCAGTACAAGGAAATGCCCGCAAACGTGGAATACGTCAATGCCGGCGCCATCAGCAATCTGGTGGAAACCATCCGGAAGATGCTCTCCGATATTTCCCTCACTCCCTACAATAATGTGGCCATCGTGGACTACATGAGCAAGTGGGTGGAATTGCTGCCCGAAACCATCCGCATCCTGGATAAGGATGATCAGGTAGTGGCGGAATATGATGAAGAGGCCTCTGATCCGGCCAATGACGCCTTCCAGTACAAGTGGCTGGTGGATCCGCCCCTTTGTGATGAATTGCCCCCCGTGGTGGTGGAAAACGTGCCCGAAAGCGAATATGAACTGGGCGGCGAGGACGTCATCGGCAATGCCAGCGGCGGCATCAAAAAGATCACCTGGAATATCAAGCAGGGCCCCCTCCTCCGCATCGATCATTACCGCATGGAATATGATATCCTGGTGGATATCAACGAGCCCGGCTTTGAATACGCCACCTCCTATCCCACCAACGGCAACACCTACGTGAATTATACGGACGAAAACAACCTCTTCCAGTCCAATCAGATCCCCGTTCCCAAGGTAAAGATTCTGCTGCCCAAGCCGCCCGCTCCCGCGCCTGTGCCCACGCCGGTTCCCACTCCGCCCCCTGCGGAAATCCCCGAAACCGGCGATACGGCCCATCCCGCCTTCTGGCTGGCTGCCATGATTCTTACCGGCGCTGCCCTGGTGCTGGCGCTGCGCAGAAAAAACGAAAAGAATTAATCATTGGGAATGATGCGGGAGGAGGCTTTTGAGTCAAAAGCCCCCTCCCGTACCCACCCGAAAACCTGCTCTGGATTCTTCTTGTGAGCACAGAAGCCACTTGAATGCCAGTGAAGCAAAGAAAACTGCTGAAAATGAAAAAACGCCGGAGAAAAAGGATGGCTTTCTCTCATGGCGTTTTTTTGTTTTATTTCCCCTGTGGCAAAACACATTTCGATTTCCCAGTTGTTTACGAAAATAGTCCTCTATCAGCCTGTTTGCATCGCCCATTCACCGGGAATCATGCTGATAAAAGGGAAAAGGATATATCCGGAATGGCTTTCTTGACAGGGTTGTAGCGGAACCGTTCTTTGGCCGCAAAGAATGGTTCACCCCACAATATCCCCCCCAAGACTTCACGCCTTATCGCCGACGATATTATGAATCCAGACGCCTTTTTTCACCAGAATCATGCCGGCAATGCATTTAATGATATCCACATACTGGCAGATAGCAAAGATCAGCAGAATATGCCAGTCGGTCACGCCGGTAAGGATCTTGGCCAGCGGCACGGAAAGCACCCAGAGATACACACTGTCAAAAAGGAAGGTAATCCAGGTCTTTCCGCCGGAGCGGAGGGTGAAATACGAGGAATGGATGCCGGCATGAATCGGCGCGCCAATGGCGGTAATAATCAGCATGCCGGCAGCCAGGGCGCGCACCTCCTGAGAGGTATTATACAGCATGGGGAACAGGCCGGAGAAGACCGCCATCAGCACGCCCATACCGGCAGCCAGGGTCATGGAAAAGGCCATAATCCGGCGCACGGATTGCCGGGCCTTATCAAATTGATTGGCGCCCAATTGCTGCCCCACCACGATGGAAAGGGAAACGCCCATGGCCATCCAGACCACATTGAGCAGATTGGAAACGGTGGAGGTGATATTCTGGGCGGCCACGACCGCCAGGCCGCGGGTAGAATAGCTTTGATTCAGCATGGCGATACCGGTGGACCAGAGAAATTCATTGACCAGCAGCGGCATGCCCTTGGTGATAATCTGCCGGGTCAGGGCGGCAGGCACCCGCAGGGAACGATAAATCCCGGCGGCAAAGCATGCCCGGTCGGTATGCCGATGGGTCCAGCCCACAATAATTGCGCATTCCACATAGCGGGAAAGCACGGTGGCGGCGGCGGCGCCCTCAACGCCCATAGCAGGCGCGCCCAGATGACCGAAGATCAGAATATAATTGAAAACCAGATTCACCACAATGGCCACAATGCCCGCCTTCATGGGCAGCAAGGTTTCGCCAATTTCACGCAGGGTAGAGGCATAGGATTGCTGAATCACGAAGGGCAAAAGCCCCAGCAGCATGATATGCAGATATTTCTGGCCAAATTCGGCTGTGGCCTGAATATCGCCGGTTTCGCCGCCCTCATGCAGATACATGCCAATCAGCGGCTTCTGAAAAATGCAAAGGATGGCTACGCCCAGCAGCAAAAGAAGCCCGGATAGCCAGATTTTGAAGCGGAAGGTATCCGCCACGCCCTTGTGATCTTTTTTGCCAAAGAATTGCGCAGTAAAGATCCCCGCCCCGGCAAGGCCGCCGAAAACGCAGAGATTGAAGATGAAAAGCAGCTGATTCACAATGGAAACACCGCTCATCTGTTCGGTACCCACAGCGCCAACCATAATATTATCCAGCAGAGATACCAGATTGGTCAGCCCGTTTTGCAGCATGATGGGAACGGCAATGCCCATCAGCGAACGATAAAATGCCTTATCGCCAATAAAAGGAGAAATGCGCTGCCTGATCGTCATAAAAAAACCATCCTTCACTAAAGTGCTGATGCATCTTCTATGATACATCATCTTGCCCGGAAAAGATAGCAAAAAATCAAAATTTCTCCATTTTTCCCAGTCATTTCTGTCGATTTTCAAAGAAGGCTTTTGGTTGACAGCATCGATCAGGAATGCTATTATTAAATGAATGATTTCATGTATGAAACTCGAAAAGGAAGGATGCAATCATGGGTCGGCGGCAGCAGCGGATCTATCATGACGGGCATAAACCGCGCCGGAAAATCAAATGGCGCAATGTGCTCTTATTGGTGTTATCCGTGATTTTTATTGTGTCGCTGATCCGGGTCATTTCCTATGGGGCGGATTATATTTCCGCCAAGCGGGCGGAAAAGGAATTGCGGGAAATCTACTATGCGGAGCTGGAAACTCCCGCCCCCACCACTGCGCCCACCCTGGCGCCAACGGCAACGCCTGCCCCCTCTTCCACCCCTGCGCCCACGGTTCCGCCCCTTTCCATGCCCACCCAGGCGCCGCAGCAGGAATGGACCGGGCAATTGCCCGCCATCAAATATCCCACGAACCCCCGCGCTCAGGTCAGCAGCCGATTCCAGAAAATTCAGCGGCAGAATCAGGATATCATCGGCTGGCTTTCCATTCCGGGCCTGATCGATCAGGCCGTGGTGCAGCGGGATAACAGCTATTACCTGCGTCGGGATTACCGGGGCTATCATAACTCCAACGGCGCCATCTTTCTGGATGAAAACTGCAATCTGAGCACCCGGCCCTACACCCTGATGCTCTATGGCCATAATATGAAAACCGGCGCCATGTTTGGCTGCCTGCGGAATTACGAAAGCCTGTATTTCTATCAGCAGAATCCCTTCATTAACTTTGATACTGCCTATGAGGACGGGAAATACGTCATTTTTGCGGTGGCCACCGTAAGCATCGAGCAGTATGACCGGCAATTCATTCATTTCGCCAAGCTCAATACCGATTGGGCCGCCTGGCGGCAGGAGGAATTGGATGCGCTGCTCAAGCAATCCATTTTCACCAGCCGGTTGGATGTGCGGCCCGATGATCAGCTCCTGCTGCTGGTTACCTGCGTGGATGATGATACAGAGCGGAGGGTGGTGGCGGCCCGCCGCATCCGGGAGGGAGAATCCGCCTACGAATTGCAATCCCTGATCAATAAAGCGAAATTAAAATAATTCCAAAATTCAACGGGGGAAACCATTTTTCCAATGGTTTCCCCCATATTATTACAGCCGGTTCACATCACCCAATTACTCCGGCTGAATCAGGCGAACGCCGCGCTTGGCCACATAGGCGGCATCCAGATAATATTCTGCGCCGGCGAAGGCATTATTTTCGATAAAATAGCGCAGCCCCGGAATCTGGGCAAGATCGGTAACGGCCTGCCAGGCGCCGTTTTCATCCTGGATATAGATAGAGCTGTTTTTGATGCGTTCCAGGGTTGCAGACGGTGCAGAATCGATGATCCGGAATTTGCTGCCATCCTCACTGATTCCCGCCACCATGGCGATATGCCCGTTAACCACTGCGAAAGAAAATACCGCCCCCTGCTCCATCTTTTTCCGGATTTCGGCAAGGTTTTCATACAGCTCATAGCGGGTTTTAAAGCCCAGATTATCCCCGGCGCGGCCCACCAGCGCGCTATTCATGGTGCCGCCTTCCAGCAGGCAGGAAGCGTAGGTATCCGCCAGCTTCTGGGGCAGGATTTCCTCCCCTTCATAGCCCAGCAGCTGCAGGGCATGGGACAGGGCAAAAATGGCACAGCCGGAATGCTCCAGGGTGCTGTGACGATAGGGCTGATCCTTCCAATAGCCATCGGACTGGCTGTAGAGAATCAATTCCTTTTCTGCCGCATCAGCATACAGAACGGGAATGGTCTGCTGCCCGATGCGCAGGAAGGAGGGCAGCGCATCGGCGGAAAGAGAAAGGCTCCAGTCCGCATAGCGGCCCCATTCCCCTTCCGTTACGCAGCGGTCAATCAGCGCGCTTTCCGCCTGATACACCGCAAGGGTATTCCCCGTTTCATCCAGGGCCTCCACCGCCTGGGCAGCCGCGGTCACCCGGAAGGAAAGCAGATTTTCATCCCCATCAAGAATCAGCCGGGCGCTTTCCGGACCAAAGGCGGCATTTTCCGGCGTTACGGCAAGCATGGCGCATTGCTTCTGCTCCATGCCAAATTCATTGGCAGCCGAAAAAAGAATGGCCTGTTCTCCGCTGCCCATCAGCGGAATTTCTACCAGGAAGAAAAGCGTGCCATCCGGCAGGCTTTCCCCGGCCGAACGCTCATATACCAGATTTTCTTCCCATGCCGCGCAGGAGATCACCAGTTCATCCAGATTTCCCGAGGTAATCACCCGGGCGGGAATCACATCCTGATAGGCAATGCCATGATCCCGCTCCATGGCCACCTGCAGCACGGACGCCCCCTTGGAAACGCCGGGCTGAAGCAGATGGATATACGCCCGATAATTGCCGCAGGAAAGGGTAATCATCCCCTCCCGGGCCTCTTCCCCGTCATTTTCCTCCGCAATCAGATGCAAAATACCATCGCCCGTTTTCAGGGAAATAAAATCCTGATCTGTTTCGGCCTGCCAATCGCCGGTGGCCGCGATATCAAAAATTCTTTCGCCGGCGGCGTCTGCCCATACGGCGCTATCCTGGCCGTTAATCCAGATATGATCCGTAACCGGCGAAAAGGAGATTTCATCCTCCCCTGCCAGCCCGGCAGACTGAGTGATGCGGAAAGAAACCGCATGCTCCCCGGCAAAAATGCGGATTTCTCCGGTGCGTTTTTCCCCGTCACAGGGCGCGGCTACGATGGTCAAAGGATCGCCGCTGGCCCCGCAATGCTGTGAAAGGGTCAGAAAATCCGCATCGGTTTCGGCCATCCAGACCCCGGGCGCATGGACGAAATAGGTCTTGCTGCCGCCCTGGGCATAGAAAAGCCGATCCGCACCGGAAAGGCTGATGCCCTCCCCTTCTTCCACCTGCGCGGTGGCCGAGGCGGATGCCTGATTGCCCTCCGCATCCGTCACCTCTACCTCCACCCGGATTTCCCCGGCCTGCCCGGGTGTATATGAAAAATAGGGTTCTTCGCTTTCCTGCCGGATGATCTTTTCATTGCCCAGCCATACGGAATAAACGTATTGACAGCTGCCCACACCGCCGTTTACCTGCGCGGTAAAGAGCAGCGGTTCGCCTGCGCGAACGCTTTCCTGATCGCAGGAGAGGCTGCACTCCGGCACGCTTACCACCTGAAAAACGCCTTCCGTTTCTTCCGTCTGCCCGTTTGCATCCCGGGCGATCACATGCAGGGTATATTCCCCCGCCTCCCGGGGCAGATAAGAGCCAAAGGCGTAGGGCGTTTCCACCCCGGTGAATAATTCCTTGCCATTCCGGAAAAGGGAATATTGATAGGTATAGCTCCCATCGGCCTGGATTTCAAAATCCACAATGCCGCCCAGGGATACCTGATCCGCCGCAAATTCCAGAATCATCTCGCCCTGCGCCGTCAGCGGCAGCAGCATGAGCAGTACCAACACCAATAACCATTTTTTCATCAAAAACCGGCCCCTTTGCGTCCGATTGAATTCGCCTTTCTATTATATCAGATTTTTCGGAAAATCCTACATAAAATCTGCGTTTTTACAAAGTTTCCCATGAAGGGAGAAGGGAAATAATGCGGGAGGAATATTCTTTGTGATCAAAGAATACCCCTCCCGCGCCCTCCCCAAGAAAACCGTACTGGATATTACTGATCGCCGCCGAATCAACCAGCGTGCCAGTGAAACGATAGGAAACGTTATGGAGCTTATTCAGCCCCCGAGCCAGAGCAACGAAAAAATAATGCGGGAGGAATATTCTTTGTGACCAAAGAATGGTTCCCCCCACATTCACGCTTTCCTTGTATAGCTAACCACCAAATCCCAACAGATCAGGCGGTTTCAAAGCCAATCAGCAGGCCGCCCTTTTCGGCATAGAAGCTGCAAAGGCCACGGGCTGCGTCGATCACAATCTGGGCCTTGGGATAGAGATCTTCCAGCGCCTTTTTCAAATTCTCCGCGCAGGGCAGATTTTCGCAATGATGAATCAGCACCCGGCCGCCCTGATAGCCCAGTTCTTTCATATAGGAGAGCAACTCAGCCAGGGCCTTTTTATCCCCGCGGGATTTGGATAATTGCTGCAAAGTGCCCTGATCGCTGGCCCTGCCCACAATGCGGATGCCAAGCAGGCCCACCAGCGTCGCCAGCGCAGGATTCACCCGGCCATTATTGGCCAGATTCTTAATGGACTGCAGCACGAACATCAGCCTGGTCTTGGAAAGATAGGCCATAATTTCCACGCAGATCATTTCGTAGCTCTTGCCCGCCAGAATCCATTCCTGGATTTTTTCCACGATCAATTGCATTTCGGGGCCGGTGGACAGGGTATCCACCACGAATACCTTCCGGCCGGGATGCTGATTTTCATAATCCCGGGCGGCAATTTTCGCCGCATTGCAGCAGCCGGAAAGATTGCTGGTGATGGTCACGCAAAAAACCCGGTCAGCCTCGCCAAAGGCCTCCACCCACTCCTGAGGGCTGGGGCAGGCGGTGCAGGAACGGCCCTTGAAACGATCCAGCACATCCACCATTTCCGCCACATTCAGGTTTTCATCATCCACATAGGTATCATCCCCCACCGTGATTTTCAGGGGAACCGAGGTAAAATCCACCTGGGAGAGGGAGAGCATATCCGCAGAAGAATCGGCAACAATCTTAAAATTCATAGCATGCCTCTTTGTTTTATGGAATCGCCACATCGGTTTTCGAAAAACCGATTGACAAAAATACTATAGCAGTTTTTCCAATCTCTGTCAAGGGATATTTCCTTTCTTGACTTGATTCTGCCATCGTTGTATAATACTGCGCAGAGGAGATGAGGAAATGGTGGTATCCATTGAAAAATTTCGTCTGCCCCGTTTTCGGGAAATTCCCGATGTAGGGCTTTATCTGGATCAAACGGTAAAATATATCAATCGATTTCTATCCGCCCTGGGCGCCGTAGAAATTACCGGCTCCATGATCAGCAATTACGTAAAAAAGGGCTATATTTCCAGCCCCATCCATAAGCAATACAGCGCGGAACAGATCGCCCGGCTTTTTTTCATTTCCATCGCCAAGCAGGTGATTTCCATGGAAAATATCACCCGCTTATTTGAAATGCAGAAAGAGACCTACGAGAATCATGTGGCCTATGATTATTTCTGCACCGAGCTGGAAAACACCCTAGCCTTTACCTTTGAATTGACCGATCATATCGAGGATACCGCCACCACCGATACCCCCGCCCAGCGCATGCTGCGCAGCGCCATCGTGGCGGTCGCCCATGTAATCTTTCTGAATGATCAATTGGAAAGAATCAGTACGCAGGAGTAAGAATCGTATTTTCGCATTATTGATTCAAAAATCCGCGGCAATCCTGCACGCGGATTTTTTCTATGGCATTGGCGCTCAATCGGCGCTCAAATTGCTTGTATCGCGCCTGTAATATCCAGAAATCATTTTCTTTGGAACAACGAGAGAGGGACTTTCTTTTTCAAGAGAAAGTCCCTCTCGCCAATATAATCGTTTGTCGCCTCAACCCTTGGTTTGAATCCGGGTGAGAGCGCGCTTGAGCTTGGCTTCCACGCAGGCGAAATCATGATCGCTCTTTTGCAGTTTTTCCAATTGCTGCTGGGCTTCATCCCGGGCATTTTCAGCGCGGGTCAGATCAATTTCGTCTTCCCATTCAAAGGTAGTGGCCAGCACGCGCACTTCCCCATTGGAAACGCTGAGCATGCCGCCATTGCAGGCCGCCTGGCGGGTATTGCCCTGATCATCGGTCACCTTGGCCACGCCAATGCCCAGAGGGGCCGCATAATCGATATGCCGGGCCAGAATGCAGGCGTCGCCGCCCACCGTGCGCAGGATGATCTTTTCAGCCTGGCCATCAAATACCAGGCGATCCGGGGTTACGATTTGCAAATGAAAATTTGCCATGCTTATTCACCCTTTTTCGCTTTGGCAACCGCTTCATCAATGGTGCCCACGAAGAGGAACGCGCTTTCAGGCAGGTCATCATGCTTGCCTTCGATGATTTCCTTAAAGCCGCGGATGGTTTCCTTCAGGGGCACATATTTGCCTTCCATGCCGGTGAACTGCTCGGCAACGGAGAAGGGCTGGCTCAGGAAGCGCTGCACCTTGCGGGCGCGGGCCACGATCAGCTTATCTTCGTCGCTCAGTTCATCCATACCCATGATGGCGATGATATCCTGCAGTTCCTTATAGCGCTGCAAAATACCCTGCACCTGACGGGCCACTTCGTAATGCTCATTGCCCACCACTTCGGGGGAGAGAATCCGGCTGGTGGAATCCAGGGGATCCACGGCGGGATAAATACCCAGAGAAGCGATGTTGCGGCTGAGCACGGTGGTGGCGTCCAGATGGGCGAAGGTGGTGGCAGGAGCGGGGTCGGTCAAGTCGTCAGCAGGCACGTAAACGGCCTGAACGGAGGTGATGGAGCCCTTCTTGGTGGAAGTGATGCGTTCCTGCAGGGCGCCCATTTCAGTGGCCAGGGTGGGCTGATAACCGACGGCAGAGGGCATACGGCCCAGCAGCGCGGATACTTCGGAGCCCGCCTGGGTGAAACGGAAGATATTATCAATGAAGAGCAGCACATCCTGATTTTCCCGATCGCGGAAATATTCCGCCATGGTAAGCCCCGACAGGGCCACGCGCATACGGGCTCCCGGAGGCTCATTCATCTGGCCATAGACCAGCGCGGTCTTATTGATAACGCCGCTTTCCTTCATTTCGTTGTAAAGGTCATTGCCTTCACGGGTACGCTCGCCAACGCCGGCGAACACGGACAGGCCGCCATGCTGCTT
The DNA here is from genome assembly GCA_015056015.1 of Clostridiales bacterium. Lineage (GTDB taxonomy): Bacteria > Bacillota > Clostridia > Christensenellales > Aristaeellaceae > RUG563. The sequence goes on from SVHD01000001.1 coordinate 44,461, forward strand.
GGCCACGTTATTGATCAGTTCCATGATCAGAACGGTTTTGCCGACGCCGGCGCCGCCGAACAGGCCGATCTTACCACCCTTGGCATAGGGGGCGATCAGGTCAACCACCTTGATGCCCGTTTCCAGGATTTCGGTAGAGGTTTCCTGCTCTTCATAGGCGGGGGCGGGCCGATGGATGGGCCATTTTTCCACATCCTCGGGATCCGCCTGGTCATCGATGGCCTGGCCCAGCAGATTGAAGATGCGGCCCAGGCATTTTTCGCCCACGGGCACGGTGATGGGGCTGCCGGTATCCAGGGCGTCCAGGCCGCGCACCATGCCGTCGGTGGCATTCATGGAAATGCAGCGGACCACGTTATCACCCACATGCTGGGCAACTTCCGCCACAATCTTTTTATCGCCATTCATAATTTCAATGGCGGTAAGCAATTCAGGCAGATGCCCATCCTCAAAGCGGATATCCAGCACGGGGCCGATAACCTGAACCACTTTGCCGATATTTTGATTGCTCACGATGGTTTTATCCCCTTTCCCGATGCCTTATTGCTCTGCACCGGCCACAATTTCCGTAATTTCCTGGGTGATGGCGCCCTGACGGGCACGATTGTATTTGAGCCTGAGATCACTGATCATTTCGCCGGCATTCTTGGTGGCGCTGTCCATGGCGCTGCGCCGGGAGGCCACCTCGCTGGCATAGGAATCGCAAAGCGCGCTGTAGATCCGCCCGGCCAGGAAATCGGGCATCACCATCTGCAGGGTTTCCCCCGCTTCCAGTTCATATACGGTATCCACAGGCTTTGCCGTTTCTTCCTCAGGGGCGTCGGGCACGGGCAGCAATTGCTCGGCTTCCGCATCCTGGGTCATCATGGTTTTGAAGCTGGTATAGACCAGATACAGGGCGTCAAATTTTTCTTCCAGGTAGTTTTCAATCAGCATCCGGGCAATGCCGTAGCACTGGCCCACCGTCATGCCCTCCACCCGGGAATAATCATCCGAAAGGGATTCAATGCCCATCCGGTGATATTTATCAATGGCCTTGCGGCCCAGGGGCAGCACGCAATAATTGCTGCCTTCGCTGTGGGCGGCCACCAATTTGAATACATTGGCGTTATAGCCCCCGGCCAAGCCGCGATCCCCGGCGATCACCACATAGCAGCGGCGCTTTTCTTCCCGGGGATGGATAAAGGGCACGCTCTGATCCGTGCAGCGGGCGGCAGCGGCCATGATTGCCTGACGGGATACGGAGGCATAGGGCTTGCTGCTTTCCATGCGTTCCTTGGCGCGGCGAAGCTTGGAGGTGGCTACCAGCTGCATGGCCTTGGTAATCTGCATGGTGCTTTCCACGCTTTTGATCCGCAGCTTGATATCCTTCATGGATGCTCCAGCCATGGCAATTCCTCCTTACTTACTTGGCCTTGAGGAAATCCTTGGTATAGCCTTCCAGCGCGGCCTTGAGCTTTCCTTCCGTTTCGGCGGAGAGCTGACCGGTGGTGCGGATTTCATCCAGCACATCGCCATGCTGGGCAGCCATACGTTCGTAGAGGCCTTCTTCGTAATCCGCCACATCCTTCACTTCCACTTCCTTGAGGAAATCATGGGTGACAGCGTAGAACAGGCATACCTGATTTTCAACGGCCACGGGCTTATTGCGATTCTGCTTGAGCACTTCCACAATACGGGCGCCCTGGGCCAGACGGGCCTTGGTATCGGCGTCCAGATCGGAACCGAACTGGGCAAAGCCCTGCAGTTCACGATACTGGGAATAGAGCAGCTTCAGGCTGCCGGCCACCTTCTTCATGGCCTTGATCTGGGCGTTGCCGCCTACACGGGAAACGGAAATACCGGGGTTCACGGCGGGCATGATGCCGGCGTGGAAAAGTTCCGTCTCCAGGAAGATCTGGCCGTCGGTGATGGAAATCACGTTGGTGGGAATATAGGCGGATACGTCGCCGGCCTGGGTTTCAATGATGGGCAGCGCGGTGATGGAGCCGCCGCCGTAGGCAGGATCCACCCGGGCAGAGCGTTCCAGCAGACGGCTGTGGAGATAGAATACGTCGCCGGGATAGGCTTCACGGCCCGGAGGACGGCGGATCAGCAGGGACAGGGCGCGATAGGCAACGGCATGCTTGGAAAGATCATCGTAAACGATCAAAACATCCTTGCCCTGATCCATGAAATATTCCGCCATGGCGCAGCCGGAATAGGGCGCGATATACTGCAGAGGCGCAAGTTCAGACGCAGTGGCGCTGACCACGATGGTATAATCCATAGCGCCGGCAGCGGACAGAGTATCCACCAGCTGGGCCACGGTGGAGCATTTCTGGCCGATGGCCACGTAAATGCAGATCACGTCCTTGCCCTTCTGGTTGATGATGGTATCCAGGGCGATGACGGTCTTACCGGTCTGACGGTCACCGATGATCAATTCGCGCTGGCCCCGGCCGATGGGGATCATGCTGTCGATGGCCTTGATGCCCGTCTGCAGGGGAACGGAAACGGATTTACGCTGAATGATGCCGGGGGCGTTGCGCTCAATGGGGCGCATTTCCTTGGTTTCGATGGGGCCGCGGCCATCCACCGCCTGACCCAGGGAATTGACCACGCGGCCGATCATGGCTTCGCCAACGGGCACAGAAACAACCTGGCCGGTGCGTTCCACCACATCGCCTTCCTTGATGCCGTCATCATCGCCCAGCATAACGATGGCCACGGAATTTTCTTCCAGGTTCAGCGCCATGCCGTAAGCACCGTTGGAAAAGCGCACCAATTCATTGGCCATGCATTTTTCCAGGCCGGATACCCGGGCAATGCCGTCGCCGATCATGATGATGGTGCCGGTATCGCTCTGGGAAATTTTATTTTCGTAATTTTTGATCTGCTCTTTAATGAGCTTGGAAATTTCTTCAGGTTTCAACTGCATTGTATTCACCGCTTTCAGTTTGAAAAGGGCCTGGGCCCTTAGGCTATGGGGTGAGGATTTTTTACGCTTCGCCGATCATGGCCTGATGGATTTTTTCCAGCCGGTGGCGCACGGTATTATCATAGCGCTTGCCATCCATTTCCAGCAGCACGCCGCCGATGACCTTTTCATCCACCTTTTCGGAAAGCTGAATTTCCTTGCCGGTCATTTTCTGCAGCTTTTCAATCAGCCGCGCCCGCTGATCCTCGGTCATTTTTTCACCGGTGGTCACCTGGGCTTCCAGCACATGATGCTCCTGATTATACAGGGCGCGATAGGCATTTGCGCAGCCCGCAAATTCCATCATGGCCCCCCGTTCGCACAGGATTTTCAGAAAATTCAATACATAGGGATGAATCTGCCCCCGGAAGGTATTTTCCAGAATGCCGAAGCGCTCTTCCTTGCTCAGGGACATATTGGAAAGCAGATGCAAAAAGGCGGGCTCTGCCTGAAAGCTGCGCGCCAGCATTTCCATCTGGGCAAGCAAATCCTGGGAAAGCTGTTCCTCCGCCGCCAGGGCGTAAAGGCCTTCGCCGTATTCCTTGGAAAGCTCTGTCACGATTCTTCACCCACGTTCCTGATGAATTCATCCATGAAATTCTCGTGATCCTCTTTCTGAATCTCACGTTCCACAACCTTGGAAGCAATGCTCACCGCCATATCGGAAATTTCGCTGCGGACACTCATCAGCATCTGCTTCTTTTCCAGGGCGATTTCCTCTTCTGCCTTCTGCTTGATATGGCTGGCCTGGCTATTGGCCTCGGCCACAATGGCGTCGCCCCGGCGCTGGGCCGTGGTCACCGCATTGCGCACCAGTCCATCCGCCTCTTCCCGGGCGGTGGCCAGGCGCTGCTCATATTCCTGCTTCATGTCCGCCGCCTGGGTTCGATCCTCATTGGCGTCGTCATAAATCTTATCCACCTGCGCCTGCCGGGCCGCCATCATTTTCATGACAGGCTTGAACAGGAAATGCTTGAGGATCAGGAACATGACCAGCAGATTGGCAAGAGAAATGAGAATTTGCCATAAGTTTACCGAAATAACATCCAATGACTGCATGCTCACTCGTGCCTTTCCTTCTTTTTGTTAGAAGTCGTATTGCTTACTGGATGGAGCGAAGCAGAATGCCAACCAGGCTGTTGGGGGCCACGAAAATCAGAAGAATAGCGATAACCAGGGCGTAAAGACCGGTGGTTTCGGCAACGGCGCAGCCCATCAGCATGGTGGTGGTAACGCTGCCCTTGCATTCAGGCTGACGGCCGATGGCTTCGCAAGCCTTGGCAACCGCATTACCTTCACCGATACCAGGGCCGATACCGGCGATCATAGCGCAGCCAGCGCCCAGAGCACAGCAACCCAGAATGATACCAATAGCCAGTTCCAACATGATAATACCCTCCCGTGATTGTAAAATGATTTATGCATGGTGCAAAGCTTTTTCTCGCTTTGCCTTTTGCCGCTGTTCATAGGCTTCCTCCGGGAAGCCGTTGGAGATGTAGAGCATGGTCAGCATGGCGAAAATGAAGGCCTGCAGACAACCGCTGAACAAATCGAAATAGAGGGAAAGCACAGCAGGAAGACCCACCTGCAAGAAAGGAATATCCCCCAGGAAGCCGGGCAGCCAGCCCAGCAGCATATTGGAAAGCCCCTGCAGCGCCGCTGCAATCAGCGTGGAAATTACCACGCCGGAAAGCACGTTGCCATAATGACGGAAGGCCATGGAAATGGGGGTGGCCACTTCACTGATCACATTAAAAGGAGCGAAGAAAGGAATGGGATCGCCAAAGCCCTTCAGATAATTCCAAAGGCCGCCCTTGAGCTTGTAATACGTAATCAGGATAAAGACCAGAATAGCCCAGCCCGCCACGATATTGATATCGGAGGTCGGCGGATACAGGCCCAGCAGGCTGGAAAGGCTGGAAAATGCAGAAAGCCCCATGATAGCTGCTACAAAGGGCGCAAAATTGGCAAATCGTTCGCCCATGTTGCCGGTCACAAAGCTGGTGGCCTTTTCCACAATAAATTCGGCAATAATCTGCCGCTTGCTGCCGGGAACCACCGTAAGCCCCCGGGTAAAATACAGGCAAAGGCCCAGCAGGCTGATGATTACCGCCAGCGAATTGACCTGGGATTCGGTAATGGTCAAATCCATCAGCGGCATGGGAATGGTAAAGAAAATCTGGGCGCCGGTGACGGTAATTCCCTCGGCTGCAGGCTTGGTGAGAATTTTCAGCACCATCGCCGCCACAAAGGGAAGAATCGCCATGGCAAGCAGCAAAATATCAATAATCTTATCCCGTGTGCTGCGTTTCAAAAAGATCAGGCCTCCTTTTTACCTTGAATCATACCCCGAATAAAAATAACGATCCGGGGGAACAAAAGGGGCAGCAGGGCAGCAATCGGATGAAAGATGGGCAATACCAGCGCCAGAGCGGCGGCAACCATCGTCATCAGCATGCGCCCGTAATAAGAAAGCTGCATTTTTTTCTTTGCTTCTCTGACGTGGGGATTTTCAGGCGCTTCATTCTTTGCTTCGCCTTCGCTTCCCGCATCTTCCTTTTCTTCCTCCGGCGGCAGCTGTACCCCATGCATTTCTTCCGCCGCCTTTTGCACCGTCATGCCCAGCAGAAAAAAATTGAGAACGGCAATCGCTGCGCCATAGACGGCCCCCAGCGCCACCGTATAATCAAATTTCCCCAGAATTACGAATACCAGCACCATGATTCCTGTCAGAATCATCACGCCGCCCGCTATCCAGGCCGTTTCCTGCTTTACGGCAGGCTGAATCTTCATCGGCTTCTTCTCCTGCATCCTTTTCTCCGAAAAAACGCCTGCAGCCGCGGCATTTTTCCGGGGGGCTGGTTCCATCCTCCCAATGAGAGAAGATGAACCCATACCATTTATTATAGCGTGAAGCAAAAAAAATTGCAATACGAATCCCTGACCTGATTGCATAAATTGCCGGGACTAATTTTGCCCGCAATTCTTTCCATTTTTTATCCTTTCCCGCTCCGGCGCTTGTGAATTACGCCACGCTGTGATAAAATAAGGAAAAATCTATTCATGTTGGAAAAACGGAGGCTGTTTTATGAATTCCTTCCAGCTTTGGCAAACCGCCCAGGAAAAAATTATTCTGGTGGCCCATCGGGGCGTGGCCGGGGGCAATATTCCCTGCAACACCCTGCCCTCCTATGAAATCGCCCTGATGCAGGGGGCTGATATGATTGAAATTGACGTGAGCATGTCCGCCGACGGGAAATTGTTCATCTTCCATCCCGGCATGGAAAAGGCGCACCTGAACAGGGATTGCAATCTCTCCCAGATGGAATGGAAGGATATTCAGGCCCTGCGTTTTGTCAATCAGGATAATGCGGAAACCCAGTTCCCCATCAATACCCTGGATGAAGTGCTGGATCGCTTCAAGGGCCGCTGCTATATCAACTGCGATAAATTCTGGCTGCATCCCCGGGAAATTTCCGATTGCATCCGCGCCCACGGCATGATGGAGCAGATCCTGGTAAAAACCTCCCCGAAAAAGGAATACTTTGATATCATCGAAACCTACGCCCCCGATGTGCAGTATATGGTGATCGTATCCAAGGATGCGGAAGACGTGCACGAGGAGCTGAAAAAACGCAATATCAATTATATGGGTCAGGAACTGCTCTTTGATTCCGAAAGCAGCCCCCTGTGCACCCCGGAATATCTGGAAAAGCTGAAAAAGGATCATATCCTTTCCTGGGCCAATTCCATTGTCTATAATTATAAAGCCGTCCTTACCGCTGGCCACAGCGATGACTGCGCCCTGTGCGAATCCATGGAAAAGGGATGGGGCTGGCTGGCCCGCCGGGGCTTTGATTTCATTCAGACCGATTGGCCCCTGATGCTGAAAAATTATCTGGAAAAGGAAAACCTGCTCTACAGAAAATAAAGAAAAAAAGCGGCAAAACGCCGCTTTTTTTATTTTCTTATTCGTTGTCAAATTCGTTGGCTGCGCCGGGGGTAGGAGAATGGGAAAAGCGCCAGGAGCGATCATCATGCCGCACCATGGATACATCCTTTTCCTGGGCGTCAAAGCTGACAATATCCAGAATTACTCCCTCAAAGGAAAGCACCACCCGCTCCCCATCGGCGCTGAGCTTGAAGGGCAGATGAATTTCATTTTCCCTTTCCAGGGTCAGCCCGGAGGCAAATACCACCAGATACCCCTTGGCGGGAATGATTACTTCCGGAAACACAAATTTATCCAGCACCTTTTTCCCGTCGGAAATACAAAGCCCCTTCAAATTCACATCCTGATCGGCGGTATTGAATAATTCAATCCAATCCGGGGATTCGCCGTCGATGGTTTCCAGAGAATCGCCGTTGGAGGCCATAAATTCATTGATGCGGATGGCCGCCAGATTGCTGGAAGGGGTTTGCCCGGCCTGGGCGCAGGGAATGGAAAGAATAAACAGCAGAAAGAAAATCAGAATTTTTTTCATGGCCGGTAATCCTCCTTATTCTTCCTAAGTATAAATTATTTTCCGGCATTTGAAAAGTACGGCGTCAAAAATTTACATTCGGGCGGCAGAAATATAATGATGGCGGAACTGGGCCGGGGTGAGATGATATTGCCTTCTGAAGCAGAGAATCAGATAGCTGGCGCTGGAAAAGCCCGTTTCCATGGCGATTTCCGTAATGGATTTTTCGCTTTCCAGCAAAAGCCGCATGGCGGCATTGAGCCTTTGCCCCCGGACGAAAGCGGGAAAACTGCTGCCGGTAGCGCGGACGAAAAAGCGGGAAAAGGTGGAAAGCCCCATGCCCACATGATCCGCCACCGCCTGAATGGACATTTCCTCCTCCAGATGGGCCGAAATATAGGCAATGGATTTTTGCAGCCGGGAAAGGGTGGCTTCATCCATATTCATGGCGTCATTGCGGATATGCCAGGCCCGGATAAACCACAAAAGCACCTGGCTGATATAGGCGCGGACGGCCATTTCATAGCCATAGCCCTCCTGCTGCCTTTCCTGCAGAATTTTCATCAGCAAATCCTCCAGGCCGCTGTCCCCCGTCTCCTGCCGGGTATAGACGCAGGAGCGCCGGCCAAAATGCAGATAGGGGAAAATATACTTCATTTCGTAATGGGGCTGGCTGGAAGAGAGCAGGGCCTCGGGAGTGAATTTTAATACCAGATAGCTGTTTTCATCCGGCGTCAGGGTGCGGGCTTCGTGGGGCTCCATGGGATGAATCAGCGCCACGTCCCCCTGTTCGAGCCGGTATATACTGTTTTCCGCCTTCAGTTCATAGGCCCCCTCCAGGCAATACAGCAGCTCAAATGCGGGATGAATATGGGGATACGTCGCAAAGCAAAGGCCCGGATTGCGCTGCACAAAGCATTCGCATAATCCGCCCATATCCCGAACCGGATTTTTTTCCTCCAGCCTGATCTGCATTTTCATCCTCCGTTTGGCAGAAATTTTATATTTTGATGCAAATTCATTATATCATTTCCAGCTTCAATATGCTATACTGATTTTACCATAAACCGATCCATATTTTGCTCCCATTTTATTTTCGCAAACCCAAAAGGAGGCTTATAAATGCATCAGCCCATTAAAGTTGGCACCTGTATTCCAGGACATAATTTTCTTTCCTGGGTTCCCCATCTCAAAGACAAAGGCTTTGAATGCTTTACGGTCAATTATCATATGACCCTGGGGGATATTGTGCTGGAAGAGCTGGCACCCCAGGTCAACGATCTTCTGGACGGCACGGGGATTGAAATCTCCTCCCTGGGTTTTTACAATAATCCTCTGCAGAATGAAGACGCCCAAAGGCAGCTGCATGCCTGCATTGATCTGGCGGAAAAATTCCACACCAACACGGTTTCCACCTTTGCCGGCGCCATCGAGGGCGAAGCAGTGGATGCGGCAATCCCCCGCTTCAAGGAAATATTCGGAGAACTGGCCCGGCATGCCGAAGATAAGGGCGTGCGCCTGGCCATTGAAAACTGCCCCATGAGCGGCACCTGGAATAAAGCCACCTGCAATATCGGCTTCAATCCCAAGGCCTGGGATATGATGTTTGACGCGGTGGACAGCCCCGCCCTGGGCCTGGAATGGGAGCCCGCCCATCAGATGTATCAGCTGATTGATCCCATCGCCAATCTGCAAAAATACGTAAGCAAAGTGGTGCATGTGCACGGCAAGGACGCCTCCGTCAACTGGAATCTGATCAAGGAAGAAGGCATTACCGGGCAAAAACCCTTCGTCTTTTCCCGTTTCCCGGGGCTGGGCGATACCGACTGGCGGAAGATTTTTGAAATCCTCCAGCAGGCGGGCTATGAAGGCTGCCTGAGCATTGAAGGCTATCACGATCCCCTGTTCAAGGGCGATTGGGAAATGACCGGGCAAATGCATGCTCTTCAGTATCTCAAATGGTGCCGGGGCGGGGATTTCATTCCCAATCCCTGGAATCCGTAAAAAGGCGGCGCACGCTGCTTGAAATAAAAAATTATTATCAGGAGGAAAAGAATATGAAACGGCTCAGAATTGGTATTATCGGCTGCGGCGGCATCGCCAATGGCAAGCATCTCCCCTCCCTCAAAGCCCTGGATCGGGCGGATATCGTGGCTTTCTGCGATCTGATTGAAGAGCGCGCCCAGAAGGCCGCCCAGACCTACGGCACCCCCGATGCCAAGGTGTATACCGATTATAAAGAATTGCTCAAGGATGAAACCATCGACGTCTGCTATGTGCTTACCCCCAATCGCAGCCACGCCGATATTTCCATCGACGCCATGCACGCCGGCAAGCATGTCATGTGCGAAAAGCCCATGGCCAAGACGGCCGCCGACGCCCGCCGGATGGTGGCAGCCGCCAAAGAAACGGGCAAAAAGCTCACCATCGGCTATCAGCATCGCCAGAAGGCCGCCAGCAAATATATGAAGCAGGTCATCGAGCGGGGCGATCTGGGCGAAATTTACTATGCCAAGGCCTTTGCCATCCGTCGCCGGGGCACCCCCAACTGGGGCGTTTTCCTCAATGAATATGAGCAGGGCGGCGGTCCCCTCATCGATATCGGCACCCATTCCCTGGATCTGACCCTGTATCTGATGAATAATTACAAGCCCCGGATGGTGGTTGGCACCCGGTATAAGAAGGTGGAAAACCCCGAATGCGGCAATCCCTGGGGCGGCTGGGGTCCCGATGAAAATAAGACCCTGGAAGATGCGGCCTTTGGCTTTATCGTGATGGAGGATGGCTCCACCATTACCCTGGAAGCCACCTGGGCCCTCAATACCGATGAACCCATTCCCGAAGGCAGCTGCCGTCTTTGCGGCAGCAAGGCGGGCGCGCTGGTCAAATCCAATGACGTGATCATCAACAAGGGCGAATTTGACCGTCTGCTTACCATCACCCCGGATATGAAAGCCGGCGGCGTGGCCTTCTATGACGGCGTGCAGGATACGCCCCCCATTTCCGAGCAGCGCCAGTGGCTGGACGCCATTGAAAATGATACCGATCCCACCGTGCTGCCCGAGCAGGCCTGCGTGGTCAGCGAAATTCTGGAAGCCATCTACACCTCCGCCAAGACCGGCGAACCCGTCTATTTCAACAAATAATCCCATGAAATCAGCCGCGCAGGGGCAAAAAGCCCCTTGCGCACAGCAGGAAAGGATATTTATATGAATTACGAAAAGTATACGGAAAAGCTGCTCAAGCAATACGATTTGGGCATTAACGCCTATGCGCGGCTGATTTTTCAAAAGGTGGATCATCTTTCCCAGGTGCAGGCCTTCCGCACCCGGGATCATCTGCGCCTGCCCCCCCAGGAAGGTTTTTTCCCTCTGAACGAAGGGGATGAATGGGGCGGCGAATGGGGAAATATCTGGCTTTCCTTTGATCTTTCCCTGACCAACGCCTATGCCGGAAAGCAGATCTGGCTCATTCCCCATACCGGGGCCACGGAAATCCTTTGCTTCCGGGACGGCGCGCCCTGCGGCATCATCAATTCCAAGAATGATTTTATTGGCGGCAATCATTCGGCGCTGTTCGTGGGCAAATGCGATGGCCCCGTCCGCCATCATATGGATCTGGAATGCTATGCCGGGCATTTTCATCCCGGCACCCAGCCCTATGAGAATTACGGCCGGGATCAGGCCGAACAAAGCGCCGGCGTGGATATTCACAACCCGGAAGAGCGGGCGCGGAATTGCCCCAATAACGGCATTTTCCGGCGCACTTTCTCCGGCGTGGATATCTGCGTAATGGATGAAGCCATCAACCGGATGGTATTCGATGTGGTCATTGCCCTGCAATTGGCCCATCTGCCCGGCAATAATTTCATGCAGGGCAAGGCCGTCCGGGCGCTGAAAAAGGCCTTCCCTCATTTCATTCAGGATCCTTTGCAGCATACCCGCCAGGAACTGGATGAAAGCGCGAAGGCCGTATCCGCCATTCTGGCGGACGCCCTGGAAAAATTCCAGGGGGAATACGATGGTTCCCGGGGATATGTGGGGGTGATCGGCCACAGCCATATGGATACCGCCTGGCTCTGGCCGGTGAGCGAAACCATCCGCAAATGCGCCCGCACCTATTCCCAGGCATTGAGCCTGATGGAGCGGTATCCCGATTACAATTTCATTCAATCCTCCGCCCTGCATCTTTCCTGGATGGAGGAATATTATCCCGCCATTTTTGAAGGGATCAAGCGCCGGGTGCAGGAGGGCAGATACGAGCCCAACGGCGGCGTATGGGTGGAATGTGATTGCAATATTGCCGGGAGCGAAGCCATGGTGCGCCAATTCTTCTACGGCCAGAAATACACGAAAGAAAAGTTGGGCTATCAATCCGCCGCCTTCTGGCTGCCTGATACCTTCGGCTACAACGCCGCCATTCCCCAGATCATGCGGCAGAGCAACGTAAAATATTTCTATACCACAAAAATTTCCTGGAATGATCTGAATCCCATGGGGGCGGATACCTTTATCTGGCGGGGCCTGGATGGCAGCGAAGTGCTGACCCATTTCAATGTGATGCATTGCCCGCCGGATGTGAATAATGTCACCCGGGCAATCGACGGCATCGTGGATAAAACCACCAATGACCGCAGGCTGCTGGCCTACGGCTTTGGCGACGGCGGCGGCGGCCCCACCTACGGCATGCTGGAACAATTGCAGCGGGTGAAGGATCTGCCCGGGCTGCCCCAAATCCAGCCCCAGTCCGCCAGCGCCTTTATGCGGCGTCTGGAAAAAAAGCGGGATGATTATCCCGTATATGACGGGGAATTGTATCTGGAATTCCACCGGGGCACCCTGACCAGTATCCATGATATCAAGCGCAATAACCGCAAGGCGGAAAATGCGCTGCATAATCTGGAATTCATGAATGTGCTTTCCGGGGAAAAACAAAATCCCGAAACGGAACGGCTGTATAAGGTGCTGCTGAAAAATCAGTTCCACGATATTCTGCCCGGCTCCTCCATTCAGCGGGTGAATGAAGAGGCCGTTGCGGAAATGAACGGACTGCTCCTGGAAATCGGGCAGGAAACGAAAAAATATTGCGGTTTGCAGGAAAGCGGCGTATATTCCTTCGCCAACCCCACATCCTTTGCCTGGCAGGAAAATGACGTATTGGAGCTGGAAGGGGAAATGACCCTTGACGGGCTGCCCTGCCAGAATTATACCGACGTGATGGGCAGAAAATGTACTGCCCTTTCCGGCCTTTCCATTCCCGCTTATGGCGCCGGAAGCTATCCTGCCGGGAAAGTAAAAAAGGCGGAAAGTCCCTTCGTGCTCCAGGGCAATCATCTTTCCACCCCCTTCTACGAAATTGAATTTGACGATTGCGGCTACATCGCTTCCCTGATCGAAAAAGAAACGGGCCGGGAATTCTGTCGTCCGGGCGGCGCGCCCCTGGGCACCCTCTGGATGGGGGAAAATATGCCCGATACCTACGATAACTGGGAAATTGCCCCGTCTCAGGAAATGAAGATGCAGCCCGTGCGCGCGCTGATCGCCCGGGAAGTGACTTCTGACGGAAGCGTGGAATGGCGTATCCGCGCGCAATACGCCCTGAGCAAAAAATCCAAGGCCACGGTGGATACCATTCTCTATGCGGTCAAGCCGGGCATTGGCTATCAGATGAAGGTGGATTGGCAGGATAAACACCAGCTGCTCAAGGCAGGATTTGACCTGAATATCCGTGCCGGGCAGATGAAAAATGAAATCCAGTTTGGCCATATGGATCGGCCCACCACCCGGAATACTTCCCTGGATATCGCAAAATTTGAAGTGGTCAATCACAAATGGACCGATCTTTCCGACGTCCGGGGCGGCGCGGCGATCCTGAACGATTGCAAATACGGCATTTCCGCCGTGGGATCCGATCTGCGGCTGACGCTGATGCATGGCGGCTGCCGGCCCGATCCCCGGGGGGACGTGGGCGTACATGAAATGAATTATATGCTTCTGCCCCATAACGGTCCCTTCAATACCCAAAGCGTTATCGCCCCGGCATACAAGATGAATCTGCCCCTGATTCCCGCCGCCTCCCGGCTGGATGCCCCCGGACTTTTCACCATTTCCAATGACCATGTAATCTGCGAAACGGTAAAATGCGCCGATGCGGAAGAAAATGCCTTTGTGCTGCGGCTGTACGAATGCGAGGGCGTGCCCGCGAAATGCACCATCGCTTTCCCCAAAAACGTATCCGCACTGTATAAAACCAATTTCCTGGAAGAAATCCAAGCCGATCTTCCCCTGAAAGGGAATCAGGCAGAATTGCAGCTGCGGCCCTTTGAAATTTGTACCCTGTTGGTACGCCAATAAAACCAAGGAGGAACGGATCATGAAACAATTCGCCATGCTGGGCAAATGGCATGTGCATGCCCCCGGCTATGCCCGAGAAATCAACGGCATTGAAAATTGCAGGATCGCGAAGGTCTGGGATCCCGATGAAGCCGCCGCAAAAAAATGGGCGGATGAACTGGGCTGCGAAAGCGCGTCGGTGGAAAATATTCTTGCCGATCCGAAGATTGAGGGCGTGGTCATCTGCAATGCCACCAATGAACATACCGAACTGATTATCCGCGCCTGTGAAGCGGGCAAGGCCGTTTTTACAGAAAAGGTACTGGCTCTCACCAGCGAGGAGACAGCAAAAATCCGGCAAGCAATCCTGAAAAACAACACCCGCTTTGCCATTTCCTTCCCCCATTTCAGCGAACCGGCCACGCAGTTTACCCTGCGCGCCGCCCGGGAAGGCAAGCTGGGAAAAATCAATTATGCCCGGGTACGCAAAGCCCATAACGGCTCTACCGGTGATTGGCTGCCCATCCATTTTTATGATCCCATTGCCTGCGGCGGCGGCGCCATGATCGATCTGGGGGCTCATCCCATGTATTTGCTCTGCGCCATTATGCAGGCTGCGCCGGTAAAGGTGCAATCCGCATTCACCGAAATGACCGGCCGGGGCGTGGAGGATAATGCCGTCAGCCTGCTGCAATTTGCGGATGGGGCCATCGGCGTTTCTGAAACCAGCTTCGTTTCCAAGGGCTATCCCTTCACCATCGAAATCGGCGGCACGGAAGGCACCATCTGCCAGCAGAATCAGCAGGTATCCTGGAGCTGCGCCGAAACCGATCATCAATGGGTATCGGTCAGTGCCCTTCCCGCCAAATTACCCTCCCCTATCGTGCAGTGGGCCATGGCGAATACCCCGGAAGAAATCCCCGAAATCTTTGGCCTTGACGCTGCGCTGCGCCTTACCCAGGTCATGGAAATGGCCTACGCCGGAAAATAACCGAGAACGGAATATATGCGAGAGGGGCTTTCTTTTGAAAAAGAAAGCCCCTCTTGCGCTCTCCCCAAGAAAGCCGGCGCTGGATTGATCTATCGTCTTCAAATCAAATTGTATGCCAGTGAAGCAATACCTAAACGGCCCATAGGGCTTTTTTCTTTTGCAATAAATAAATCCCCATCCCGCCAGGGGACATTGCCGATCGGGAGAATATCCCTCATTTTCCACTGCTTCACCGGCGCACAAAACGATTAGAAAAAATCCCGTATATCCAGCGCAGCTTTCTTGAAAAGAGAAACGGGGGAAACCATTCTTTGACTACAAAGAACGATTTCCCCCGCATTCATTTTCTCATTAGTTCAGTTCGATACCATACATATAGGAATTATCCTTGCTGCTGGTACCGATCACCAGGATATTGCGGTAAACCGCAGGAGAGCCTTCGATCTTGCCGCCCAGATCCAGGGTGGAGCAGCGCTTGCCGGTTTCCCCATCCAGCATGGTGAGCAGGCCATCGCCATCGGCCTGGATGATCCAGGCTTCCCCGGCTTCATTATAAACGGCCACGGGAGAGGAAACGGTTTCCTTTTCCAGATCGTAGGTCCATACCACGCTGCCGGTATCCTTATCCAGGGCGATCACGCGGCTGCCGCCTTCGGCCACCTGATTGACGGTAAAGATCACCAGATTGGCGATGCCGTTCTGGCCCACCACGGGGCTGGCCTTGCAGCCGGAGCGCTGATCCTTATCATAATCGCACTTGATATTGTAGCTCCAGATTTCTTCACCGGTCATGCCATCCAGACGGCGGATGGTCACATCCTTTTTGCTGCCCAGGCGGGCATAGGCGGTATTGCCGGTGTAGAGGCTCAGGCTTTCGTCATCCCGGCTCCAATCCAGGGCAATGGAGGCGTCGGTGTTATCCCCCGTATCCACAGCCCAGACGGTCTTCATGGTATCGGAATCCACGCAGCGGAGCAGACCATAAGCATCCGCCATGAAGATATATTTATCATACATGGCCACGCTGCTTTCCACACCCACCTGATTTTCCTTGCTGGCATTGGCCTTGGTGCGCAGATAGGTGATGCTGTGGTCAATTTCCAGGCTGCCTACGGCATCGGGATTATTCACATTGGGATATTCAAATACGCCGCCCAGATCCACGGTGTAGAGCAGGCCGTTTTCGCCCGCCACGATCATGGCGTCATTGGTCTGGGAAAGGAAGAGGGCAGTGCCGTCCACGGCGCCGTTGGTGGTATACTGCTTCTGAGAATCGGATTTGCGGCCGTTGAGCAGGAATTCTCGCTTGCCACTGATCAGATTATAGACGTGCAGGCCGATATCGCCGGTCTTATTGGGCAATTTGGAAATGCCCTGGCCCACAGCCAGCAAAGGACGGCCCAGAGTATCCACGGATACGCTGCCCTTGAGGGGATAGCCGATATTGATGGTATCCCGGGTGGCTTCGCCGGTCTTGAGATTCAGGAAATAAACCTTGCCGTCCTGGGCGCCGAAGATGACTTCCTTCAGGGCCTTGGTATTCTTGGCGTTATCATACAGATTCATCATCTCGCGGACTTCCTTGGTCCACTGGACGATGGCGGGCTGACCGGTCCAGCCAACGCCGTAGAGGGTGCCGTTATCGGCAGTGCGCAGAGAGCCGACGGGGGTCTTCCACAGCACAGTCATGGATTCTTCTTCCACTTCCGCCGTGCCAAAGGCGGCATTGCGGCGGAAATTATCCCCGCGGAAGGTGAATACACCGCCTTCATAATTGGTATATTCATCCGGATTGGGGGCGATATAGCCGATTTCCCGTTCATAATCGCTCTGGGATTTGCCGCCAATAAAGACGGTATCGGTCACCTTTTCATTGGCGCCGGCGCCCGCGCTGGCTTCCAGCCGGGGCATGGGCGAATTGGTAGGCACCGCAGTGGGCGCCTGGGTGGGAACGGGGGTGGGCACTTCGGTGGGATCAGGCGTGGGAACCTCGGTGGGGGCCTGGGTAGGCGCTTCCGTGGCAGCCTGGACAGGCGCCTGGGTGGGCGCAGGGGCGTTGGTGGGGGCCCAGGTGGGAACGGGCACATTGGTGCTGCTCATCGCCAGAACAGGGGCATTGGTGGCCGGCACGGCGGTGGGCGCCTGGGTGACAACGGGGGCCTGGGTTGCCACGGGGGCGCTGGTGATCACCGGGGCCTGGGTGATGACAGGCGCCTGGGTGGGCACGGGCGTGGGATCGCTGATCATGAGAACAACGGATTTATCGGTACGGATCCAGTTATTCTGATCCCGGACAACGGCATAGATGGTGCCTTCAAAGGGCTCGGCGAAAATGGCGGTAATGGCCCAGATTTTGTTGGTTTCTTCCGCGCCATTGACCAGGCTGACGGTGCAGCTGATTTCATTGCCTTCTGCATCCTCCAGCTTCACGCCTTCCACGCCCTGATTGGTGGTCAGATGGAAGATAATGCGGGAATCCGTCAGGCCGCTGTTGGAGCCGGTCTGGAAGGAAAGGGCCTCGGCGGGCACTTTCTTTTCCGGAATCACCAGATGCACGGCATTTTCAATGCCCTTCTTCAGCCCGTTGAGGGGACCGGCGTCCGGCAGGAAATACAAAAGCACGCACAGCAGCAGCGCGGCGATGATCACGCCGATGACAATCTTCAGCCAGGGGATGGAACGGCCCTCTCCCTCATCCTCGTATTCCTCTTCCAGGGCAACGGGGCGGCGCATGAAGCCGTCATCCTGCCGCATATTCTGGCGGGCGGGGCGCTGATAGGGAGCGTATTCGGTCTGATCAGGCTCCTGCGGGGGTTGCTGACGCACCCACTGCTGGGTCTGGGAAGTCGGCTGGCCCTGGTATTCGCCCTGGGGCTGCACATTCCCCCGGGGCTGATAGGCCTGGGGGGCTTCCTCATTGCCGGTCTTGTGCCGATCGCTGCGGCGATGGCGCACCACCGGAGCCTGGGCGCCCTGCACAGGATAAGCGCTTTGCGCTTCCGGCGCGGCGGGCTTCACGGCCTGCTGGGCCACCCGGCTGGATTGCTGGTTATATTGTCCGTTATAATCGTTAAAATCGCTCAAAGGACGTAACCTCCTTCGTGAATTGCGGCATAAGCATAACTCGCCTCATATAGTATATCAGAAACAGCCCCATTTCACAAGCAAAAATATATACTGCGAAATTTTGTTACAAATCTTTTTCGCCGTCAGACGCCCAAAATCTGCTCTTCATTTTTCTCTTTTCCTATGGTAAAATAGAAAATGGTTTTCATCACGAAAGGAGGGACAGCCCATGCCGCCCAAGGTGCGCTTTGACAGGGAAAAAATCATTTCCGCCGCCTTTGAGATCGTTCGGGAAAAAGGCATGGAGGCCCTTTGCGCCCGGGCCATTGCAAAGGCCGCCGGCTGCTCCACCCAGCCCCTGTATCACGAAATGGGGGGCATGGAGGAAATCAGAGAGGCCGTGATGAAGCGTGCAGGCCAGTATTTCGAGCAATTTGTGGAAAAGCAGGCCCTGCTTTCGCCCCTCCCCTATCTGGGCAGCGGCCTGGCCTATCTGCGCTTTGCCCAGGAAGAAAAGCAATTATTCCAGTTACTATTTATGCGGCAACGCAGCATGGAAGAGCAGGCCCGGGCAGGGGCAGATGCCACATTTGAATTTGCCGCCGGGCTGGTTGCCCAAAACCTGGGATATTCCATGGAGGACGCCCGGGAATTTCACCGCCAGAGCCATGTATTCATCCATGGGCTGGCCGCCATGCTGACCACCGGCTTTATTGCCTGGGATGAAGAGGAAATCATCCGCCTTTTGCGCCACCAGTATCGGGCGCTGCGGCTTGCCTTTGAAACGCCGGCGGAGAAAAACTGAGAGGACGATCCATTATGCATCGATTTTTTGCCGATTTTCTGGATGAAAACAGCGCCGTTTTAAATGAAGAGGAGGCCGCCCATGCCCTGAAGGTATTGCGCCTTCGTCAGGGGGATGCATGCCAGGCCCTGATGGATGGCAGCGTATACGAAGCGACGATTTCGCAAATCCAGCCCCAGGTCATTTTGCAGCTGGGGGAAAAGCTGCCCTCCCCCGAGCCTTCCATCCGGGTCACCCTCTATCAGGGGCTGCCCAAGGGGGATAAAATGGATTTCCTTTCCCAGAAATGCACCGAAGCCGGCATTTTCCGCATTGTGCCGGTGCTCTTTTCCCGGTGCGTGGTGAAATGGGAAAAGAAGGATGACGAAAAAAAGCTGCCCCGCTGGCAGCGCATTGCGGCGGAAGCGGCCAAGCAATCGGGCCGGGCCATCGTGCCTGAAATCGGCAGGCCCGTAACGCTGAAGCAGTTATGCGAAGAACTGAAGGAATATGATCTGGCCCTGGTGCCCTGGGAGGATCAGAAGGGCAACGGCATCCGCCAGCAGTTTGCCGGGCAGAAAAATATCGCTGTGGTCATCGGCCCGGAGGGCGGCATGGCCCCGGAAGAAATTGAAATGATGCAGCAATCCGGCGCCCGGCCCGTTACCCTGGGGCCCCGCATTTTCCGCACGGAAACGGCGGGCCTGGCCGCGCTGATTTCCCTGATGACCTTATCGGGAGATATGGAATGAAAAAGAATCGGAAATACACGCCTCTTTTCTGGAAAATGGATTGCTTTTTTGCCCTGCATCAGGGCCTTTGCTGGGGGATAGCGGCAATATGCGCCGTTGCCGGCGGGCTGCTGATTTTATCCTGTATCCCGGCGGATATCAATGTATATTGCTTCATTGCCCTGGCGCTTTTGATTGCGGGCGGCTATTATTTTCTTTCCCGCGCCTCCGAACGGGTGATGGATGAATGCCTGGAAAGGGCGGATAGCCGGGAAGCGGCGGAAGAAATACTGCCCCTGTTTTTGCAGGTGGAAAAGGCCCTGCCCGAAATGAAGAAAAAAGAAATGGCCTATGCCGTCACGGTTAAAAAAGGCATTTTGCTCCTTCGGGCAGGCAAACGGGCGGAAAGCCTTGCCCTGCTCAAGGGCTTCACCAAATGCTGGGATGAAGGGCAGAAAGAATATCTGCGCCAGCTGATTGCACTGATCGAAACCCGCCCCGATTTTGAGGGCTTTGCCAGAAAGGAAGAAAACTGATATGCGCTCGGTAGCATTTCATACCCTGGGCTGCAAGGTAAACCAATACGATTCCCAGGCCATGCTGGAATTATTTGAAGAAGCGGGCTATGAAATCCGGGATTTTTCCGCTTCCGCCGATGTATACGTTATCAACACCTGCACCGTCACCGGCACCGGGGATAAAAAAAGCCTGCAGGCGGTTCGCCGGGTGCTGCGGCAAAATCCTGCCGCCCATGTGGTGATCGCCGGCTGCCTGGCCCAGCGGGATGGGGAAAAGCTGCTTTCCACCGGCGCGCGGCTGGTGATCGGCAATGCCAGGCGCAAGGAAGTGGTAAGCCTGCTGGAAGAGGCCATTGATCGTAACCAGCAAATCGCCGCCGTTTCCGATATTCTGCGCGCCGATTACGAGCCCCTTTCCATTTCCCGGCATGAAGGCCATACCCGGGCGGTGCTGAAAATTCAGGAGGGCTGCGACCGGTATTGCACTTACTGCATCATCCCCTACGTCCGGGGCGGCATCCGATCCAGAAAGCCTGCCGATATCCGGGCCGAAGCGGAGCGGCTGGCCAAAGCCGGCTTTGTGGAGCTGGTGCTCACCGGCATCCATCTGACCAGCTACGGCAGGGATCTGGAAAATGAAACGCTGCTTGACGCCATCCGTGCCTGCGATGTGCCCGGCGTGCAGCGGATTCGCCTGGGTTCCCTGGAGCCGGTCATCGTAACGGAGGATTTTGTTTCCGCCCTGCAAAAGGAAAGCAAGGTCTGCCCCCAATTCCATCTGGCCCTGCAATCGGGCTGCGACAGCGTGCTCAAACGCATGCGCCGGCGCTATACCACGGAAGAATTTGATCGGGCCTGCGCCCTGCTGCGCGCCGCCTTCCCGGGCTGCGCCATCACCACCGACGTGATCGCCGGCTTTCCCGGGGAAACGGAAGAGGAATTTATGGAAACCATGGCCTTTTGCCAGAAAATCGGCTTTGCCCGGATGCATGTATTCCCCTACAGCGCCCGGCAGGGCACTCCCGCCGCCCAGATGAGCAATCAGGTGCAAAAAGCCATCCGGGAGGAGCGGGCCCGGCAGCTCATCGCCGTAGGGAATCAGCTGGCCAAAGCCTATATGGAAAATCAGCTTGGAACCATCCAGGAGGTGCTGGCCGAGGAATGTGAAAACGGCCTGGCCCAGGGCTATACCGGCGCCTATATTTCCTGCCATTTTCCCGGCGGCGTGCCCGGCCAGGTTTACCCCATCTGGGTTACCGGCCTGACGGAAGAAGGGCTGACCGGAGAAATTGCGGATTGATTTTACAGCAAGAAAAACACCCGGCCGGATGCCAATCCGGTCGGGCGTTCTTTTATTCTATTTACAGGCCATGGTATATCTTATGATTGGAGATGCGGGCTTCTTCCAGGAAGGTCATGCCGCCGTTATCCAGTTCCTTGCGGATTGCCTCCACAAAGAGTTGGGCATATTTGGGATGGAACTGACGGCCGCTGCAGCGTTCGATTTCATCCAGCGCCTCCCGATAGCTGCGTTTTTTCTGGTAGGGCCTGTCATTGGTCATGGCGTCAAAGGAATCGGCCAGGGTGAGCAGGGAAGCCAGGGGATGAATTTCCTCTCCGGAAAGGCCCTTGGGATAGCCGGAACCATCATAGCGCTCATGATGATTGGAAACGATGGTGCCCACGGTTTCCATACCGGAAATCTGGCTGAGGATGGTCTGGCCGGCAATGGGATGCCGCTTGACCAGTTCCCATTCCTCATCATTGAGCCGGTGGCTGGAAATAAGCACTTCCTTGGGGATATTGATCTTGCCCACGTCATGCATATAGGCGCTGATGAGCAGCGTTTTATAATCCTCTTCGGAAAGGCCGATATGGCGCGCCACCACCTCGCAGCAGAACGCTACCCGCTCGGTATGGCTGTAGGTATAATCATCCCGGACGTTAACGATACTGACCAGCCCGCGGATGGAAAGCAGCGCATCCTTGGTTTCGCTATCCATGTTTTCGAATCGGTCAAAGAAATTCTGATATAATTCCACGCGGTTTTTGCGCAGATATTTGGCCCGGTAGAGGGCATTATCCGCCCGGGTTACAATTTCGTTGTAGCCCTTGTCCTCTGCTTCGTTCACGGCAACGCCCAGGGAAATGGTCAGGCAATGATTAGGCAGGTATTCCTCTCCGTCAAATTTGGTGCTCATCACCGCCTGGCGGATGATTTCCGCCCGCTCCAGCGCCTCTTCCTGGGTGGTATCGGGCAGAATCATCACAAATTCCTCGCCGCCATAGCGGCAGGCAATATCCCGGGGCCTGGCATGGGCATGCAGGATGCCGGCAATCAGCGTCAGCACCCGGTCCCCCTCCAGATGGCCGCAGATATCATTGAACATTTTGAAATAATCGATATCCATCATCAGCAGCGCAATGCTCTGATGCTGCTTTTCTGCGTGCTTCCACTGATTTTCCATGTTTTCATGGAAATATCGGTGATTGTAAAGATTGGTCAGGCCGTCATAATTGGCCAGGCGTGTCAATTCCTCAATATGATCGTTTTCCAATCCCACATAGCGGCCCAGAATATAGGAAATGATGATGAACATGATGCTCAACGCCAGATCGCTCTGAAAATACTGGCTGACCTGCCCGTCCTGCGTCATTATCAGATCCATCCCCAGCAGGGTCACGGTGGCACTGATGCCGATGGCCAGGCCATAGCGCATCCCATACTGGACGGTATAGGTAACCACCAGGAAAACAAACAGGAATTTATAATTGCTGCTGTTGCCGCCGCTTGCCAGAATGGACGCCACGCAGATGCCATAGAACACGCAGATTTCCAGCCATTTGCGCCAGGTTTTCAGGGTGTGGGTGGGCTGAAGCACCAGCCAGATGCCCAGCACCAGCGCCAGGATCATCACCGCCGTAATCAGGCTGCGCATATCCAGGGCATAGATGGTTTCCTGGGGCGAATACTGGAAAAATACATTGAACAGGGGATAGAAACAGAAAAACAGACCCAATGCCTTGATCACATAGCAGATTGCGTCAAATGATTCCTGTTTTGATTTGATCAGTTTATCCATCGTATCCCTCAAAATCTATCAAAATGAAAATGATTTTCATGAATTCACACGAAAAGCCGTTCGCAAAAATCTTCTTTGATTTTTGCGGACGGCGCCGGTCACCAAGGTCGGTCAATTACAGGTTCTGCAGAGACTTGGGTTCTTCGGGCTGGTAGAAATACCAGAAGCAGGCAGAAGTAGCAACGGTCGCAGCGATGACGGTCGCCAGAGCGGCGATGACAGCCAGGAACTTCTTCTTCATTCTTTTCACCTCCTTTCCTGAATAATCAAGACCGAATCAATCGATATCACTTGTAAACAATCGATCCATTCCCTGAGCCAGCCATGTGGACAGCGATGTGAGGGTGAAGCTCTGCCAGTACAGAACACAGATCAGCGCGCAGAGGGAGGTGATATTCCTTCCCTCTCCCCAGTCAATCAGCAAAAACACAATGGCAATCATCAGATAAATCAGCAGCGTGGCAAAGCATTGCCGGCGCAGCCGTTTGATCTTTGCAGGATTGGTAATGGGTTTATTCTTGGAAGCCTGGGGCACCCGCTTATACGCCAGTGCGCCAAAGCAGATAAACGCCGGCATCATCCCGAAAACCACATAGAACCATTTGGGTAGATAGCAGGGAACAAAATATCGGCAAAGCAGGGCGATCAGGCAAATGGAAAGGGAGCTGGTCAGGATGCATGCCATATACGTGGAGCAATGGGCGCCGCCGGTGGTTTTTCTCATCAGCCCTACGCCCAGAAATACGATCAGGCATTCATACAGGCAATTAAATACCAGGCCGAAAACAACGCTGATCAGCAGCAATTCTATCATCTGAATGGCCGCGCACAGGCCGTAAGCCATCACTTTACGCTGTTCTTCATTGTAACCGAGTTTTTCAGCCAGTTTTTCAGCTATTATGTTGGCTAGATTCATCTTTTTTTCCTTTACGCATCCTGAAATAGTAAATCAGCAGCGATACCGCCAGCAGGAGAATATTGCCGGGAATGGCGGAAGCCGCCTTGTAAATTTCGTTGTTCATCACCGTGTTGATTTCATTGGCGCCCACGAGGATATACAGAATCCCCACATTCACCACTTCGCTCAAAAGCACGAAGATCATCATCAGGATCGATCCCAGAATGCAGGGACGGATGGAAATCTTGCAGATGATGATGCAGGCCGCATTGATGATCAGCAGCACCAGCATGGTATGAACGCCGAAAGTAAAGAGACCGCTGGAACGGATCAGATAGGTTACCACGGCGCAAATCACGCAGACGATGGCGGATTTTTTGACGCTGATCTTATGGCGCGCAATGCCATGCATGCCAATCAGAAAGGAAATGGCCTGAAGCAGATAGCCGAGCACGCCTTCCAGCAGGAAACCAAGCGGTGTAAACATAGCTCTATCTCTCTCTTTTCTTTTGATTGCATTTTGCAATGACACAATAGATCACAATGGTCGTAAACAGATGAACCAGAACATCCCCAACGCTGATGACGCTGAACCCCACGTCAATATAATCCGCCAGGAAATTGAGCTTTGTTGCATCGGACATCAGGATATGCCGCATATCCTGGGCCGCTTCCAGCGCGCCCTCCTGATAATACCGGGTGATGCCGGAAAAGGAAGGGGTTACGGGCATCCTGCCGTCATTGGCATTCATGACGATGCGATTGAGCGCCGATCCGGTGGCCACCATCAGGGCCCCGGCAATGGCCTGGGGATACAGCCTGAATTTAAGAATCGGCCAGAGCAGCGCCAGAATGGACGCCGTCTGCAGGTAGCCCGCATAGCCGATGAAACGATAGTCCTGCCGCCAGATACAAATCTGAAGCAGCCAGAACACAATTTCAATGATCCACACCGGAATCAAGGATGGTTCGCGCAGCAGCACACCGATACGATGGCGCCGCATTTTGGCAATGATGATCGCCAGAAGAATAAAAAGTATCATCCCAATACCTTTTGTAATCGTCAGTTCTATCCGTATAAATAGTGTTACCGGATGGTGCTTTTTCATTATATACCCGTGTAACCAATGTGTCAATGGTTTTTACCCAATGAAAAATGGAAAAGCAAGTATTTTCGCCCATTCAGGAGGTTTCGCGTTATACGTCTGATGTAACCTTCTTTTCAAAAATGCGAGCGATACACGCCTGCTTTTTTCCGAAAACATCCATCGAACAAGATTTTTTTCGTACATTTCCCTCCCGCATGTAACCTTTTTTCCTATTTTCCCCCTTTTTTCTTTACATTCCTGCTCGCTATTCGGTTACATGCATTCCATTTATCTGCAACCTTCTCGCTTCCGTTTAAAAATTCACCCTCCAAAATATCTCCTTCCATCTAAGCAGACAACAATACAAGGCGCCGCTCCCCCGCTTCTGAAAAATGAGGCTTGACTTTTTGCCCCCGCTTCATTATACTTGAATAGCTGCCCCACCCCGAATAACACCCCATTTGTGGAGACGTATCGAAGCGGTCATAACGGGGCGCACTCGAAATGCGTTGGGCTGTAACAGGTCCCGTGGGTTCGAATCCCACCGTCTCCGCCATTCAAAAAAGTCCGTCCTTGTGACGGGCTTTTTTGAATTTAACGGGGGGATTCGAAGGGCGCGGCACTGACCTCAGGGCAAAAACAGTCCGGTGGACTGTTTTTAGCGCCCCGGGCTGGCGACGGGGACGCCCACGGCCCCGCCGGGCGAATCCCACCGTCTCCGCCATTCAAAAAAGTCCGTCCTTGTGACGGGCTTTTTTGTATTTAACGGGGGGATTCGAAGGGCGCGGCACTGACCTCAGGGCAAAAACAGTCCGGTGGACTGTTTTTAGCGCCCCGGGCTGGCGGCGGGGACACCCACGGCACCGCCGGGCGAATCCCACCGTTTCCGCTGCAAAGTTACCAAGTAAAATGCTTGATAATTTTTTTATTATTTCTCTTGATTCTTCGTTTTTTGCAGGTGTATAATCCTTGCGAAATCTGAAGAAGGTGATTTTCTTGAAAGAGACGCATGAGTTTCTCATACCGGATTATTATGAGCATTTTGCCTGTAAAATGGGAGGTTGCCGCACGGCATGCTGCGAAGGATGGCCGATTTCCTTTTCGCTGGAAGATTATTATCGCCTGATGGGGGAGGAATGCTCCGCTCAATTGCGGCGCAAGCTGGATATGGGCTTGCATATCAAGCTCTCCCCAACGCCGGATGCCTACGCAGAAATCGCGCCAAGATATGATGGCTCCTGCCCGATGCGAATGGAAGACGGGCGATGCGCGCTCCATGCAGAGTTGGGCGAGCAGGCACTCAGCTATACCTGCCGGCTGTATCCGCGCGGCGTGCGCACAGAGAACGGCTATGAATGCTCCTGTGCAAACAGCTGCGAGGCAGTGCTGGAGCTTCTCTTTTCCCGCGATGAACCGATCGAGTTCATCCGGCAGGAGCTTACCTTCGATCTTCCGAAGGTTGAAAAACCGGCTGTATTTTTTGAAACGCTTGGGCGGGAGCAGGAAATCCGCCTGTGGCTGATCCGCCATATGCAAAATCAGATGCTGCCGATTCCGCTGCGGATGATGGCCATGGGCCATGCGCTTACCGCATTGGACGAGGCGCTGTCCGCCCGCGATGAAAGCGAAGTGGATCGACTGCTGCGCGGACAACGGCGAATCAAGCCGCTGCAGGCAACGGAGCTGACGCCGGGGCATCTCGATTTCGGACTGCGCATCGCCGGAGAGATGATCAAGCTGCTGGATGAGCACAGCCACAGCGTCCGCAGTTACGGCGAGGATGCGCTGGCTTATTTCGATCATTCTTTTGACAGGTATGCAAAGGCACGCGATCATTTCGAGCGCGTGCTGCCCAAATGGGATATCTGGTTTGAACATATGATGGTCAATCACATGTTTTTTGCAAGATTTCCTTTCCAGGATCGCCCGGTCAGCCTGCCGGATGAGTTTATCGCGCTGTGCGCCGTCTATTCCCTTTTGAGATTTCTGGGAATCGGCCATATGCGGGATAAGACGGACGCCTGCGCCTTTGTGGATGTAGCGGCGGCCGCATTCCGGCTTGTGGATCATACTGCCTTTGATCGCTATGCGGCGCGCATGATGAAAAAACTCGGCTGTGATGATTTTGCCCGTATTCACGATCTGATCAGCCTGTGATCATTCCGGTCGTATTGCGCCGCCCGCTCCCGCGTCTATTCCTTATATCACGCCATTCCCAAAGCCCGTCCTTGTGACGGACTTTTTTGATGCGTCGGGTAAATCCCGGATGTCGGATTTTGCCCGAATACGGAAAAACAAAATGCTTGACACAGAGCGGTTTTATCGTTTATCCTACTGCAATAAACCGCAAAGGAGGGATTCACATCGCAAGGACAAAACTAAGGGATCGGCTGCTGCCCCAGTATACGAAGGTGGAAGAGAGAATCAACAGCATTTCCCATATCGTGGGCGCCGGGATTGGCGGGGTTGTGCTGCTGCTTTGCCTGATTCTTGCCAGTCTGCAGAAGGACGCCTGGAAAATCGTCAGCAGCGTCATCTACGGCCTTTCCTTCGTGCAATTGTATGTCATTTCCAGCATTTATCACGGCCTGCGTTCCGGCACAGCGAAAAAGGTGCTGCAGGTCATCGATCATTGCTCCATATATTTCTTTATTGCCGGCACTTATACCCCGATTCTTTTGTGCGCCATGCGGCCTGTTTATCCCGGCTGGGCCTGGAGCCTTTTCGGGGTAGTATGGGGGCTGACGGCGCTGGCCGTAACGCTGACCGCTATCGACCTGAAAGCATTCCGGGTTGTATCCATGATCTGCTATATCGGCATGGGCTGGTGCATCATCATCGCCATGAAGCCGCTGATTGCCGTTTTGCCCCTTGCCGGGATATGGCTGCTGGTGATCGGGGGCGTGATTTATACCCTGGGCACCATCCTCTACGGCCTGGGCAAAAAGCATCGCTATATGCATTCCCTGTTCCATTTCTTCGTCCTGGCAGGCAGCGTGCTGCAGGCGCTGTGCATTTTGCTCTATGTCATCTGAACACCCAAAATACCGAAAAAACACAAAAGATTTTCCCTTTCTTCATTGAATGCCGGCAGTTGCTTTGGTATAATAGGCTTGCTATCTGTACCTCTGTATACAGCTGGCAAAGGACGGATTGTTGAGAGGATATGAAAAAATGAAGCCTTATGTTGAAATGACGGCGGAAGAATTATCCGCCGAATTGGTAGAATTAAAAGCGCAATATAAAAAGGTGCAGGCCATGGGCATGAATCTGGATATGAGCCGTGGCAAGCCCTGCCAGGAGCAATTGGATCTTTCCATGGGCATGATGGAGGTGCTGGATTCCACCTCCGATCTGACCTGCGAAGACGGCACCGACTGCCGCAATTACGGCCAGCTCACCGGTATCCTGGAAGCCCGGGAGCTGCTTGGGGATATGATGGAAAATAACCCCAAGGATATTATTATTTACGGCAACTCCTCCCTGAACGTCATGTTTGATACCATCTCCCGCGTATGGACCCACGGCGTGATGGGCAATACCCCCTGGTGCCGCCTGCCCGAGGTGAAATTCCTCTGCCCCGTGCCCGGCTATGACCGGCATTTTGCCATCACCGAATATTTCGGCATCAAGATGATCCCCGTGCCCATGACCCCCACCGGCCCTGATATGGATATCGTGGAAAAGCTGGTCAGCGAGGATGATACCATCAAGGGCATCTGGTGCGTGCCCAAATATTCCAATCCCCAGGGCATTTCCTACGATGATGAAACGGTGCGCCGCTTCGCCCGGCTGGAGCCCGCCGCCCCCGATTTCCGCATTTTCTGGGATAATGCCTATGGTATGCATCATCTCTACGATCATCATCAGGATCACCTGATCGAAATTCTGGCGGAATGCAAGCGCGCCGGCAACCCCGATCTGGTTTACAAATTTGCTTCCACCTCCAAGATCACCTTCCCCGGCAGCGGCATCGCCGCCATCGCCACCAGCCCCAATAACATGGAGGATTTCCTCACCTATCTCCGCCATCAGACCATCGGCCACGATAAGGTGAATCAGCTGCGCCATGTGCGCTTCTTCAAGGATATCCACGGCATGGTGGAGCACATGAGAAAGCATGCCGATATTATCCGCCCCAAATTTGAGGCGGTGGAATCTATCCTGGAGCGCGATCTGGCCGGCCTGAATATCGGCAGCTGGACCTGCCCCCTGGGCGGATATTTCATCATGTTCGATTCCCTGCCCGGCTGCGCCAAGGATATCGTGGCCCGGGCGAAAAAGGCCGGCGTGACCATGACCGCCGCCGGCGCCACCTGGCCCTACGGCAATGATCCCAAGGATTCCAATATCCGTATCGCGCCCACCTATCCCTGCCTGGCAGATCTGAATAACGCCATGGAAATCTTTACCCTGTGCGTGCGCATCTCCAGCGCGAAAAAGCTGCTTTCCGAAAAATACGGCGAAGCGTCCCAGGATTGATCGAAAAATATTTGCAGAATCTATGCGGGGGAAACCATTCTTTGTGACCAAAGAACGGTTTCCCCCGCACGCTTTTCCAAGAAAGTCATCATGGAGCGTGAAAAGGTATTGCGGGAGGAATATTCTTTGCGGCCAAAGAATCCCCCTCCCGCACCCACCCCAAGAAAGCCTCTCTGGATGATACCGATCATCCTTTGATCCTCTTGATCGCCAGTGCCGCAAACGGAATCGTCGGTGCCATGCCGCTTTCCATCACACACCGGAGTCCAAAGGATATTTTTACATGCTTCCCTGCGCAAATCGGGAAAAATCGGCTTGCCCCAATTCCGGAAATATGATAATATCTATAGCGGTATCGATACAAGAGAGGGGAATGTATTATGTCTCAAAACAAAAAGAGCGGCAAATTTGCCGGGTTTGGTAGCGCGCTGCTGCGCTACGTCATCGGCATCGTGGTTGCCATGGTTATCTTCTATCTGTTCAGCGAGGGCGGCAATCTGCTGCGCCAGAATAACAATTCCCAGCGCAAGGCGGAAATTTCCCTGAATGATTACATCGATCAGGGCAAGGAATTCCCCGAAAAGGAATACGTCAGCCTGAATGTACGCTGGGTTATCGGGCCCTATGCCACCGAAACCACCACCAGCACCTATGGCCCCCGCGGCTCCTCCGGCGGCCTGACCGCCACCACCGGGGTGAATTATTTCTACTATGTGGTGCTGGATGATATGACCCTGATGACCATCAAGAGCGCCAATAACGCCGAAGTGGAAACCCTGGACCGGATGAGCGAATGGCTGCTGGGTGTGGACGGCTTCCCCACGAACGGTGAAACCTTTACCCTGCAGGGCAAGCTGGAAAAGATGACCCAGTCCGATCTGCTCAAGGAATATAAATCCAATCTTTCCATTTTCGGCCTGACGGAAAATGATCCCGAAGTGCGCTATCTGGTGCTGGATACCACCGAAGGCCGGGAAGGCATGTATATCGGCATTGTGATCGTGGTGGCTGCCATCGTGATCGCGCTGGTCATCCGCAGCCGGGGCAAGAAAAAGAAGGCCCAGGAAGCCGCGGAAGCCCAGGCCGCCCAGGAAGCCCAGATGGCCTTTGAGCAGGCCGTCGCCCAGCAAAACGCCGCCAGCCAGGAGCAGCAGCCTCAGGAGGCCCCTGCCCAGGAAAATCAGAATAATCCCTGGTAAATGATCCGCCGAAGCCTCAAAGGCTTCGGCTTTTTATTACGGCTGCGGAAGAAAAGCCGATTTCCTTTTCCCCGGCTTTCTGCTATAATATCCGTAAGAAAATGCACGGAGGCGCATCGGATGAAAAAGCGGCTGCTGATGGTTTACGCCGGCCAATCCAATATGATGGGGGCCGGGGTCTATCCACCCAAGAGCGAAATCCATACCCGGGATTCCTTTGAATATCTGCATAAAAATATCCGGATGGGCAAGGCCCACGGCGAATTCCGGCCTGCCGGCTTCCCCTGCGGTGAATTCAGCTACAAGGACTGGGAAAAGGCCTATGAAAGCGCCAATCCCAGCACCATGGATGATTATCATACCAATATGTATTTCTGCCCCAGCATGTATACGCTGAAGGATGAAAAAGAAAAATCGGAAAATCCCTGCAAGATTTTTTCCGAGGCCCATCCCCATCCCGGCGCCGCCATGCCTCCCTTTGTTGCGGAAAATTGGGAAAAGAAGGGCGGCTGCTGCGCCTATGCCCATATCGCCAAGGGCGCCGTTTCCATCCTGCATTATTTCGGGGATGATATGCTGGCCCGCTTCAATGCCGCCGCCCATCAGCCCCGGGAAATCAATGATATGTGCCGGGGCGCATCCGCCTATTTCTTTCAGAAAAGCCGGGATTTTTTCAGGGACGCTGCCTGGCAATTCCCCGATGAGGATCAGAGCGAAAAATGCCTGGTCTGGCTGCAGGGGGAAACGGATTGCCGCAGCGGCATGGATCCCCATGATTACGCCCTGCTGCTTTCCATCCTCTGGGAGGAATGCAAAAAGATCGGCTTTACCCGCTTTTTTATGGTCCGGGTGGGCTATTTCGGCGATCCGGAAATTCTCAATGTCATGCAGGGGCAGGAGGATTTTTGCCTTTCCACCCCCGATGCCTATATGATGACCCGGGCCTATTCCTTCTTCCCCTACGCCGGGCGGGATGAATCGGAATGGTTTATCAAAGCCCCGGGCGAAGAATACCAGTTCTGCCGGGACAGCCATTACGGCTTTGTGAATCAGCATGTGAATGAAAAGGGCTTCCAGGTGATCGCCCGTGCCCTGACCGAAAATATGGATCGGCTGTTTTTGCAGAATCTGCCCCCCGTTCCGGAGGAAGAAATCATCCGCGGGCTGATCCATGAAAAAAAGGAGGAACAATAATGGATACCATCCGCCTGGGCCGCACGGGCCTGATCGTCAATAAAAACGGATTCGGGGCGCTGCCGGTGCAGCGAACGAATATGGAGGAGGCCTGCCGCATCCTGCGCAAGGCCTATGAAAACGGAATCAATTATTTTGATACCGCACGGGCCTATACCGACAGCGAAGAAAAGCTGGGCAGGGCGCTGCACGACGTGCGGAAAAACATCGTTATTTCCACCAAGACCATGGCTGCCACCGTGGATCAATTCTGGCAGCAGCTGCACACCAGCCTTTCCCTGCTCCAAACGGATTATATCGATATCTATCAATTCCATAATCCCGCCTTCTGCCCCAAGCCCGGGGATGGCAGCGGCCTTTACGAGGCCATGCTGGAAGCAAAAGAAAAGGGCATGATCCGCTTTATCGGTTTTACCAATCATCAATTGCATCTGGCGGAAGAGGCCGTTTTATCCGGGCTGTATGATACGCTGCAATTCCCCTTTTCCTATCTGGCCAGCGAAAAGGAAGAAAAACTGGTGCGTTTGTGCCAGGAAAAGGATGTGGGCTTTATCTGCATGAAGGCCCTGGCGGGGGGCCTGATTACCCATTCCCATATCGCCTATGCCTATCTGGCCCAATTCCCGGTGGCGCCCATCTGGGGCATTCAGCGGGAAAGCGAGCTGGATGAATTCCTCTCCTATCAGGATCAGCCCCCGGCCCTGAGCCCAGCGGATCTTGCCTTCATCGAAAGCGAGCGCAGGGAGCTGATGGGCGATTTCTGCCGGGGCTGCGGCTATTGCATGCCCTGCCCCGTGGGGATTGAAATCAATAATTGCGCCCGGATGAGCCTGCTTTTGCGCC
>SVHD01000001.1:77101-199635 GCA_015056015.1 Clostridiales bacterium
CGCCGTTCCCCCACCAAGGCCCATCTTTCCCCTGAAGGCCAGGCCAAAATGAAAAAAATCGAGGATTGCATCCAGTGCGGTCAATGCAAAAGCAAATGCCCCTACGGCCTGGATACCCCCGCCCTGCTGAAGAAAAATTATGAGGATTACAAAACCTTCCTGTAAAGAAAAAAGGATCCCTTTTGGGGGATCCTTTTTTATAAACTGCTGACTTTTTCCTCGTCTTCATCGCTGATGACGTTGATTCCCTTTTCCAGAAACAGTCCGGCAGTGACGCCGTTTCCGGCTGTTAAGCGCCCGGAAAAGCTGCCGTCATAGATTTCTCCCAGGCCGCAGGAAGGACTGCGGCTTTTTAAAATGGCCAAATCGCAATCCAGCAATTCATACAACCGTGCCGCTTCCAGGGCGCCTTTGGTGTATTGCGCCGTCACATCCCCGCCATCCGCCTTGCGCACATATTCCCCCTGAATTTCCGCCGGGGGCCGGGGCGTGGCAAGGCCGCCCAGCTGCTCCGGGCAGACAGGAATCAATTCATGCTTCTTCGCCAAATCCATTACCGCCTGGCAGGGCTTGCTTTTGCCGTCATACCGGCAGCAAACCCCCAGCAAACAGGCGCTGACCAGGATTCTCACAGGCACAGCCCCTCCTTTTTCCATCCCCGTTTTCACGGGGAAATCGCCAATAGAATAGAAAACCCCAAAAGTCCCGAATAGCTTTCTTGGAGGGGGCCTGGGGGAACCATTCTCAGGAACAAACCCGGAGGGTTTGTGACGCGGCAAGCGCCAATATTGCAAATGCAGAGAGCATACCCAAACGCAGTGAAGGGTATGCGATGCTCAGGAACAAACCCGGAGGGTTTGTGACGCGGCGAGCGCCAATATTGCAAATGCAGAGAGCATACCCAAACGCAGTGAAGGGTATGCGATGCTACGACAAAGAATGGTTCCCCCAGAATCCTCCCACTCCCACATTCCGCCCTTACGCGATCTCCAGGGCGATTTCCATCATCTGGGTGAAGGTTTCGCGAACCTGCTGGGGGGTCAGGCCTTCGCCGGTGAAGGGGTTATCGGAAATGGTGAGCAGGGCCAGGGCATTTTTGCCATGGCGGGCAGCATTCAGATAGAGGGCATAGGCCTCCATTTCCACCGCCAGCACGCCCATCTTGCTCAGCACTTCATTCTGCGTGGGGGTAGCGGCGTCATAGAAGGTATCGGAAGAGAAAATGGGGCCAACGGGCATTTCCACGCCCATTTTCCGGGCCACATTCACCGCTTTTTCCAGCAATTCAAAGGAGGCGCAGGGAGCCATATTGCCGTCAAAGCCAAATTGCTTGCCGAAATTGGAATTGGAATAGGCGCTCATGCCAGCCACGATGGAACGCACCTTCAGATAGGGCTGCAGCAGGCCCGCAGAACCCACGCGGATGATATTTTCCACACCATAATAGGTGTAAAGTTCGTGGGAGTAAATGCCGATGGAGGGCATGCCCATGCCGCTGGCCATGACGGATACTTTCTTGCCCTTGTATTCACCGGTGTAGCCCTGGATGCCGCGCACATTATTCACCAGCACCGCATTTTCCAGATACGTTTCCGCAATGAATTTCGCCCGCAGCGGATCCCCCGGCATCAAGACCGTCTTTGCAAAATCTCCCTTTTCCGCCGTATTATGCAGCGTTCCCATAGTAATCCCTCCAAATATATTGTATGGATTTTTGCGGGAGGAGGCTTTTGAGTCAAAAGCCCCCTCCCGCACCCTCCCGAAAACCACTTCGGGATCTCTTTGATCGTTATTTTACCAGCAATCTCCCCGTAATGCAAATGGAAATGGAGAAATTGAAAATCAGAATTACTTTTCCCCCGTAGAGCCAATCCCGCCCCGATCGGGAGCAGAAAGAAATTCCACCGTTTCAAAGGCAACCGCCGGCATTTTTTCCACAATCCTGAACTGGCAGATGCGATCACCCTTTTCAATCACCGTATCCCGCATGGCCAGGGCAGGAAAATACCAGATATCATGATCCCCGCAATAGCTTTCGTCGATGATTCCCAGGCTGTTGGCCTGAATCACGCCCCATTTTTTAAAGGTGGAGCTGCGGGGCGCCACATGGGCCTCATATCCTTTGGGCAATTGCATGGAAACGCCCAGGGAAATCAGCCGGTATTCCCCGGCCTTCATTTCCACGGTTTCCGCTGCGCGCAGATCAATCCAATCCCCCTGAGGGATTTTTTCCAGGGGCGTCACATCCCCATGATAACGGATTTTGATGGTCATGGCAAGAACCCTTTCGTGATAATTCAGAATTAAAAATCAAGAATACAGAAGGGTAGTTTCTTTAATTCCGCACTTTAAAAGCAATCACGGAAAAACCGTTCCTTCAACGTCGCTCAGTCCATTTCCGAGTCGGTTTTCGGGTGGGTGCGGGGGGGGCTTTTGACGCAAAAGCCTCCTCCCGCAAATCTCCGCGTCCTCCCTCAATCCTCGGAAATCTCGTCCAGGGTCATGGTGAAGCCGGGCACGCATTCGCTGATAAAATCCTGCACTTCGGGCAGATCAATCTGATCCAGGGATTTTTTCACGAATTTCCTGGCCTGTTCAAATTCCAGATTGCCGGCCTTACGCTCTTCCAGGCATTTGATATAGGCGCAGATCCGGTCCGCCGCCTTGACGATGCGCCATTCGGGGGTATTTTCCGGATGGGCGATAAGGGGCGTATAATATTCCCGCAGATCGGTGGGCAGCATGGAAATCAGCTTTTCCGCCGCCAATTCCTCCAGCTTATTATATTCCGTTTTGATGGCGGGGTTATGATGCTTGATGGGGGTGGGCAAATCGCCGGTGATTACCTCGCAGCTGTCATGATAGACGGCCAGCGCCATAATATATTCCGCATTGTAACTGCGATTGTAGCGCACATTGCCCATCACCGCAATGGCATGGGCCACCATGGCGGTCTGAAAGGCATGCTCCATATCATTTTCAGGCAGGGTATTGCGCATCAGTCCCCAGCGCTGAATGAATTTCATCCGGCTCACATAGGCAAAAAAATGATGTTCCATAATTGTATTCTCCTTGACAGAAATCGTGGTTGTGATATAATGCAATCGTGCATCCGCTGGGGGCGTCATCGAGAGATGGCTGAGATAGAACCCTTAGAACCTGTGTAGATCATCCTACCGAAGGGAAGCGGCACGCAAAGATGATTTTGCGTCATACCGTTTCCCACACGCCTGATCAGCGTGTGGGTTTTTGTATGCCGGATGCAACAGAAAAGGAGGTTGGTACTCATGTCTCTTTTCCTCGCATCGGCACGGGCCGAAGAAATCGTTGGCGAAGAAGTAACGCCCACCTGGGGCCAGGAACTGGTGGAAAAATTCGCCGAAACCCCGGCTACCACCTGGATTGCCGTGGCGGTGATTGTGCTGCTGGGTGCGGCCCTGCTGGTCATCGGCAAAAGCCGCAAGCAATGGAATGCCAAAACCATCGCCTATGCCGCGCTGGCCATCGCGCTTTCCTTCGTGCTTTCCTGCTTCCGGCTCTTTCGCATGCCCCAGGGCGGCTCTGTCACCCCTGGCAGCATGCTGCCCATCATGCTCTTTTCCGCCGCCTTTGGTATGGGCCCCGGCCTGCTTTCGGGTCTCGCCTACGGCGTGCTGCAGTATCTACAGGGCGGCTCTTTCCTGAATGTATGGCAATTCGCGCTGGATTATCTGCTGGCCTTTACGGCCCTGGGCCTGACGGGCATTGCCAAGAAGCTGCCTGAAACCTGGGGGCTGTATGCCGCCATGGCCATCGCCGCCATCGGCCGTGCCCTTTCCGCCACGCTGGCAGGCTATATGTTCTGGGACAGCGCTTTCTGGCCCAGCCTGGTCTATAACGGCACCTACCTGATTCCCGATACCCTGATCTGCATGGTACTGGCTGTCTTGATTGCCAAGCCCCTCATGCGGATTCTGAAATCCAAGTAACGCTGAATTTTGCGGGGGAGAGGTTCTTTGATGCCAAAGAACCCCTCCCCCGCTCCCCCTCCAAGAAAGCGGTATGGGATATTCCTTGGCTCATTCTGTGTCACGGTTTCCCCATGAAGCCAAATGTGATAATCTTTTCCATGAAGCAGCCGAAGCTGCTTTTTTATTTTCTTTCACGGGAAAAACCGTTGATGATGCAGCGACCCGATATATCCCAAATCGGTTTTCGGGAGGGCGCGGGAGGGTGCTTTTGACTCAAAAGCATCCTCCCGCAAATCCCCCTCGTTCCCCCATCAGCCCCGTTCCGCGGCTACGGCGGGGTCTTCTTCCAGGACGCGATACATTTCTGCGGCGTTTTCCTTGCGAACCACTTCCCGCACATCGGTAATCTGATATTTGCCGATGCGATTGCCGAAGCGGATTTCCATGATATCGCCTTCCTTGATTTCGGCGCCGGCCTTGGCCACCTTGCCATTGACGGTAACCCGGCCTCCGTCGCAGGCTTCCTTGGCCACGGTACGCCGCTTGATAATCCGGGAAACCTTCAGATATTTATCCAGACGCATAAAAGGATACCTCTTTGCTCAGCATATTTTCTCCGCCGTTTTCGGCGGGGAAGAAAGAAGAAGGCGTGCCCGAAGGCACGCCCTGAAAAAACGAAATCAGTTGATGCTGTCCTTGAGGGCCTTGCCCACTTTGAAGGAAGCAGTCTTGCTGGCGGCGATGGTAATTTCTTCGCCGGTGCGGGGATTGCGGGCAGTGCGGGCGGGGCGTTCCTTGCTTTCGAAGGTGCCGAAGCCAACCAGCTGAACCTTATCGCCAGCCTTCAGGGTTTCGGTAACCACTTCCACAAAAGCGTTCAGGGCCTTTTCAGCGTCCTTCTTGGACAGCTCGGCCTTCTGAGCCAGAGCAACGATCAATTCAGATTTGTTCATGAGATATACCCTCCATTAATGTTTGAATGACAAGCCGCAGAATCAAGCC
Source organism: Clostridiales bacterium (assembly GCA_015056015.1). Classification (GTDB taxonomy): domain Bacteria; phylum Bacillota; class Clostridia; order Christensenellales; family Aristaeellaceae; genus RUG563. The sequence goes on from SVHD01000001.1 coordinate 82,054, forward strand.
TGCGGACGTTGTTTGCTACCTTCCCAGTATACATCCATTTCTGATAATGTCAAGCCCTCAAACGACTTTCCATCCTGCAAAATCGCATTTTCCATGGCAGTAAAGCGTGAAATGAACTTCTCCGTGGCCTGATGCAGCGCTGCTTCCGGGTCTACGCCGGCCAGTCGTGCCACATTGACACAGGCAAAGAACAGATCGCCCATTTCCATAAAAAGATCGCTGCCGCCATCCAATTCCGCCAGCACTTCTTCCGCTTCCTCATGCACCTTTTGCAGCGCATCCCGGGGATCATCCCAATCAAAGCCCACATCCCGGGCCTTCTTTTGCACCTTGCCTGCCCGCATCATGGGCGGCAGGCCGGCGGAAACGCCCTTCAGCACGTCGGACTGGGTTTTAAAGCCCCGCTCTTCTTTCTTGATCTTTTCCCAGTTCTTCAGCACATCCTCCGCCGTTTCGCACTGATCCGCGCCGAAAATATGCCGATGCCGGTCGATCATCTTGCGGCAGATATAGGAGGTGATATCCGAAAGCTCCATGGTGCCGTACTGACGGCCCACATGGGCATGGAAGACCACCTGCAGCATCACATCGCCCAGTTCATCCGCCACATGATCCCAATCCTCTTCGTCAATGGCGGCGGCGGTTTCATAGGCCTCTTCGATCAGGTATTTGCGCAGGGAATGATGATCCTGCTCCTTATCCCAGGGGCAGCCGTTTTCCCCCCGCAGAATTTCCATCACCCGCACCAGATCATAAAAATCGAAGCGCTTGCGGGCGGTAAGCTCCACCGGCGGAATCAGCACCGCGCAGGTGTGATCGTAATGCTTCTGCCGGTCCAGATCGGAAAGGGGCAATTCGATATAGGTGCGCACCGCGCTTTGGCAGGGCGGGAAGAAAAGGATCTTCTGATCCGGATCCAGATGGCGCAGCAATTCCAGCTTGCATTCCCCCATCAGCATTTTGGAATCACATTCCAGAATCAGCAGAGGATTTTGGGTGCCGGTAATTTCCAGGGAGGATGCAGTCTGGATTTCGATCTTTGCCTGGGGCGCGGCAGAAAGGAAGGGCGCGGAAAGGGGCATGCCGGGAATGATCAGCAATTCCGCCTTTTCCGCCAGGGCCTTTACGGTTTCATCGGCGCCGGCGTCAAAAACCGCATAGCAGATTTCCGTTTCCTGCGCCATGGCCAGCAGCGTTTCCACCACCGCTTCGCAAAGCTCATCAAAATCCTCGCAGCTTTCATGCAAATGATCCAGCGTTTCAAAGGATAACCCTTTTTCCAAAAGATATGCAGCGGCGTCGCACTGATTGGTGCGCAGCACCAGCTTTTTTGCCTGTTCCATGGCGTTCATACCGCCCAGGGTCAGGCATTCCCGGGGCCCGGGGCCCAGGGAAACCACCGTGATTTTTTTCATTTGAATTTCCTCCTTAACCGGCCGGGCAAATCATCCCTCTTCACCGCACCCGTTTTCCAGGCAGAAAGGGCATATACCGCAACACCCAGCAGCACGCACAGGCAAATGCCCAGCACCAGCATCATGCCGGAGAGCATTTCCGCATTCCCGAAAAGGAGATGCCATACCCCATACACCACCGCGCCCATAACCAGCGCGCAGCCCAGGGGCTTGACCAGCACATCCATCACATGGAAACGATAGCCGGTATATTTGCAGACGTAATAGAGATTGGGGATCATACTGGCCGTATAGCAAAGCAGCGATGCAAAGGGCGCGCCATGGATATCCACGCCCGGAATACGGACCAGCGTATAATTCAGCGCGATTTTCAGCGCCACGCCCAGCAAAAGCGTATACATGGGAATCCGCTGCTTGCCAGCACCCTGCAGAATGCCGCTGGTGGCCTGCACCATGGTAAAGAGCACGATGGTCAAACTGCTGACGGTGAGCAATTCCGCCGCTACGTTGAGCTGCGCGGGGGTATAGCTGCCCCGATAGCAAAGATACAAAAGGGGCTGGGCCAGAATGCTCATGCCGATAGAGCAGGGAAAGCCGATGACGGAGGCCATGCGCAGCCCCGTGCTGGTTTCCCGGGCCACATATTCCCGATCCCCCCGGGCAAGCCCGGACGCAATGGAGGGCACCAGATTGGTGCTCATGGCCATGGCCAGCGCGGTGGGCACGTTAATCAGGGTCAGAACCGGCCCGGAATAAGCGCCGTAGCGGATGAGCGCGTCCTCCCGCGCCATGCCCGCCTTTTCCATCAGCCCGGTGAGCATCACGCTGTCAATGAAGCCGGCCAGGGGCACAATGCAGGCGCCAAGGGTGATAGGAATGGCCACCGTTACCAGGCGCTTGGCAATGGTGGCGCCGCTGAGCAATTCCTCATTTTCCCGCTGCAAAATTTCATTGCTTTTCTTTCCGGCGCGATGATGCTGAAGCATCATATACAGCAGCGCAGCGCCCTCGCCGATGGTGGAGCCGAGCAGCGCCCCGGCGGCACCCCAGGCAACCCCGCCCCTGGCCATGCCCACCGCCGCCAGCGGCAGCGCCACCGCCACCTTGCCCACCTGCTCAATCAGCTGGGAAATGGCCGTGGGCAGCATATGCCGCTTGCCCTGCATATAGCCCCGGTAAGCGCTCATGGCGCAGACGAAGAAAAGACTGGGCGCAATGCAAAGATACCCCGCCGTGGCCTCTTCCGTGCCCTGCCAGGCCGCCACATTGCCGGAAAAGAGCATCAGCAGCAGCGTGGTGATCAGGCCCAGGGCGCACAAAAGATACAGCGCCGTTTTGAAAATCTTTTTCGCGTTCCCCGGCTGTTCCTTGGTCACATAATGGGATACCATCCGGGAAATGGCCACCGGAATCCCGGCGGAGGAAATGGTCAGCAATAGATTGTAGGCAGGAAATACCTTGTGGTAAATGGCAATGCCCATGGGATCGATGATGTGGGCCAGCGGAATGCGATACAGCACCCCGACCACCTTGCAGATCAGCCCGGCCAACCCCAATATGGACACCCCGCCTACCAGCGATTTCTGTTTCTGCGTCATTGCATTACCTTTCTTTTTGCGGGAGGATGCTTTTGAGGGCAAAAGCACCCTCCCGCACCCTCCCGAAAACCAATCGGGGAAAATACATCAGAAATATTCAAGCTAGGTTTCCCCTGTTTATTTTTACGAACTATGCTCCGAACTATTTTTTTCTGGCGGAACAAACATTATTTCCATTGGCATCACTGGCATTCAGGTTGATTTTTCGACGACCAGTAATATCCAGAGTAAGTTTTCTTTGGGAGGGTGCGGGAGGGCCTTTCTTTTTCAAAAGAAAGGCCCTCCCGCATAAATCCCCATTATTCTTCAGTTTCCACGGTTTCTTCTTCCGGTTCTTCCTTTTCGGCGCGGGCGACAGCCACAATACGGCTGCCCTCGGCCACGCGCATCAAGCGCACGCCCTGGGTGGCACGACCGCAGAGGCGAATATCATCCACGGGGGTGCGGATGATGGTGCCGTCATCGGTAATCATCAGCAAATCTTCCTCGGGATGCACCATCAGCTGAGAAACCAGTTCGCCGGTCTTTTCGGTCAGCGTCATGGCGATGATGCCCTTGCCGTTGCGCCCGGTTTCGCGGAAGGCTTCCACTTCGGTACGCTTGCCGTAGCCGTTTTCGGTGATGGCCAGTACATGGGCGCCCTCTTCAATGACGCACATATCGGTCACCTGATCATTTTCGGAAAGATTCATGCTGCGCACGCCGTGGCTGACGCGGCCCATGGCGCGGACATGCTTTTCATTGAAGCGGATGGCCTTGCCCTGGCGGGTGCCCAGCAGCAATTCTTCCCCATCGCAGCAAAGCTCAACCCCGATGAGTTCATCGCCCTCATTGAGCACGATGGAAATCAGGCCTGCCTTGCGCAGATTCTGGAATTCGGAAAGGGCGGTCTTTTTGATCAGGCCATCCCGGGTCGCCATGATCAGATAGCGGCCCTCCGCCATTTCGGGCATGGGGATCATATTGGTCACCTTTTCGCCGGCGTTGAGCTGCAGCAGGTTCACAATGGCGGTGCCGCGTGCAGTGCGGCCTGCCTCGGGAATCTGATAGCAGGTGAGGGTATAGACCCGGCCCTGATTGGTAAAGAACAAAATGGGCTCATGGGAATTGACGATGCGGATATTTTCGGCATAGTCATCTTCCCTGGTGGTCATGGCGGCCACGCCCTTGCCCCCGCGGTTCTGGGCCTTGTAGATGGATTTGGACAGGCGCTTGACATAGCCAAAGTGGGTCAGCGTCACCACCATATCATCCACGGCGATCAGATCAGCGATATCAATTTCCCCTTCCACGGCAGAAAGCTCTGTCCGCCGGGGATCGGCGAATTTATTCTTGACTTCGGTGAGCTCATCCTTGATCACGCCCATAAGGAGATTGCGGTCGGCCAGCAGAGACTGGAGATAAGCAATGGTCTTTTCCAGTTCCGCATATTCGGCCATCAGCTTATCCCGCTCCAGGCCGGTCAGGCGGGCCAGACGCATATCCAGAATGGCCTGGGCCTGCTTATCCGAGAAAGCAAAGGCCTCCATCAATTCAATCTTGGCGGTGGCGGTATCCTTGCTGTTGCGGATAATATGCACGATTTCGTCGATATGATCCAGCGCCTTGATGAGCCCTTCCAAAATATGGGCCCGGGCCAGGGATTTATCCAGATCATATTTGGTGCGGCGGGTGACCACATCTTCCTGATGCAGGATATAGTAATGCAGCATATCCTTGAGGGAGAGCACCTTGGGTTCCCCATCCACCAGGGCCAGCATGATCACGCCGAAGGTATCCTGCAGCTGGGTATGCTTGTACAGGAAATTCAGCACCACCTGAGGCTGCACGTCCCGCTTTAATTCGATAACGATACGCATGCCGTTGCGGTCGGATTCATCGCGGATATCGCTGATACCCTCCAGCCGCTTTTCATGCACCAGTTCGGCAATCTTTTCCACCAGCCGCGCCTTATTCACCATATAGGGAATTTCGGTGATGACGATGCGCTGGCGGTTATTGGCCAATTCTTCGATTTCGGATTTGGCCCGGGTGATGATGCGGCCGCGGCCGGTATGATAGGCTTCCCGGATGCCGCTGCGGCCCAGGATAATGCCGCCGGTGGGAAAATCGGGGCCCTTGATATGCTCCATGAGATCATCCAGGGTGGCTTCCGGATTATCAATCAGGCAGATAGCGCCATCAATGACCTCACCCAGGTTATGGGGCGGGATATTGGTGGCCATGCCAACGGCGATACCGGAGGTGCCGTTCACCAGAAGATTGGGGAATCGGCTGGGCAGGACTTTCGGCTGCATCAGGGTTTCATCGAAGTTGGGCATGAAATCAACGGTGTCCTTTTCGATATCCTGCAGCATATAGGTGGTGATTTTGTTCATGCGCGCTTCGGTATAACGCATGGCGGCGGCGCCGTCGCCGTCCACAGAGCCGAAATTGCCCTGGCCTTCCACCAGCATATAGCGCATATTGAAATCCTGGGCCAGACGCACCATGGCGTCATAAACGGAGCTATCGCCGTGGGGATGGAATTTACCCAGCACATCGCCCACCAGACGGGCAGACTTGCGGAAGGGCTTATCGGGCGTCATGCCCAGTTCATTCATATCGTAGAGGATGCGCCGATGCACGGGCTTTAAACCGTCCCGTACGTCAGGCAGGGCGCGGTCCACAATAACGCTCATGGCATAGCTGATAAAGGATTGGCGCATCTCGTGTTCCAGGTCGGTGGGGATCAATCTATCTTTCATCTCGCTCATGATCTTTCTCCCTTAGAAGTCCAATACAGCCAGTTCGCTGTTCTGTTCGATAAATTCGCGCCGGGGCTCCACCTTGTCGCCCATGAGCAGAGAAATGATTTCGTCCGCCGCCATGGCGTCCTCCATGGTCACCTTCATCATGGTGCGGGTTTCGGGGTTCATGGTGGTGGTCCAGAGCTGCTCGCTGCTCATTTCGCCAAGGCCTTTATAGCGCTGAATTTCCGCCTTGGTTTCTCTTCCCAGCTGATCCAGCAGCGCCTGCAATTCCTGATCGTTGTAAACGTAATGCTCCTGCTTGCCCTTGGTCACCTTATACAGGGGGGGCATGGCGATATACACATAGCCCTTTTCGATGAGGGGCCGCATATAGCGATAGAAGAAGGTGAGCATCAGGATACGGATATGGGCGCCGTCCACGTCGGCGTCGGTCATGCAGACGATGCGGTGATACCGCAGCTTTTCGGCATTGAATTCATCGCCCACGCCGCAGCCAAAGGCGGTGATCATATTCTTGATTTCCTGATTGATGAGGATTTTGTCCAGGCGCGCCTTTTCCACATTCAGAATCTTGCCGCGCAGGGGCAAAATGGCCTGATAATGCCGGTCACGGCCCGTTTTGGCGCTGCCGCCGGCGCTGTCGCCCTCAACGATAAAGATTTCGCACTTGGAGGGATCCCGCTCCGTGCAGTCGGCCAGCTTGCCGGGCAGAGAGGCGGATTCCAGCACCGTCTTGCGGCGGGTCAGATCCCTGGCCTTGCGGGCGGCTTCCCGGGCACGGGCGGCGCCCAGGCACCTCTCCAGAATACCCTTGGCGATGGCCGGGTTTTCCTCCAGGAAGGTGGAAAGGCCCTCAGATACCAGGGAATCCACGATGGGGCGCACCTCGCTGTTGCCCAATTTGGATTTGGTCTGGCCTTCAAACTGGGGCTCGGGCATCTTGACGGAAATAACCGCCGCCAGGGATTCGCGGGTATCCTCGCCCTTCAGGTTGGCGTCGGCGTCCTTTAAAATCTTGTATTTCCGGCCGTATTCGTTGATGGCGCGGGTCAGGGCGCTCTGGAAGCCCATCAGATGGGTGCCGCCCTCGGGGGTATGAATATTATTGGCGAAAGCGTAGATGTTTTCGGCGTAGCTGTCATTATATTGCATGGCCACTTCTACGGTAACATCGTTCTTCACGCCCTCCACATAAATGGGTTCGGGGAAGAAAACCTCTTTATTCTTATTGAGGTATTTCACGAATTCCCGGATACCGCCCTCATAATGGAATACCCGTTCATTCACTTCTTCGCCCCGTTCATCCCGGAGCGTCAGCTTAATGCCCTTGTTGAGGAAGGCCATTTCCCGGATGCGCACCTTCAGAATATCAAAAGAGAAGGAAATGCCGGGATCGAATACGCCGCCCGGATTTTCATCGGAACGGATATCGGGCCAGAATTGCACCGTGGTGCCGGTTTCCTGGGTTTCGCCGATAACCCGCAGATCATAATCGATCTTGCCCACGGTATATTCCTGTTCATAAATTTTGCCGTCCTGGCGCACTTCCACCCGCAGATGCCGGGAAAGGGCGTTTACAACCGATGCGCCCACGCCATGCAGACCGCCGGATACCTTATACCCTTCGCCGCCGAATTTACCGCCGGCATGCAATACCGTCAGGCAAACTTCCACCGCAGGGCGGCCCATCTTGGGATGAATGCCCACGGGGAAGCCGCGGCCATTATCCTTGACGGAAACGGAGCCGTCCTTATGCAGGCAGATCAAGATTTCGGTGCAATAGCCCGCCAGCGCTTCGTCAATGGCGTTATCCACAATTTCATATACGCAATGATGCAGCCCCCGGTAATCGGTGGAGCCAATATACATGCCGGGGCGCTTACGCACGGCCTCCAGCCCTTCCAATACCTGAATCTGGGTTTCGTCATAGGCCTGGGTCGCCATTTTTTCCTGTTTTTCCATATCCAAATCCGTTGCCATAATACCCTCCATTTTTCCTTGGGCATCGGCGGTACAGGCATACCGCCACGAAATAATTATAGCACAAAAGCCGTTCTTTGTGAAGCTTTTGGACTGCTTTTCTTCAATATTATTGCCGTTAATTTTACATTCTCTTTTTGTTTTTTTCCAATCCGGTTTTCTCCCGGCTTTTTTTCTTCATTTTCCGTCATTTTTTGCCGGAAAATATGGCGCAAAAAGGGCGGGGAGCAGATTCTTTTTGCTCATTTGTTGCGTGGAAAGGAAGAATCTGCTATACTACCATCGGAGGCGATTGATTTGGAAAAAAAGCAGGTGCTCTTATCCGTATTGGGCCAGTCCCAGGCGGATCAGCACGATCAGCCGGAAACCGTCCGTTTATTGACCACCGGCACCTTTTGCGGCACCAGGGACGCCTGGCGCATTGATTATACCGAAACCCAGCCCGATGACAGCCAGAGCCATGACGTGATTCTCACCATGGAAAAGGGCGTGGTAACCATGCAGCGGGTGGGCGATTATGCCACCAGCATGGTATTTGAGCAGGGCCGCCGTTTCGAAGGCTGCTATCATACCCCCTTTGGCGCGCTGGATATGGGCGTATATGCCACCCAGGTGAAATATGAAATGGATGAAAGCGCCGAAAGCGGCGAAGTGAACCTGAAATACCAACTGGATCTGCAGGGGCAGTATGCCGCCATGCATGAATTGCGAATCCGCTTTTGTCCCTCGGGGGGCCGGGCATGAATCCCCTGGCCCTTTGGCGGAATGAATTGCGCCCCCTGATTTCCCGGGGCTTTTTGCGTCGGGATCAGGGGGACGCCCTTTTTATCAGCGATTTTCCAAGGCACGGGGATACGGAAAGCATTTGCGGCGCCATCCGGCAGGCCGGCTTTACCGTGACCCTTGAAAAGGATCTGGCGCATATCGACGCCAGTCCGGAAAAATACTGGGAAATGATCGGCAATCTTCCGGATACAACGGATTATTCCCCCAATGATGAAACGCTGTATCTCTATTCCCTGGCCAGGCGCCTGGCCCAAATGGATGTGCCCCCGGAAAAGCAGCCGCTCTTCCCCATCCGCTTTGTGCTCAAATGCCTGGAGGGAAATGATCCCACCGCCCTTTCCCGGCATTTTCCGCCCCTTCTGGCCCGTTTGCAGCGGAAAAAGGAGGATTTACCCGCCGCGGCGGGAAAACTGATTCTGGCGGCGCTGAGCGCCCCTGGGAAAGGAGAATGAACAGCCATGCTGATCAGCTATCACGGCCATTCCGAATTCTGTCTGGAGGGGGCGGACGGATTTTGTCTGCTCACCGATCCCTATGATGATCATGTGGGCTATCCCATGAAAAAAATGCGCTGCGACGCCGTAACCGTTTCCCACGGTCACGGGGATCACAGCGATACAAAAAAGGCCCTGGGCAATCCCGCCATCGTGGATAGCCAGGGGGTATGGATGATCGCCCCGGATGTGACGGTCACCGCCATTCCCGCCTTCCATGACGAAATGCAGGGCGCCAAGCGGGGAAACAACCTGATCATGAAAATCGAAATGGAGGGCCTTTCCATCGCCCATCTGGGGGACCTGGGGGAAATGATCACCCCCGGGCAATTGAAAGCCCTGGGGAAAATCGATATTCTGCTGATTCCCGTGGGCGGGTATTACACCATTGATTCCGCCCAGGCCAAAGAAATCACGGAAAAAATCGCGCCCCGCATGGTAATCCCCATGCATTATAAGGCTGCGGGCGTCAATGAAGATTGGCCCATCAGCGATGAACGGGAATTTCTTTCCCTGATGAACGCGAAAAACGCCCCTGCCTGCCCCCTGCTCCGGGTAACGAAGGAGGATCTTTCCCAGCATCCCAGCGTGGTGCTGATGGATTGGAAAACGGAATAAAAGAAAAAAGCCGCATGCCTGCGGCTTTTTATATTTATATCCCCATCCACTGCACTGGATAATGATCCGGCAGATCACCATCGTTCATCCAGGACGGCTTTCTTGGGGTGGGCACGGGAGGGGTATTCTTTGGCCAGCAAAGAATATCCCTCCCGCAATCAATATCGTATTTATTAAAACTTCGCGTTCACAAATTCCTTGAGGATAGCCAGGGCGCTTTCCATATCCCGCATATCGATCACTTCGCAGGCAGAATGCACATAGCGGCAGGGAATGGACAGGGTGCCGGCCGGCACGCCGCCCCGGGAATGCTGAATGGCCGCGCCGTCGGTGCCGCCAAAGGGCAGCACTTCCCGCTGATAGGGCACATTGGCCTTTTCCGCCGCCGCAATCAGCCCATCCCGCACAACGGGGGTGGCGATATGGGAACGATCCATAAATTTGATGGCCGCGCCCGCGCCCAGCTTCACGGCGGGCAGCTTGGTTTCGGGGGTATCGCCCCAGGCGGTTACATCCAGGGCCACGCCCAGATCGGGGGCCACCTGATAGGCAGCGGTATTCGCGCCCCGCAGGCCCACTTCTTCCTGGGTGGAGAAAACGCCCACAACGGTGTTCACGGGGTTTTCAATCTGCATCAGAAGCTCCGCCAGCAGCGCGCAGGCGCAGCGGTCATCCATGGCAGGAGAGGCCACCCGATGCTCGCCCAGCCGGAAGCAATCCGGCGCATACACGCAAACGTCACCCAGATTGACCTTGGAAAGCGCATCGGCCTTGTCTTCCGCGCCGATATCCACAAACAGATGCTGCAGGCCCGCAGTTTCGCCCTTGGTGGGCTGGCAAACCACAACGCCCTCAACCCCGTTGCCGAAGACCACGTGGCGGGTCTTGGTCATTTCCAGGGAAATGCCGCCCACGTTGGTTACACGCAGATAGCCGGTTTCTTCAATATCCGTAACCACCAGGCCAATATGATCCATATGGGCGGAAAACATGATGGTCTTGCCGTTTTCCCGGCCCTTCTTTTCCACGATCAGATTGCCCATCACATCCATCTTCATGCCATCCACTTTGTCCTGGAGCAGCGCTTTCACTTCTTCCGCAACCTTGCCTTCCTGACCCGTGGGGCCAAAGGCAGCCAGCATGGTTTTCAACGTATCAAACAGCATAGCCAAAACCTCCTGTATTTTTTTACAGCCATCAACCTTCCTTGAAGACTGCTCACACTTTCAAATGTTTCTTATTAACGCGGGCACATCGCCGCTTTCACGACCATCAATATCTTCCCGAGCCGGTTTTCTTTGGGTGGGTGCGGGAGAGGACTCAGGAGCAAACCCAGAGGGTTTGTGACGCGGTAAGCGCCATCATTGCTGAAGCAAGGAGCATACGCAAGCGCAGCGCAGGGTATGCGATGCTTTTCAAAAGCCTCCTCCCGCAAATATCCCCCGTCTCCACATCCGCTCACGCCTGTTCCGCGTATGCCTTGGCCAGCTCATACTGGGCTTCGATATCGGAAAGCTTGACAACGGAGCTGGGGCCGTGGATATAGCGGCAGGGAACGGAGAGCACGCAGGTGCGCTTGCCTTCCTTGCCCCGCTGATAGGCGCCGGCGTCATTGCCGCCGGTGGCGCCCCGCTTCACCTGATGGGCAATGCCCTTTTCCTGGGCCAGATCCATCAATTCTTTATACAATTCACGGTTGGCGATGGAGGCGTTATCCATGAAGGAAACGCATACGCCCAGGCCCGGTTCGCATACCCGGCGCACGGGATCCACATCCCCCATATCGCCGGCGGTGGTGCCTTCCAGCACGATCACGGTATCCGCGTCGGAGGCAAAGGCAGCGCCGGTGGCGCCGCGCAGGCCCACTTCCTCCTGCACCACGAAAGCGCAGGTAATATCGGCTTCATATTCGCCTTCCAGAATCCGCAGAAGATTGTAGCAGCCAATCCGGTCATCCAGGGCCTTGGCCACCACAGAGCCCATGCCGAATTCCTGATAATCATTATCGTAATAGACGAAGGAGCCGGGGGGGCATTCCCGCAGGGCCTCATCCTTATCCTTGGCGCCGATATCGATGAACAGATTATCGTAGCCCAGCACCCGCTTGCGGTCATCGGCAGACTGCAGATGGATGGCCAGCGCGCCGATCACGCCCTTGACCTTCTTTTCGCCTACCACCACATATTTGCTCACCGCCACCCGGGGATCCACCCCGCCGATGGGCTTGAACTGCAGCAGGCCATCTTCCGTGGCATTGATGATGATAAAGCCGATTTCATCCATATGGGCGCTGAAGAGCACATGGCGCTTGCCATTGCCCTTGCCCTTTTTATAGGCGATCACATTGCCCATGCGATCAATCTTCACATGGCTGCAAAGGGGCTTTGCGGCCTCCAGAAGCGCCTTGCGCACTTCCCGCTCATCGCCGGAAGCGCCGTTCATTTCGCATAAGGTTTTCAGATCCATAATTCATCCTCCCAGCTTTCGTCCACGGCAGCCAGATAATGGGCCAGCATCCGCGCGCCCTCGGTCAGCGCATGCATATCGAAAGTTTCCACATTGGTATGCATATACTTGAGGGGCAGGGAGAGCAAAACGGTGGGCACACCGGCCCGGGAGAGGGATAATTCATCCGCATCGGTGTAGGTGGCCCGGGGATCAATAGCGGTCTGCAGGGAAACGCCATTTTCATGGGCGGCCTCTTCCAGCTTCTTTTCCAGATAGGGATGAATGAAGGGGCCCTTGGCCGCCACCAGCGAATCAATCTTGTGGGTGCTGTTTTTGGGGGCGCCGGGGGTATCGGCATGGGTCACGTCAAAGGCCACGCCGTAATCCGGGGCGATGGAAAAGCCCGATACCAGCGCGCCGTAGGAGCCGATTTCCTCCTGGCAGGTGGAAACGAAATACAAATCGGCGCTGTGCTGCATTTTCTGCATCAGCTCCGCCGTGCGCAGCATGATGGCAACGCAGGCCCGGTCATCCGCCGTCTTGGTGGCCACCCGGCCATTTTTGAGTTCCACATACCGGGCTTCAAAGCATACGGTATCGCCAACGGATACCCTCTTTTCCACTTCCTCCGCCGGCATGCCCATATCGACAAAGAGGGTTTCAAAGGTGTAATTATTTTTGCGATCCGCATCCTTGAGCAGATGGGGCGGGGTGGCGCCCACAACGCCCATGAGCTCGCCTTCCCTGGCAAAGACGCGCACCCGCATGCCCGGCAGCACCCGGGGATCCACGCCGCCCACGCTTTGCAGCCGCAGGCAGCCATCCTTTTCAATTTTTGATACCATCATGCCAATCTCGTCCAGATGGGCGCAGATGAGCACCTTGGGGCCATTTCCCTTCTTGTGGGCGATGACGCAGTTGAGGGGGGTGATTTCCACCTCATCCACATAGGGCCTGAAGGCTTCGGCGATGAATTCCGCCGCTTTCCGTTCATTGCCCGTCACGCCGGGAAGCGCCGTTACCTGGCGCAGAAATTCCTCGGTTTTCATACGGCATATTCCTCCCATGGATAGTCGATGTTTATTATACTATATTTTGCAAGAAAAGTATAGCGCTTTCCGGAAGAAAGAAAAAAAGACCGTCCGGGAAATAAATCCCGGACGATCTCATTGGGGACGGATCAATACTTCCGCTTGCGAGCGGCTTCCGCCTTCTTCTTGCGCTTTACGCTGGGCTTTTCGTAATGTTCGCGCTTACGAACTTCAGCCAGCACCCCAGCCCGCGCACACTGACGCTTAAACCGCTTGAGAGCGCTTTCCAAAGACTCGTTTTTGTTGACATGAACCTCAGACACTTGTTTTCCCTCCCTTCGCGCATCTCGCCTGAAACAGCACCGTTTCCACGGCGCGACGCCGATTGACGGCGGATGGCGACCGTGCCTGTATTATACCGCTTTCCGCCGGGTGCGTCAATATTTTTTTGAAATCTAAAAAATGTTTTTACACTTTGCTCGCTGGAGAGGAAAAAATTATCCCATTCATGCCATCTGGTCGGCCATCTGGCGGCCGCCCAGGATATGAAAATGCAGATGATTGACGCTCTGGCAGGCGTCGGGGCCGCAATTGGTGACCACGCGGAAGCCCTTTTCCAGCTTTTCCTGCTCGGCAATTTTACCGATGGCCCGGATGATGGCGGCCAGGGCGGCGTCGGAAAGCTCCGCCGCCTCTTTTACATTCTGCACATGTTCCTTGGAAACCACCAGAATATGGGTGGGCGCCTGAGGGGCGATATCCCGGAAGGCATAGCAGTATTCATCCTCGTATACCTTGGCAGAGGGAATATCCCCCGCAATGATTTTACAGAACAGACAATCAGCCATGTTTATTTCTCCTTTCACACATCCAGGAAGATGGGGTTGGTCCAGGCCTTGCGGCCATCCTTATCAATTACTTCGGCGCGGATATAGTTGGTGCCGGGGATCACATCAATCTGGGCCGCCTGGATATCCTGGCCGCACACCATACGATAAGGAACGTGGAAATGACGGAAGCGAATGGTCTCAACAGGAGAACAGACCACATAGGCCTTGCCATCCTCCACAAAGAAATCATAAATTTCCGGGCCGCAGGAAGCATAGAATGCGCCATTTTTCAAGGCTTCGAGAATCGAATCGGTATTCTTTTCCGCATTCACCCGAATGTAGCCGTGGCCATGCTGATGCACCCCGTGGCCGTCATCGGTAGCCACGCCGAAAATCTTCCGGCCATGGCACAGAAGCTCATCCCAATAGGGGGCGTTCATATCCAGGCAATGCTCCATGGCGCAGCCGGTATTCCATACTTCCATCAGGGAGAAATTCTGCATTCCTTCCAATTCGGAAGCGCCGGTGCCGCTCCATTCAGGATGGCAGACGATGGGCAGATTATTGGCTTCATGCGCCAGATCAATGATGGGCTGAGCATCCGCCGTGGTGGTGAGCTTCAGGTTTTCAAAGCGCTGGTCCTGCTCAAAACCGTTTCCGGTTTCCGGGCCCACATGCACCACATGCACGCAATGCACCCGGGGATGGCCGAAAGTGCCGTGGCGCTCCATACCGGGAATAATCAGCACGCCGGATTCGGGGGCAAAATTTTCTTTATTATAGAAATTATGATCGGTAAGGGCCAGAAAATCATAGCCCATATGGCCATACTGGCGGATCACCGCATCGGGCTTTCCCTGCCCATCGGAGCGGGTGGTATGGCAATGAAGATTGCCCTTGAGCATTTTGCGGTTTCCCTCAAAGGCAGCTTGACGAATCATCATAATACCCCTTCTTTCGTTATTCCTCAAAGAATATGGGATTGGTCCAGGCTACGCGGCCCTTTTCGTCCTCAACTTCCGCCCGGATATATTTGGTACCCGGCACGATTTCCATTGTAGCGGCGGTCAGGCCGTCGCCCGTCACTTGCTCGTAGGGGAAGTGGAAGCTGCGGAAGCGCACCTTGCTCGCCGGGGAGCAGAGCACCGTAGCCACGCCATCCTGAACAAAGAAATCATGGATTTCCGGGCCGCAGGAAGCATAGAATGCGCCCTTTTGCAGCGCTTCCAGAATGGAATCCAGATTCTTTTCCGCCCGCACCATCACATAGCCATTGCAGTTATGCTGGGGATTATGGGCGTCATCCGCCGCCACGCCATAGATTTTCCGGCCCATCCAGAGCAATTCATCCCAGTAGGCGGCATGGGCGTCCAGGCCCATCCGGAATACATTGTTGGAATTCCAGATTTCCATCAGGGAAAAACCCTGCAGCTCCGCGATTTCATGGGCGGGGGTACCGCTCCATTCGGGATGATTGTAAACCACCATATTGCCCGCATTCAAGGCTTCATCGATCATCGCCTGGGCGTCGCTGATCTGCTCCAGCTTCCCATATTTGAATTTCTGATCCTGGGAAAAGCCGTTTTTTTCCGCTTCCGGGCCCATCACGATCATATGGACGCAGTGCCGCCCGGGGCCGGGAAGATCGGCATTGACCTCCATGCCGGGAATGATAAGCATGCCCGTTTCCGGGGCATAATGCTGAAAATTATAAATATTATGATCGGTCAGCGCCAGGAAATCATAGCCCTTCAGGGCAAATTGGCGAATGGTGGTTTCCGGGGTCAGGCGGCCATCGGAGCGGGTGGTATGGCTATGCAGATTTCCCTTCAGAAACCGCCCGCTTCCCTCAAAGGCCGCCTGCCGGTTGGGGCGTTTTTCATTCCGGGTCGCCCCCCGCATGGCAGCGCATACGATTTCCCGTACGCCTCCCGCCGTCCAGGCGCTGAGAGGCCCGCCCCCGGTAATGGTGCGGGCAATCACGCAGGCGGCCAGAAATGTGGCCATGGGCGTCGGATGATAGCCATCCGGCCAATACAGATCATATTGATCCCGCATCTGGGTGAAATATTTTCCCACCGGGGCCAGCAGCGCATCATTTTCCCTGGCGGCCACCTGATAGGCTTCCGCCAGCAGCCGGTCCATTTCCGCATAGGAACGGCCGGTATTCTTCAGCTTATCACTGCCTTCCTTGTAGGCCCAGGTGGAATAGAATACGGGCTGAATCCCGGCGTGGCGCACCCGTGCGCAAAGAATGCTGGCGTACTTCAGGAAATCCACCCGATTGCCCACGGCGTTGAAGCTTTGCTCCTGAATCACGGCATAATCCCATTTTTCCTGGGTCAGGGCCGCTTCCAGTTTGCCGTACAGCTCATCTGCGGGATTGCAAAAATCCCGCAGATAAGCGCCTCCGCGAACGACGCCGGCGGTTTCGCAGGAAAGCAGATGCTTCACCATATCCGGCAGATCATTCACATAGGTAAATGAATTCCCGATAAACAGGATACGCATTTATTTGACAAGCTCCTTCATCTGCTTGACGGTATCGGCAAATACCTGCAGAGCATCGCGGACGGCGTCGGGCTTTTCCATATCCACGCCCGCATAGCGCAGCGCTTCAATGGGGGGCACGCTGCCGCCGGCAGAAAGGAATTTCTTGTAATCCTTGACGGCATTTTCGCCTTCCTTGAGAATCCGGTTGGCGATGGCCACCGCCGCAGAGAAGCCGGTCGCATACTGATATACATAGAAATTGCGATAGAAATGGGGAATACGCATCCATTCGCAATCGATGAGCTGATCCACCACGCAGCCGCCATAGTATTTTTCATTCAGGGCGTAATACACCTGGCTCAGGCTCTGGGCAGTGAGGGCTTCGCCCTTTTCATGCATTTCATGGGCTTCCTTTTCAAAGGCGGCAAACATGGTCTGCCGGAAAACGGTGGTGCGGAATTCCTCCAGCAGCTGATTGCAGAGGAAAGCAGCGGCCTTCTTATCATCCTTATGCTTTTCCATCAGATGGCGCATCAGCAGCACTTCATTGCAGGTAGAGGCCACTTCCGCCACAAACAGGCTGTAGCCCGCCTTGGCATAGCACTGGGCCTTATCGCTGTGATAGGAATGCATGGCATGGCCCAGTTCATGGGCCAGGGTCATGGCGCCGCCCAGATCATCGGTATGGTTCAGCAGCACATAGGGATGCACCCCGTAGCAGCCCCAGGAGTAGGCGCCGGAACGCTTGGATTTATTCTCGTATACGTCAATCCAGCCGCCTTCATAGCCTTCCTTCAGCTTGGCGATATATTCTTCGCCCAGAGGCTTGAGCCCTTCGCAGACCAGATCAAAGGCTTCGGGGAAGCTCATCTTCATATCGTAGTCGTTGATCATGGGCACATACAGATCATAAAGATGCAGTTCATCCACGCCCAGCTGCGCCTTGCGGATTTCCATATATTCATTCAGGGCAGGCAGGGCGGCGTCCACTTCGGCCAGCAGATTATCATACACGGTTTCGGGAATTTCATGGGGATAGAGAGAGGCCTGGCGGGCGGAATCATAATGGCGCACCTTGGCCCTAAAGCAATCGCCCTTGACGGAACCGGCATACATGGCGGTGAGGGTGGAAGAGAAATTCTTATAGGCGCCCATCATGGCTTCAAAGGCTTCCTTGCGGATTTCCCGATTCTTGCTGCGGATGAGGGGGCCGTAATTGCCATGGGTCAATTTGGCCTTGGTGCCGTCTTCCATGGTCACTTCGGGGAAGGGCACATCCACATTATTGAACATGCCAAAGATTTCATTGGGCGCGCGCATCACATCCCCCGCGGCGGCGAGCAGGGCTTCCTGTTCCGCAGGCAGGGTATGGGGCTTTTGCCGGATCAGGCCGCGCAGCATTTCGCTGTAATCGGAAAAATCGGGATCATTGATCATTTCCTGCAGCTTTTCATCGGGCAGGGCCAGAAGCTCGGGATCCAAGAAGGCAGAAGCGCTGGAGGCCGCCACGATCAGGGTCTGCACCTTAGCAGCGCGGGCCTGGCGTACGGGATCGCCGCTGTCTTCATCCTTATGCATGCTGGCATAGGCCATCAGCCGCTCGATCTTCAAAGAGCCGTTAAAAGAATCACGGATGGCCCGGCGGGGATCTTCATGCACCCGGCCCTGCCATTTTTTCATTTCTTCAATATCCTTCTTGGCTTCTTCCATGGTCGCCTCAAAGGCTTCTTCGGTTTCAAAAATGTGTTCCAATTTCCACTGCCAGCGGGGATCCATTTCGCCGCGGGCCTTCAATTCATGTGCCATCATCAATTCCTCCTCGTATTTTTTTCTATTGTATCATATTTTCCGCAATTTTTAAAGCAATTCCTTGCCCGGAAACGAAGAAAGCGTGCTTTCCGGCCGCCATCGCAAAAGAAGACAAAATCGGCGCCGCATAAATCCTTTTTTCCGCGCATATATTATCAAAGCGGACGGCATTGCCGCCGATCAAAAATGCCCTTCTATTTTCCGTTTTCGCCGCATAGGATGCTGGCAGGAAGGAGGGGCATATCCATGATCAAGCAAATACCGCCCGCCACACCACAAAAGGAAAAAACGAGATGGACAGCGGGCGCGCTCTCCGCCATCGTGCTTTTCTGCGCCCTGAGCTGCATCTATATTTCCGGCGTGCGCAGCGCAGAGGTGGTGGCCCGGAAAAGGGAATTGCCCGTTTACTGCGTAGCGCGGAATGACAATGTGATCGCCATCAGCTTTGACGCCGCCTGGGGCGGAGATCAGACCCAAAGAATTCTGGATATTCTGGATGAATACGGCGTGAAAACCACCTTTTTCCTCGTGGATATCTGGACCCAGCGCTTCCCTGATCTGGTCAGGGAAATTGCCGATCGGGGTCACGAAATCGGCAATCATTCCACCTCCCATCCCCAGATGAGCAAGCTCAGCCGGGAGCAGATTCTGCACGAATTGACCGTTATGAGCGATGAAGCGGAAAAAATCACCGGCGTAAGGCCCACCCTCTTCCGTCCGCCCTACGGGGATTACGATAATGAGGTGGTGCTCACCGCCCGGGAAGCGGGATATGAGGTGATCCAGTGGAGCGTGGATTCCCTGGACTGGAAAAACCGGGGCGTGAAGGAATTGATTGAAAAAAGCACCCGGAACGTGAAAAGCGGCGATATCATCCTCTTCCACAACGATTCCAAATATATCCTGGATGCGCTGCCCGCCATTCTCAAAAGCTATCAGGAGCAGGGCTTCAAAATTGTTCCCATTTCCCAGATCCTGCTGCCTGGGAAAACCACCATCGACGTGCAGGGGCGCCAGCATCCTGCCGCCACAACAGTACCGGAGGTGTAGAGAAACCATGGATACGGAAAATAATCAATTGTGCCTTTGCGGCGTCATCGAAACGCCGCCCACCCTGGATCACGAGGTATTCGGCGAACATTTTTACCGGCTGGATCTGCGGGTTCCCCGGCTTTCCGGCGCCCAGGATCTTTTGCCCGTCACCATCAGCGAACGGCTGATGAACAGCCAGGTATCCCCCGGGGTGCATCTTTGCATTTCAGGGCAGCTGCGATCCTATAATAAGGTGATGGGCGGCGCGGGCCGGCTGCTGCTGACCGCCTTTGCCCAGCGGCTGATGCCCCCGGATGAAGCGGAAAACCCCAATATCATTCATCTGACCGGCGCCATCTGCAAGCCCCCCGCCTTCCGCACCACCCCCTTTGGCCGGGAAATTGCCGATCTGATGCTGGCCGTAAACCGGGCCTTTGGCAAAAGCGATTATATCCCCTGCATCGCCTGGGGACGCACCGCCCGCTATGCCGCCCAGCTGGCCGTTGGGGATAAATTGGAGGTGCAGGGCAGATTCCAGAGCCGGGAATACCAGAAGCAGATGCCCGACGGCACCGTCGTGACCCGGGTGGCCTATGAGGTATCCCTGAGCCGGCTGACCTGCCTGAAGGAAATGCCCATCCTTTCCGCCGCCGACCGGGAGGGCATCATGACCCGGAATACGGAAATTCAATAAGCTGCCGTTGATGCGGCAGGGACCGGCGCAGCCCCCGCGACCAAAACGGGAAAATATTGCAGGAGGGTGCTTTTATGTCAAAAGCACCCTCCCGTTTATTTTTCTATCCTTCTTTTATTCCCTGAAATCCGCCTGCAGGCTGCCATTGCTGGTATGCATATGCAGGGGCTTTTCCCCGGCCTGGAATTTGGGCATGTTATTTTTCCCATTGCTGGTGCCGCTTTCAATCTGCCAATCCTGCTGCCGGCCGGGCAGGAGGGCGGAAAGCGTGGCATTGCTGGTGCGCAGGGCAATTTCCTGCGCCTTCAGAATATCCGCTTCAATCCTGCCGTTGCTGGTGGTCAGATCAATTTTTCCGTTGCAGGAAAGATTCTGGGTAACGATGCGGCCATTGCTGGTTTTCCCCTGCACAAGACCCTTAGCCTCCACTTCCGTCAATGCAATCCGGGCATTGCTGGTTCGGATATCCAGGGTTTTGCATCTGGCATTTTCCAGGGCAATCCGGGCGTTGCTGGTATACAGAATGGTTTCGCACAGGGCACAAAGGCCCTCCGCCTTGATGGATGCATTGCTGGTTTCGGCAAAAAGATCCACCAGGGCGTCCCGGGGAATCCGCAAGCGAACGGTAGGAGCAATGGGCTTGGAAACCCAGCCGAAATTAAAGGAAAAGCGGAAGGAACCGGAGGAACTGCGGCCCATATGCCGCAAAAACAGCGTGCCGTTTTCCATGCCGGCGGTATGCTCCACTCCGGCTTCATAGCGATCCCGGTCGCAGGTGTAATAGGTCAGATGGATCTGCGCGTCTTCGCTGGGCAGGATGCGGATGGGCATATTGGACGCCTCCAGACAGATGGCGCGAATCGCCGAAGCATCCACGGAAAAGGTTTTTTCTTCGTAATCCCCCTGCCTGCCGCTGCTGGTTTCTTGCATTTTTTCCACATCATGCAGAGCCTTTTCCACGGTTTCGCTGATCCGGGCCTTTTCCACTGCCTCCCCGGCCATCCGGATGGCCCGATCGGCCAGGGCCATGGCGGATTGCAGGATATCCCCCTGCTTTTCTTCCTCAAAGCCCCCTTCTTCCCGGATGCGGCGGGCAATTTCTCTGGGATTTTCCATGGCGGCTACGGCCTCCGCTTCCTCCATGCCATCCTCCATCCGGTCATCCAGCATTTCCATGTAGAAGGCAGTGGCCTCCCGACGATTTTCTTCCGGCAGGAAAGATAATTCCTCCATCAGCTGACGAATGTATTCCGTGCGGGTCATCTTTCGTTTTCCTCCTTCTCTTTTCGGATATCCCGGAGCAAACCCAGGGCATAGATGGAATAGGTTTCCCGCTGCCAGCTGCCGGGCAGAAAGGGATGTTTCCTTACAGGAGAAAATTTTTCCAAAGAACGATTGTTACGCACGGTGGTTTACCTCCACAATAAAATCGTATACCCGGTTTACCTCTTCCCATTCCTTTAAAAAGTCTGCGATTCTTTGCCGCCCGGTATCCGTAATGGCGTAATATTTCCGCAGGCGGCTGTTATGCTCCACCGAATAGACGGAAAGGCAATCGGCCGCCTCCAGCCTGCGCAAAACGGGATACAGGGTGGATTCGGAAAGCGCCATAATCGGCTCAATATCCTTGATCAATTGATAGCCGTAGGAATCCCCCCGGGTCAGAATAGATAAAATACATACCTCGATCATACCGCGTTTCAGCTGTGCATCCATGGATTATCACCTCACGCATAATACTATATATTACATAGTATTATTTGTCAAGAGGTGTTCGGAAAGAAATTTATATGCAGGAGGGATATTCTTTGAAGCCAAAGAATGCCCCTCCCACGCCCTCCCCTAGAAAGCTGTACTGGATATTGCTGGCTGCCACAGAATCGTTTGTGTACCAGTGATACTTGGGAAACGTATGGGACTTATTCAACCCCATACCCCGAACCAGGGACACTTGTCCCTGGACCCGGCAGCGGAACAAGCGATGATTTTCTAACAACAATTTCCCGCTGTAACGCAAGGAACGCATCGACTTCCACGGGGTGGATGTTTTGCCGTTTGTTAGAATATGCATCAAATGGACAATTGACTTCCACGGGCCGGGCGGCATTCTGCCGCCTGACGGATGCAAAGCATCCGGGAAAACGAAAAAAACGCCGGAGGAGAAAGCTTGCTTTCTCTCACGGCGTTTTTGTGTTTTCCAATGGCCCGTGAATTATTTCAATCGTTTTCTAAAATGATCGTTTTCCTAAAGCTTCATGCGGAAATAACCGCGTTTTCCCATCCAAGTATTTTCGCAAACCGGAGTCCAGAGGAGGAACTCCTCTGGCGCGGGGTACAGGGGCTGCGAAAGCCCCTGCCTGGGTTTTATCGTTTCGGTGTGGTTAAATCAGCTTGCGGATATATTTCTGGGCCAGATCCAGGGCGGTCAGGTTATCTTCCATGCCTTCGAATTCATAGGAAACAGTGCCGTCATAGCCGGAATCCTTGAGCACCTTCAGGCAATAGGCAATGGGCACCACGCCGTGGCCCGCCACCGTGCCGCGGATATAGGAGCCGTTGCGGGTATGAATCCAGCCTTCGCCGGGATCGATGGCGTCGGGAGCCTTATAGATGAAATCCTTCACATGCACATGGAAGGCATAGGGCGCGGCAATGGGCACGGCGCGCAGGGGATTATCATCCGCGCAGAGGAAATTGCCCATATCCACCAGCCAGCCGTAATTGGGATGATTGACGGTGCGGATCAATTCTTCCACGCGCTCGGCTTCCTGCATGATCATGCCGTGGTTTTCAGTGCAGGTGCGCACGCCCTTCTTTTCGGCATAGATGGTCAATTCACGAATGAGGGGGGCCACCTTTTCCACGCCCTGGCGCCAGGTCATGCCCTCGGGCAGCTTCCAGAACGCATCATGGCGATAAACCGGCGCGCCCAGCAGCGCCGCGATATCCACATTCTTTTTCGCGGTTTCCAGTTCGTTTTCGTGATTCAGGAAATCGGCGCCCACGGTATAGGCGGCGATGGGCAGGCCGATCTTGGCGCAATAATCCTTGATTTCCAGGGCCAGCGCTTCCACGCTTTCTGCCTTCTGCACATCCAGGGAAAGGCCGATAAATTCGATGGCGTCAAAGCCCAGTTCCTTGGCCTTGTCACAGATTTCAAAATAATTGGCGCCGGTCTGCTGCATATACTTGCGGAAGCTGTAAGAGGATACGCCGATTCTCATATTGATTCGCTCTCCTTTTTCACGTTCATTTTTTCGTCCCCAAAGGACTTTTTTCTTCTCCCCCATCTTATCCCATTTCCCAAATCGTGTCAAGGTGGGACGGGCGAAGAAATATTGCGGGGAGACCTTCTTTGTAACCAAAGAAGGCCTCCCCGCACCCCTCCAAGAAAGTTATACTGGATATTTCAACTGCGATTTTATCAACTTGCGTGCCAGTGCCACAAAAAAGGAAACGATAATGTTTCATATTGCGCCACTGGCACACAGGATGATTAGAAACAGACCGGCAAAATCCAGAATCGGTTTTCGGGAGGGTGCGGGAGGGTGCTTTTGACACAAAAGCATCCTCCCGCAAATATCCCTCACCGCTCCCGTTCCTTACTTCAGGAACAGCTCGATGACGGGGACGAGCATATCAGGCTTGACGTGGGGCAGATTGAGCACAAGCAGATCATCCGCCTGGCTGGCACCCTCGGAGAAATGATTGACCTTGCCTTCCTCCATCAGGATTTCGCTGCCATCGTGGAGGAACTGGGCATAATCCACCTTGCCCGCCAGGCCCCGGATTTCCAGATGCCCGAAGGGATAGGCGAACAGATGCAAATACAGGCGCTTGCCATCCCGGGACTGGGTATAGCGGCAATCGGCGGGCAGGGTCTTTAAAATTTCGGGCTCCGCCATGGTGCAATTGTAAATAGCCCGGGAATTGAAATGCATCCAGCGTTCGTAAACGGCCAGGGCATTCTTGGCCCGGTCGTCAAATTCGCCCCGGGCCGTGGGCCCCACATTCATCAAAAGATTGCCGCCCAGGGATACGGTATTGACCAGCATGCGGATCAGCATTTCGGGGGATTTCCAGGTGCTTTCATCCCGGTGATAGCCCCAGGAGCCGGAGAAGGTCTGGCAAGCCTCCCAGGTAACCAGCTCGCCGGTTTCCTTGTGCTTTACCCACTCGGTAACCTGATACTGCTCCGGCGTCCACAGATCCTGCTCCAGATCGGCCCGGTTATCGATCATGATATTGGGCTGCAGGGCGCGGGCGGTGGCGATGAGCTTTTCGGATTCCCAGTCTTCCCTGCCCTTGCCCTTCATCCATTCCCGGCCGGGCAGCGGATCGCGGTTGGGATAGGAAAAATCGAACCAGAGAATATCGATCTTGCCATAATTGGTGAGCAATTCCGTCACCTGATCCCGCATATACTGGGCATAGATTTTCATATCCCGGCCCTGATTCTGCTCAAAGGCGTCGGGATCATTGCGCCGGGGATGGAGCACATCAATGGTGAAATGGGGATGATGCCAGTCGATCAGGGAATAATAGAAGCCCACCTTCAGCCCTTCCGCCCGGAAGGCGTCCACATATTCCTTCACCAGATCCCGGCCGGCAGGGGTATTGGTGCATTTGTAATCGGTGAATTTGGAATCGAACATGCAGAAGCCTTCATGATGCTTGGTGGTGAGCACGGCATATTTCATGCCCGCCGCTTTGGCAGCCTTGGCCCAAGCCCTGGCGTCATAGAGATCGGGATCGAAATGCTCAAAATACTTCTGATATTTTTCTTCCGGAATGCATTCCCGGTTCTTGATCCATTCGTGCCGGGCGGGGAGCGCATACAGCCCCCAATGGATAAACATACCGAAGCGATCGGCCACAAACCAGGAAGTATCGCCGGGGGTCTTGCGCGTTACATAGCTGCTCATATGAATTTTCCCTCCTGTGTATTGATTGCATTCTTTAAAAAGAGTATAATATTATTTGAAAAAAATTGCCATGCAGATACCATCGAAAATATGGAGAAATCATCATGAATATCATTCGCTCCGCTCAGGCGCCGCTTTTGTGGGATGCACTGAAAATCCGCATTCTGGAGCATGGCCTGGCCCAATTGCATCAGGATTGGAATCAATCCCATGCCCGTCCCCCTTATTCCAGGCTGTATTATATCCTGGAGGGGGAAGGCTTTGTCCGGGCAGGGAATACCGAAATCCCCCTTGTGCCCGGGAATTGCTATCTTTTGCCCTGTGGAATGAGCCTTTCCTACCGCTGCCCATCAGAAATGACCCAGCTCTATTTTCATATCAGCGCCCGTACCACTGATGGATACGATCTGTTTTCCCGCTGCGAAGGCATCCTGCAAATGCCCGCCCGTCAGGCGCCATCGCAAATGGGACAAAACTATCTTTCCAAAGAATATCTGCCGCTGGCATTACTGCAGCGGCAGATTGAAAGCGATCTGTGCTTTTTGATTGCCCAGGCCGGGCTGGAAAATCATTTGCTGAATCCCCGCTCGCCATTTCTGGAAAGCGTGTTTATGACGGTGCGGAAAAACATGCGCTCTTCCCTGAGCATTCCGGAAATTGCCGCCATCCTTTCCCTTTCCGAAAGCACGCTGACCAAGCGCTTCCGCAAGGAATACGGCATGCCCCTTGGCCGATATATTGATGAAATGCTCGCCCAGGAAATCGGGCGGCTGCTCACCGGAACGGATATGACCATCGGACAGATTGCGGAAAGCCTGGGCTTTTGCGATCAATTCTATCTGACCCGCTTTTTTTCCGCCCATCAGGGCATGCCGCCCAGCCGATACCGATCCCTGCTGAAGGTACAGAAATAATCATCATTCCACCCAGATGCGCCGGGCATTCTGCAGGCTGACGGCGGAGGCGTATTTGGCGTCCTCCAGTCCCTCAAATTCAATGACGATATCCCCGTCATAGCCAGAATTTTTCAGCGCGCCCAGCACGGCATACATATCCAGATCGCCCTGGGCCAGAATGGCGCCCCGCAGATATTTCCCGCCCCGGGAGCGGAACCAGCTGCCCGCGCAGTCAAACTGGGTGGCGTCCCCGGGATCCCGGGTGCGGATATAAAAATCCTTGAGATGCACCATTTTTGTAATGGGCGCCAGGGTTTTTGCCGCCACCGAGGCGTCCTCATCCACGCAGACGATATTGCCCGTATCCAGCAGCAACCCATAATTTTCATGGTCAACCTTCTGCATAATTCTTTCCACCCGGTCGCAGCCGTTGGCGAAAAAGCCGTGGTTTTCAATCAGCGTCTTCACGCCCCGCTTTTTCCCATGCTCGCATACCCGGTGGGCGGCCTCCGCCATCACCGGCAGCCAGATTTCAAAATCGGAAAGGGTATTTTTCGCCTGGGGTCTGCGGAAGGCGCATACGTCATGGCGCATCCGGGGCACGCCCAATTCCGCTGCGATATCCACCTCATGGCAGATGCGGGCGATTTCCTTTTCCAGTTCTTCCCCCTCCTTGCAAAAATCCGCCAGCACGGAATAATTGCAAAGGGCAAGGCCCGCATCCCGGGCATATTTTCTGGCTTGCGCGATGGCGGAAAAATCGATGCTTCCCGTTTTTTCATCGTCAAAGCGGAAGGCAAAGGGCACCAATTCCATACATTCCGCCCCCTGGGCCGCCGCAAAATCCATGACCTCAAACAGGGTCATTTTTTTGTTTTCAATTTCTCTGTCCAAAGAATAAGAACTCAATCCCAGCCGCATATGTATCCTCCTTATTCCGGGATACCAAAGGTATCCTGGAATTTTTTGATGGTGCGATCCATCAGGTTTTTCCATTCATCCTGCCCCAGGAAGGGATTTTCCCCGGGCTTTCTTTCCGCCTGCTTTTCCAGCATCTTCACCACGCCCGGATGAGATCCGATAGCCATGTCCACCGGCCAATCCCGCATCCGCAGCAGATTCTCGTAATAATCCCGGCGCAGCGATTTGGGCAAATGATATTCTTCCAGGAATTCATCATCAATCGTATTAAAGCCCAGGCCGCCGTGCATGCCGCAGCGCACCGTTTTTCCCTGCACCGTGGCGTCAAAAAAGAGGGAATAGGTACCCGGCGTATGCCCGGGGGTATGCACGGGAAGAATGGAAATATTCCCCTGGCAGACGGGCGTATCCTTTTCATAGAAATAATCTGCCTGGAAGGGCGGGCAGGTGGCCGCATCGGCCAGCATCAATTCCGGCCTTTCCGTAACAAAATACGCATCCTCCCGGCCCATATACAGTTTCGCCCCCGTATACTGCCGCATGGCCTCTGCACCGCCGCAGTGATCATAATGGGCATGGGTGATCAGAATTGTGCGAATATCCTTAGGGTCAAAGCCCAGCGCGCGGATATTTTCCAGAACTTGATACAGGGTCTGGGGCATGCCGCAGTCAATCAGCAGCAGCCCGTCCCCCGTATCAATCAAAAAGCTGCCCACCCAGCGATTGCCCACATAATATACCTGATCCGTAATGGGAAACGGCTTTACAAAATATTCCCAGGGACGCAATACGCTTTCATGCATACATCATTCCCCCTGTCATAAGCATCAGAAAAGGCCGCCGCAGTGCAGCCGGGCGGCCCGATGAATCAAATTATTTCTTTTCCGCTTCGTGAATCATCTGAAGCACTGCCATGGTGCCATCGGCAGGGGGCGCATTTTTCAGATTTTCCACCAGCTGATCCTTTTCCGCCATCAGCGTTTCAAGGGCGGCATAGAGGGTATCGGCGGTCATATTTTCCTGAAGCAGCACATGGCAAAGCCCCCGGGCGCGATAGCTTTCGGCGTTCAGAATCTGGTCGCCGCGGCTGGCCCCCTTGGGATAGGGCACCAGCAGCATGGGCTTTTTCAGCGCCTGGAATTCGCAAAGGGCATTGCTCCCCGCCCGGGAAAGCACGAAATCGGCGCAAGCCAGGGCATTGGGCAATTCATCGGAAAGGAATTCAAACTGGGTGTAGCCGGGCAGGGTGCTCAGGCTTTCATCCAGATTGCCCTTGCCGGTAATATGCAATACATCCATCTTTTCCAGAATCCGGGGCAGGGCTTCCCGCAGGGCCTTATTCACGCTCTGGGCGCCGGAGGAACCGCCCATCATCATCAATACGGGCTTTTCCCCGGTAAAGCCGCAAAGACCGAGCCCCTTTTCCCGGGTACCGGAAAAAAGCTCGGGCCGCATGGGCGTGCCGGTGCAGACCGCCTTTTCCCCCAGGGCTTTGGCGCATTCAGGGAAAGTAGTGGCAATCTTTTTCGCGAATTTGGAGCAAATTTTATTGGCCAGGCCGGGGGTAAGATCGCTTTCATGGCAAATCACCGGCACCCCGTGGAGCCACGCGCCAATCACCGCAGGCACGGATACAAATCCGCCCTTGGAAAAGCAAACGTCAGGCTTGATTTTTCCCATCAGATAGGCGGATTGGAAGGCCCCCGCCAATACTTTAAAGGGATCGGTGAAATTTTTCCAGTCAAAATACCGGCGCAATTTGCCGCTCTTCACCGCGTGATAGGTCACCCCGGGGAGGGACATCATCTTGTGCTCAATGCCCTCCTCAGTGCCGATGTAATGCACTTCATAGCCTTCCTCCAGCAAATGAGGAAGCAGCGCCAGATGGGGGGTCACATGCCCCGCCGTGCCGCCGCCCGTTAATACAATGCGCTTCAAACGCAGCGCCTCCTTTTTCTTTCTTCCTTTCCATTATATCACATCCCCGCCAGAAGATACAACAATTATGTGATATATATTGCGGGAGGGCATATATTGCGAGAGGGCCTTTCTTTTGAAAAAGAAAGGCCCTCTTTCGCTCTTCCAAAGAAAACCGGCTCTGGATATTTCTGATCGCTTCTCAATCAGCTTGAACGCCAGTGAAGCAAAAATCCATCGCAGCTTTCATTCAATTTCAAAATTTCCAAGCAGCTTTCTTGGAGGGGCGCGTGGGAACCATTCTCAGAAACAAACCCGCAGGGGGTTGTGACGTGGCAACGGCCAAGAGTGCAGGTGCAGAGAGCATACGCAGGCACAGCGCTGGGTATACGATGCTCTGCAAAGAATGGTTCCCCCGCAATAATCAATTATTCAGGCAGCTGAATGCCGGCTTCCCGGGCACATTCGACGAGCTTGTCCAGCGCCTCAATGATCTGCTCGGGCTGATGCTCGGAAATGACGCAGAAGCGCAGGCGCGCCTTATTTTTCGGCACGGCGGGATACACGGCCGGGGGCACAAACACGCCCCTTTCGCGCATCATATTGGAAAGGAGGAATGCGTCCTCATCCTTGCCAACCAGCACGGGAATAATGGCGGTTTCGCCGGCCAGGCAGGTATTGAAATGCCGCTTATGGGCCTCATCCACAAAGCATTTGATATTCCGGGCCATGCGTTCCATAATGGTGGGATCGCTGCGGAGCAGACGGATGGCCGCCAGGGACGCCGCCGCCAGAGGCGGGGAAATGCCCACGGAGAAAACGAAGCCGGGCAGATTATAGCGCATATAATCAATGATCGCCCGGGAACCGGCCAGATATCCGCCGCAGGTGCCGATGCCCTTGCTGAGGGTGCCCATCTTGATATCGATATCATCGGGGGCCAGGCCGAAGTATTCATCCACACCGCCGCCGGTCTTGCCGATAACGCAGGCAGAATGGGCCTCGTCCACCATCAGGAAGCAGCCGTATTTTTTCTTCAGCTTCACAAATTCGGGCACGGGGGCGATATCGCCGTCCATGGAATAGGCGCCTTCAATCACGATAAGCACCTTGCCGAATTTATGCCGCTGGGTGCGCAGGATGCTTTCCAGGGCGTTGTAATCATTATGGGGGAAGGGCTTGGCGGTAGCCTGGGACAGGCGGCAGCCCTGCTCGATGGAATTATGGGAAATGGCGTCATAGACGATCAGATCGCCCTTGCCGCAGAAATTTCCCACGCAGGTCACATTGGTGGAATGGCCGCCCACCAGCACCAGGGCCGTTTCGGTATGCTTCCAATCGGCGATTTCCTTTTCCAGCTCGCCGTGCAGGCTCTTTTCGCCGGCCAGCAGACGGCTGCCGGAGGCAGAGGTGCCGTACAGATCAATGGCCTTTTTCGCCGCTTCCTTGGTTTCCGGCCGGCCGGACATGCCCACGTAATTGTAGCTGCCAAAATTCAGCACCTTCTGGCCCGCCATATTGGAGGTATCCAGCAGGGGCGAATCATGGGTGACAAAATAGGGATTTTCCATCCCGCTGCCCAGCAGCGCTTCCTGACGGGCGGCAAAGGACTGGAATTCCGGGGAATCCTCAAAGCGGGTGATGGGGGTAACGGCCTGGCCATCCGGGGGCGCGGCACTTTCATAGGCCACATCCCCGCGGATGCGGGCATACAGCAGGGAGGAAAGATCGTTGACGGTGGTGCATTTGCCGTATTCTTCGGTGGGAATGAGCACATTGAAAAGCTCTTCAATCTTCAGGCTCATGCCCAGCACCTGCAGGCTGTCGCCCCCCAGATCATCGATGAAATGGGCGTCGTCGGCCACCTGATCCACCGCAACATCCAGGCTTTCGGCGTATACGGCGCGAACCTTCTGCTTGATTTCCTCCATCTGCAGATCGGAGGGAATTTTTTCTTCCTGCACCAGGGGCTTTTCTTCCACGGCGGCTTCGCTCTTGTGGTTGAAATCAATATCCCGGTAGGCCATCTTGTTTTCTTCAATGGCCTTTTTCAGCGCCAGCCGCTTGACCTTGATGCCCGCGGCAGTCTGGAATTTTTCCGGGGTGGTCAGCACCCGGGTAACCCGCTTGACAGAGGGCAGGGCGCCGTTGATTTTGCGCACCTGGGCCATCAGATCGGCGATATAGGCGTCATCCCGGAAATGCTCGCCCACATTGATCACCAGCGTGATATCTTCATAGAGGGCATTCTTCTTTTTGCCGGGCAGATGGGGCAAATGGCGCTTTTCTTCCTTCTTTTCCCGGGCCTTCACGCCCAGCACGCAGAATTGATCCACGCCCTCCAGCGCGCCGAAGGAATCCTCAATTTCATCGGGGTATACATTTTCGCCGGATTCATTGATGATAACGTCCTTGGCACGGCCTTCCACATACATGCGGCTGCCCTTTTCCAGGCGCACCACATCCCCCGTGCGATACCAACCCTCTTCATCCAGGGCGGGAGGCATCAGTTTGCCATCCACCAGCCGGCCGGTATGGATGGTATTGCCGCGAATATACATTTCGCCCCGGTTGGATTTGGCGCCGTCGGATTGCACCCGGTATTCGGCGCTGGTCAGAGGACGGCCAACGGAACCGGAGGTGCGGGTGATCACATTCATGCCCGTTTCCACGCTTGTTACCGCCGTTTCGGTCATACCAAAGCCGGATACGGTGAAATAGCCCAGGGCGGACAGGGTGCGCATATGTTCCTGGGGGGTATGGCTGCCGCCCAGGATGATGCAGCGGATATCAGTGCCCAGAATCTGGCTGACAATGGATTTAAAGAGCACATTCCGGGCAAAATCCAGGCCAAAGCCGGGAAATACGGATTGCAGCGCCAGGGAAAAGCCCCGCATGGCCTTGAACATCGCCCGCTTGATGGCAGGCTCCTTGGCCACCTTTTTATTCAGCGCCACGCATACGTTATTGGCAAGCAGCGGCACGGCCAGGAGATGGGTAATCCTGAAGCGGCGGGCAGTATCCTGAATGCATTTGGGGCTGCGATCCTTGAGATAGATGTTTTCGTAGCCCAGGAAATGAATCCACTGCACGCAAACCATGAAGCCAAATACATGATGATAAGGCAGGAACGCCAGGCTGCGCCGATCCTCATCGCAGATGATGCGCTGATTGGCCTTGTAAAGCAATTCGGAATTGAGCACCTGATTGCAGATCGCCTCCGCATTATAGACGAAAATGCGGCTGGTATCGGTGGTGCCGGAGGTGCAAAGGGCCACCTGATCCCCAAAGCTGGGGATAAAGGAGGGGTCCTGGGCCTGGCCCTTGATTTCCTTGGAGGAAATCTGGATGATCTGATCGTTATCCAGCTTTCTGTGCATCCGGGTAATTAGTGCGATGGCGCCGGATTGCCGCAGAATATAGCCGGTCATTTCATCATTCAGGGAAAAATCCATCAGCACCGCATTGAAGCCCGCGGCGATGACGCCCCAGAAGATGGAAAACCATTCCGGGCAGGTATCCAGCTGAATGCCCACAAAGCCGCCCTTCTTTTCCTCTCCGATGATTTTGCGCAGGAAAGCGGCGGTGGCATAGGTATTTTTTTCGTAATCAGCGTAGGTAATCTGCCGCTCTTCATCCCCCTCAAGATAACGGGCGGCCACTTTATCCCCGCTGGAGCAAACGATATTGAATAAATTTTCCAGGGACATATTTTCCCGCAATTTGGCGCTGCGGTCGAGCACTCTGCTCATGTATTTCCCCTCGCTTCCTTATTTACTTGCGATAGTAGGATCCGATGATCCAATCAAACAGCCATGCAGGCAGCAGATCATGCAGCCAGACAGCCAGATGCTGATCCAGCGACGCCACCCGCAGCCGGCGGGGCATATGCCTCTTTTTCAATACTTTGGCAATTTTTCGCCCCAGCTTATCCGGATCGCAGCCATGGGCTTCATCCCAGGCGATCCGCTGCGTTGCCGTTTCAAATGCCGGTTTATAGGGGTTTTCCTCCCCCATGCCCCGGGAAATGCGGCGGTAATTTTTGCTGCCGCTGCGGTGATCCCCCGGCTCCACCAGCATCACTTCCACCCCAAAGGGCCTGCATTCCAGGGCCAGGCATTCGCTGTATCCTTCAATGGCATGCTTGCTGGCCACATAGGCCCCCTGGAAGGGAATGCCAAGCAGGCCGTTGACGGAGGAAAAATTCACGATTCTTCCCTTTCCCCGCTGCCGCATCAGGGGCAGCACCCGGGAAATCATGGCCGCCTGGCCCAGAAAATTGGTTTCGAGCACCTGGCGCAATTCATCCGGGGCATAGCTTTCGCAGGCCCCCAGAATCAGCACGCCGGCGCAATTTATCAGAATATCCGGCGCTCCCCCAATGGAAAGGGCCGTTTCTACAAAGTGATCAATGCTTTTCTCATCCGTTACATCCAACGGCAATTGCCACAGACCCGCTTCCTTTTGCTCCGAAAAGGATCGCGCTCCCGCAATCACCGAAAATCCAGCCGCCTCAAGCGCCCGGGCCGTATGCAGCCCCAATCCGCTGGACGCGCCGCTGATCCACACCGTAGACGCCATGCATTCCCCCTCCATACAATAAAAATCCTATACATTATACTGCAATTTGTGGTATAATGCAATTGATTTCGTTGATTTGTCCACATCGGTCAACAATAAACTGACATTTTTTTGAAAAGAGGGGCTGTTATGGGAGATATTATTCTGCTTCCCGGCAAAGAAAAACGGGTCTTTTCCGGCCATCCCTGGGTATTCCGCAGCGATATTGCCAGAACGAAAGGGGAAATCATTCCCGGAGATACGGTGCGCGTCACCGCATCCAACGGCCGCTTTCTGGCCATGGCGGTGTATAATCCCGCTTCCCAGATTGCGCTGCGCATTCTCAGCCGCAAGGAAGAAACCATTGACCGGGATTTCATCCGGCGCAAGGTAAAGGAAGCGGTGGATTATCGCCGGCTTTTTGCCGATCTATCCTCCTGCCGGCTGATCTTTGCCGAAAGCGATGGGCTGCCCGCGGTAATCGTGGATAGCTTTGGGGATGTGCTTTCCCTGCAATGCCTGTGCCTGGGCATGGAAAAATACAAGCAGGATATCTGCGACGCCCTGATGGATGAATTGCATCCCCGGGGCATTTACGAGCGGGGCGATGTGCCGGTACGCGAACTGGAAGGCCTGCCCCAGGTGACCGGCGTGCTCCGGGGGGATGTGCCCGATAAGGTGCTGCTGGAAGAAAACGGCGTAAAATTCTGGGTGGACGTAAAGAACGGCCAGAAGACGGGCTTTTTCCTGGATCAGAAGGAAAACCGCGCCGCCATCGCCCCCTTTGTGAAGGGGAAAACCGTGCTGGATTGCTTCACCCATACCGGTTCCTTCGCCCTGCATGCGGCCCGGTATGGCGCCGCCCATGTGACGGGGGTGGATATTTCCGAATTTGCCTGCGAATGCGCCCGGGAAAACGCTGCCCTCAACGGCTTCGATAATGTGGAATTCGTAGCCGCCAACGCCTTTGATTTCCTGAAGGAAAAATCTGCCGCCGGGGAGCAATATGACGTGGTGATTCTGGATCCCCCGGCCTTTACCAAATCCCGCTCCGCCGTGGAGGCCGCCGCCCGGGGCTACAAGGAAATCAATCTGCGGGGCATGAAGCTGGTGAAAAACGGCGGATATCTGGTTACCTGCTCCTGCAGCCAGCATATGCTGCCCGGCCAATTCAAGGATGTGGTGCTCTCCGCCGCCCGGGACGCCCGGGTCAATCTTTTCCAGGTGGATTACCGCACCCAGGGACGGGATCATCCCATCCTGCCCGCCGCCCCCGAAACCCAATATCTCAAATGCGGCATTTTCCGGGTGGATAAATAAAAACGCACAAATCTGCAGCAAGCCATACCATGCGTATGGCTTGCTGTTCTCGCTTTCCCCTGATAAAATGAAAGCGAAAACAAAAACCTGATGGAGAACTATCGGCATGACGAAAAAAGAAACGCAGGAAATTGCACAGCAAATGCTGGACGTTTATAGCGGCATCCTGTTCCATCATCAAGAATTCGAAGGCGGAAACACAGAAGAAATGATCTATGCGTTTGACTGCCCCGAATTTGAGGAACTGCGCAATCAATACGGCCTGCTCCAAATTGCGGGAAAAGGCAGCGATTTTGCCCGGGCCAAAAGACTGCTCCATGATCTGGCGCCCCGTCTGACCCATTCATCCTGGTATGATAACCATATTGAATGCAATGCCCTGCGGCTTTTGGAATACAGCCTTGATAAGCCGGAGCAAGGCATCAACTGCCTGAATAAATCCAAAATATTGGTGGAATGCTGCCTGGCGTTGGGCATTTATGCACGGCGCGTCAGCATCATGCCCTGCTCCCCCTATGATTTTGATAATCATGTCGTTGCGGAAATTTATGATCGGACACTTGAAAAATGGATTATGCTTGATCCCACAACGGATGGATATTTTATTGACGAAAACAAAACGCCCCTGTCGCTCCTTGAAATGCGCAAAAAATTTGCCAACGCTGAATTCATTACCTTTGTTCTTTCCACAGACTCGCTGAAGGATATCCAAAGGCTTCGCGCCCGGCATCTTGACACCAATATGTATATCTGCAAAAATCTGTTCTATTTTCAGGTTGAGCAGTATTCCACCTTTGGCGAAAAAGACCGTTATCTGCTGTTCGTCCCGCTCCGCTTTTCCGTAAAAAACACAAAGCTGGCAAATCTGAAATACCGTCTTGACAATCTGCCCGCTGAACACGAAGCTTTCCGAAAGAACCTGGAGGAAAAAAAGCAAGCGCTGATGCAGACCCAGGAACCGCAAGGAACCGATATTCAGGTGATGATAAAAAAGCCGGTATAATTGGCAGGGGGAAAAGAAACGGCTCCAATGTATCAGGCATTGTATAGAAAAAACATATGCAAACGGGCATCCGCATTTTGTCGGATGCCCGTGTTTTTTATTGCTGTATCAAATCATTCTTCAAACCAGGCGTCCATCAGCACCTGCATATTCTCATCGGAATATTCAATTTCCGAAGAATAGAGCCGGGCGATTTCCGCCAGCGTATCCGGCGTTTTTTGCGTTTCCAGCTGAAAAATTCCGGCGATGAGGCGCACGCTCAACACGATAAAGGCAATTCTGCCCTCCATATCCCCATCCTCCAGGGCCCCCGCCAGATGCCGGTACAAAAAATAGCAGGAAAGCTGCTCCAGGGGAATTTCCATATCGACAGGCAGGGTTTCCTCCCCTTCTGCCGCCGCCAGGGCCAGCAGTTTTCCGGTCCAGGCTTCATCCAGCCGTTCCAGAGAAAGAAAGATTTCCGCCCATTCCGCCATTTTTCTTCCGCATTCCGCCACATGGCAGCGCTCCAGCAATTGGGTCAGCCGCAGGGTAAGCGGAAGCGACCGGGATTGCAGAATTTCAAATAATTCCTTCCGCAGGGCAAGCAGCATTTCTTCCTCCCGGGAAAGCTGTTCCTCCCCTTCTTCCAGCAGGGAAAAGGGCGCCGTTTCCTTCAGCAGCAGCCTGCACGCCTCTTCGCAGCATAGCCCCAGCCCGATTTCCGTGCGATCGGAAAAGAAATTCCGGAACCGGGGATGATCGGCGCAGATCTGGCACAGGGAATCTTCCCCCAATTCAATGATCAGATCACATAATCCCCGCTCATTGAGAAAGGGACAGCGCTCCTCCTCCGTCAGCAGGAAATGCGCCCCGTCTGCATCCTGAAAAATGCCCTTACGCAGCCTTTCCCCCATTTTCCCCGGAATTTTCCCATAGGCTTCCAGGCTCTCTTCGTCAATATCAATTTCCCAGCCGATGCAGCAGCTATGCCGGCATGCGCCGCCGATACAGGAAAAAGAAGAATCATGCCGGGGATACACCCTCTTCATCCTTACTTTCCTCCATCCGCCGGCTTGATGGCCAGAATATGCCATCTTTCATCCCCGGCCCGGGGGGCGGTCATGCGCTGGCGACCAAAGAAGCGGATATTTTCAAAGCCTGCTTCCGTGAGCCATCTTGTCAATTCCTCTTTGCTGTGGGCCCGCTGCACTTGCTGCTCTTCCAGCCGGTCATAGGCCCCATCCGGCCGTCTGACAAAAATGGAAAGATTCAATTGCACCAGCGCGTTTTTTTCATCATAGCTGTTTTGCCAGATGTAGGCAATTTCATCCTCATCGGAAAACAGGGTATGATTGCCCAGGGTACCGGATAATTTTTCCGGGGTGGAAACATCAAAGATAAGCGCGCCGCCGGGCTTGAGGGCTTCAAAGGCGGCGGCAAAAAAAGCGGCGGCCTGCCCTTCCCCGGCAAGATAATTCACCCCATCGCAGGTGGAAAGAATGCCATCCACCCGCCGGGGCGTTTGCAGTCTGGTCATATCCTGGCGGATAAAAGGAATCATGCAGCCCGCATTCCGGGCCTTTTCCATGGCCAATTCCAGCATATCCTCGGAAAGATCCACCCCGGTCATCTGATAGCCCATTTTCCGCAGCGGCAGGGTAAGATTGCCCGTTCCGCAGGCGCATTCCACGATTTTTCCGTCTTTTTTCACCCCGGCCAGATTCATCAATTCCCCATAATGGGCCGCCCAGGCAGCGTAATCCACATCTTTCATCAGGGCGTCATATACCGTTGCAAAAGCCGTGTACATTTTTCAATCTCTTTTCTTTCGTTTTATTGCGCCGACCTTTCCGCCGATGCGGCCGCTTTCCGCGGCGGTCAGCCCCGCCCAGCCCACCTGCATCAGCCTGGGCAAAAGCCCCAGTTCCCGGGCGGCCTCATATTTCAAACGATCCTCAAAAGAAAGCATGCGCATACCATCCCCTCCCGGGCATAGTATGCGCGCATGCTGTTTCCATCATTCAATTATTCGGCGGTGGGAGGGGTAACGGAATCATCGGGCAGATTCACGTTTCCCTCGTCCTCTTCATCGTCGTCATCTTCGGGATCCGCCAGGCCGCGGTTGATCTCCACGCCTTCCATATGGGCGTTGATGAAACGGTCAAATACGCCGTTGGTGTAGCTGGCGAAAACAAAGCGGGCGAAGGTAAAGCCCAGAATGATATAATAGGCGCCCCAGGCAAGCAGGGCATAGATGCTGCTGGTGAAATAGAAAATGACCAGGCAGACCAGGGAGGGCAGCAGCGTGGCCAGCCGCATCACCGCCGTCTGGGGCAGGCGGCCAATGGCCATCATGATGCTGTTTTTGATCAGCGCGCCGAATTTTACGTCATAGCATACCATCATGGGATACATGAAGGTCAGCGCCAGGGCCCATACCAGGCCCAGGGTGATCACCAGCATCTGGGGCAGAATGAAGAATTTATTATTGACGCCCATCTGGCCATAGGTCTGATAGCCGGTATAAATCAGCAGGGGCAATACGGAGGTAATGGCGGAAACGCCCAGGCCCTGCTTCCAGTTTTCCTTGACGGCGTCCTTGAAATCGGACCAGATGAAGGCATGCTCGTCTCTTGCCCAGTTGCGGGTGATATGGGCCACGCCTGCCTGGATGGGGCCGGTAATGAGAATGCAGGGAATCAGATACAAAAGGGTCTGGGAAACGGTCACCATCAAAAATTCGCTGGTATAGGCGCTCATGGAGACGGCGTCAT
Organism: Clostridiales bacterium; assembly: GCA_015056015.1. GTDB lineage: Bacteria > Bacillota > Clostridia > Christensenellales > Aristaeellaceae > RUG563. The sequence continues at coordinate 120,333 of SVHD01000001.1, forward strand.
TCACCCCGGCTTCCTGCAGGGCGGCAATCTGGGTTTCGCTGATGCCTTCGGAAATCACGCCGGTAGCAAGATATTCCGTATAGGCGCCGGAAACCACGGTAATGCTGATAATGGAAAGGAATAATCTGGCGATCACAATAATCGTGGGCAGCCAGGCCAGTACCGTCATCAGATTCAGCCGGCACAGACCGGAAATACGCACCCGCAGCATTTCCCAGAAAAGCTGCCAGCGATTTTCGGGCAGATCCTCTTTCTTGAAATCGCCCTTGCCGCTCTTACCGTAGTAAAAGCTATTCATCATTCTTCCGAACATGGTTATCCTTCAATCCTTTCTCCTTGGGGTCTATTCAGTATAGCATACTTTGTCGGGTTTGCAAAGTATGAAAAGTCAGGAAACCGCCGCCGGCAGGGCGGAATTTCCGCCATCCGGAATCACAAAGGCAAATTCGCTGCCCTTGCCCAGTTCGCTTTCCAATTGGATTTCCACTCCCAGCTTCATCAGCACCTCCCGGGCGATGGAAAGGCCCAGGCCGCTGCCCTTGTCGCTGCGGCCCTTTTCCGCCTGATGGAAGCGCTCAAAGGCCATGCGCCGGGTTTCTTCATTCATGCCAACCCCCGTATCCCGGACGAAGAAGCGCACGCCATCATCCACCTTTTCCGCGCCCAGGGTGACGCTGCCCCCTTCGGGGGTATATTTCCTTGCATTATCCAGGAAAATGGTGAGCACCTGGGCCAGACGATCCTCATTGGAGCGGATATCGGGCAAAAATTCCTCGGGCAATTGGCGATGGAAGGCGATCTTTTTTTCCTCAAAGAGCCGGGAATTCAAATCATGCAATTCATAGATCAGCTCGTTGGGATCAATCCTTTCCATTTCGAAAGCGGCGGGATTGGATTGCAGGGAGGAAAGCTCCAGCAGATCATTGACCAGCCGGGAAAGGCGGGTCGCCTCCTCCACGATGATATTGTAATACCGCTGGCGATCATTTTCTTCCGTCACAATATCATCCCGGAGCGCCTCGCCCAGCCCCCGGATGGAGGAAAGGGGGGTTCGCAATTCATGGGAAATATTGGCCACATAATCGTGGCGGGTGCGTTCCAATCGTTCCTGCTCCGTAATATCCCGGATCAGAGCCACCCGCCCCCGGGGCGTATCCCCGTTGTGAACGGGCAAAGGCGAAATATTGAAGGAGAGAATCATCTGATTGCGGGTAATTTTATCCTCAAATTCTTCTTTTCCTTCCGCCAGCAGGGCAGAAAACACCGTCTGATAGGCTTCCCCTTCCTTTTCCCCCAGCAATTGCCGGGCGGCGCTGTTTTCATGCAGAATTTCGCCCTTTTCATCCACGGCCAGAATGCCTTCATTCAGGCCTTCCAGAATCAGGGCCATGGTTTCCTTTTCGCAGCGCAGATCGGAAATGGCGCTGGCCACCGACCGCGTCATATGGTTGAGGGCCTTGGCAATTTCCCTGATTTCCTGGCCAGGCAGATTTTCCGGAATCAGCACCTGCTCCCCTTCAATGAGCCGGCCGGACATTTCGGTAATCATCCGGGCGGGCCGGGCCACCCGCCGGGCGGTAAAGGTGCTCAAAAGCAGCATCAGGCATAAAACGCCCAGCATGGAAATGAGCAATTGCTGATGGAAGGTGACGGTATAGCCACGGTATATCCGCATGGGGCGCCCCGCCAGAATATAGCCGTTTTCATTCTTTTCCCCCACCATCAGGGCCATGGTGCCCTCATCGGCATGGCGGGCGATGGCGGTGCCCTCCTGCTGCAGGGCCGCCAGCAGCCGATTCAGATTATCCCCCACAAAATAGGGCACCGCCTCTTCCGTATAGGCGATCACCTGCTTATTTTCATCCAACAGCATATAAAACATGCCGCTGGCATTGATCCATGGGTTCACTGCCGATTGCAATTCCGCTTTTTCCAGCCGGCCTTCATCATAGGCCCGCAGCGCATCCCGGGCCTCCGTTACCCCTTCGGTTACGGAAGCATAATTGGAGGCCGTATAAATCTGGGTAAACAGATAGCTGGAAAGGCCGTAGAAAAGGGCGGTCAGACCCATGACGCAAAGACTGAGCAGCAAAAGAAAGCGCGTAATATAGGACGACCATTTAGGCATCCTGACGCACCTCCGCCTTATAGCCCACGCCGTAAACCGAGCGCAGGATCACATCCGTATCCTCCGGCAGCTTTTTGCGGATGCGCTTGATGCTGGTATCCACCACCCGGGAATCCCCGTTGAAATCAAAGCCCCAGATATTATCCAATAGCTGCTCCCGGGTGAATACCTGCCGGGGATGGCTGGCCATCAGATGCAGGATTTCCACTTCCTTGGGGGATAAAAGCACGCTTTCCCCCTTGACCCGCACTTCATAGCATTTCAGATCAATCACCGTATTGCCGACGGTAAGCAAGCCCTGCTCCGGGGTGGATTGCATCTGATTCATGCGGCGGAAAATCACCTGAATCCGGGATACCACCTCCCGGGGAGAGAAGGGCTTGACCATATAATCATCCGCGCCCAGGGCAAAGCCCAGCAGCTTATCCACCTCTTCCCCCTTGGCGGTGAGCATGATAATGGGGGTCATGGAAATGGCGCGGATATCGGCGCACACCTGGGTGCCGGTGCGGCCGGGCATCATAATATCCAGAATCACCAGATCGGGGCGCATGCGCTGGAAGGCCTCCATCACATCATCCCCCCGGAAAACGGAATAGACCTCATAGCCTTCCCGGGTCAGATACACCCGCAGGGACTCATGAATGCCCACTTCGTCATCGGCGATAAGAATCAATTTCTTTTTATTCATACAGAATTCCCCCTCCTGTTGTTTTCATCATGATTATACCACGATCCATAAAATCCAGGCAACCATTGCCACACAAGCGCCGCAATTCTGCACGAAAACCAGCATATTCCCGCCGGAAGCAAGCCGTCGGATTTTGTAAATTATTTCAATTTCTTTACATAAGTATGTCTTTTTCTGTTGATTTTCATGCATAAGATTGGTATACTATACGATATGGAGGGCCATGCTATCTATAGAAATATTTTTTCGGGCCTGCCATTTTTCCCATTGGCTTTCGATTCTGCCGCCCGGGATTCCGGGCAGAAAAGGAGTTTTTTATGCAGCCTAATTCCGCCCCCGCCCAGCCCCGTCCCATGGTATATGCCCTGCAGCAGAATATCCGCCGGGTGATCGTGGGCAAGGATGAAGCCATTGAATTATTATTGATCGCCCTGATCTGCCGGGGCCATGTATTGATTGAGGATGTGCCCGGCGTGGGCAAAACAACCATGGCCGCCGCCCTGGCCAAATCCCTGCAATGCTCCTTCAAGCGCATCCAGTTTACCCCCGACGTCACCCCTTCCGATGTGACGGGCTTTACCATGGTGAATATGCAGACCGGGGAAATGGAATTCAAGCCCGGCGCCGTCATGAGCCAGATCATCCTGGCGGACGAAATCAACCGTACCTCCCCCAAAACCCAGTCCTCTCTGCTGGAAGTAATGGAAGAAGGCCAGGTCACCGTGGATGGGGTCACCCATCAATTGCCCCGGCCCTTTATGGTCATGGCCACCCAGAATCCCGTGGATTTCGTGGGCACCTATCCCCTGCCCGAGGCCCAGATGGACCGCTTTTTCCTGCGCATTGCCATTGGCTATCCCAGCATTGAAGAGGAAATGGATGTGCTGGAGCGCTATTCCGGCCAGGTAACCCCCATGCAGACCCTGACCCCCGTATGCGGGGCGGAGGAAATCATTTCCATGCAGGAGCAATTGGGCGCCGTTTACGCCAGCCGGGAGGCCCGCAGCTATGTGGCCCAGATTGTGGCTATGACCCGCGGCCATGCCGCGCTGCAATTGGGCGCTTCTCCCCGGGGCTCCATCGCGCTGCTCAAGGCCGCCCAGGCCTGCGCCCTGCTTTCCGGCCGGGATTATGTTTTGCCCGATGATATCCGCCGCATGGCGCTGCCCGTGCTTTCCCATCGCCTGATTCTTACCCCCGAAGCCCGGATGAAGGGCGTATCGGCCCAGCAGGTGCTTTCCCAATTGATTGACGCCGTGCCGGTGCCCACGGGCAGGGCATGACGCGCCGGGGCTTGGGCGTGCTGGCCGCCCTGCTGACCAGCGGGCTTTGTGCCCTTTCCATCGGGGGCATGCTGTATTATTATATCAGCCTGCTCCTGCTTGTGATGCTGCTTTATTCTTTTTTCAGCTGCCTCTGGGCCCGGGGCACCGCCTGGTGCCGCCAATCCCTCAGCGCCAAAATGGTGCACCGCGGGGAAAACGCCCAGCTTTTTTTGCAGGCCGGCCATCGCTGCCCCCTGCCCATCGCCCCCATCCGGGGGGAATACACCTATGCATCCCAGGGCGGAGAATGTATTTTCCCCGCTGCACCCTTCCGGGCCCATGATCGCCGGCTGCCCCTGAACGCCCGGCATGTGGGCCAGTTTGACGCGCATCTTTCCCATCTGATCATCACCGATTTATTCGGTCTTTTTGAAATGAAAAAACGGCCCGGGCAAACGGATGAAATGCTGGTGGTGCTTCCCCGTCCCTTTGCCATTGAAAAGCCCAAAATCACCACCGGGGATGACGGCGCCGCCGCCCTTTCCCGTACCCAGGAGGATTATAATGCCCCGGAGGATGTGCGCTCCTATCGTCCCGGGGACGCCATGAAGCGTATTCACTGGAAATTATCCTCCCGGAAGCGGGAGCTGCTGGTGCGCCGTTTTGAAATGCCCGCGCCTCCGGATACCCTGATCCTTTTGGACTGCACCCAGCCCCTGGGGGGCGATAATGTGCCCGAGGGCAAGGAAAATCTGCGGGACGCCCTGTGCGAAACGGCGGTGGCCGTGGCCAAGCTGCAAATGGAGGATGGCAGCCCCATCCGATTGCCCATTTACGGAGAAAAGGCCAATGAATTTTCTTCCGATCATGCCGCCAGCCTTTCCCTTCTGCAGGAAATGCTGGCCTGCCAGCCCTTTGGCCAGGGCGAGGATTTTGCCCGGGTTCTGCAATTGGAATTGCGCAGAATGCGCCGCACCGGCGCCACCGTGATCATCACCACCCGGCTGGACGCCCATATCGTAGAGGGCGTATCCCGGATCCGCCGCATGGGCCCAAGCGCCCGGCTTTATCTGGTCACCTATACCCCGGATGATCCCCAATATCAGCCCTTCGTTTCCCGTCTGCAGCATCATTTGGTGGAGGTATGCTATGTCACGCCCGCATGAATGGAATTTCAAGGCGGCCGTGATGCAATATTTCACGGCATTGCTGCTCAGCCTCGGCATGGGGCTTTCCGTCATGACCGCGCTTTTGCCTGGGCAGGCCATAGGCCCGGCCCTGCTTTGGTGCGTCCTTTTTTCTCTGGGCTTCCATCTTTTCTTTGCCATCCGAATTCCCCATAAATGGCTATTGCCCCTGATCCTTCTGGCCGGTATCGCCGTATGGGGGGCATTGGGCGGCGGCCCGGGGCATACCCTGATCCAGATTTTCCGTGCCCTCAGCCTGACCCTCCGCGGTCTTCCCGATGCGCTGGCCCCCTATGCCGACGCCGTGCGGATACTGGTCTGCCTGCTGTTTTGCCTGATCGGCGCGGCCCTGGCCTGGGATCATACATTGCCCCTGGCAATTTTTTCGGTGCTGATGGTCATCTGCCTTTCCTTTGTCTTTGGCGGCAGTGAAAAATTGCTGCTTTGCGCCCTGCCTGCTGCAGCAGGCCTGCTGATCATGATGGCCCGGCAGCAGCGCGCTTCCCTTTCGCCCCTGCCGGTAGCGCTGATTCTGGCCCTTTGCGCCTTTTTCCTGGTGCCCTCCGGCCATAAAACCATGCCCGTCCTGGAAAATGCAGCCAATGCCATCCGCCAGTTCGTGGAGGATTACCTCTTTTTCAATGAATACCGCACCTCCTTTTCCCTGGCTTCCGAAGGCTTCATGCCCCTGGAGGACCGGCTGGGCGGCGAGGCCAATCCCAACGGTCACAGTGTCATGGAGGTGACCTGCGATCAGACGGTGCTTTTGCGGGGCAAAGCCTATGATGATTATTCCGGCCTCAACTGGTATGATACCCTTTCCGCCCGGCGGTATCTGTATCTTTCTCCCCGCTATACCGCCCTGCGGGATGAATTATTCGATCTGAAGCGGCCTCTGGCCCCCTCTTCCCTGGCTACCAAAACCTTGCAGGTGCATATGCTCACCCCGGCCACCACCACCGTTTTCACCCCCCAGCGCACCCGTACATTGCAATTGGACGGGGAAAGAATGGTGCTCTATTACAATCTGGCCAGCGAGCTTTTCCTCACCCGGGATCTGCAGGCAGGGGATACCTATACCCTCACCTATCTGCCCTATGCGCCCGGCGATCCCGCCACGGAAAAAATCATCGCCGCCTGCACGTCTGTTCAGGATGCGCATTACGCCCAGGCCGCCGATCAGTATCTGACCCTGCCCCGGCATATCCAGCAGGAAATTTTCGATATTGCCGCCCGGGCTACCCAGGGGGCGAATACGCCCTATGAAAAGGCCCTGGCAATCCAGAATTATCTGCAGCGGAATTATACCTATACCCTCAAGACCCAGACGCCCCCGGAGGGCGTGGATTTTGTGGCCTGGTTTTTGCTGGGGGAAAAGGAAGGCTACTGCACCTATTTCGCCTCCGCCATGACGGTGCTCTGCCGGATTATGGATATCCCCGCCCGGTATGTGACGGGCTTTCTGGCCGTTCCGGATGAAAGCGGCAAGGCGCTGGTGACCGGCGAAAATGCCCATGCCTGGGTGGAGGTCTATCTGAACGGCTTTGGCTGGCTGGATTTTGATCCCACCCCCCGCAGCGACAATGACCGGAATCCCCCGGATGAAAGCGATTCTCCCTCGCCGCCCCCCGGCGGGGATGCGCCCTCCCCTTCGCCATCCCCTTCTCCCTCGCCCTCGCCTTCCCCCGAGCCGGAAAATATCCCGCCGGAGGAATCCCCTTCCCCCACCCCTGAAACCCCCGATCAGGCGGCGCAATCCCCCACCCCTGCCCCCTGGCAGACGCCCCAGCCCACGGAAAAACCGGAAGAGAATCCTCCTCCTGCCGATTCCTTCCCCTGGTGGATTCTGCTGCTGATTCTGGCCGGTATTGGATTCCTGATCTGGCGCTATCTTGCCACCGATCCCGTGCGCATTGCCGCCCGGCAGCCCGATCAGGGGGCGCGCATCTATTTTGCGGCCCTTTGCAGCCTGCTTGCCCTGGAAAATATCCGCCGCTCGCCCCGGGAAACCCTGCATGATTTCGCGCTCCGGGCGGATCAGGCCCGGGCAGGCAGCAATCGCCCCGTGCTTCTGCCCCTGGCAGACGCCATGGCGGCCCAGGTTTACGGAAAGCATCCTGCCCCTGCCGCCCCCTTCCGGGAAGCGTATCTGGCCCAACTGCAATTGCTGCCCTGGCCCAAGCGCCTGCTGATCATTCTCAAGCGCATGTTTTCCTTCAAAAAGGCATAATTTTCTTCGCCGGAAGGGGAAAATGGTGCTATAATAAGGGAAAAGATCATATACAGGAGATGATCCCATGGATCTGTTTGAGCGCTTTGAACAATTGACCGCCCATATCAATCAATTGAATCGCCAGGCCACCAATGATCCTTCCATTCCCTATATCCGGCAGCAGGAATACTATCATTACTGCGGCATGAAAATGCTTTTCCAGAATTACTCCTGCCGCCTGCGCATCCCGGAATCGGAAAAGCAGGCGCTCTTCCGTTTCTGCTATGAGGATACCCTGTTCCTGCGGGGACGGCTGGGGGCATTTGATCTGCATATCTTTTCTTTCCATTACCTCAAGGGCATGACCTATCGCACCGGCAATCTGGATACCCCGGATGATTGCGTGGAAAAGCTGGATCTGGATTTGCTCTATGCCTATCGCGCCGCCCGGGAAAAGCAATGGAAAAAGGAACCCCTTACAGAAAAAGAGCAGGATCTGCTGGAATTCGTGGTACAAAAAGCATTGAAGGCCATGAGGACATAAAAAAATTTCGGGAGGGATATTCTTTGTAGCCAAAGAATACCCCTCCCGACCCCTCCTCAAGAAAGCCATACTGGATTTTACTGGTTTCCATTGAATCTGCTTGGAGGCCAGTGGGCGAATAGAACAATGGAGCGTATTCCGTCCAAGCCCCGAGCCAAAGGAAGATTTCCGCTGCGAAAAAAACGGCATCGGAGAGAGCGTTTATTCTCTCCCGTGCCGTTTTTTGTTTCAGTTTCACCGGGAATCAGGCTGATAAAATACAAAGAATAACTTTCCTGAAAAGGGATGCGGGGGAAACCATTTCCTTGCGCGGAGGCCTCCGCCCCCTCGATCACATCAGATCCGGATTATTCCCCTGGCGCCAGGCCTCGCGATAGGCGGTGGGGGTCATGCCCTTGAGGCGCTTGAAGGTGCGCACGAAGGAGGTATACTGGCTGTAGCCCACCTTCTGGGCGATATCGGCCACGGTTTCCTCGGTGGAGCGCAGCAGCGTGCAGGAATGATTCATTTTACAGGTGAGGATATAATCGGAGATATTGCAGCCCATCTGTTCCTTGAATTTATGGGAAAGGGAGGATACATTCAGGCCGAATCTTTCCGCCACCGCGCCCACATTCAGGTTTTCCAGATCATCGCAGGCGGAAATATAATTGGCGATGCCGGTCATTTCGGTGGTGGTGCTGGAAAGATCGCTTTCCGTCATCAATTGCAGGGCCCGGGCATGCAATTGCCGCAGGGTTGCCAGCATATCATCCACATCATTGATATGCTGCCCCTTGAGCTGCGCCGCATAGCCTCTGGCAATTTCGCTGGTATCCATCACCAGGGCCTGCAGATACAGATTGATCATTTCCGAGGCCAGGCTGACGGTATAGAAATAGAGATGATTATGCCGCTGAATCAGATTGAGCAGAATATCGTAAAGGAATGCCGTGCGGTTCCGATCCTGCTCTGCCAGGGCCACGCCCAAGGCATGCAATTCTTCCCGGGGATAGAATAATTCATTTTCTTCAGTTTCCTGGAACAGGCTCACCCCCACGCCGGGATTGCGGCGGCTGGAAGAAAGGGCCTGCATAAAGGATTCCTGGGCCGCGGTAAGGGCTGTAAAGACGCCGCCGATGGCGAAATGCAGCCGAAGCTCCTTCAGTTTATCCTGACTGATCAAATCCTCCAGTTCCGCCATCAGCGCAGAGCGATCCGGCGTTTCCAGATCCAGCATCATCACATATACGCTGCGCTCGGCATAGGCAAAGGAATAGATATCGTGCCGCCGGGCCAGCCAGCCCAGCACCAGATCCACATCCTGCTTTTCATCCCATTCCTGATCCCGCTGCAAAAGCATGATCACCCGCCAGGGACGGCGGAAGGTAATATCCAATCGGCGCAGATTTTCCTCCGCCTCTTCTTCGCTGCGGTATTTGCCCCGTACCAAACGGATCAGCACATGCCCGCGCATGGAGCATTGGCGCATTTCATCCAATTCCTGGCTGCGGGTGCGCAATTGATACATGGCGTTCTGCAATCGGGCCACCCCCCGGACGTCATCGGGCACGATGCCCTCGGTGAGGGATACCAATTGCTCAATGGGCCGGGCATGCCGCCGGGAAAAGACCACCACCGCCGCAAAGCAGCCCAGGCTGATCAGCACGGAAAGAATCATGAAGCTGCTGAGCACCGTATGGGCGATTTCGCCGATATCGCTGCTTTTGGCAATATAAACATAGGTCAGCCCCGTGGCGCTGCTGGTCAGGGCGCATTGATAGCGGCCATCCCCCAATTTGACGGGTGCCTTACCCGGCTGAAGATTCTGCGGAATTTCGCCGGAGAAGGGATACAGCAGCCGATTCCCCTGCAGAATATAGATTTCGCTGTCGCTATCCACGGTCAAAAGCCGGCGGATGCTGGCTTCCTTCATTTCAAAAAACAGATATCCATCCCGGATTTCCTCCAGGGGCTGGCAATAAAAGAGCGCGGGCGGAAAGCCGATTTTCCCCGGGCCGATCCGATCCGGGGAAATCCAGCCGGCCTGAATCCCCTGCTCCGTCATTTCCTTCAGATCAATCCATTCCCCGGTCTTTTCATCCAGAAAAGCACGGTAGGAGGAAATATTATAGGTGCCCAGGGTGGTAAATACCATCTCAGGCAAAACGGTATGATAATATATGATTTCATCATAGAAAACGCTGACATTGGCAAAGACGCGCAGGGCCGCCCTGACGCCATTCCGGGCTTCGAATTTAAAATCCTGCAGGGAAGTGGACCGGAAATCCCGGTTCTGGCCGATCTGGATGCCAATGGCGGTCATCTGCTCCACTTTTTGATCAAAATCCATTTGTATTTTGTTCAGGGCGCTCTGCATGGCCTCCTTGGTATCCTTTTCCGCCTCGCCGGTGACATAATAATTAAAATATGCATTAAACGCTAAAAAGGGAACCACCAGCACCAGCAGATAGGTGACGGCGTATTTCCACCACAGAGGCATTTCCCGTTTGATCGGGGTATTGCGGCGCTTTGGCATAACGCATATCCTTTCTTATCGCATGATTCCGGGGGCCATGCACAATGCTCTTTTAAAATGCCTGAACCAGGCGGGGAGCTTTCCTCCCCGCCTGGCCTTTTTTACAGGATACTTGATTTTTGATCTGCCGTCAAGTGACAATCATTTCCCCTGACGGAGGCAAATTTCCGAAAATCAGAATTCGCCGTCCAGATAGCCCTGCCACCATTCAACCAGTTCGGTGACCTTGTAGGCTTCCACATCCTTCAGATGCTTTTCCCACTTGGCGTCGTCGATACCGTTGACGATAGCGTCAGCCATGAAGTTGTCCAGGTAAGCAGACATTTCGGTCTGGATGAAGTTGCGTTCTTCCAGCTTGTCGGCGTCCACATTGCGGCTGGGGAAGATTTCCTTCTGCAGGTAATCCTTCACCACTTCCACCAGCTGGCGGCGCACGGTGGCGTCGGCGGGAGCGTCGTCATGATACTGCGCCACTTCGTCGGGCAGCATGAAGGCGGGAGCATTGCCGTAAGCGCCATAGGTGTACTTCATGTTTTCACGGGTGAAGTCCACGGTCACAGAATCGGGCCACAGTTCATAGATCGTGCCGTCGTCGCCCAGTTCCCAAAGGGTGCCTTCTTCGCCCAGGCGCCAGGTCATCTTGATGACCTTGTCAGCCTGCATGGCGTCATACCACTTCACCAGTTCTTCGGGATTTTCGCAGGCAGCAGTGATGGCGAAGCCGAAGGACTGAGCACGATAGTAACCCCAGTAACCGTCATTCACATAGCGGATTTCGGGATAATCGGAAGCCTGGAGCGGGGGCAGCGCCACAAATTCCAGCGCAGTCTGGGAGTCAAAGTTGGAAGCGGGGGTCCAGCCGCGATAGGTAACGCCGATGTATTCCTTCAGGCGGGCATAGAACTGCTGGTTGGTCATGGTGAAGCCTTCCACGTCCAGCAGGCCTTCCTTGGCAAACTTATGCCAGTATTCCAGGGCAGCGCGGAATTCAGGCAGAGTGGGGGTGAAGATCACCTTGCCGTTTTCGATCTTCAGCCAGGCACCGTAGCCGTTTTCCCATTCGGTGATGCCCCAGGGGCCAAAGAAATACTGAATATGGGCAGCCCAGTTATTCTGGGTGAAGAGCACGGGGATTTCATCCGCCAGGCCGTTGCCGTTGGGGTCGCCGGCCTTGATGGCCTTGCAGACTTCGTAGAATTCATCGGTGGTGGTGGGCATTTCCAGATTCAGCTTATCCAGCCAGGCCTTGTTGATGAACTGGATGGAACCGCCGTCATCTTCGGGGCTCACATACATGGAGGTGGGCAGGGTGTAGATGCAGCCGTCAGTCTGGGTGATGGATTCGCGGACTTCGGGATACTTTTCCAGAATCGCGCAGATATTGGGGGCGATTTCGGGAGTCAGGTATTCGTCCAAGGCCACGAACAGGGGCAGATTGTTGGCCAGACGATCAGCGCTCAGACCGTTGATGAAGGCGTCAGGCAGATCGTTGGTCGCCAGCATCAGGTTGATCTTTTCGGCGGCAGCGCCGGCGTCGATTTCATAGTAATCGATCTTCAGACCAGTGCGCTGTTCGGCCATAATGGCGCCGGGCTTGGTGTCGTATTCTTGTTCTTTATCCAGGGCATGGCGCTGCACAACGATCTTGTAATCGTATTCATCAGCCAGAGCGCCGGGGATGGCGGCGATGCTGAGCAGCATGATCGCAGCCAGAACCAGGGACAGGAACTTCTTCATGGGGTATCCTCCTTATAAAATATATTTTCACTGCATCCGCAGCGAGGCACAAAGGGAAGGGATCAGCCCTTGATGGAGCCGATCATTACGCCCTGCACGAAATATTTCTGCAGGAAGGGGTAAATGATGATCACGGGCAGGGTGGATACCACGATCACGCCGTATTTGATGACTTCGCCCATGATTTCCATCTGGGCCGCGGCAACCGCGTCGCCCTGCACGGCGGAGGGATCGGAATAGGTCTGCGCCGCCAGCAGAATTTCACGCAGGAAGAGCTGCAGGGGATATTTGCTGCGGTCGGAAAGGAAGATCATGGCGTTGAAGTAGCTGTTCCACTGGGCCACCAGGCAATACAGGGCGATAACCGCGATGATAGCCTTGGAAAGAGGCAGCACGATGGAGAAGAAATAGCGCTGGTTGGTGCAGCCGTCAATGGACGCCGCTTCATACAATTCCACCGGCATGGAGCTGGCAAAGAAGGAACGGACGATGATGATGTTATACACCGAGGCCAGGCCGGTAACGATCATCAAAAAGCGGGTATTGACCAGATTCAGCTCCTTGACCACCAGATAGAAGGGAATCAGGCCGCCGGAGAAATACATTGTAAAAACGAACAGGAGCATGAAAATGCTGCGGCCGGGCAAATCCTTGCGGGAGAGGGCATAGCCCGCCATGACCTGCACCATGGTGGCCAGAACGGTGCCCACGCCGGCGTAGAAGATGGTGTTGAGATAACCGGTCCAGATGCGGTCATCGGAGAAAACCATCTTATAGCCCATGGTGGTAAAGCCCCGGGGATAGATGAGCAGCGCGCCGGCATTTACATACTGCGGATCGCTGAAAGAGGCCATCAAAACGAACCAGATCGGGTAAATGAACAGCAGCAAAAGCAGCGCGATCAGAACATAGACAACCACGTTAAAGACCCGGTCCACTTTTGTTTCATGGATTTTTGTATTGCGTTTCATCATCGCTTCAGCCATTTTTCTGCTCCTTTCTCACCACAGGCTGCTGCCGGAGAGCGCCTTGGCGACTTTGTTCACGGAAATCAGCAGAACCAGATTGATCACGTTATTGAAAAGGCCAATGGCGGTGGAATAGCTGTACTGGGCCTGCTGCAGACCGATCTTATACGTATAGGTAGAAATGATTTCGGAAGCATTGATATTCAGGCTGTTCTGAAGCAGGAAGGCCTTTTCATAGCCTACGTTCATAACAGAACCGAAATTCATCACCAGCAGAATCACCATGGTGGGCATGATGGTGGGGATATCGATATGCCAGATGCGCTGCAGCTTATTGGCGCCGTCGATAATGGCCGCTTCATGCAATTCGGGGCTGACGCCGGAAAGGGCCGCCAGATAAATGATGGAAGACCAGCCCATGCCCTGCCATACGCCGGACCAGACGTAGATATGCTTGAAAGCGGCGGGATTGCCCATAAAGAAGATGGGATCCACCCCGAAGAAGCCAAGAATCGTATTGACGAAACCGCTGCGAGGAGAAAGGAAGACGTTGATCATACCCGCCATAACCACGATGGAAATGAAATGGGGGGCGTAGGATACCGTCTGGGTGAAGCGCTTGAGGCCCTGCTTGGGCGTATAATTGAGCAAAAGCGCCAGCATAATCGGAATGGGGAAGCCCGCAATCAGGGAATAGAGACTGATGCTGAGCGTATTGCCCAGCAGGGTCAGGAAGCGGGGGGATTCAAAGAATTTCACGAAATGCTTCAGGCCCACCCAGGGACTGCCTTCAATGCCCTTGAAAGCAAAGAAATCCTTGAAGGCAATCTGAATGCCATACATGGGCCAATAGGAAAACACCAGAATATGAAGAGTGGCGGGCAGCAGGAAGAGATAAAGAAAATAATTGGCCTTCATCTGCTTCCAGACCAGATGGCGGCGGCGCTGCCGATCCGTCTGCGGAAGAGAGGGAGCTTGGGCCTTTTGCATGAAATTTCCTTCCTTTCATCGGTTGATTGGGGCGCTTTTCCGATTGAACGGGAAATGAAGCAGGTGCTATATCGCCCTGCCAATCAAAAAAAAGCGGCCGCTGTGCAAAACAGTCTCTGTTTGTATGTTTATTTTAAGTGATGTCACAACATTCCCGCAAGATTTCAATTCTTTTTGCACAATAGCATTATTTGTCGATGAAAAGATATGGTTTTTCTGGGGCGATTGCGCAAAATTTGCTATATGCTTCAGAAAAAATGCTATATTTCCCTTCCAATTTCTGCATAAAAAAAGGACGAAAGCGTTTGCTTTCGTCCTCCGGAGAGATATTTTATTTCTTTTTCACCGATTCTCAGTGCAGTTCCACCTTCAGCACAGCCTTTTCCAGGCCGTCGGCTTCCGCCACCACATACATGGTGCCCTTCTGCACGCCGGCACGGGCGATGACGGAGATCAGGCCCGCCCGCATCTTGCGGTCATGGCAGGTTACCGGCACATGATCGCATACATCGGAACCGGTGCCCAGGATCTGGCCGTTGCAGGTCTGGGCGATGCCGTTGATGTAGCGCAGGGAGGCATTCAGCCCGGCGTCGCCCTGCACATAGAAACGGACAAAGGGAGAAGCGGTGGGCACATGGCGGCCTTCCGCATCCAGGCAATCGCAGGTCATGATGGCCACGTCTTCACCGTCAGCCACAACGCCGTCGCTGTTCAGGGTCAGCCGCAGCTTCACCGGCGCGCCGGTGGTTTCCTGCTTGTCTTCCGCAACCAGCTTGCCATTCTGATAGCCCTTGGCTTCCAGGCAGCCGGGAACGTATTTGACCTGCCATTCCGCATGGCCCCATTTTTCCACATCCTGCTTGCCGATGAGTTCGCCATTCAGATACAGTTCCACCTGGTCGCAGTTGGTGTAGCAGGATACGCGGATTTCTTCGCCTTCCATGCCCTGCCAGTTCCAATGGGGCAAGAGATGCACCATGGGCTTATCCAGCCAATGGGACTGATTCTGATAGAAGGCGTCCTTCTTATTCAGATACAGGTCGATGGCGCCGGCCTGAGAGCACAGACGGGGCCATACGGTTTCGCCGCGATGCTCAATGCCAGCCCACTGATAGCCGCCGGCGATCCAGGGCCGGGCCATGAAATACTGCCAGGTCTTTTCGCGGGCCAGGAAGGATTTGTTGGTATCCCGGTCATAGCCATACACATAGCCGCGTTCGGGGCAATCAGCCAGATACCAGCCGCGGGTGGTGCTGGTGGCGGCGCATTCGGAAGAAACCAGGGGCACATCGGGATACTTTTCGTGGAGCAGATCAAAGTGGGTCAGGTTATAATTGACGCCCATCACGTCGATGAGATCGGCCACGGTGGAATGGGCCGGATCATGGGAAACGGCGGTGGTGACGGGGCGGGTGGGATCCAGCTGACGGGCACGGAAGAGCATGGCATGGGCAATGCGGCGGCCGGCAGGGGTCTTATGCAGGGGTTCTTCATTGCCGGCGGACCAAAGCACCACGCAGGGATGGTTGCGGTCGCGCTTGATGAGCATATCCAGCTGCTCCATGCCTTCGGGGGTGCTCTGATACCAGCGGGTTTCCGCCATGGTAAGGAAGCCCAGCTCATCCAGCATATTCATGGTGTAATCATGATGGGGATAGTGGGCGCAGCGATAGCCGTTGGCGCCCATTTCCTTGAGCAGCTCCAGCCGATAGCGCTGTACGCGCTTGGGAACGGCCTTACCGGTGAGGCCGTAATCCTGATGGCAGCAGACGCCCTTGATCTTGACAGAGCGGCCATTGAGGAAGAAGCCCAGATCCTTATCAAAGCGGATGGTACGGAAACCGAAGCGATTCGTCTGCTTTTCCACAATTTCCCCATCCACGGTCACGGTGGTTTCCACGGTATAGAGATTCAGGGGCGTTTCGATATCCCACAGGGCGGGATTCTTCACTTCGCCCTTCTGCTTGAGGGTGGCCTTTTCCCGGGCGGGGATCAGGATTTCGCCTTCCAGGGTTTCCACCACATTGCCATCCTTATCCTTGGCAACGGAGAGCACCTTGGCGGTCTTTTCCACATAATCGTCATTGCGCAGCGTGGTATCAACGGGCAGCGCCCACACGTCGTTTTCGCCCTTTTCGGGATGGACGAATACGCCGTAGAGATCCACGGCCACGGGCTCGGATTTGATCAGCCATACGGGACGATAGATGCCGGCGCCTTCATACCACCAGCCTTCATGCTCGCTGGTAGCATCGATATGGATGGCCACCACGTTATGGCCGCCAAATTCCGCCACATCGGTGATATCCACTTCAAAGGAATTATAGCCGCAGTTATTGGTCAGCATATAGCAGCCGTTGACATACACCTTGCAATGCACGCCAACGCCTTCAAAATACAGGCTGATGCGGCGGCCGTCATCCTCGGCGGGCAATTCAAAATGCTTGCGATACCAGGCATTTTCATATTTGAAGAAGCCCAGGGTGTTATTATTTTCGGGCTTGGGCTCCTGGCCGATAATATAGTCATGGGGCACATCTACCGGCAGCCAGGTTTCATGGGTGATCATACCGGAATCATTATAGTATTCGGTGCCGTCCATATAGCCGCGGGCAGCAGGGCCGCAGCGCTTGCGTTCGCACTTGGCTTCAATATACATAGGGGATTTCAGCTTTGCTTCCTGAACTTCAATATCGCCCAGATGGAATCGCCAATCTTTGTTGAAGGAAATGATCTCTTTCATGGTCTTCTCCTTTTCTGTATTAGGGACGGCACGCCATCCCCATATTTTGCTATTGTGATTATACACCCAAATATTCTAAATTGCAATTTGCCTTTTTTTGTTTCTCATTGCATTATTTGAAATCCTTGTATTTTTTCTCCCCCTTTCCCCTCTTTTTTTGTAAAACGGATGCATTTTTTGAAATAATGTTTACATTTTGAAAAAATCCTCTATAATGAAAATATCGTCTCAGCAAAATTTCGTTCAATAGAAAGGAAGAAATCAGCATGAGCAAAGAATTGCTTGAAATCAAAAAGGATGGGCTGCTTCTGGGCGGCAAGCCCTTTTACCTGGCCAGCGGCTCTTTCCATTATTTCCGCACCATGCCCGGCGGCTGGAGAAAGCGCCTGGAACTGATGAAGGATTTTGGTCTCACTGCGGTGCAGACCTATGTAGCCTGGAATCTGCATGAGCCGGAAGAAGGAAAATTTGATTTTTCCGGTATGCTGGATCTTTCCGCGTTCCTTTCTTTATGCCAGGAAGTGGGGCTGAAGGTCATGCTTCGTCCCGCGCCCTTTATTTGCTCCGAATGGGAATTCGGCGGCATGCCCTGGTGGCTTTTGAAGGAAAAGAATCAGGCCCTGCGCTGCATGGACGAGCGCTTCACTAAGGCCGTGCACAATTTCTATCAAGCCCTGGCCCCCCAGTTTGTGCCCCACCTTTCCACCAACGGCGGCCCCATCATCGCCGTGGACCTGGAAAATGAATACGGCGGCTATGGCAACGACAAAGAATATCTTCTCTTCTTGAAATCCGAGCTGGAAAACTGCGGGGTGGATGTGCCCTTCTACACCACCGACGGCAACATTATGCAGATGCTGCGGGAAGGCAGCCTGCCAGGTATCTGGGCGGGGGTGAATTACCGCATCGAAAGCAAGGAAGCCATTGCCCGTCTGCGCCAGGTGAAGCCCGAATTCGTACCTTTCGTGGGCGAATATTGGTCCGGCCGGGCCACTTACTTTGGCGAGCCCTTCGCCCCCCGGGAAGTGCCGCCCATCGCAAAAGCCTACCGGGAAGCGCTGGATGAAGGGGCCATGGTGAATTTCTATATGTTCTGCGGCGGCACCAATTTCGGCTTCATGAACGGCGCCCGCATCACCCCGCCGTTCAACGGCAAGGGCGATAGAATCTATCGCGCCATCACCACCAGCTATGATGTGAACGCTCTGGTGGGCGAGGATGGCTATCCCACCGAAAAATATTTTGCCTGCCGCAAGGAATTGGACGCCTTCCTGGGCAAGCCCGTCCGGGAAGCGGAGGAAGTGAAGCGGGAGGCCATCGTGCATGCGCCCGTGACCTTTACAAATTGCGCGCCCATGCTGGAAAATCTGCCCGCCCTGACCACGCCTGTCAAATCCGCCGGGCTCAAAACCTTTGAACAATTGGATCTGGCCTACGGCTTTATGGTTTATGAAACGGAATTGCATGCCGGCTATCCCGAAGGGCTGCCCCTCAAGATTTTCGGGCTTCATGACCGGATGCAGGTTTTCGTGGACGGGGAATACAAGGGCTATTATCAGCGGGATGTGGAATCCGATTTCATTCAGCTCTCCACCGGCGACAAGCCTGCCAAGCTTTCCCTGGTGGTGGAAAATATGGGCCGCAATAATACCGGCCCCCATCTGCGGGATGAAAAGGGCATCCTGGAGGAAGTGCGCTGGGGCTTTCCCAATCTCTTCCACTGGACCCATTGGCCCCTGGCCCTGAAGGATTTGAGCGGCCTTGCCTACACCGAAACCGAAACCGAAAAAGCCCCCGCCTTCTACAAGGCCGCTTTCACCCTGGATGCAATCAAGGATGGGCATCTGGTGATGGAAAACTGCGAAAAGGGCATGGTCTGGGTCAACGGCTTCAATCTGGGCCGCTACTGGAAGATTGGCCCGCAGCAGTCCCTCTATCTCCCCGCCGATATCCTCAAGGAAGGCGAAAACGAAATCATCGTGCTGGATCTGATGGGCGGCAAGGCCGCAGACAAGCGCGTCCTCTTCGCCGATCGTCCCCAGTGGGATATCACGGAGTAAGGTTATTGAAAAATTTTCTGGGGGAACCATTCTTTGTGGCCAAAGAATGGTTCCCCCAGTCCCCCTCCAAGAAAGCTGTACTGGATATTTTATGCGTGTTCTGATCAGCTTGAATACCAGTGTGAGGATAATGGAATATTGCGAGAGGGCCTTTCTTTTAAAAAAAGAAAGGCCCTCTCGCGCTCTCCCAAAGAAAACCGGCTCTGGATGTTTCCAACGTGTTCTCATTCACTTGAATGCCAGTGAAAAACGTCATGAAACAGGGAGAAATTGTCGATCCGAAGGAAAACAACGTAATTTCCCAATTGCTTTCTTGGAGGGGGCGCGGGGGAGGGGTTCTTTGGCCACAAAGAACCTCTCCCCCGCAAAAATCCCCCACTCCCATCAAATCTTCTCAAATTTTTCGGGGCCCTGCTTACAGATGGGGCATTTTTCCGGGGGCTGGTTTCCGGTGTGGACATAGCCGCAGACGGTGCAGCGCCACTGGGGCTGATCGGATTCTTTTTTCGGGGCTTCCGGCTGGAAGGAGGACGCCTTGGGCGGGGTGACGCCCTTTTTCACCAGATGATAATCCGCATAGGTGAGGGGCTTGCCATAGCCGGTAACAACCGCCTCTTCCACCAGGCCCACAAAGAGGATATGGGTGCCCACATCCAGGGAAGAAACCACCTTGCAGGAAAAGGCCGCGCCCACTTCTGCGCTGTCCAGCAGCATGGGATCGCCGGCGGCGGAATGGGTCACGTCCATCCCCGCAAATTTATCGATTTCCCGGCCGCTTTTGAAGCCGTAACGGCCAATGAATTCCATATGCGCATCCTGAGTGAGCACATTCACGGAAAAATGCCCGCTTTTCTGAATCATTTCGCAGGTGCAGTTTTCCTTATTTACGGCCACGGAAATCTGGGCCGGGGTGGCGGTCACCTGGCAGGCCGTATTGATAATGCAGCCGTAATCCTGGTTTTCGTAGGCGGTACCCAGCAGATATACGCCATAGGAAAGTTGAAAGAACGCTTTGAAATCCATAATCATTTCCTCTTTTCCTTTTGTTTTCGTTTTTATTCTACCCGTCTATTTCCATCATCAAACGGATTGATAAATCTTTTGCATGGCCAGGGCGTCCTCAGCCATGGTTCCCTTGGATTCGCAGATGATTCTGGGCTGATACCCCCGCGCCTTCAGCAGCGGCGCAAGATTCTCAAACCGGGGGCCGTAATCCGCCTCCGCAAAGGTGCGATGCCGCTTTTCCCCGGCGGCGGTATATTCGATGGTGGAAAAATGAATGTGGGTTTGCCGGGCGCGATCAATGCCCAGGATTTCCTCCATCCGATCCAGCACCCGGGCAAAATCTTCCGTGCCTTTCAGGCTGCCCTGGGTAATGGCGTGGAGATGGGCGAAATCAATGCAGGAATACAGCCGCTCATCCAGCAGGCAGAAATCCAGCGTCTGATCCAGATTGCCGATCTGGCTTTTTTTGCCCATGGTCTCGGGGCAGAGATGAATATGGGAAAGGCCCAGATCATCCAGTCGGCGATAGGCCTCTCGGATGCCGTCCCGGCAATTTTGCAGCGCGGTTTCCCAATCCAGCTTCATCACCGCGCCTACATGCACCACCACCCGATCGCCCCCCAGGATATTCACCAGCCGGGCGCTTTCGGTAATATAACGATAGGAATTTTCCCGTTTTTCGGGATCAGGATTGGCCAGATTGATGAAATAGGGCGCATGAGCGCTCATGGCAATATCCTGCGCCCGGGCTTCCCCGGCGATTTTTTCCGCCATTTCATCGGAAAGGGAAACGCCCCGGCCAAAGGAATATTCATAGGCGGAAAGCCCCATTTCCTTCAGCCATCCCGGCGCTTGCCAGGTGCTCTTATACCCCTGCGCGTAAAAGGATTCCGAATTGCCTGCCGGCCCGAATCGAATCATCTATTGCTCCTTTTGAGTTTTTTGCGGGAGGAGGCTTTTGAGCCAAAAGCCCCCTCCCGCCCCCTCCCGAAAAGCGATTGGAGAAATTTCAAATTACCAGGATATCAGCAATTTCCTCCAGCTTATCGTTACAGGGAGACATTGATAATCAGATGGCACCATAAATAATGCCAATAGTTTTCTTGGAGGGGGTGCGGGGGAACCATTCTTTGAAGCCAAAGAATGGTTCCCCCGCAAATATCCCCATCCCCTCTCATCGGGAATACACGCCGGTGATGATTTCTTTTTTGAACAGCTCCGCGTTGGGCTGGCCGCGCCTGCCGGCGTCTTCGGCGTCGCGGACGGCCTGCTCCCGATCATAGGGCACGGTGACCATGGTAATATCCAGGGGCGAAAGGGTCTTGCTTTCCAATTCTCCGCGCAGGATGGCATACTGCACCATGGGCACGCCGATGCCATTGCCCACGCTGCCCGTATTAAAGAGCAGCCCTTTATGGGCCAGTACCCTGGTGCCCTGGCGATGGACGTCTGCATAGCCCACCACATCATAATCCGGTTCAAATAACGCGGTGAGAAATTCCTCTTCCCCATAGGTCTGCACGGCATAGGGCAGGAAGGGCCGGCCATGGAGCAGACGCATTTTCCGCCCGGAAATATAGCAGGAATATTCCATGGGCAATTGGCACAGGGCCTTCATTCTTCTTTCGCCCAGCTGCCGATAATAAAAATCATCATTGGGAAAGAGCATTTCGCCGATGCCCTCTTCCCAATTCCCCTGCAGAATAAATTCGCAGCGGCTTTCCGCCCAGTCAAAGGTGCGATCGGAGGAGGGGCCCTTGCCGATCACATCCCCCAGGCACCAGATTTTTTCAATGCCCCGTGCCCGCAAATCCCTGTCCAGGGCCTCAGTGGCAGGCCAATTGCCATGCAGATCGGCCACCAATGCAATTTCAGTCATCATCATTCCTCACAGGCCTTCACAAAGGCATTAAAGAGCATTTGGGCGTCGGGCACATAATCACTGAGGGATTCGGGATGCCACTGAACGGACAAAACAAATTTCTTGCCCTCCAATTCCACACCCTCAATCAACCCATCGGGGGCATAGGCGGAGGGACGGAGGCCCTTGCCCAATTCCTTGACCGCCTGATGGTGGCGGCTGTTGACCTTGATTTCGGAAAGCCCGGTGATTTTCTGGATCAGGGATCCTTCCTCCAGCTTTACGGCATGCACCTGATCCCGGGGCACTTCGTAGCGGGGATGCTTGAGCTGGGGGCCGAACTGGGCTTCAATATCCTGATACAGCTTGCCGCCCAGGGCGCAATTCAATACCTGATGCCCCCGGCAGATGGCCATGATGGGCTTATCCATTTCCAGGGCCTTGCGGCAGAGATAGAATTCCATCTTATCCCGCAGGGGCGCGGTTTCGCCGCACAGGGACGTTTTTTCCTCGCCATAGGTATCCGGGCCCACATCCGCGCCGCCGGTAAGCAAAAGGCCGTCGATATGGGAAAGCATTTCATCCCAAAGCTCCTGATCATCCCCGTAAAGCGGCAGCAGCATGGACAGGGCGCCGGCCCGGCGGACGGCGTCCAGATAATCCTGATTGACGGTGATGCGGCCGGTCTTATCATCCACGGAAGGGGTTACTCCGATTAAACGCATGGCTTTTTCCTCGCTTCTTTTTTCATCATTCTTTTCGTATTTTTCGCAGGCGCCGATGAAGGCGTCAAAAATTGCCTTGGCCTCCGGGGTAAAATCGGCCAGGATTTCGGGATGCCATTGCAGGCCCAGCACGAAATCCTTTTCCGGCATTTCAATGCCCTCCACGATGCCATCCGGCGAAACGGCGCTGGCAATCAGCCCCTTTCCCAGATCATGCACCGCCTGATGATGCAGGGAATTGACCCCGAATTCGGAAAGCCCGGTAATTTTTTTCAGCAGGGTATTTTCCGTTATCGCCACGGAATGCACCTTATTCAGATGCTGATCATGCCGCCGATGAGGCAGGGAATTGGGGCGCAGGGTATCAATATCCTGATAGATGGTGCCGCCCAGGGCGCAATTTAATACCTGCTCGCCCCGGCAAACGCCCAGAATGGGCATATCCATTTCCAGCGCCCGGCGGCAAAGATATAATTCCATTTCATCCCGGGCGGCGCAGGGCGGATTGCTCTGGGGGATCATTTCTTCACCAAAATGCTTGGGATCAATATCCCCGCCCCCGGAAAGCAAAAGCCCGTCGATTTTTGCCAGCATGCTTTCCCATAATTCAGGATCATTGCCGTACAGCGGCAGCAGCAGGGGCAGTGCCCCGGCATTGCGCACGGCATTCAAAAATTGCCAGCTGATGATGATCCGCCCCGAATCGCTGGGCGTGGGGGTAATGCCAATGATACGCATCTGTATTTCTTCCTTCAATCAGTTGATTATTCCCGCAGGATCAGCTCGGTGCAGCCCTCGCCTGCTTTGCGGATTTTCTTTACCCGGGGATGGGATGCATAGGAAAGGGTCATTTCTTTCAGGGCATCGCCCCCGTGATAGCCATGAATCACCCGGATGCGGTATACGCTGCCATCCGCCCTGCGAAGGGCGCTGTCCAGGCAAATCCGCGCCTGATAGGCATTTTTGCCGTGCAGATCAATTTCCGTCACGCCCGGCTGCGGCCCGGTATAGCCCATGGCTTTTCTCCCCTTTCCATTCAAAATTTATCATACGGCGCAGGGAAGGAAAAGTCAAGGCAAGGCGGGGAAAAAGCCAGCAAAAAGACGAATGGTAAAATCGTTTTGTGCTGTACAAATTGTCCTGTTTCGTGTATCATGCTATCGGAGGGATCAAAGAATGGAAATAAAGGATCTTTGGCAGCATGATTTTCATATCGGCATTGATTATGCGGTGCGCCAGCATTACAAACAGGGCGACATTTACAGCTGCCGCCAGAATCCCCGGCCCCAGCATGCGCTCCTGTATTTTTTGAGCTGCGAAGCCACGTATGAAACCAGACAGGGGCAGATTTTGCATGCACAGCCGGGGGATTTGCTGTATTTGGCCAAGCATTCCGAATATACCGTGCGTTTTGGCACGGGAGATCCCCGGAAGCACAGCAGCCTGCTGATCAATTTTCAGTTATTTGATGAAAATCATGAAGAAATCTCCCTGGACGCCAATGTATTGCCCCTGCCCTTCTATCCGGCAGAGGAAGCGGAAAAGGCGTTGACCCGCCTGACGGATTTGTATTATGATTCCGCCTATTCCCCTGGCGCCATGAAGGGCGTGCTGTATCAATTGCTTGCCGATATCAGCCGCAGGGCCAGCGGACAGATGGATTCCGATCAGACCAATCGGCTTTTTCCGGCGGTTCGCTGGCTGGAAAAGCATTATCATGAGGAAATCAGCGTGCCGAAGCTGGCGGAAATGTGCCGGATGAGCGAAAGCGGCTTCCGCAAAAAATTCACGGAGGAATTCGGACTTTCTCCCGTCCGCTACCGCCTGGAGCGGCGCATTGAGCAGGCCAAGCGCCTTTTGCAGCATGAGGCCCTTTCGGTCAGCGAGGTGGCCCAGGGCGTGGGCTTCAATGATCTGAATTATTTCTGCCGCATCTTTCGGAAAATTACCGGCATGAGCCCCGGCGAATATATAAAAGTTTAGCGATTTGTGCTATTATTTAGCGTTTTGTTCCTTGTATAAAGCAAAAATCTATCGTATAATGAGTATAAATTGGGGATTGCGCCCAAACGAAGGAGGCTTTTCACATGAATTTTCCCTTCAAACCGGTAAAAACCGCCGTCATCGGCTGCGGCATGATCAGCGAAATCTACTTCAAAAACATGGTAGAGGTCTTCAATGTGCTGGATGTGGTCGGCTGTGCCGATCTGGTGCCCGAACGCGCCAAGGCCAAGGCTGAAAAATACGGCATCCGCCATATGACCAATGAAGAAATCTACAACGATCCCGAGATCGAACTGGTGGTCAATCTGACCTACCCCACCTCCCATTACGAAGTGAATAAGGCCGCGCTGCTGGCGGGCAAAAATGTTCACTGCGAAAAGATGTTTGCCATCACCCTGGATCAGGCCAAGGAACTGCGCGCCATCGCGGAAGAAAAGGGCCTGATGCTGACCGCGGCCCCCGATACCTGGCTGGGCGGCCGGCTGCAGACTGCTGCCCGCATCGTGGAAAGCGGCCTGATCGGCGAACTGATCTCCGCCGAAATCGTGCTGGATCGCTGCTATCGTCACAGCGAATGGAAGCAGGAAGAAGAAAAGCGCTTTGCTTTCTGCCCCGGCGGCGGCTTCATGAATGACCTGGGCGGCTACTATATCACCGCGCTGGTGAGCATGGCGGGCCCCATCGAAAAGGTGACCGGTTTCTACCGCACCTATCGTCCCTCCCGTCCCTTCTGCCATCCCAAGAATCCTGCCTATGGCAAGCCCATGACCTATGAAGATTCCCCCAACTGCTACGCGGGCGCCATGCAGTTTGCCAATGGCATGCTCTGCGGCGTCAGCATGACCACCGAAGTGCGCGGCGGCGGCAGCTATTTCAATATCCACGGCACCCAGGGCACCCTGTTCCTGGATGACCCCAACAATTTCGGCGGCCCCCTGATGATTCAGCTGGCCGGCGGCAAGGAACCCATGGAAATCCCCCTCTCCCATGCCTACACTGAAAACAGCCGCGGCCTGGGCGTGGCGGACGCCGCCTATGCCCTGCGCAATGGCCGCAAGCCCCGCTGCGATACCGATCTGATTTTCCACGTTTACGAAGCCTGCCAGGGCTTTGAAGCCAGCTGCGATTCCGGGAAGATCTATGAAATGACCTCTACCTGCGAAAAGCCCGCTCCCTTCGCCCCCGGCCACCTCAATTATCCCGAAATGGTCATGGATAATCTGGAATAATTCCATTTCCATGATAAAAATAGAAAGGAAGTAATTACTATGGCAATCATCGGTCTGCAAATGTATACCCTGCGCAAGCACATGAATGACAAGGAAGAAGTATTCGAATCCCTCAAGAAGGTGGCCGCCATCGGCTATCAGCAGGTTCAGATCTCTGTTCCCGCTTTCATGACCGTGGAAGAACTCAAGGCCATGCTGGACGAAGTGGGCCTGAAGGCTGACTCTGCCATGTGCTACGTGATGAAGGTTAACGAAAGCCAGGAAGAATTCGATAAGGTGATCCACCAGGCTGAAGTGCTGGGCACCAAGACCATCCGTCTGGATGGCATGCCCAAGGATATGGCCCAGACCCCCAATGGCTTTAAGGGCTACGCCGCGATCCTGGATCGCCTGGGCCGCCGCTTCCACGAAGCCGGCTACACCATGTATTATCATTTCCATGCCTTCGAATGGATCAACTTTGGTCCCGATTCCCGCGGCATTGATATCCTGCTGAACGAAACCAACCCCGAATATGTTGGCTTCCAGCCCGACGTTTTCTGGCTCACCAGCGCCGGCACCGAAGCTTCCGTCAGCCTGCGCAAGTTCGAAGGCCGCGCCAAGTATATGCATGTGAAGGACTATGCCGTGAAGGCCCGCACCGGCAAGCTGGAAGATATCCCCAATGCTTTCGCTTCCGTTGGCTATGGCAACCTGAACTGGCCCGGCATCATCAAGACCGCCAATGAAATCGGCATCGAACAGTTCGTTGTGGAACAGGATCAGTGCGACGGCGACGAATTCGAAGCCATCACCGAAAGCTACAACAACCTGCGCAAATTCGGCGTGTAAAAACATCCCATAGATAAGATAAAAGAAATTATGCGGGAGGGGTATTCTTTGTGGCCAAAGAATACCCCTCCCGCACCCACCCCAAGAAAGCCGTACTGGATATTTCTGATGGATACTAATCCACTAGAATGCCAGTGAAACGCGAGGATAATGTCGACATCCACGAGCCGGGCGGCGTTTGCCGCCCAGCGGATGCAAAGCATCCGGGAAAACCAGGGTCATTGACCCTGGACCCAATTGCGGAATAATCGAAACTTTTCTAACAACATGTTTCCCGCTGATACGAAAAAACGGCAACGGAGAGAATGAATTCTCTCCCGTGCCGTTTTTGTTTTCGGTTGGCCCGTGGATTATTATTGCTCGTTTCTTCAATTTTTCGTTTTCACAAGTTTCGTGCGAAAACAACTGTGTTTTTCCATCCAAGCCATTTCGCAAGCCGGAGTCCAGAGGAGAATCTCCTCTGGCGCGGGGTACAGGGGGCGCGGAGCCCCCTGCCTCCGACAATTCTCAATACGCCCGGATTTCTTCCAGGAATTCCTGCTTGATGGCGCCCAGGCGGCTATAATCCATGGCGTCGATATAATAGCGCTCCAGTTCATCATGGCGGGCCTTGGCTTCTGCCAGCGCTTCCACCGCCTGATTCAGCGTCAGATCATAAACCGCCCGGTCAAAGGCCAGCCGGGGCCCTTCCCGCCGCAGAATGGCAGCATCCAATTGCGGGGTCAGGCAGGGGGCGTCCATCATCACGGCAGTGGTAAAGAGCCAATCCCCTACCGCCACATGGGCAAGGCAGGTTGCATCCAGGGGATCATGATAGGCAAAGCGCTGGGCACGCTGCCTGGCGGCGTCATTCCACAGCGGCAAAAGCAAAGCATGCACATCAAAGCCCCAGGGCACATCCAGACAGCAGACATTTTCCTCCATCATGGAATCCAGCTGCTGCAATACCCCCTGGCAGGTGATTGCCTGGGCAAAGGCATGGCCGCTGCCGCCTTCCGGCAGGGAGGGCATCATGGAAAGCAATTCCTGCTCCAGCGCCCGCCGTTCCTTTTTCCCAAAGGCCGCATCATAGACCGCCGCCGCATCCTGGCGCACCGCCTTTGCCGCCGTCAGATAGCGATATGCCCGGGCAAAAGCGGCGGATATTTCCCCGCTCAGTTTTTCCAGGGCGTCCCGCTGGGCCGCCAGCTGCTTTTCATTCAGGCATACCCCCAGATTGAGAATTCCATCCGCCGCTCCGGGCAGGCGGGGATCCACAATATGGGGGGCGGTGCCATCCATGGCCAGAAGCCCCGCTTCCGGGGCAAAAACGGCGTCCAGGCTATCGGGATCCCCGGAGCAATGGTAGTATTCCACCCGTTCCCCCGCTTCCTCCCATCGCTTGCCCGCTTCCCGCATCAGGGTGCTTTTCCCCACCCCCGGGCCGCCCTTGAAAATGATGGTTCTTTTAGCCCGCTGACGCAGATCCTCAAAAAAGCCCATAAATCCGGCGCTGGTATTGCTGCCGGGAAAAAGCCGGCGGATTTTTTCCTTGTTCATGGCAAATGCCTCCTTCTGATGGCCGTGATATTGCAGGGTATGCAGGAAAGAATTCATTTATCCCTGGCCCCATCATTTTTTCTCAAGCCTTGCCATCCCCTCCAATATCCGCTATAATGAAACAGATAAAGGAGGCAGGGCATGAAGCGATTGCTGGGCGAAATCCGCAGGGCGGATGAAACATATCATCTGATTGCGCCGGGGGATCATGTGGCCGTTGGGGTATCCGGCGGCAAGGATTCCATGGCGCTGATGATGCTGCTTGGCGCCTATCGTCAGTTTGCGCCCCATTCCTTTTCCCTTTCCGCCATCACCCTGAAGCTGGGGGATCCTTTCGATACGGCTCCCCTTCAGGCCCTGTGCGAAAAAGAAAATATTCCGCTGCATATTCATGATACGGGCCTTTTGCCCACCCTGGAAAAAGAAAAAAATCCATGCTCCCTCTGTGCCCGCATACGCCGGGGCGCCTTATCCAGAATTGCCGGGGAAATGGGCTGTAATAAGCTGGCCCTGGGCCATCACCGGGAGGACGTGCTGGAAACCTATCTGATGAGCGCCTTGCACGAAGGCCGCTTTTATCATCTGGCCCCCAAAGCGCCCATGGAACGGGCGGGCGTCACCCTGATTCGCCCGCTGATTGACGCCAGAGAAGCAGAAATTATCCGTTTAGCCAATCGGCTGCAGCTGCCCGTGATCAAAAATCCCTGTCCCGTGGATGGGCAGACCAAACGCAGCGAAATGAAAGCATTACTGACCGCCCTGGAAGGAAAAATCCCCGGGGCCAATGACCAGCTCTGCGCTGCTTTGCGCCGGGCGCGGGAGGATAAAAATGCCCTTGATGAATGATGACGCCCGCGCCGGCGAGCAATTGGAAGCCATTATTGAGGAAACCATTTTCCGCAATGAAGAAAACGGCTATTCCGTGGTAGAGGCCCGGGTAGGCCGGGAAGAAGTGACGGTGGTTGGCACGCTGCCCGCCCTGGCTGCCGGGGAACAGGTATTGCTCCAGGGCATGTGGGTGGAGCATCCCCAGTACGGCAAGCAATGGAAGGCCACGGGCTGCGAAATCAAAAAGCCCACCACCTTGCTTGGCATTGAGCGCTATCTGGGCTCGGGACTGATTCACGGCATCGGCCCGACCACGGCCAAGCTGCTGGTGCAGGAATTCGGCAAGCAGACCCTGGAAATTCTATCCGAGCATCCCGAGCGCCTGACCGAGGTGCAGGGCATCGGCAAAAAGCGGGCCGCCCAGCTGGCCGAATCCTTCCGGGAGCAATATGCCGCCCGGGAAGCCATGGTATTTCTGCAATCCTATGGGGTGCCCGCATCCCTGGCGGTGAAAATCAGCCGGGTTTATGGCGCGGACGCCCAGCGGAAAATCCGGGAAAATCCCTATCGGTTGATTGATGATATTGAGGGCGTGGGCTTTCTCACCGCCGATCGCATTGCGCTTTCCCTGGGCATTCCCATCGACAGCGAATTCCGCCTGCGCTCCGGATTGAAATATGCCCTGAATGAAGCCGCCATGGGGGAAGGGCACACCTTCCTGCCCCGGGAAATGCTGCTGGATCGTGCTGCCCGCGGCCTGCGGGTGGGTGGCGAATTGCTGACCCATCAATTGGATTCCCTACTTTTCGCCCGGGAAATCATTGCGGTGGATCTGGATGGGGAGGAAGCCCTGATGCTCTCCCCCTATTTCTATGCAGAAAAAGAAATTGCCAGATATTTAAAGCTGCTGATGGGCGGCGCCCAAAGCGGCAGCAAGGCCGAAATTGAAAAGAATATCCGGGCCTTTGAAAAGAATAACAAAATCCAGTTCAGCGAAAATCAGAAGCGCGCTGTATCGGAAGCTGTATCCAGGGGCCTGATTGTGATCACCGGCGGCCCCGGTACCGGCAAAACCACCATCATCAATTGCATTCTTTCCCTGCTGGGGAAGGATGTGCTTCTGGCCGCGCCTACGGGCCGCGCTGCCAAGCGCATGAGCGAAGCCACCGGCCATGAAGCAAAAACCCTCCATCGCCTGCTGGAATTTGCCGGCGAGGAAGGAAAATTTCAGCGGGATGAGCAAAATCCCCTGAATTGCAAATGCGTAATCGTGGATGAAATGAGCATGGTGGATGTATTCCTTATGCGTTCGCTGCTGCGGGCCTTAAAGCCCGGCACCCGGCTGATTCTGGTGGGGGACGCCGATCAATTGCCTTCGGTAGGCGCAGGCAATGTACTGGGGGATATTTTAAAAAGCGGCGTGGTTCCCTCCGTGCGGCTGACGGATATTTTCCGGCAATCAGAGGAAAGCCTGATCGTTCTCAATGCCCACCGGATCAATCATGGGGAGGCCCCCATTCTCAACCGCCGGGACAGCGATTTCTTCTTTGAGCGCCGTCCCTTTGCGGAAAGCGCTGCCGAGGCCATTGTGGGCCTTTGCTCCAAGCGGCTCCCTGCCTTTTTGCATACCGATTTCCCTGCCCGGGATATTCAGGTGCTCTCCCCTACGAAAAAATCCGGTGCCGGGGTTTATATTTTGAATGCCCAATTGCAGGCGGCGCTGAATCCCCCATCCCCCCGGAAGCCGGAAATCACCTACGGCAATCTCACCTTCCGCCTGGGGGATAAGGTGATGCACGTCAAGAATAATTATCAGCTTCCCTGGCGGGCCGATAACGGCGAAGAAGGGGAAGGGGTATTCAACGGGGACGTGGGCTTTGTTTCCAAGGTGGATCCCCAGGACCGGATCGTCACCGTGCGCTTTGATGATGAACGCACCGTGGAATATGATTATCAGCAGCTGGAAGAATTGGAGCTGGCCTATTGCCTTTCCGTGCATAAAAGCCAGGGCAGCGAATTCCCCTGCGTGGTGATGCCGGTGGTTGGCGGGCCGCCCCGGCTGCTGACCCGCAATCTTTTCTATACCGCCCTCACCCGGGCCCGCAGCCTGGTGGTGCTGGTAGGCAAGGAAGAATCCATCGCGGAAATGGTGCGCAATAATTACATCACCACCCGCTATACCACCCTGCGCCAGCGCCTGGAAGAAGAAAAAAATGCGTTTCCGCCGACGGGAGGCGTCTGATGGAAATTTTCTACGATACCAGGAAGGATATTCCCTGCCAGCCGCTGTATGAATTATTCCTGGCGGTGGGCTGGGCCGATGAAAAAAGCACCACGCCGGAAATGATCCGGCATTTCAATATCGGCTTTCTCCATTCCACCCTGGTTTTTTCCGCCTGGCAAGATGAAAAACTGGTGGGCTGTATCCGGGTACTCAGCGATCAGGTTTTCCGCTCGGTGATCTATGATCTGGCCGTGCATCCCGATTATCAGGGCTTGGGCATCGGCAAAACGCTGGTGGAAAAATGCATGGCCTGCTATCCCCGCTCGGAATGGCTGGTGGAAACGGAAAACGCCCAGGGCTTTTATGAAAAGATTGGTTTTCAGAAAAATCCAAATCATTTTCTGCATATTCCCTGCCCCCTGTTTCCAACGCGTGAAGGGAAATAGCGTATATTTTTACAGGAGAAATGATGCATGCTCTATGTTACCCGGCTCATCAAGGAACGGGAGGAAAGGGGCTATCCCTTTTCCGTGCCCGCCATCGCCGCCACCCATGCGGTGGATTTTTCCGCGCCGGTTACCATTCTTTGCGGGGATAACGGCAGCGGAAAATCTACCCTGCTATCTATTCTGGCGGCAAAGCTGCGGGCGGTGCGCATCGGGCAGGGCATTATCGAAAGGGAAAAGGCCGCCGATCTGGCCCAGGACGCCTTCACCCTGCATAAGCGCGCCAGCAAGCGGAATTTTCTCTTTTCCGCCGAGGATTTCATCGCCTATATCACCTGGGTCAGCCAGACCCGGGCGGAGGCACGGGCGGAAATTGCCCGGATTGATGAAGACGATACCATTGCAGATAAGGCCTATGCCAAAATGCCCCATTACCGCACTTTGGAGGATCTTTCCGGCCTGTATGCCCAGGATCTGGCCCTGCAATCCCACGGCGAAGGATTTCTGGATTTTTTCCAGTCCCGTTTGAAGCCCGGCGGATTATATCTGCTGGATGAACCGGAAGGCGCCCTGTCCTACGAAAAGCAATTCGCCCTGGCGCTGATGATTCAGGAGGGCGCCGCCCACAGCCAGTTTATTCTGGCCACCCATTCCCCCATTCTGGCCGCCATCCCCGGCGCTCAGATCCTGGAGGCCACCGAAAATGGCTTCCTTCCCCGCCAATACGACGAGCTGGAAAATATCCGCTTCCTCCAGCTTTTCATGGAATCTCCCTCCCGGATGTTCCGCTGAATGAATAAAAAATGCAGGAAACAGCATTTCACTGTTCCCTGCATTTTTCTTTTATGATTCTTTTGCTTCACCGGCAATATCCAATACAGCTTTCTTGGGGTGGGTGCGGGAGGGGGATTCTTTGGCAGCAAAGAATCTCCCTCCCGCAATATTTTCCCTTCCGTTCCCCTCACCAAGTGGCGCAGGCGTCCTGATAGAAGGCGTCCATTTCTTCCTTGGTGGGGAAATTGGCCACATACATCTGATTGCCCATGGCGCCGGAGAGGGCGTCGGGGATGCGATCGACCATGCGCATCTGCTTCTGATATTTATTCACCAGTTCATCATGGCTGAGCTTGAAATTCTTGCCATCCCGGCGTCCGGCAAAGGCGCAGAAATTCTTTTCGCCGCAGGCCTTGAGGGTAGAATCATAGGCGATCATATCGGCATAAATCTTGTAAACGTCGGTGGCGTTGGCAAAATTCATCATATCGGGAGAGAAACCGCCGCAGGGGCGCATATTCACTTCCAGAGCCACCACATCGCCCTTCTTGCCCATATGGGGATGATCGGCAGTGAGACGGAAGAATTCAAAATGCACGAAGCGATTCTTCACCCCAAAGGATTTCACCGTGGCGCGGCCCGCCTTGCGGGTATCCTCGGGCAATTCGTTGACGATGTAATAGATGGAATTATCGCCGTTATTCACCACGTCCATGATGGAATTGGGGGTCACATTGCCGGTTTCAAAGATAGGCTCCCCGCGGCTGTCGATGATAGCGTCGTAGCTGTTCACTTCCGCGGTGATGAATTCTTCCATGATATAGCTCACATGGCTTTCCTTTTCATTGAGGAAGGTATGCAGATCGGCGTCATTCTTCAGCTTGTAGGTGCTGGAAGCGCCCACGCCGTTATCAGGCTTGACGATGACGGGATAATTCACCTTTTCGATGAATTTTTTGCAGTTTTCGTAATTATCCACGATATGATACCGGGCCGTGGGGATGCCCACCGCCTGATAATAGGGCTTCATCTTGGATTTGTATTTGATGCGCTCCATATCCTCCGTTTGGAAACCGGAGGTAATATGGAAATCAGTGCGCAGCATGGCGTCCCTTTCCAGCCAGTATTCATTGTTGCTTTCCAGCCAGTCAATGCGGCCATACTTGCTGATGAAGAAGGCCACCGCCCGATACACTTCATCGTAATTCTCCATGGAATTGACCTTGTAGTATTCATGCAGGCTTTCCTTGAGTTCAGGCAGCAGGGTATCGTAGGTCTGATCGCCCACGCCCAGCACCCGCAGGCCATTATCCTTCAGATGCTTGCAGAACTGCCAGTAGTTGGTGGGGAAATTGGGGGAAATGAACACGAAATTTTTCATGATGCCTCTCTCCTTTGGTGTGTTTGCAGATTCGTTGATTTGCGAAAATCAGATTCCGTAAAGCCGCCTGATGGCGTGCAAATAATAGAGCATACAGGAGGAATACCACTGGGAGCATTGGGATGGCTCCCCGGTGATGGGGTGCAATTCCTGCCCGAACTGGGTGGTGGTGCTATGGGACCATGCGGAAACCCAGCGCCGCATGATTTCCTCCATTTCGGCGGTGCGGCCGTATTGGGGCATCCAGCGCATGGAGCGCAGCGCCGTCAGCCCCTGAGAATAGAATCCCCAGGAATTGCCCGGCAGATTCTGGACCCACTGCGGATCGGAAACGGAAACCGCCGGCAGCGGATACGGCGTCCAGAATTCCCTGGGATTGGCGATATAGCGATCAAAAACCTCATTGCCCAGGTCATAATCCATCACGCCTTCAGAAAAAACATTGGTAATATAGATCGAGCGGATTTTATGCTTCTTTCCGTGCTTATCCACATCGTAAAAATACTGATCCTTTTCATCCCATAAATGTTCAAACATCTTTTGCCTGACGATCTCTGCCCGCTTCCGCCATTCTGCCGCTTCTTCCGGAAGGCCCAGCAGATCTGCCATATCGCCCAGCACCCTCAAATTGCCAAAGAAGCAGGCATTCATATCCGGGGCGAGCATGGGCAGCACATCGCAATCCTCGGGGGCGGCGCTGCCGGGCATGCGATGGCCGTCGCGGGTATATTCCGTCGGGTATTTCAAAGGATTCAGGCGGGCGGAATTATCATGCCCGGTATCATAGCCGCAGAACATTTCGATCAGCCCTGTGCCCTGCGTCATATGGGTGTTGCAAAGCCATTCCACCCAGCGCCGTACCCCCTGGTAGCAGCGATTCAAAAATTCGCTGTCCTGGGGATTCTGATGGATGGCCTCTACGCAGACCGAGCCTACCGATACGCATTCCTGCGTCCAGCCATAGCCAATTTCATTGGCCCAGATATAGCAGGGCAGCTGGCCTTCCGGTGTCTGCCGGGATAAAAAAACGTCGATATGATTCTTGGAAATTTCGTTTTGACCGGGCATATAATCCGCCCACGAAACACCGTCATAAAGATGCTCCATCCAGACACCGGGATATTGATCGGAAATGAAAAAGACATTGCCCTTCGATCCGCCCCACAAGCGCAGATGGTGATCATAGATGCGATCCAGAATACGCTGCTTCTGCCTGCGCATCAGCGCCTCGGAAGGAATGGGATATACATCGTGATTCATGATCGCCGCTCCTCTTGCATTATTGTTTACAGAATATGGGGAATATGATGGGCGGCCTGGAGATACCACCAGTCCCAGTCATGCTTGACGTCATGGCCCCAGATATCAAACCAGATATGGATACCCTTTTCCTGGCAGATATCCCGCAGGCGGAAGGTGCTTTCGGGCATTTCCCAGGGGCCCTGCCCCACCACGATAACCGCCTTATGATTGTTATACTGCTGAATATAGGGATGATCCGGGCTCATGCCGGCCAGGTAATGCACGGGGCTGTTGCGGTATACCTCTTCATCCATATAGCCGGGGAAGCCGTAATCGGAAGTATAGATGCCGCTGAGGGCCAGGGTGCCGTCAAAAATTTCCGGATAGCGGAAGAAAAGATTGGCGGCGTGGGTGGCGCCCAGGCTGCAGCCGAAGGTGGCAATGCCGGGATTTCCGTCCCAGCCGTTATGCTCGTTGGTATAATTGCGGATGAAAGGCGCCACTTCATTGACGATATACGCCATCCACTGCTCATGGCGGCGGATGCGGAAATAGGGATCGTAGGTGGCGGAATAGGTTTCCAGATCCAGGGTATCAATGGAAAATACCATGCATTGCCCGCTTTCAATCCAGGGGGCCCAGACATCGGTCATTTTATAATTTTCAAAATCAAAAAATCTTCCGTCCTGACAGGGAATGAACAGCACGGGGCGGCCTCCATGGCCGTATACTTTGATTTCCATTTCCCGGTTCAGGGAAGGGCTGTACCATTTGGTGTAATAGGTTTCCACGTTGTTTCCTCCGTATTAATCCCGCTGATACAGCAGGGCGTTCATGAAAAAGGGGATCTGCTCTTCCCAGCATGCCTCGCAATGATCCCCATTGGGGACGATGCGGCAGGAAATCATCATTTTCCGTTCCATCAGTTCCTTGATGATGGAGGAAAAGCAGGTAAGCATCTGATCGTGATTTTTCATTTCCCGGGATCCGTAATCCAGATAAATCCGGGTATCCCTGGTCAGGGAGGCCGTGCGGATCAATTCCTTCATTTTTTTCGGATTGGTCCACACCGAAGGGGACAAACAGGCCGCCCGGGAAAAGACGTCATTATGGGCCAGAACCGCATACAGGCTCATCAGCCCGCCCATGGAGCTGCCTGCAATGAGGGTATGCGCCCGGTCCGGCAGGGTGGGATAATTTTCATCGATCATGGGCTTTAATTCATGAATCAGCCAATCCATGTATTTTTCGCCCCGGCCAACGATCCGCCCCGTGTTCTTGCGGGTAAAGGTGAAGGGGGAATATTCCTTGAGCCGGGCGTTGTTTTTCCCGTGATTGCATTCCACGGCCACGATGATCATGGGCGTTTTCGTTTCATCCATGTAAGCGCCCATGCCCCAGGATTTGCCGTAGGTGGCGTCCTCATCAAAAAATACGTTATGCCCGTCAAACATATAGAGCACCGGGAAACGGGCATTTTCATTTTCCCTGGCTTCCTCCGGCAGATAAACGTACACATTGCGCTTTTTCCTGCCGGTCAAGGCCGGTAAAGTAATCGGCCATTTTTCAATCATGTCAAATCCCTCGCAATCTTGATGGTTGTGCCAGGCGGCACAACGGTATATTTTACCATATTATTCCTCGGGATACAACCCCGGATCACCTATCCATTGCATTTATGTACACAAAAAGGGGCGGCTTCCCGCCCCTAAATACAATTTTCAGCGAATTTCCTGCTCCAGATTCCGGAAAGCCTCCGTATCAAAAAATTCCGTCAGGGAAATATTCAACCCATCGCAAAGCATTTTGATGGTCACAATGCCCGGATTTTTGCTGGCGCCGTTGATAATGCTCTTCACCGTGGAGGGCGCTACCCCGGCGCTGCGGGCCAGCGCATGAAGGGCCAGATTACGTTCCCGGCATAATTCCAGAATCCGATTGGCCACACACTGTCTCGTCGTCATTTGTTCCACCATCCCGTCTTATTCTGTGCAGGATAAGCGTAACAAATTCTTTTTGATCAGACGGACGATATATAGACTTTTGGACGATATATCGCTATAATAAATTGATTCTTCATAATCAGGAGCCTTCACGATGAACTATGCCGATCTGGGCCTGCAAATCCGCAGGCTGCAAAAAAATATTAAAGCATAAAAATCGGGAGGGTGCTTTTGAATCAAAAGCATCCTCCCGCAAATTATCTTTGAATTAATACATTCCGCCCATGCCGGGGTTGGCAGCGGGGGCAGCAGGTTCGGGCGCGGGGATATCGGTCACCAGGGATTCGGTGGTGAGCACCATAGCGGCAACGCTGGCAGCATTCTGCAGCGCGGAGCGGGTCACCTTGGTGGGGTCGATGATGCCGCGTTCGATCATATCCACATATTCACCCTTCAGGGCGTCATAGCCATAGCCAACCTTGCGGCTGCGGCGGATATTTTCGATGATCACAGCGCCGTCGATACCGGCGTTGAGGGCGATCTGACGCATGGGTTCTTCCATGGCGCGCAGCACGATCTGCACACCGGTCTTGGCGTCGCCGGCATTCTTGGAGACCAGGGCCTGCACCTTGGAGATGGCGTTGAGCAGGGCCACGCCGCCGCCGGGCACGATGCCTTCTTCCACAGCCGCACGGGTAGCAGCCAGGGCGTCTTCAATGCGCATCTTGCGTTCCTTCATTTCGATTTCGGTGGCAGCGCCAACCTGAATCACGGCCACGCCGCCGGCCAGCTTCGCCAGGCGTTCCTGCAGCTTTTCGCGGTCATAATCGCTGGTGGTTTCGGCGATCTGGGCCTTGATCTGGCCAACGCGGGCTTCGATTTCTTCCTTGGCGCCGGCGCCGTCGATGATGGTGGTGTTTTCCTTATCCACCTTCACCTGATGGGCCTGACCCAGCATATCGATGGTGGTTTCCTTAAGATCCAATCCCAGTTCTTCGCTGATCACCTGGCCGCCGGTCAGGATCGCGATGTCACGGAGCATTTCCTTGCGGCGATCGCCAAAGCCGGGGGCCTTGACGGCAACGCAGGTGAAGGTGCCGCGCAGCTTATTGACAACCAGAGTGGCCAGAGCTTCGCCTTCCACGTCTTCGGCAATGATGAGCAGCTTCTTGCCGGCCTGAACAACCTGTTCCAGCACGGGCAGGATTTCCTGGATATTGCTGATCTTCTTATCGGTGATCAGAATCATGGGATTATCCAGTTCGGCAACCATCTTATCGGTATCGGTGACCATGTAAGCGGAGGCATAGCCGCGGTCAAACTGCATACCTTCCACGGTGGTCAGTTCGGTCTTCATGGTCTTGCTTTCTTCAACGGTGATCACGCCGTCCTTGCCAACCTTTTCCATGGCGTCGGAGATCAGCTGGCCGATGGTTTCATCGCCGGCGGAGATGGAGGCAACCTGGGCAATGGC
Organism: Clostridiales bacterium; assembly: GCA_015056015.1. Classification (GTDB taxonomy): domain Bacteria; phylum Bacillota; class Clostridia; order Christensenellales; family Aristaeellaceae; genus RUG563. The sequence continues at coordinate 158,882 of SVHD01000001.1, forward strand.
CTGCTTGCCGGAGATGGGGCGGGAGATTTCCTTCAGGCCTTCCACGGCGGCGGTGGTGGCGTCTTCGATGCCGCGCTTGAGCACCATGGGATTGGCGCCGGCAGCCAGATTCTTCAGGCCTTCGCGAACGATGGCCTGGGCCAGCAGGGTGGCGGTGGTGGTGCCGTCGCCGGCCACGTCATTGGTCTTGGTGGCAACTTCCTTGATCAGCTGGGCGCCCATATTTTCAAAGGCGTCTTCCAGTTCGATTTCCTTGGCGATGGTCACGCCGTCATTGGTGATAAGGGGAGCGCCGTATTTCTTATCCAGCACCACATTGCGGCCCTTGGGGCCCATGGTGATCTTTACGGTATTGGCCAGAACGTTAATACCATTTTCCAGCGCACGGCGGGCTTCTTCGCCGAATTTAATCTGCTTCGCCATAATTATTTCCTCCTGAAATTGCGTTTATAAAAGATTATTCAACTACTGCCAGGATATCGCTCTGACGCACGATGATCATTTCCTTGCCATCCAGCTTCACTTCGGTGCCGGCATACTTGGAATAAATGACCTTCTGGCCAACGGATACCTGCATAACAACTTCCTTACCATCCACAACGCCGCCGGGGCCGACCGCGATGACTTCCGCCATCTGGGGCTTTTCCTTGGCAGAGCCGGGCAGAACGATACCGGATTTGGTGGTTTCTTCCATTTCAACATTCTTGATGACAACGCGGTCACCCAAAGGCTTTACATTCATGATGATCCTCCTTGCATGGTTCACATGGCTTTTCGGGGCTTGTTAGCACTCTCGATGGTCGAGTGCTAAATCTTCCTTGGATAGTGTACTTCATTACGCTTCAGGATGCAAATTCCATTTTCCCTGAAATCCGGAAATATCTTCCGAAATTTTGATTTATTTCCATTTATTCTTCGTTTAACATATGTTTTCTCTTCTTTTCTCTTGTTTTCTTCATTTTTTAAATTTCATGGTGCAAAGGCACAGGCAGGTATGCTATAATGAAACTGTTTCTTACAAAGGAGGAATATTTTATGCTTGCCACCCTGCTGCTGGCCTGGTATGACGGGCACAAGCGCGTATTGCCTTTCCGCGGCACGAAGGATCCTTATCGCATCTGGCTGAGCGAAATCATGCTGCAGCAGACCCGCACCGAAACGGTGGGCGCTTATTATGAACGATTCCTTTCCTTATTTCCCGATGTTTTTGCCCTGGCCCGGGCAGAAGAGCAGGCCGTGCTCAAGGCCTGGGAGGGGCTGGGATATTATTCCCGTGCCCGGAATCTGCATAAGGCCGCCAAGGTCATTGCGGAGGATTATCAGGGAATTTTCCCTGCCGATCTGGATTTATTGCGTGCCCTGCCCGGGGTGGGGGATTATACCGCGGCGGCGGTGGCCTCCATCGCCTTTGATCTGCCCGCCCCCGCCATGGACGGCAATCTGACCCGGGTGCTTTCCCGGGTGCATGGAATCCGGCAGGATGTGGGCATGCCTTCCGTAAAACGGGAATTACTTTCCCTGGGGCAGCAGGATATGCCCCATCAGCGCTGTGGGGATTTTAACCAGGCATTGATGGATCTGGGGGCCATGATATGCACCCCCGGCACCCCGGATTGCGAAAAATGCCCCCTGCGGCCCTTATGCAATGCCTGCGCCGCCGGGGATGCGGAGGATCTGCCCGTCAAGGCCGCCGCCAAGGCCCCCAAAGAAATCAAAACAGGGATTGCCATTGTTACCTGCGGGGCAAGAACGCTGCTGATGCAAAGAAAGGAAGCGCTACTGAACGGGCTTTGGGTATTTCCCATGACCGAAGAGGGGGATACCAGGGCCGATGTGGAAAAGCGGCTGAAATCCCTGGGGATTCGCGCCCGCTTCCGTCAGAAAATGGGCGAAGCCAGGCATGTATTCACCCATCGCATCTGGCAGATGCAGGTGTATCATTATATAGCCGATGAGCCCCAAAGCAGGGAAGGGCAATGGGCCGATCTGAAAATGATTGACGCCCTTCCCCTGCCCACCGCCGTCCGTGCGGCCCGGGCCTGGGCCTGCGATTTGCTTACGCCCCGGATTGCCCCGGCACAAAAGGAGGAATTGCCCGCTCTTTCCGCCGTTTATGCGGCCAGCTGGCAGGATTCCCATCAAAAGCATTGTTCCCCCGCCTTTGTGGCCGAGCATACGCCGCTGCATATGGAAATGATTCTGCGGGGGCATCTGGATACCGGCAAAACGGTGCACGCCATCCGCTGCGCCGGGGAAATCGCCGGGGTAACGGTGCTTTCCCCCGAAAAAAACGAATTGGTTTCCCTCTATATTCATCCCCTGTATCAGGATGGCGGCCTGGGCAAGGCCGCCGTGGCATACGCCGTGAATACCCTGGATGAACGCAGGGATATGCGGGTAACGCTGCTTTGCGATAACGAAAAAGCCCGGCATATTTACAGCCAGGCAGGCTTTACCCATGTGCAGACAATCCGGGTGCTGAATCCGGACAGAGACATCCGGGAAGAAGACCGCATCCGCAAAGCCAAGGAGGAAAAAACGCAATGACCCTGGAATTGCTGCCGCAAAAATTTTCCGTCTGCCAGATTGAAAATCCCGGCCAGGCGGATCTGACCGCCCCCTTTACCTTTCTCTCCCGAACCGATGAAGAAATTTCCCTGGTATGCGAGAGCGAAAAAGCGCCCAAGGATGTCCTGAAGCGGGAGGATGGCTGGCGGGGCTTGCGCATCGCCGGCCCCCTGGATTTTTCCCTGATCGGTATCCTTGCGAAAATCGCCGGCCTGCTGGCGGCGCAAAAAATCTCCATTTTCGCGCTTTCTACCTATAATACGGATTATGTGCTGGTCAAAGAAGAAAAACTATCTGCAGCGCTGGATACGCTGAAAAAATCGGGGTACACCCTGAACGCGCTTCCCCAATAAACAGGGCGAAATCTTTTTATTCCCCCATCTTCTGTCCTTTGGATGCCATTTTTTTGCCACATAGTGGATATAGAATGGATCTCGTCAAAGGGGAATGAGCAGTGCCGCCCTGCGGCTGCCCCCTCGGCCCATCGGGCCCGCTGCTTGATCCATATATTTGTACCCCTGGCCAGCCCGCCGCATCCCCTCGCGGCGGGTTTGCATTTTTGGAAAAATGAAGGACTTTTGCTTTTTATAGCGAAAAAGATAGAAAAACCGACGCAGAAAGGGGCCCTGCCCATGTCTCAGAATCGAAAAAAAGAATTCTTTCGCGCCCTGAAATTTCTTCTCTTTTCCATTTCAGCAGGTATTATCCAAATTGCCAGCTTTACCCTGCTTCTGGAAGTGGTGGGCCTGGTATACTGGCAGAGCTATCTGATTTCCCTGATTCTCAGCGTGCTTTGGAATTTCACCTTCAATCGCCGCTATACCTTCCAATCCGCTGCCAATGTGCCCCGGGCCATGGCGCTGGTGGCGCTTTTCTATGTAGTCTTTACCCCCCTGAGCACCTGGGGCGGCCATCTGCTGGCCCAGGCCGGCGTGAATGAATATATCATCGAAGCCGGCACCATGATCCTCAATTTCGTGCTGGAATTCCTCTATCAGCGCTTCGTGGTCTTTAAAAATTCCCTGGATACGAGGAAGTAAGGGACAGGGATATATTGCGGGAGGGCCTTTCTTTTTGAAAAAAAGAAAGGCCCTCCCGCACCCTCCCAAAGAAAAACCTGCACTGGATATTTCTATTCTTTTCCACCCCAGCTGTGTGCCAGTGAAAAATGGCATACAAAAAAAGATCTGCATTTTCATGCAGATCTTTTTTCATTTACAGGGCAGTCAATTCCACCAGATAGCTGGTAAGCGACGGCAGATGCAGCGGAATAAAGGCTTCATTGCCCGTAAAAATTTCCTGGCGGATGCAAACCAGATCATGATTTTCATCCAGCAGATAATAATCTGCCTTCACGCCCTTTTCCCCCTTCAGGCCGGAAAAATGCAGAGTAATATCCTGGGCAGGTGCCTCATCATCATCCTCAAAATGGGTAAGCATGATGGCCGCGCGATCATCCTTCCGGGCAGCGCAGGCATAAATTCCCTCTTCCTCCGCCGTGCATTCCACACCCGTTCCCAATTGATACAGGGAATTGAACATTTTAAAGGGATAATAGCCCTTGAGGCAATCGCTGATCATATCGGTGGAAAACAGGCTGTTCCATGCGCCGGGCCGGGCGTCATAGCACATGAGCATATCCACAGGGGCCTTCTGGCAGGCCATCATGGAAGCGGCGATAAAGGAAGCGGCCTTGAGCCCCTTAAGAGCCCGCTTGGTATAAATCCAGGGATCGCCCTTCCAGCCCCGCACATAATTCCATTCATTCAGAATGCTTTCCTTATCGCCAAAGCCGTATTCCTGCATCAATGCCCGAATTTCCTCGGCCCGGCTGACAACCTTCCGGGGATCGGCGGCATAAATATGCCAGGAGAAGAAATCCAGGGGCGCTTTCAGCTGGGCCAGGAATTCCCGGGCCCATTCCGTATCCCGGGCCAGGGCAGGCCCGCCGATTTTCAGATGGGGGAAGCAGCCCTTCAGATGCCGGGCAGCAATATCATAAAATTCAAAGAATTGCTTTTTGGTGCCGCCCCAGCAGCGCTTGTTGGCGGAATCATCCGGATCCAGATCGGGCTCATTCCAGATTTCCCAGTATTCAATATTCATTTCAAATCCGTCGGCCCAGCCTTCGTTATAATGGCGGATGATATGCTCGCAAATCACCGCCCATTTTTTGAAATCCTTGGGGGGCAAGGTGCCATATTTCTTGGGCCAGTGCTCAATTTTATTGCCCAGCCGATAAAATACCTGGGCGCCGCTGATCTGGATCACCTTCATATAATGATCCGTCAGGCAAAAATCGTAGGAGGCGGGGTCATAAGGATCCTTGTCAAAATCCGGGAAAATGGCCATGACATCCACCGTATGCTCCCCGCCGTAGGTGGAGCAGAAGGAAGCGTCATGGGTGCGGGCAAAGGGAATCCCCGCCGCCTGATAAGCCGGCATATTGGTAAGGCGCTGATCCGAATGGAATTTATAAACCGGGCCGTTATTGACAGCATGCATGGGCTTGATTTGCCCTTCCGTCCTGGTAAAATCCACATGAATTGCCATGGGAAACCTCCTGATTTCAAAAAGTATTCGTGCTGCAACCGACTTTATTATAGCATCCAATCAAAAATCCGGCAATAAAAAAGGCGGCTTTCGCCGCAGAGAATTTCCAATTATAATACGCCGAAATGCTCCAGCAGAATTTTCACGCCCAGCAAAATCAGGATCACGCCGCCCAGAATTTCCGCTTTCTTTTCATATTTCGCGCCGAAAATACTGCCCATCTTCACGCCGATCATGGAAAGGAGGCAGGTAATGACGCCAATCATGGCAACGGCGGCAAAAATATTCATGCCATCCCCCGCTTCCCCCATGGCGAAGCTGACCCCAACGGCCAGGGCGTCAATGCTGGTGGCAATGGCCATGGGGAACATGGCCTTGGCAGACAGCGCCCCGCAGGCACAGGCCGTTTCCTGATCTTCCTCTTCACTCAGCGCTTCGCGGATCATATTGATCCCGATAATCGCCAGCAGGGCAAAGGCAATCCAATGGGTATAGGCGTCCACGATGCTGCGGAACTGCACCCCCACAAAATACCCGATCAGGGGCATCAGCGCCTGGAAGCCGCCGAACCAGAGCCCCACAATGCCCGCGCTTTTCAGGCATACCTTTTTCAGGGAAAGGCCCTTGCAGACCGATACGGCAAAGGCGTCCATGGAAAGGGCCACGGCAGTGAGCAGAATCGTCAGAAAATCCATTGCGTTATCCTCCCCGATAATAAGCAAAAGACCCACCGGACCGGCAAACAGAATCTGCCGGCCCGTGGGTCTTGCTGTTTCAGGTAATACCAGAAATGAATCAGTATGTTGATATTACCACGGCGCTTATTCGCCGCCAACTACTCCCCCACAGGGTATGAAGGGAATGAACGGGTTATGATAGCTTAGGCCAGCACTTCGCCGTCGTTTTCCACGGTGACTTCTTCCACCTGACGGATGGCCCAGCGGGCAACGGTCATTTCAGTGGGAGCCTGGTTCTTCTGGCCGATCGCCAGGGTGATGGTATCATCCTTGATGGCAACGATGGTGCCGTAGATGCCGCCGATGGTGGTGACCCGATCGCCATGCTTCAGGTTATCCAGCATTTCCTTGACTTTCTTATCCTTCTTGCGCTGGGGACGGATGAGCATGAAATAGAATACCAGGCCCATCAGCAGCAGGGGCATGAGCATACCCAGCAGGCTGGCAACGGGAGACAATTCTTCCGCAGCAGCAGGATCAGTAGCAACGGTTTCCGCAACCGCAGAGGAAATACCAAACAGCCAATTCTTCAACATTTGAGTTAAACCGCCTTTCAAGCATAAATGAACAACTAACATTATATAATGAATTTCATTTTATGTAAAGCCCATTTTCCCGAAAAATCCGGAAGAGATCGTCGCAAATTCCGTCAAAAGAATGGCAATGCCATGATTTCCATCAGTTTTTCCCGCATTGGCCCTGCCTTTTCTTGCGGGCCATGGGCAGATGTGATATAATCAGAATGCGGTATTCCGCGCAAATCTGATGATGAAATGGATAAAGGGGATCAGCATGAGTGAACCCATTATTAGCCTGGATCATGTATCCTATGCTTATGAAGAAAACGGAAAAGAAGCGGTGCAGGATGTATCGCTTGCCATTCCCCGGGGGGCCTTCCATGCCATCCTGGGCCAGAATGGCTCCGGCAAATCCACCCTGGCCAAACTGATCAATGGCCTGTATGCCCCCACAGGCGGGAAAATCACCGTTTGCGGTATGGATACCCAGGATGAAAAGAATACATGGGAAATCCGCCGCCGGGCCGGGATGGTATTCCAGAATCCGGATAATCAATTGGTGGCCACCATCGTAAGGGAGGATGTGGCCTTTGGCCTGGAAAATATCGGCGTACCCACGGAAGAAATGCCTGCCCGCATTGAGCAGGCCCTGCGCGACGTGGGCATGACGGAATATGCCGATCGGGCGCCCCATCTGCTTTCCGGCGGGCAAAAGCAGCGGGTGGCCATTGCGGGCGTGCTGGCCATGCAGCCCGAAGCCATTATTTTTGATGAATCCACCGCCATGCTGGATCCCAAAGGCCGGCAGGAGGTTTTTTCCGCCGTGCAGCGGCTGAATCGGGAACAGGGCATTACCGTGCTCTGGATCACCCATTTTATGGAGGAGGCCGCCGCCTGCCAGGTTGCCCATATCATGCACGAGGGCAAATTGGTATCCTCCGGCGATCCCCGGGAAATTTTCAAGGACACCGCTGCCCTGGCCCCCTATCATCTGGATGCGCCCCCCATGGCCAAGCTGGCCCAGGAATTGAGAGAGGCGGGAATGCCCCTTGCAGACGGCATTCTCACCGCGGAAGAAATGGCACAGGAGGTGGCAAAGCTGTGCAGATAACCCTGGAAAATGTATCCCATACCTATCAGCCCGGCAGTCCCTTCCAGTCCACTGCCATCCGGGATGTGAATCTTACCATTGAGCAGGGAGAATTTCTGGCCCTGATCGGGCATACGGGCTCGGGCAAATCCACCCTGGCCCAGCATATCAACGGCCTGCTCAAGCCCACTGCCGGCCGGGTGTTGATAGACGGCAAGGATATTCACGATAAAAGCTTTGATAAAAAAGAAGTACGTCGCCGGGTGGGCCTGGTATTCCAGTATCCGGAGCATCAGCTCTTTGAGGAATCGGTGGAAAAGGATATCGCCTTTGGCCCGAAAAATCTGGGCCTTTCCGCCGAAGAAATCAAAATCCGGGTGCAGGAAGCGCTGGAAAAGGTGAATCTCACCCAGGATGGCATCAAGGAAAAATCCCCCTTTGAATTATCCGGCGGGCAGATGCGCCGGGTGGCCATCGCCGGGGTATTGGCCATGCGCCCCGAAATTCTGGTATTGGATGAACCCGCCGCCGGGCTGGATCCCAAAAGCCGAGAGGATATGCTGCAATTGATCGCCAATCTGCATCGGAACGGCACCACGGTTGTGATGGTTTCCCATGCCATGGATGATGTGGCCCGCTTTGCCACCCGGGCGGTGGTCATGGAAAAGGGCACCGTCGCCATGACCGGCACCCCGGAGGAAATTTTCCGTCACGGCCCCCAATTGGAAAGGATGGGGCTGGGCGTGCCCGCCGTATGCAAGATGGGCATGCTGCTGAGGGAAAAGGGAATTGCCTTCCCCGAAAATATTTTCCGGCAGGAGCAGGCGGCAGGCGCTCTGCTGGCCCTGTGGAAGGAGGGGACGCATCATGCTGAATAATATCACCCTGGGCCAGTATTATCCGGCCGACAGCATTGTGCATAAATTGGATCCCCGGGTAAAAATCCTGCTGCTGGTGGCGCTGATCGTGGGCATTTTCCTGGGGCAGAATCTGCTTTCCTATGTGCCGGTAGCGTTGTTTCTGTTCCTGGCTGCCCGGCTTTCCAAAGTGCCCTTCTCCATGCTGCTCAAGGGCTTAAAGCCCCTTCGCTTCATTCTGGTTTTCACCTTTGTGCTCAATATCTTTTTCCTCCAGGGGGAAACGCCCCTGCTGAATCTGGGCTTTGCGGTCATCAAAACGGAATCGGTGATCACCGCCATTCATTATTGCCTGCGCCTGGTGCTGCTGGTGCTGGCCTCCAGCCTGCTCACCCTCACCACCGCCCCCGTCACCCTCACCGACGGGCTGGAAAGGCTGCTCTCCCCTCTGCGGGTGATTCATTTCCCCGCCCATGAAATGGCCATGATGATGACCATCGCCCTGCGCTTTATTCCCACCCTGCTGGAAGAAGCGGATAAAATCATGAAGGCCCAGACCGCCCGGGGCGCGGATTTTGAATCGGGCAATCTGCTCAATCGCGCCAAGGCCATGGTGCCCCTGCTGGTGCCCCTGTTTGTGGGGGCCTTCCGCCGGGCCGGGGATCTGGCCATGGCCATGGAAGCCCGCTGCTACCATGGCGGCGAAGGGCGAACCCGGCTGCGGGTGCTCAAATGCCAGAAAAACGATTATCTTTCCTGCCTGATCATGGCGCTTGTGATTCTGCTTATCATTCTTTGCGGCAAGGTTTATTAACCGGAAAGGCGTCGCTATGACCACATTGCAAAAGAAGGAAACCGCCGCCAACGCCATCGTGGAGGGCGTAATCTGGAAGCAATTGCTGATTTTCTTTTTCCCCATCCTGCTGGGCACCTTCTTCCAGCAGCTGTATAACACGGTGGATACCATCATCGTGGGAAAATTCGTAGGGAAAGAGGCTCTGGCCGCCGTGGGCAGCAGCGCCGCATCCCTGATCAATCTGATCACAGGCTTCTTTATCGGCCTTTCTTCCGGTGCCACGGTCATCATTTCCCAATATTACGGCGCGAAAAATGACCGGGATGTGAATCGCACCGTGCATACCAGCATGGCCATCGCCGTGGTATTCGGCCTGGTCATCACGGTGCTGGGGATAACCATTTCCCCCTGGCTGCTGCGAATTCTGGATACGCCGGAGGATATCATCCCCCCTTCCCTGGAATACATCAATATCTTTTTTGCCGGCATGATCCCTTCCCTGGTCTATAATATCGGTTCGGGTATTCTGCGGGCTATCGGGGATTCCAAACGCCCCCTGTATTTCCTGATTATCGCCTGCGTAATCAATGCGATGCTGGATATTGTGTTTGTCGCCGGGATGAATATGGGCGTTGGCGGCGCGGCCCTGGCCACCGTGATTGCCCAGACGGTATGCGCGGTGCTGGTGGTGCTGGTATTGATGCGCTCCCGGGAATCCTATCATCTGCAGCTGAAAAAAATCCGCTTTCACGGCGATCTGATGAAGCCCATCCTGCGCATCGGTCTCCCTGCGGGCATTCAGGCCACCATGTTCAATTTTTCCAATCTGCTGATTCAGGGCAATATCAATTCCTTCGGCACCAATACAGTGGCGGGCTGGTCCGCATGGATGAAGCTGGAAGGCATTGTATGGATGTTTATCAGTTCCTTCGGCATTGCCATCACCACCTTCGTGGGCCAGAATTTCGGCGCGCAGAAATATGACCGGATGCGAAAGAGCGTGTTCCAGTGCTGGCTGATGGCCACCATCGCCGTGCTTGCCAGCAGCGCCGTGATGATGTTTTTCGGGGAACGGCTGTATCATCTCTTCATCAGCGATCCTCTGGTGATTGCGGACGCCGTGAAGATCATGAAATTCATGCTCTGCTTCTATTTCCTCTTCGTCTGCATCGAGGTATTTTCCGGGGCGCTGCGGGGCGCCGGGGATTCCCTGATCCCCACCGTGATGATGCTCTTTGGCGTATGCGTGCTGCGGCTGATCTGGCTGTGGGGCGTGCTGCCCAATCTGGAGCACAATTTTATTTATACCATCCTTTGCTATCCCATCACCTGGACCATCACGGCCGCCATGTTCCTGCTCTATTATTTCAGAAGCGATTGGCTGAATCGCTGCAAGAAAAAGGCGGGCTTCCTGTAAGGCATATCCCGTCCTCCCCTTCGCATATGCTTTTGTGAAGGGAGGCGGCGGCCATGCAAAAAATCATCCCAACCATCCTGGCGCTGCTGGCAACGGCGGCGCTTTTTTTCATGCTTTTTCAGCCTGGAAAAAGCGAAGCCCCCGCCCGGGAAACCATTACCCGGGTATGGCTGGTGAATCCGGAAAAGGAGGGCAGCGCCTTTTTTAAAAAACAGGCGGCAGCATGGGAAAAAGCCACAGGAAAGCAAATCTATCTTCGCAGCGCCACGGCCCAGGAAGCGCTTTCTGCCTTAAGCGGCGACGCCCATGTGATCCCCCCTGATCTGATTATCGGCCTGGAAGCGGGGGAAAAAATCTACGCCATGGGCTATGCCCTGATTCTGCTTGATACCGGCGCGCCCATCCATTCCCCGGCCCCCACCAGCCTTTTGTTTTCTCCGCCCACCCCTTCCCCGGGGCCCACCTTTACCCCCGCGCCCACGCCGGATTGGGCTGCCCTTTCCCCCGTTCTCTGCCCGGAAAGAATGAAGCATGCGCTGCCCGGCTGCATCGTCAGCGAAAATCCCGTAAATGATCTGCAAAATCAAAAGGCCCGTGCTGCGCTGCTCACCGCCGGGCAGGCCGCCCTGCTGCAAACCGGCTATCAGGCCCATGCCCTGCCCCAGGGCGCGGGGGTTTATTTCCGCTTCGGCCAGGCACTTTCTGCCAAGGGCGCTTCCTTTCTTGCCTTCTTGAAAACAGAAAACGCCCAGCGGGGCCTGCGCGATCACGGGCTCTATTCTCCCTGTTTTGCCCTGTACGGAAGCGATGATCCCCTGCGGGCGAAAATTGATCAATCCATTCCGAGATAAAAAAATTTTCCAGCTATACATATTTTTTCTTTTTCAGGGAATCCTCCGGAATGGAAGGGAGGAATTTCCATGAACGAAGACCGGTGCATTCTCTGCGGGCGATCCTTTCCCACAGGGCTGAATATTCTGGGCTGCCTGATTTGCTTTCCCTGCGAAAAACGCTTGCTGCAGGGGGGGATGCCGGGCAGGAAAAGAAAGCGCCTCTGCCATATTTACCGGCAGATGGAGGCTTGATTTTTATCGCCGCACAAGGTACAATAACATCCGACCGATACTTTTTTCGGAAGGATGTTTTTTGCGTGCTTTTATATGATACCGTGATCTTTGATCTGGATGGCACCCTCACCGATTCCTGTCCCGGCATTATTGCCTGTTCCAAATATGCCCTGGAAAAAATGGGCCGCCCCATCCCCTCCGATGAAACGCTGCAGCGTTTTCTTGGCCCGCCCCTGGCGGATTCCTTCATGCGCTATTGCGGCATGAATGAAGAGGAGGCTGCCTACGCCACCGATTTATACCGGGAGCGGTATAACCCCATCGGCTGGAAGGAAAATAATGTGTTTCCCCGGATTCGCGCATTGCTTGCCGAATTGAAAAAGCGGGGGGCCTATCTGGCTGTGGCCACGGGCAAGCCCCAGGAGGCGTCTGAAAGGATCCTTTCCTATTTCGGGCTGCTGCCCTATCTGGACGCCGTGGCGGGCCCCAAGCTCACCGATCTGCATGCGGATAAGGCCGATCTGATCCGGCGGGTATTGCCCGAAAGCCGGATGAAGCATGCCGTTATGGTGGGCGATACCCCCGGCGATATCAAGGGCGGCCAGGATTGCGGCATTGATACCGTGGGCGTGCTTTACGGCTACGGCAAAAATGATGAGATTCTTGCCGCAAAGCCTACCCATGTTACCGAAACCACCGATGATCTTTGCCATCTTCTCTGCCCCGATATGCCCGCCCCCAAGGGCTATTTCATCACCCTGGAGGGGGTGGATGGCTGCGGCAAATCCACCCAGGCCAATGCCATGGAGGCCCGGCTTCGGCAGTTTGGCTATTCCGTTCATCGCACCCGGGAACCCGGCGGATGTCCCCTGGCCGAGGAAATCCGGAAGCTGCTGCTGGCCAAGGAAGACGGCGGCATGTGCCCGGAAACGGAAGCGCTGCTTTTTGCCGCCGCCCGGGCCCAGCATATTCATCAGGTGATTCTGCCCAAGGTGGCGGAAGGAAAAATCGTGCTCTGCGATCGGTTTGTGGATTCCTCCATCGCCTATCAGGGAGACGCCCGGGGGCTTTCCCGGGAATGGATCAAGGAAATCAATCAGGCCGCCCTGTCCAAAGGCATGCCGAATGCCACCCTCTATCTGCGCATGAGCGTGGAGGACGCTTTCTCCCGCCGTCTGGCGGAAAGCGAGCCCGACCGGATTGAGCAGATGGGCCTTTCCTTCCAGCAGCGGATTGCGGAGGGATACGAAAAACTGATGCAGGAAAACCCCGATCGCTATGTGCCCGTTCAGGCGGCCAAGCCTGCGGAAGAAGTAACCGAAGAAGCGTTCCAGAAGCTCTTTGAGCGTTTGGTCAGGGAGGGCGTATTATAATGCGCGTTGTTGTTGGTATGTCCGGTGGGGTGGATAGCGCCGTATCCGCCCTCCTGCTCAAGCAGCAGGGCTATGACGTTATCGGCGTTTTCATGAAAAACTGGGAAGAACAGGATGAAAACGGCGTCTGCACCGCTGAAAGCGATTGGCGGGATGTGCAGGATGTATGCGAAATCATCGATATTCCCTATTATTCCGTAAATTTTGCCAAAGAATACCGGGATCGGGTCTTTTCCCTGTTCCTTTCCGAATACCGTGCAGGGCGCACCCCCAATCCCGATGTGCTTTGCAACCGGGAAATCAAATTCAAGGCATTTCTGGATTTTGCCATGCAATTGGGTGCGGAAAAAATGGCCACCGGGCATTTTGTGCAAAGCAATGCCCAGGGGCAATTGCTTCGGGGCGTGGACGGCAATAAGGATCAGAGCTATTTCCTCTACATGCTCCATGAAGCGCAGCTGAAAAAGGCCATCTTCCCCGTGGGGCATCTGACCAAGGGCCAGGTGCGCCAGATTGCGGAGGAAAACGGCCTGCCGGTATGCAAAAAGAAGGATTCCACCGGCGTCTGCTTCATCGGCGAGCGGGATTTCAAGGCTTTCCTGCAGGGCTTTTTGCCCGCCCAGCCCGGGGATATGGTAACCCCGGATGGCGAAAAGGTGGGCCGCCATGACGGGCTGATGTATTACACCCTGGGCCAGCGCCGGGGTCTTGGCATTGGCGGCCGGGGCGACGGGCGCAGTTTCTTTGTGGTGGATAAGGATTTGAAAAAGAATCAATTGATCGTGGCCCAGGGCGAGGATCATCCCCTGCTTTACAGCCGGGCCGCCATGGCCTCCCAGGCCACCTTTATCGGCGAACCCCTGCCCGAAAATACGCCCTGCCATGTCACCGCCAAATTCCGCTATCGGCAGCCCGATCAGCCGGTAACGGTTACGCGAATCGGAGAAGAATTACATTTTACTTTTGACGAGCCCCAGCGTGCTGTAACCCCCGGTCAGAGCGCCGTTCTCTACGACGGCGATGTATGCCTGGGCGGCGGCATCATCGAAACGGTGGAACGATGAGAAGAGGAAGGGGAATTGCGAGAGGGACTTTCTTTTGAAAAAGAAAATCCCTCTCGCGCTCTCCCAAAGAAAACTTGCTCTGGATTTTTCTTATCCGCATGAAAGCCGCTTGAATGCCAGTAGAGCAGAGGAAAAGAAAGTCCCTCTCGCATTCTCCCGAAGAAAACTTGCTCTGGATTTTTCTTATCCGCATGAAAGCCGCTTGAATGCCAGTGGAGCAAGGGAAGGGTTAAGAAAAATCCCTCCCGCGCTCTCCCGAAGAAAACCTGCACTCCCTTTCGAGGGTGTTTTTTTATTTTCTAAATTGTCGGTGCAGACTTGCGGATAATTGTTCGCAGCTCCAGAAAAAATAATCTTGGAGGCGAAGCATATGAAATCATTTTTCTTTGGTGCTTTGGCGTATCCCTTCCTGGAAATCATCCATCGCGGGCGCACCCATCCATCCATGGCGCTGGCGGGCGGGCTGGGGATGCTGGCGCTGAAAAGATGCCGGCGATTGCCCCTGCCCTGGTTTTTGCGTGCATTCTGCGGGGCGCTTTCCATCACGGGTATAGAATATGCCGCCGGTCTTTTATTCAACCGGCGGCATCATATCTGGGATTATCGAAAGCAGAAAGGCCATCTGCAGGGGCAGATTTGCCCCGCCTTTTTCGGCGTATGGCTTTTCTTATCTTTTTTATTTACGATGCATATTTCCTTCAAAAGGCCTTAATCCTTTTCCGGCTCTGCCTGCATTTCCGTTTCCTCATCCTTCCGGCGATAGAGCACGGTCATGCGGCCTTCCTCCAGCATTTTCACCACGGCGGCGGCCACCTCGGGATGGAATTGCTTGCCCGCCTCTTCCCGGATAATTTCCCTGGCTTTTTCCATGGGCATGCCCAGCCGGTAGGGCCGATCGCTGGTCATGGCGTCAAAGGCGTCGGCAATTGCCAAGATATAATCGGAAATGGAAGCCTCATCCCCCTTGATGCCATCGGGATAGCCCTTGCCATCATAGGTTTCATGGTGATGCAGCACCATATTTTTCACCTGTTCGTAATAATGGGTATTACGAAGCAGATTCATGCCGATCCGGGGATGCGTCTTCATCACGGCCCATTCCTCTTCCGTCAGCCGGGCCGGCTTGCCCAGGATGGCGTCCTCAATGCCGATTTTACCGATATCATGGAAAAGCGCCGCCAGCCGCAAGGTTTCCGCCTGGGCGGGCATCAGATGCATCTCCCGGGCGATATTGGCCGCATATTCGCTCACCCGTGCCGAATGGCCCTGGGTATAGGGATCCTTGGCTTCAATCACGTCATTGAGGGTCTGGATCATGGCCATCTGCTGTTTCTTACCATCCAGGAACAGCTTGAAGGAATACCGTGCCAGCACCAGCGGCAGCATAAACAGGGCCGCAATATATGCACCGGAGGAAAGCTGCATCAGATACGCCAGGAAAAAGCCCACCGGCGCAGCGCAAGCCATAGACGGCAGCAGCTGGACAAACATGCCGAAAATATTGGGGAAGAAAGGCATTTCCATTTCCAGGGCCATCAGGATCATCATAATCAGGGAATTGACCACGATGGCCACCAGGATATACACCGTCATGGGCCCCAACACCCCGGGCAAAATAATATTGCCCGCTTCGCCGCCCGCCAGATAAAAAAACACCCCGGCTGCGGCCACTGTCAATACCAGATTGGCGGTATTAAAGATGCTCTTGATGGGATCTGTATTGAAAATATGATAATAGCTTTTTCCGTCGTCGGAGGGCACCACCACAAAGGGCGATGTAATCAGGCACATAACCGTGGTGGCCAGGGGCCCCTCAATCAGGGTAATGGCCAGCACGCTGATAAAGGACATATCGATGGTGCAATCCGCCCGCACATACAAGGGCAGGCAGCGGCAGGAAAACAGAATCAGGCTGAGAATTACAAAGCGCACGGGATCAACCTCTCCCGTATTGCCGCCAAAATATTGCGTACAGGAAAGAATGCCCACGATCAGGCCCAGCGCGCCGATTGACAGCGCATAAATCTTTGTGCTCTTTTTCACAGGCAATCTCCCCCTTTCGCCCAATGCTTTTTTCATCAGGACGGGCTGTTTCAAAAACAGCCCGCCATCTTCACCCATCCCTCTGACAGGATTTTAGCGCCACATAAAGAAACCGCAGGACAGAATGGTAGCAGCCAGAGAGGTCAGCGCCTGGAAGAACTTGCTCATCTTCATGAAAATAGCCTCCTTATTCAAGGCTCTGTCATTCGCTAACAGACAGGCTATTTTCCGCTCCGCTTAAAGCATATTCCAGGGATGGGGAAAGATCAAAATAATTTAAAACCGGATCCGGCGGTTAATGGCGTCCAGCACCGCATGCACCACCGCGCTATCCGCATCCTCTTTTTCAAAGGCGGCGCCCACCAGATATTCCGCGCCGTATGGATTTTCCATGGCTACCGACGCCAGCATCACCCGCCGGCCGTCCAGCATGGTGCTGCCCGTTTCGGTAATGCGCACAAAGGTATCATCCGATAAAAAATGATTGATGGCATTGGCCGCAGCCAGGGCGATCACCCGCTGCTTTTCCGCCAATCGGCCCTGGGCTATCCCCTGAAAGGCCTGATCCCCCAGGGAAAGATGAACGGTGGCCTCCGCCTCCCGTTTATTCATGGAAAGGGACAGCCGATCGCATACCAGCCGGGAGGGCCCGGCCAGGGCATTTTTCCCGGCCGAAAAGGCGCAGGGAATCTGGGCGATGGAAATCACCCGATGATCGATATACAGCCCAAACTGCGCCATCAGCGCCGATTGCACATCCCGGGCAATCTGTTTGGGAGAGCGGGAATCATCCGCCAGGATATGAATTTCCCTGGGCAGCCCATTTTCTTCCAGCATACGGCAGGCCTGAACGCCGGGCAATTTTTCTACCAGCGTTCCCATATCCACCGCCTTCTGGCTGGGCTTTTCATGCATCGATCCGGGCATATATCCTTCTCCCGCTTGAATATTTGCGTTCATTGCGCCGGTCTTTCACGGGCAAAATACAAAATTATTGTAGCAAATTCGACGATATTCGTCAATGGCATTTCTTTTGCAGACAGCGGATTTTCCCTCCGAAATCTATCCCCTCGTCTTGCCAGCCAACGGAAATGAGCGTATAATAAATGCAATACCTGGAAAATGGAGGGAAAAACCATGAATCCGGAAAAAATTAAATTGGTGGCCTTCGATCTGGATGGCACCCTGACCCAGCATAAGAGCAAGCTGGGCGATCAGAACCGCCAGATTCTGGATGCTCTGGGGAAAAAATACCGCTTGGTGATGGTGGGCGCAGGCATGTGCCGCCGGATTTTTGAGCAGATGAATCATTATCCCCTTGATATCATCGGCAATTATGGCATGCAATACGCCAAATACAATCCCGAAACCGGGGATATTGATATCGTTCGCAACGCCCAGCTGCCCTGCGATCGGGAAAGCGTGGAAAAGCGGGTAACCGCCATGCGGGAAAAATATGGCTTTACGGAATTCGCCGGGGATAACGTGGAATATCATGATTCCGGCTGCGTCACCTTCCCCATCCTGGGCACCAAGGCCGCCCTGCCCGATAAGCTGGCCTTTGACCCGGATCGCTCAAAGCGCCGGAAGATTTATGCCGATATCAAATCCGTATTCAGTGATTATATCGTATTCGTGGGGGGATCCTCCTCCTTCGATATGACCCCCGCCCCCTATGACAAGGCCTATGCCCTGGATCTGTATTGCAAGGAGCATGGCATCGCCCATGATGAAGTGGTCTTCGTGGGGGATGATTACGGCGAAGGCGGCAATGACGAATCCGTTTTCAAGGCTGATTTCAATTTTATCAAGATCGACAATTATGAAAAGCTGCCCCAGGCCGTGGCCGAACTGCTGTAAAGGAGGAAATCATCATGAAAAATTACTGGACCCTCAGTGAAGATAATATCTTCGTCGCCGCCCACCGTGGCTTTTCCGAAAAATATCCGGAAAACACCATTCCTGCCTTTCAGGCCGCCATTGATCTGAATGTGGATCAATTGGAAATTGATATCCGGGTTACCAAGGATGATCAGCTGGTGATCATTCATGACGCCACCGTGGATCGTACCACCAACGGCACCGGCAAGGTATGCGATTATACCCTGGAAGAATTGCGCCGCCTGGACGCCGGATCCTGGAAGGGCGAAGAATTCAAAGGCCTGCAGATTCCTACCCTCATCGAATTTATGGATCTGGTGAAGGATCTGCCCGATATGACCATCGATTTTGAACTCAAGGAATATCCCGTGGCGGGCTGGGAAGAAAAATCCTATTCCGTCTGCGATCGGGTGATGAAAATCATCGATGATTACGGCTACACCGATCGCTGCGTGATCAATACCTTCAATGGCAAGCTGCATGGCTATATCCATAAGAAATACGGCAAGAAATATCGCCAGCATGTGTATTATCCCCCGGCCTACATGGGCGAATATGACGAAGAGCCCTACAACTACGCCTATTGCAGCTGCATGTTCCGCTCCGTCAAGAAGGATTACGATTGGATGAAGGCCCGCGGCGTGCAGCCCTGGGCGGGTGCCTCCGTCAAGAATGCGGAAACCGTGGATCAGGCCATCGCCGATGGCGCCGTGCTGATCACCTGCAATAACCCCGATGTGATTCTGCAGCTGCTCCGGGAACGGGGAAAGCATAAGTAAGAAGGGTGTGGCTAAGCCCCCCCTTCCGGGAAAGCCGCACCGGATATTTCCGATATGTTCGAATTTGCCTGAATGCCAGTGAATCAAAAAACGGCACCGGAGAGAAAATCGTCTCTCCGGCGTCGTTTTTTTGTTTTCATTCCGTTTGTGGTAATATTGATTCGTTTCCTTAGGCAGCTGCAGCTTCCGTCTTCAGATAGCGCTTTCTCACCGCGAAATAGCAGATCAACTGCCCTGCCGTGCCCAGCACCCAGGAAACGGGATAGGAAATAAAGAGGCATTCCAGGGTGGGCCAGACGGCAAAGACGGTATAGACCCACGCAACCCGTAAGCCGCAGATAAAGGCCAGGGAAATCAGCATGCTGGGCATGGAGCAGCCAATCCCCCGCAGATGCCCCACGCACACCTCATTGGTGCCCAGGGCGAAATGGAACAGGCATTTATTTTTCAAATGAATCATGCCCATGGCAATGACGGCGGGATCGCTGTTATAAATCGAAAGCAGCACCGGCCCCAGGAAATAAAGCCCCAGGCCAATAGCCGTGGAAATACAGCAGACCAGGCCCAGGCAAATCCAGAGAATTTTTTTGACCCGTTCCGGCTTTTGCGCCCCCATATTCTGGCTGGTAAAAGTCATATCCGCCTGCTGCATGGAGCTCATGGCAGTGAACGCAAAGCCCTCCAGATTGCCGGCTGCGGTATGCCCGGCCATGGTTACCGAACCAAAGGAATTGATGGCCGATTGAATCAGCACATTGGATATCGCAAACAGAGAGCTCTGCAGCCCCGCCGGCAGCCCCACCCGCACAATGGCTGCAAACTGACGCTTATCAATCTTCAATTTCCGCAGATCCAGCCGGATGGAGGAATCCGCACGCATCAGCCGCCGGAGCACCAGGAACGCAGACACCGCCTGGGATGCAATGGTGGCCAGGGCCACGCCATCCACCGACATGCCAAAGCCCAGCACAAATATCAGATTCAGGCCCACATTGATCAGCCCGGAAAAGGTGAGAATATACAAAGGCCGCTTGCTGTCCCCTGCACCGCGAAGAATAGCAGCACAGAAATTATACATCAGGTTAAAGGGCATGCCCGCAAAATAGATTTGCATATAAAGGGTGGCGCCCTCAATCACATCATCCGGCGTACCCATCCAATTCAGGAAAATCCGGGCAAAGGAAACGCCGATCACCGTCAGAAACAGCCCGCAGACCCCTGCCACCAGAACGGCCGTATGCACCGCCTGATGCACGCCCTTTTCATCCTTGGCGCCCCAGGCCCGGGCCACCGCCACGCTGGCGCCCACGGAAAGCCCCATAAACAGATTCACAATCAGGTTAATCAGCGCCGATGTGGCGCCCACGGCGGCCAGGGCCTCTTTTCCCGAAAACTGGCCCACCACCACAATATCCGCCGCATTATATAATAATTGCAAAACACCGGTCAGGATCAGCGGCAGGGCAAAGCGAAGTATTTTCCCCGTCAGCGGCCCGGAACACATATCCATGGTCTCACGGCCCGTTTTTCTTCGGAACATGGCCATCCTCCTGCGTTTTATTTTCCCATTTATTGTAACACAGATTTTTCCCGGCGGATACCTTTTCCGCAATTTTCGTTTCATTCTTTTCACCCGCCTTTTCCCGCCGCATACCATAAAAGCGAGGGCAGAAAAAAGGAGGAGATTGCATGAATTATCCCACCCCCAATTGTAACCGGAAGGCCTGCTGCCTGCGCACGGGCGGCGCTATCTGCTTCTTTGCTTTTCTCTTCGCCCTGGCCCTGGGCCTGATTCTGGGCGCCGTCTTTTATGAAACCATCCTGCCCGCCCTGGCCGCCGTCATCGTTTTTGCCGCGGTTATTCTGGCAGTCATTATCGCGCTGGTGATTTCCTGGCGCTTCCGGGGCGATTAACGCCCCGCCCGGCCGCCCTCGCCGGGTACATCCGGCAGAATAATGCGGCAGAATAATGCGGCAGAATAATGCGGGAGGGTATTTCTTTTGAAAAAGAAATACCCTCCCGCACCCTCCCAAAGAAAACTGCTTCGGGAAGATTCAATTCAATATCAATTCCGGGTTTCCCCGTATTTTTTATTTTTCCAGTTCGTAGCGGAAGGCCTGCCAGGGAATATCCACCGGCTTCTTTTCCACAATAATTTCATAGATGTGCATCAGCAGGGGGAAATCCTTTTCCTGCAGTTCGCCGGCGGCGATCTTCTTTTTCACCGCCCGGGCAGAGCGGGTGGCAATCACGATGGATTCCAGGGTAACGCCCTTGAGGGTTTCCATGGCCTCATCAAAGGAAAGGCCCCGGCCCAGCAGGGTGCCGATTTTCCGGGTGCGGCCGCCAAAGACCGTCACATACAGATCGCCGATGCCCAGCATCAGGCTGTCTTCCTCCGCGCCCATATAGGCCAGCAGCTTTTTCATTTCCTTGGCGCTCTGGCCAAAGAGGGCGGCCTGAGAATTGTAATGCTCCTTGCCGATAACGCCCTCCCGCTTTTCGGAAAGACCGATGGCCAGGCTGACGCCCAGGGCGTAAGCATTCTTCATGGCCACAGAGGCCTCCACACCGATAATATCATTGGAAATGCTCACATGATAATAGCTGGTTTCAAAGAGAGAGCGAATCCAGCGCAGCAGATCCATATCCTTGCCGCAGAAGGTCACTTCGGACCAATCCAGATCGGCCAATTCATAGCTGGTGCAGGGGCCGCCCACCGCATTGAGCTTAAGGCCCCGATTGCCGGAAAGCTGTTCAAACAGATCGGGATACACCATCAGATTGCCGTCTTCATCATCCATCATACCCTTGGTGACGGTGAGAATGGGCAATTCCTTATCCACTACCTTGAGCACATTTTCCGCAAACCATTCCACGCCGAAGGAGCTGACGCCGCCCACCAGCAGATCTGCGCCCTTGAGCGCTTCCTGCATTTC
The DNA here is from genome assembly GCA_015056015.1 of Clostridiales bacterium. Lineage (GTDB taxonomy): Bacteria > Bacillota > Clostridia > Christensenellales > Aristaeellaceae > RUG563. The sequence goes on from SVHD01000001.1 coordinate 180,565, forward strand.
TTCAAACTGGTAGTAGGTATAGCTTTCCGGCAGCTGCCGCTTCATGGTCATATGGAAGCCGGTTTCCCGGGCATGATCGATGATTTCCCGATCCAGGGGGGTGCCCACCAGGCGGACGGTATGGCCGTTATCGGCGGCAGGGATGCCAATGGCGCTGCCCATCATGCCGGCGCCCACAATCGTAATAATGCTCATGGCTGATTTCTCCTTTATGCTTCAATGGCCGGTTTTCCGGCTGATTCCATTGTAATCCGGATGGAATAAATGTCAAGCTATGATTCAAATCTTGATAATTTTGCAAAATAAAGCAAAACTTTTTCAAACTTTATCATTTTCATCTTGACGAATCATTCCTCCTGTGCTACCTTCAAAGCAGCAAACGGCGCAGGAGGGGAAAATATGCTGCAAAAAGAGAGACAGGATCAGCTGCTGAAAATTCTGCAGGAGCGGCGTTATGCCAGCATCACGGAACTGGCGGGAGAAATTTTCGTCAGCACCGCCACCATCCGGCGGGATTTAAAAATTCTGGAGCAGCAGGGCCTGGTGCATTTAAGCTACGGCGGGGTATCCCTGAGCCAGTCCGGACGGAAAAATGTGCCCCTTCCCCTGCGCCAGGCAGAGCATGTGGCCGTCAAGCAGCGCATTGCCCAGCGGGCGGCGACGCTGATTCAGCCCCATGATACGATCATCATGGACGGCTCTTCCACGGTGCAGCATATCGCGGAATTTCTCACCCCGGATATGGATCTGACCATTTTTACCTATTGTGTGGATACCGCCGCCCTGCTGGCCCGGAAAAATATCCCGGTGCATTGCCTGGGCGGGCAGTATCAACTGCATTCCGCCGTCACCACCGGCTATTTTGCCGAAAAGAATGCGGAAATGATCACTGCGGATCTTTGCTTTCTTTCTTCTCAGGGGCTGAATACCGAAACGGGCTTTATCACCGATTCCAGCGCTGAAGAAACCCGGCTGCGCCAGATTTTCATGCGCCAGTCCAAGCGCCGCATCTTCCTCTGCGATTCCTCCAAATTCGGCCAGAATCATCCCTTTATCCTGGCCAATATTCGGGAAATGGACGAAATCATCAGCGATGAAAATATATAAAGGCGGAATATACGGATGAAGCCATGCTATTGCGGCCATGATTGCAGCCGCTGTATCACCTATCTGGCCACCATACGGCAGGATGAGGCGCTGCGGAAGGAAAGCCAGCGCTTTTATCAGGAACACTTTCACCAGGAACTGCCCCTTGCGGAAATATCCTGCCTTGGCGGAAGAAGCAATCAGGTAATGCCCCTGTGCCGGGAGTGTCCCTTTGCCCGATGCTGTCGGGAAAAGGGATTGGATTCCTGCAGTGCGTGCCCTGCCCCCTGCCGGGAATATCTGCAATACCGGAAAAAATACGTCAATCGCTGCCTGCAAATTGAAGAAGAATCCTTACTGTAAAAAACGCCTTTTGCAGAAATTTTTCCTGCATCTTTATGGATAACTGGCACTCAAAATAATTCGTACACCCCTGAAATATCCAGAATAAGTTTTCTTTGGGAGAGCGCGAGAGGGTCTTTCTTTTTCAAAAGAAAGACCCTCTCGCATATATTTCCTCATTTCGTTACTTACCCAGCATGATATTGAGGATTTCGTGATCGGTATCGCGCATGCCGTCCCGGCCCATGCGGGCGGTATTGGCAATGGTCTGATCGATGCTTTCATCCACGATGCCTTCCCCGTCGCCGAATACCTTGCCTTCCTTGGCCATCAGATGGCCCAGAATCGCGGCGTCCACGGCGGAGGCAATCTTGGCCGCGCAGGAGGGCTTGGCGCCGTCACAGACGATGCCAGCCACATTGGCCAGGGTATTTTTGATGGTATCGGCAATTTCCTGATCGGTGCCGCCGGTGACGAAGGTAATCCCCGCGCCGCAGCCGCCCGCCGCGGAAACCGCGCCGCAGAAAGCGCTCAATTTGCCCATATCCCGCTTGATATAGATGCTCACCAGATTGCTCAGCGCCAGCGCGCGATATTTCATTTCTTCCGTGGCATTCACTTCTTCTGCATAGGCCAGCACGGGCAGGCTCACCGTGATCCCCTGATTGCCGCTGCCGGAATTGATCACCACCGGCATCACGCAGCCGCTCATGCGGGCGTCGCTGCCGGCCGCAGCCAGGGCGCGGGCGCGCACCTTGATATCTTCCTTGCCGTAATAGCGCATCAGCGTTGCGCCTACCTGTTCGCCATAGGGATGGGAAAGCCCTTCCTGCGCGATGGAGGTATTGAGCTCCTCCTGCTTTTTCAGCACGGGAATGACGCTGCTGATATCCCCTTCCCGGCAAAACGCAATAATATCCTGCAGATTCAGATTGCCGTATTCCGGGGCAGGGGCAGCCGCCTTGGGCGCATCCGGCGTTTTTTCCAGCAAAATCTGCCCGTTCTTTTCAATCCGGGTAATCTGGGTATGGGCATCCTTGATTTCCACCAGGGCGTAATCATCCCCCGCTTCCGCCCGCGCCCGAATCAGCAGATTTGGCACATTGGGAATCAGATCTACCCCGCAATAATCCGTTTTCAAAAGGGCCTTGGTCTTTTCCAGATCCGCTTCCGTAATCTGGGAGAGCACTTCCAGCTTCAGTTCGGCCTTTCCCCCGACCGTGCCCAGAATGGCGCTGGGCTCCACGCCCTTGAGATTGCCGGTGCCGGGCACAATAACGCCCTTCACATTCTTGATAATATTTCCGGAGCAGCCCACCCGGATTTTTTCCGGCATTCTGCCTAAGATATCCCTGGCGGTGGCGGCGGCGTATGCAATGGCAATAGGCTCGGTGCAGCCCAGGGCCAGCATCAATTCATTTTCCAGAATTTCGGCATAATTTTTTTCCAGCAGGGCCAGATCGGCGCCTGTTTTTTTCATATCCATCGTTCCGCCTCCGCAGCATCATCATTTGCAATGGCTGGGCATATATGCCCACCTTATTTTATTATAGCCCCTTCCCGCTGTTTTGCAAAGCCCTTTTTGCAAAAATCTTGAGATTGCTTGATGGGGAATTAGCGGGAGGGGATTCTTTGCGGCCAAAGAATCCCCTCCCGCGCCCACCCAAGAAAGCCATACTGGAATATACAAATTTTCACAGAATCATCTTATGTGCCAGTGCTACAATCATATTTTCACGCTTCACTGGAAATCCTGCCGATTCAATAAGAACATGCAGCATCCAGAGTCGGTTTTCGGAGGGGGCGCGGGGGAACCGCTTTTGCCTCAAAAGCGGTTCCCCCGCAATATCCCCGTTTCCTCCAAAGCCAAAATGAAAAGGCCCCGCATTGCTGCGGGGCCCGAAAGAATAACTCAGAAATTATTCAATTCAGAAATTATTCTTCGCCGTAGAAGTACAGGCCCTGAACTTCAACCAGACGGGACAGGCCCTTGGATTCCAGATCGGCCTTGTAGGCTTCCCAAACGGCGTCATCGTTCACATCCAGCTTGCCCATGATGAAGTTGGTCACGTATTCGGTGACGAGGGGATCCAGCTGGGTCTTCAGGTCAGTGCGTTCGTCGATCAGATCCTGATCTTCGCACCACACGATCTGGGGAACGGTGGAGTAGGTGACGTAGGGAGCATAAGCATCGCAAGCCAGGCAAGCCATCAGCTGGTTATCGGTAGCGGTGTCAGCAGCAGCCTTGGCGTCGTAGTCGGCACGGGTACGATAGGTGTTGGGACCCCAACCCTGAGCCCAGTACACATTCTGAGTGGTGCCCCATTCGACCAGGGACTTGACGGACTTGTCAGAGCCGCCGAAGGAGGGAACATCAGCCCATTCCCAATGCTTGCCTTCCTGGCCATAGAAGTTGGACCAGGCGCGGCCTTCGTCAGAATACCAGTAGTCCAGCCACTTGATGGCGACTTCGGGGTTTTCGCAGTTGGAGGTGATGAAGGTACGGGCGCCCACGTTGAATTCGCGGCGGCCAGCGATGTGCTGGGTGCCATCGGGACGCTGCAGGGGTTCGATCACTTCCCAGTCAGTCCACTGGGTGTAGGAAGGATCAGCATTGTAGGTGAGCAGACGATAGGGATAAGGAGCAGCGGCAACGCAAACGGTCAGGCTGTCCTTGGGAACGGAGGTCAGAAGACGGAACTGGAACAGATCCTGTACATAGGTATCTTCAACCAGCAGCTTTTCGTCGAACAGTTCGTTGGCATACTTGAGGGCAGCGCGGAATTCGTCGGTGTTGGCAACGAAGTTGAAGCCGCCTTCGCCATTGGGCATATAGTAGGTTTCGATGCCGGCGGTCACGTCAACGAAGCAGTTGGCCAGCCAGTAGATGGGATCCTGACCATCGGCGCCATAGTGATAGGTACCGGTCAGCGGGATTTCGTCAGCCTTGCCATTGCCGTTCATATCGTTATCGCGGAAATAGATCAGCATATCCTTGAATTCGGCAGTGGTAACGGGCTTGCCCTTGCCAGTAGCGGCAGTGTAGGCTTCCAGATAGGGCTTATACACCCACATCTTGGGAACGGCTTCCTGAGCCAGATACATGAAGTTGACCAGCTGATAGATGTGGCCATCGGGAGCAGTCAGCTGTTCGCGGACGGCGGGATTTTCTTCCAGCAGCTTCTTGATGTACACGGTGTGTTCATCGATCAGATCTTCCAGGGGGATGATGACGCCGTCTTCGGCATACAGCATGACTTCGTCATTGCTGATGGATTCGAGATAAACGTCAGCACGATCGGGAGAAGCGATGGAGAGGTTGAACTTTTCGGTCTTTTCGGAAGAGTTCGCGGCGGTCCAGACAACGTCAACGCCGGAGAATTCTTCGAACCATACGTTCTGTTCGCTGGTTTCGAAATCTTCGAAAGTAGCCAGCTGACCAGACCATACATTCAGGGTCACTTTTTCATTGGTGATGGGGTATACGCCAGGGGCGGATACTTCCACTGCCAGAGCGGGAACCGCGCTGAGCAGCATGACCAGGGTGAGAACCAGAGCAAATGCCTTTTTCATACCGGGTGAGCCTCCTTATAATATTTATCTCCATGCGGAATTCGCTTTCCGCATTAAAGATTCAAAAGATGGGGATCAAGGGCATTAACCCTTGACGGCGCCGATCATAACGCCCTTGACGAAATACTTCTGAACGAAGGGGTAGAGCATCATGACGGGCAGAGAGGAAACGATGATCAGGGAATAGCGCATAACCTGGGAACGCATTTCCAAGAGGGCCAGCGTGGTGGAGTCCATCTGAACGTTGGATTCCATACCCAGGGACTGATTCTGGATCAGCAGTTCGCGCAAAACGTTTGCCAGGGGCAGCTTGGCCTTATCCTGCAGATAGACCATGGCGTTGAAATAGCCATTCCACAGATCAACCGCATAATACAGGCCGATAACGGCGATGATGGGGCCGGACAGGGGCAGCACGATCTGGGTGAGGAAGCGCCATTCGCCGCAGCCATCGATGGAAGCCGCTTCGTGCATTTCATCGGGGATGCTGGTGCGGAAGTAGGTGCGCATAACGATCATGTTATACACGGACAGGGAAACCGGCAGAATCAGCGCCCAGATGGTATCCAGGATGCCGTAGCCGCGGATGGTCAGGTAGGTGGGGATCAGACCGCCGGAGAAATACATGGTGAATACGCACAGGAACATCATGTATTTGCCGTTTTTGAAGGTGCGGCGGGACAGCGGATAGGCGCAGAGGATGGTGGTCAAGAGCGCCAGAGCAGTACCGGAAATGGTGTAGATCAGGGAATTGCCGTAGCCGCGCCATACGGAAGCGTCCTCGATAACGGCCGTATAGCCTTCCAGGGTCGCCTGCAGGGGAATCAGGGAGGCGCCGCCGCCCACCATCTTGCCGCCGGAGAAGGAGCAAGAGATAACATAGAGCAGGGGATAGAGGATGATGATGAAGATCAGGGTCAGAATCAGGGTATCAAAGGCAAGGAAAGCATAGTCCGATTTCATGTATTTGATGGCCGTGCGCTTCTTTTTCTTGCCGGTTTTCATATCAATCGTGCTCATTTTATTCTTCCCCCTTCCTTAGAACATGGAATTGCCGGTCAGCTTGCCGGTGATGGTGTTCACAGTCAGCAGCATGATCATATTGAAGATGGACTGGAACAGGCCGATAGCGGCAGCGTAGGAATACTGGGGACGGGAAGCAGCAATACCCTGGCGATAAACGAAGGTACTGATAACTTCGGAAACGGAGGTATTGATGTTATTCTGCAGCAGCAGCACCTTTTCAAAGCCGATATTCAGCAGGGAGCCGCAGCGCATGATCAGCAGAATGCAGAAGGTGGGCAGGATGGAAGGAATATCCACGTGCCAGATACGCTTGATGATATTGGCGCCGTCCACGATGGCCGCTTCATGCAGTTCGGAGGATACGCCGGACAGGGCGGAGATATAAATGATGGCGCCGTAGCCCATTTCCTGCCATACGCCGGACCACACATACACGGAATAGAAGTATTCGGGATAGGCCATGTAGTTGACCGAGGGAATACCGAAGATGCCCAGCACTTCATTGAGCAGACCGCCGCGGGCGGAGAGGAACTGCAGAATCAGGCTGGCCATAACCACGGTGGAAATAAAGTGAGGAGCATAAGAAATCATCTGCACGGTTTTCTTATACTTCTGAGAAGGCATGTAGTTGAGCAGCAGGGCGAAAATCAGGGAAATGGGGAAAGTCGCCAGGCTGTAAAGGTTAATGCTCAGGGTGTTGCGCAGAATCTGCCAGAACTGATCGTTGGTCAGGAAGCGGATTACATACTTCAGGCCCACCCAATCGCATTTTTCCATGGCACGGGTAATACGGAAATCGCGGAAAGCGATCTGAATGCCGTACATGGGGGCGTATTTGAACGCCAGCAAAATCGTCAGGGGCAGCAGCAGCATGATATACAGCGCGCCATGCCGGGTCATTTCATTTTTGAAGGATTGAATAAACCGTTTCCCGCGAACGGGGGCAATCGCCTTGGCCGTCACTTTGACCACATCCTCTCAAGAATTAAAAAAATCGTGTTTAAATCACTTGTGACTTATTATATCATATTTTGGTTAAAAAGTCAATGTTATTATTATAATTATTTCATCCATTTCCCGGCGATTCTTTGTGAGAATATTGTAAAACAGCAAAAATTCCCCCATTTTATCCAATCTCCGGAAGGAAATAAGCCCCCGTTTCCCCGCGAAAACCGTTTCATTTTCTTCCGTTCATCCGATTATTCGTTCATCCAATTTTATGAATAACGGATCAAATCATTCCACAGTAAAATTCTCTCCGGCTCCCATGACAAATTTGAAAAGAAAAAGGGCTTTTCTTTTCAGAAAAGCCCTCTCTCCTGTCATCAATCCATTACTTGAGCAGCAGATGGATGCCGAAGCCGCCGATTTCATCCTTCAGATAGATGAACTTCATCCGGCCGTCGGGGGTATAGGTAGCGGTTTCTTCGTCGAATTCGAAGCCGCGCTGTTCCATATGCCACTTGGCCCGATCCACGTTGCTGGTGCCGATGGCCAGATGGCCATGGGTGCCGCGGAACCAGGTCTTCATCATTTCGAAGCTGCCGCCAACGAACACGCCCTTGGCGCTGTCCTTATTCATGGGCCAGCCCAGCAGGGTGGAAAGCTTCTTGGCTTCGGTCATGGCGATTTCAGCGTTTTCGCTGTTGATGCCCACATGCACCACGCTCAGGCCCAGCATCACATTCACGGCTTCGCGGGCCAGATTTTCAATGCGATCCCAATCCTTGTTTTCGATGGCGTCATCGGGCACCATCCAGCTGCCGCCGCAGGCCGCGATCTTGGGGAAGGCCAGGTATTCGGGCAGATTCTTTTCATTAATGCCGCCGGTGGGCACGAATTTCACATCGCCGTAGGGGGCCGCCATGGCCTTGATCAGCTTGAGGCCGCCCAGGGCTTCGGCGGGGAAGAATTTCACGGTCTTCAGGCCCAGGGACAGGGCCATTTCGATATCGCTGGGATTGCCGCAGCCGGGCAGCACGGGATAGCCCTTATCCACGCAATGCTTTACCACCACGGGATTGAGGCCGGGAGAAACGATATAGCCCGCGCCGGCGTTCCAGGCGCGATCGGCCTGTTCGGTGGTCAGCACGGTGCCGGCGCCCAGCAGCACTTCGGGCAGCGCTTCATGCACCAGACGGATGGCTTCTTCAGCGGCGTCGGTACGGAAGGTGATTTCGGCCACGGGCAGGCCGCCGTCCTTGAGGGCCTTGCACAGGGGCACGGCGTCTTCGGCGTGCTTCACTTTGATTACGGGAACCAGGCCGGCCAGGGACAATTGTTTCAGCATATCCATGATTGTTTCCTCCTGAATGATATATTAGATGCCAAAGTATTCTTTCGCGTTATTGTAGCAGATATCCCGGACCAGGCCCTTGAGGGTTTCCATATCCGCGGGATATTCGCCGTTTTCCACCCAATTGCCGATCACATTGCACAGGATGCGGCGGAAATATTCATGACGGGGATAGCTGATGAAGGAACGGCTGTCGGTGAGCATGCCCACGAAGGTGCCCAGCACGCCCAGATTGGCCAGATAATGCAGCTGATCTTCCATGCCGTCCTTCTGATCCATGAACCACCAGCCGGAGCCCATCTGGATCTTGCCCTTGATGCCGCCCTGCTGGAAATTGCCCAGCATGGTGCCAATGATGCCGTTGGCGGCGCCATTGAGGCAATAGAGGATGGTCTTGGGCAGCTGGCCCTGGGTATCCTGCAGATCCATCAGGCGGGAAAGGTTATGGGCGATGGGCTGATCGGTGATGGAGTCAAAGCCCACATCGGGCCCATAGCGGCGGAACATGGCGGTGTTGTTATTGCGCATGGCGCTCATATGATACTGCTGGGTCCAGCCGCGCTGGGCATACATGGCGCCCAGGCCCGCCAGAATGACGGTGCGGTAGCTGTCGATATGCTTCTGCTTCATTTCTTCCCCTGCCATGGCGGCCTTGAAAGCCTTATCCGCCTGCTTGAAGGAAGGTTCGCCATAAGGCACGGTATCCATGCCATGGTCGGAAATGCGGGCGCCCAGGGCGTGGAAATATTCCACCCGGCGTTCCAGGGCGGTGAGCACATCGGCGGTGGATTTGATTTCCATCCCCGCCACCCGGGACAGCTGCTGAATATAATCGGCGAAACCGGCGCGATCCACATTCACCGCCTTATCGGGGCGGAAGGTGGGCAGCACCCGGGCCTTGAGCTTGCCTTCGGCGGCAATGGCCTGATGGAAGGAAAGATCATCCACGGGATCATCGGTGGTGCACAGATAATCCACATTGAATTTATCCACCAGGGCCTGGGCACGGAAATCATCCTGCTGCAGCAATTCGCTGGTGTAATCATAAATTTCGGAAGCGGTATCCTTATTCAGGGGCGTATCCACGCCGAATACCCGCTGCAGTTCCAGATGGGTCCAGTGATAGAGGGGATTGCCGATGGCATGGGCCACGGTATCGGCAAAGGCGATGAACTTTTCCTTGGGATCGCCGTCGCCGCGGATCAGGCGTTCTTCCACTCCCCAGGAAAGCATGGCGCGCCACTTGTAATGATCGCCGCCCAGCATCAGATGGGTGATATTGTCAAATTTTATGTTCTGGGCAATTTCCCTGGGCTGCAGATGGCAGTGGTAGTCAATGATGGGCATATCTTTCGCAGCTTCGTGGAAAAGCACCCGGGCCGTTTCCGTGGAAAGCAGAAAATTTTCATCCATAAACGGTTTCATGGAAAATCCCTCCTTGCAATTTGGTTTTATTATAATCTTTTTACAGAGCAAAGTCAATCTTTGGAAATTAGCGCGCCCTTTAAATATCCCGAAAGAATTTCCACAATCCGGGCGTTTTTCCCGCCCCGCATCACCACCACATCCGCTTCATTCACATAATTGCGGATATAGCGATCATACATGGGCTTGACCGTGCCCAGATACTGGGCGGCAATATTTTCGATTTCCCTTCCCCTGTCCCGGATATCCCTTTTGATCCTGCGCAGCAGGCAGATATCCGGCTCCACATTGATATATAATTTGAGAAACATTTTTTCCATCAGCCGCTGATCGTAAAAGGCGTGGATGCCCTCCACCACCACCACATCCGCCGGCTGAATGATTTCATTGGTATCGGCCCGGCGATGGGCGGCAAAATCATAGGCCTTGCGGGTGATGGGCTTGCCCGCCATCAGATCGCAGATATCCTGATACAATAAATCATGGTCAAAAATGCAGGGTTCGTCATAATTCAGGGTGACCCTTTCCTCAAACGTCATATCCGGATGATCCAGATAATAGGCGTCCTGATTGATCACCACGCTGCGCTTGCCGCAATCCCGCACCAGTTCCCGGGCCAGGGTGGTTTTTCCCGATCCGCTGGCGCCGCATATTCCGATCAAAAGCATGGAGATTCCTCCTTGTTTTCTTCTTTTCACCAAGATACCGCAAAAACCGCCCTGCGTCAAGGGAGGAAAGGGGGAAAAATATGAGGGAGGATGCTTTTGAGGCAAAAGCACCCTCCCGCTCCTAGCCGAAAACCCATTCCGGATGTAAGAAAAATGATAGGAAACAGCATGCTTCCCGGTAAAACAAAGGGATATTTATTCCTGCCGCAAATCCCCTTCAAAGAACAGGGCCACGGTGCCCGGGCCGGTATGGCTGCCGATGGTGGTGCCCACGCTGTTGATAAGCACCTTGCCATTCAAATGGGGGAATTTTTCCTCCACCAGCGCCGCCACGGCCTGGGCGTCCTCCAGGCAATCGGAATGGGAAATGAAGCATTTTCCGCTGTAATTTTCCCGATCCCTGGCATAGGTCATCATTTTTTCCACAATCCGCACAATCACCTTTTTCTTGGTGCGGATTTTTTCCTTGGGAATCAGCTTGCCCGCCTGATCCATATGCAGAAGGGGGCAGATATGCAGCACGCTGCCCACCAGCCCGGAAGCCCGGGAAACCCGGCCGCCCTTGACGTAGTAGGTCAGATCGGTGGAAAAGAACCAGGCATGGAAATTCAGCCGATGGGCCAGGCCCCAGGCGTATGCTTCCGCCGCCGTCATGCCTTCATCCCGCCGGTCGGCCAGGGCGTCCATCAAAAGGCCATAGCCCGAGGAGGCCAGAAGGGAATCCAGCACGAAAATTTTCCGTTCCGGATATTTTTCTTCCAGCGTCCGTTTCGCCAGCATGGCGGAATTATACACCCCGGAAATGCCGGAAGAAAGGCAGACATGCACGATATCCTGTCCATTTTCCAGGAAGGGCGTGAAATACGCCTCAAATTCATCCTCATTCACCTGGGAGGTCTTGGTTTCCGCGCCCTGGCGCATGGCCTCGTAAAAATCCGGGAAGGAAATGCTCCGGCCCAGATCATCGGCGTATTGCCGGTCGTTAAGAGAAAAATGGAAGCAGATATAATGGATATTCCGTTCTTCAAAATGACCTTTGGCCAGATCAGCAGTAGAACAGCAACTCAGAATAAAATTTCCCATTGTCTATTTCCTCCTCTTTTCCTGTTCTGATTGGAATGGCTCATTGGCCTCTTTGCCAGAGGCCCACCTGATAATCAATCCATCGTTTTCTGTTATGATCATCCTTCAGCCGGCTATCCCCCACGCCCATCAATTCCGCAGCCAGATGATAGAGCATCAGGGAATCCAGCATTTCGGCGGCGCTTTCAAAATCCATAGGCGCAATCTGGCCCCTTTCCGCCTGAACGGCCAGAAGATGGGCAAACCATTGCTGCCGTTTTTTCATCACCAGGCGCAATTGGTCATCCAGAATCCATTCCCGGATTTCCCCTTCCCGAATGATGATCCGGAACAGATCGGCATAGCGCATCACCGTCCGGTCAATGCCCTGGTAGAGGGCCTCCAGCATTTCCGTCACAGGCAGGTTTTCCAGAAAATCCTTCTGGGCATTCAGTTCATTGAGCAGCTGCAGCATATTTTCCTGGATCAGCACCTGCATCAATTCCTTTTTCCCGCCTGGAAAATAATGATACAAAAGGCTGTCCGCCACCCCAAGCCCATCGCAGATGGCATGAACGGATGTGGCAGCATAGCCCCGCTGGGAAAACAGGGCAAGGGCGGCGGCCAGCAGCCGCTGCCGGCGTTCCTGTGCCTGCTCCTGCCGCCGGGTTTTCTTTTCCAATACGCTTCTCCTTTTCACTGAATGTTCGTTCAGTGAAATTATACAGGTTTTCTTCATTCCTTGTCAACCCTTCAATATCCCCGCCATTTTTTCGCCACATTATCGTTGCCCAAAACAGAAAAAGAATGGGAAATACAAAAATTTCCCATTCCTTCTGCGAAAAGACGCGGATGGTATCCCCCGTCCTTCCTTCGTTTATTGCTGCTTGCCAAAGGCCAGATCCATGGCGTCCAGGGAAAGCTCCACAGAACGGGCGCCCTCCTTCAGGGATGCGATCTGGGGCAGGGCAGGGTTTTCCAGCAGCATTGCAAAATAGCGCAATTCCTTGTAATAGCCCCCCAGGCTGGAAATATTGCCGCTGCCCGCCGTGCCTTCAAAGCTCTTTTCAATCACGGGGGTGAATTTTTCCCCATCCACGGGATAGACGGTAAATTCTCCCGTTCCGGAATCAAAGTATACGGTGGCCTTTTCAAATTTCACGCAATAGGCCATGCTGAAACGGAAATCGGCGGGATAATTCCAGCTGCCCTCCGCCTGGCACATGGCGCCGTCGTAGAGGTAGGTGGTGGTCATATATTCGGAAAGGCCATCCTTTTCCTGAATGCCGCAGGCCAGAATTTTCTTAGGTTCGCCCATCAGATAGCGGATAAAATCCACATCATGCACATGCAAATCCAGGGCCATGCCGCCGCTCTTTTCAAATTGATGCAGCCATCCTTCCCAGGCCCATTCGGGGCGAGGAGAAAGGCGGGTGAACATGCCGGTGACGACTTTCCCGTAGGTATTCTTTTCTTTCACATTTTTCAGCCATTCATATTCATCCCAGAAGCGGACCACCTGGCCCACCTGCACCATTTTTCCCGTTTCTTCCTGCACCTTCAGCAGATACGCCGCCTCTTCCCGGGTGCGGCACAGGGGCTTTTCCACAAAGGCGTGGAAGCCATGCTGCATGGCGGAAGCGGCATATTGGGCATGCAGATAGGTGGGCAGGCAGATATCCACATAATCCACCTGGGCATTTTCAATCAGCGCCTGGGCGTCCGGATAGATTTCTGCGCCGAACATGGCGGCGATTTCCTCCGCCTTTTCCTTGTGCACATCCGCCACCGCCGCCACCTGCACCTGATCCGCAAGCGCCTTATAGCAATTGGCATGCATGGTGCCCATGTAACCGCAGCCGATCAAACCAACTTTCAGCATAATTTTCACCCTCCGATAATTCTGTTCATCGCATTGGAAGTATTATAGAGAATGGTTTCCGGATACTGGGCATAAGGCGGCAGCATTTCAGCGGTAACCCAGCCGTCATAGCCGTTTTTTTCCAGCGCCGCCCGGACATTTTTCCAGTTCACATCCCCGGAAAGCAAATCGCCGAAGCCATCCAGGGTGCCCACGCTGCGCTTGAAATCCTTGAAATGCACCTTGCGGATGCGCTTGCCCAGAATTTTGATCCACTGCTCCGGATAGCCGCAATAGAGCACATTGCCCACATCAAAATAGGAACCCACCCAGGGAGAATTGACCTTGTCAATCAAATCCCGCATTTCCAGAGGAGAAAGCAGGAATTTATTCCATACGTTTTCGATGCATAATTCCACCTGATATTCTTCCGCCACGGGGGCCAATTCCTTCAGGGCCTCCAGGCAGCGATCATAGGCCACGTCATAATCCACGATTTCGCTGCCCGGTTCAAAATCCACTCCCACAGCGCCGGGCACCACCAGAATGCTCTGGCAGCCCAGCCAGGAAGCCACCTGCAATTGCTTTCTGGTGATTTCTTTGGCTTCCTTCCGGATTTCTTCGCTGCTTGCGGTGTAATTCTTTTTCCAGTAAAGGCCGCTGGCCACGCTGTAAAGGGCGACGCCGGCTTCCTTTGCCCAGGCCTTCACCGTTTCCGCGTCTTCCTTCGTGCTTTCCAGGCTTACCATGCCCTTTTCATCCAGCGCCACTTCCACGCCGTCAAAGCCTGCGTCCCGGGCCAGCTGAAAGCATTTTTTCAAATCCGTTTCCGCAAAGGACCAGATGCTGATGCCTTTTTTCATATTTTTTCCTCCTCTTCCTCATTCGGGAATAATGGGAATTTCGGGCAGATTGGTAATAACGTCCAGAGAATATTTGCCATCGTTGGGGCTCTCTCTGCGGAACCATTTGCCATTGGTGAAATCGGGGAATTCCACCGGCGCGCCGCCCCGGGCCAGGGATGCTTCCGACAGCGGCCCGATGGCCAGCCAGGTGAGGGTATCATAAATATCAATGGGGGGCGTTACCCCATCCTTCACGCTTTCCACGAAGGCCCGCATCACCAGCCAATCCAATCCGCCGTGGCCGCCCTTATTTTCCATGGTGGCATATTCCGCCCGGAGGGGATGATCGTATTTTTCATAGAAATCCGTTTCATTATCGAAGCATTCCTCCATACCCTCCAGATAGAAAGTGCAATGATTCTTGCCGGATTCTTCGCACATGCCCAGGGTGCCGCGGACGGAAAATTCCCGGCTGTAGAAAGCCCGGGGCAGGGTGGTATCCAGGGTCAGGCGGATCTGCTCGCCCCCGGCGCAGGTAATCACTGTGGTCACAATATCCCCCTGCCTGAAATCCGCATTATAGAAAGGATGATCGGCGGGCACATGATCCTTCATATATTGCTTCAGGCCGCAGGCCTTGGTGGAAAAGGCGGAAAGGCTCACCATCCGGTTGCCCCGGTTGATATTGAGCAGCTTGGCAATGGGACCCAGGGCATGGGTGGGATATTGCTCGCAATTGCGGTAGGCATATTCCGCCAGGCGATAATGCTCGGTATCCACCTTGCCGTTTTCATCTTCCTTGAAAAGCTCCACCTTATTCAGATAATGATGGTAAGCGCCGGTGCAAAAAACGATTTCCCCCAGCAGCCCTTCCCTGGCCATGCGCAGGGCCATCATTTCCCTGCGGCCATAGCAGCAGTTTTCCAGCATCATGGCATGAATACCGGTGCGCTTGTAGGCATCCAGCAGGGCCTGGCATTCCTCCATGCTGTAGGCGCAGCCCACCTCGATGGCGGTCTGCTTACCGGCGTCCATGCAATCAATGGCGCACTGAATACGGCTGTTCCAGGCGGTCATGATCACCACGGCGTCCATTTCCTTGATTTTGAGCATTTCATGGTAATCGGTAAAAAGCAGGGGGGCGGGGCGGCCCTTCTTTTCCACATCCGCGCAGCTTTTCTTCAATCGGTCTTCCTTCAGATCGCAGATGGCCACGATCTCCACATCCGTCATTTCGGCAAAGCAGCGATCCAGAATAAAGGATCCCCGGCGGCCCAGGCCGATGTAGCCCAGCTTGATTTTTTCTTTTTGCATATTTCATTCCTCCGTTTTTCATGGATTGACAACGTGCCTTGATTCAATTATAATTTTATTCAAGCTAATAATATATTTCAATTCATAATCGGTCACAAAAATTATAAAATCAGGTACAAATTATATGAAAAATTATCGTGTTCATCCGGTTCATTATCCCTTCCGCATCACTGCTTTTCATTCCGCCTATGATTTTTCCTGGGATGATACCTTTCGTTTCCTGGGCGAAAGCCATGATTTCTGGGAATTTGTATGCGTGCTGGATGGAGAGGTAGAAGTGGTGGAGGATGAAAAGGTCTATTCCCTCTACGGCGGGGATATGATCTGCCATGGGCCCAACGAATTTCACCGCATCTGCAGCGCCGGTGGATCCCATCCCCATGTGCTGGTGCTCACATTCAATCACGAAGGGGAATTGCCGCCCCGGCTGTGGGAGGATGTATTTTTTCTCAGTCCGGAAGAAAAAACGGAATACTATGAAATTTTCAAGCGGGTATATGCCGCCTTCCACGGCGTCAATACCGATCCTTATGCAGAGGCCGAGGCCGCCTATGCCCTGGCAGCCTTTCTGGTTCGCCTCGCCGCCCACAAGCCCGCCTCCCGCCCGCCCCTGCGGGCCAGCCGCAGCGCGGAAATGTATCAGGAATTGATTGAAACCATGAAGGCCGGGGTGGCGGAAAATTATTCCCTGAATGATCTGGCCAAGCGCCACGCCATCAGTGTCAGCGCGGTGAAAAAACTATTCCGTGATTATGCAGGCATCGGCGCCATGAGTTATTACGCCATGCTCCGGGGTCAGGAGGCCCTGCGGCTGCTGACAAACGGAAAGAGCATTGAGGAAACGGCAGAAATGCTGAATTTTTCTTCCGTCAATTATTTTTCCTTATGCTTTAAAAAGCAATTTGGCGCGCCGCCGGCCAGATATTTACGGGAACGGAAAAAATAAAAAAATTGCAGATCAAAAAGACCCATGCTATAATGAGCTCAGAATCAGGAAAGGAGATTTTGAAAAATGACGAAGAATATTCGCTGCGCCATTTACGGCGCGGGCTCCCTGGGCACGGTGCTGGGGGCATATATGACAAAAAACGGCGCCAAGGTGGATCTGATCAACCGGAATCAGGCCCATGTGGCGGCGCTGAAGGCGCATGGCGCGAAAATCAATGGCACGGTGGATCTGACGGTGCCGGTCAGCGCCCTGACCCCCGATGAAATGGAAGGCGTTTATGATGTGATCCTGCTGCTTACCAAGCAGCTGAAAAACCCCGAAGTGGTTTCCATGCTCAAGGATTATCTGGCGGATGACGGCGTGCTGGTTACCCTGCAAAACGGCATCCCCGAGCCCGGCATTGCCGAAATCATCGGGGAAGGGCGCACCATGGGCTGCGTGGTGGAATGGGGCGCCACCCTTTCCGCGCCCGGGGTTTGCACCCTCACCAGCCATCCCGACAGCCTGTCCTTCCATATGGGCAAAATGAAGGGCATCACGGATGAACAATTTGCCATGGTCAAGGAATTGCTGGAATTGATGTGCCCCGTTTATGAAGAAACCAATCTGCTGGGGGCGCGCTGGTCCAAGCTGCTGATCAACGGCGTATTTTCCGGGCTGGGCACCGTCATCGGCGGCACCTTCGGCGATGTGGCCGGGGATCCCCAGGCGCGGAAGGTGGCCCTTGCCTGCATGAAGGAATGTATCGATGTGGGCCATGCCGCCGGGGCGGAATTCGTGCCGGTGCAGGGCAAAAATATCATCAAATTATTCTATTATAAAAATCCCCTCAAGCGGGCCTTTGCCAATCTGCTGATCCCCATCGCCATGAAAAAGCATCGGGCCATCGAGCCTTCCATGCTCCAGGATCTGAAAAAAGGCAAGCCCTGCGAAATCGACGCCATTAATGGCGTGATCTGTGAATGGGGCAAAAAATGCGGCGTGAAAACCCCCATCAACGATAAAATCGTGGAAATCGTGAAAAAGGAAGAGGCCGGCGAGCTGAAATGGGAAAAAAGCAATCTCCGCTTCTTCGAGGGCCTTGTGTAAATCGTTCAATATTGCGAGAGGGTGTTTCTTTTAAAAAAGAAACACCCTCTCGCGCTCTCCCAAAGAAAACCAACTCTGGAACACACGATTCGCCTTAAATCCAATTGTATTCCAGTGATACAAAAAGGGATTCCCCGTTTCGTTTTCCCCACGCATCACGGGAAATTGCCAATTCCATAACAGATTAAATATTCCCGAAACAGCTTTCTTGGAGGGGGTGCGGGGGAACCATTCTTTGGCTTCAAAGAATGGTTCCCCCGCAATCTTTCCCCCCACAATTTCTATTTCGTCATCTCCCCCACCGCGGCGATCAGCGCGTCCACGTCGCCCTCGGTGTTGAAAGGGCCCAGGCTTGCCCGGACGGCGCCCCGGGTGCCCAGCCAGGCATGGATAGCCGGCGCGCAATGCAGCCCGCCCCGAAGCGCAAATTTTTGCATGCTCAGGGTGTCGGCCACCTCGCCGCTGTCCCTGTCCCGGATATTGAAGCTGACCACCCCCACCCTGGGCGCGTCATCCGCCCCATATACCGTCAAGCCGGAAATATTTTTCAGTCCCTGCCGCAATCGCAGGGCCAGAAAATGCTCATATTCCGCAATAGCCCCCTGATGCCGCAGGATGAATTTCAGGCCCTGGCTAAGCCCGGCGATCCCGGGCAGATTGGCCGTGCCGCTTTCCAGGCGATCGGGCAGCATGGCGGGCTGCAGCATGCTTTCCGAGGCCGATCCCGTTCCCCCTTCCCGCAGCGGCCGGGGCAAAATACCCTTCCCCACATAAAGCAGCCCCGTGCCCATGGGCCCCAGCAGCCCTTTATGCCCGGGCATGGCGATCATATCCGCATGAATGGGGGCTAAATCCTCGGTTCCGGCGGTCTGGGCGGCGTCCAGCAAAAGGGGCACGCCCTTTTCATGGCAGGCCCGGGCGATCTCCCGGGCAGGCTGGATCACGCCGGTCACATTGCTGGCATGGCAAAGCACGCAAAGGGCCGTTTTCGGGCCGATGGCGGCACGCACCGCATCCGGGGAAAGCAGTCCCCTTTCATCCGGCGGCAGCATCCGCAGGGTAATCTTCCCTGCGGCATGATAGCCCATCAGCGGCCGCATCACCGCATTATGCTCCCCATGGGAAACGATTACTTCATCCCCCTGATGCAATGTGCCCCTGATGGCCATATTCAGCGCATCGGTGCAATTGAGGCAGAAAATAATATTTTCCGGGGTGGAAACGCGCAAATACTGCGCCGCCAGTTCCCGGCAATTTTCCATGATCCTGCCGCCCGCCAGCGCCCCCGCATGCCCGGCCCGGCCCGGGTTCCCGCCAATCTTTTCCATCACCCCCGCCATGGCGCGAATCACCTCCGGGGGCTTGGGGAAGCTGGTGGCCGCATTATCCAGATAAATCATGCTTTTCCTCCCTCGCGGCTGCACCCGCCGCCTCTTTTCACCATAGAATATATGAGAAAGAAGGGAGGAGCATGACCATGCAGGAAACATTCGGCATCGGCGCTTTTCGTTCCCGGCAGCAGGTGATGCGCTTTG
>SVHD01000048.1:0-4520 GCA_015056015.1 Clostridiales bacterium
AGACAGGGTATCTTTGGCGTCCAGCAATTTCAGCAGCAGCGGGAAAGGGGCTTCCACCCGGGTGCCAACCAGCTTTTCCCCGTATTTTTCAATCAGCTGGGGCAGGGTATTGCCCTGTTCATCCCGGCTTTCCAGCCCGGGAATGGCGCTCACTTCCAGCCCTTCCCCCGTCCGTTCACCGGGAATATTCTTTCCATATAAAGTGCGCAGTTTTTCGCCACCCCAGGGGGTCATGGCGCCATAACGATAGGCAGGGGTCATCAAAATGGGCGCAAGGGGCATGCTGCATTTCCTCCTTTATCGGGCGATAAATCGCCAGGGCATGGATTTCCAGGGTTCCGGGGCATAATCAATGCCCACCCGCGGCGCAGTTACAAAGGGGATCCGTTCCCCATCCTCCAGCCAGATTTCATCGTTTCCCGGCAGATAGATACCATTTTGCGCGCCAGTAACCGAAAAAGCCCTGGTCCATTTGGCTGGGCCATCCCAGGGCTTTTCCAGGGCGCGGATCAAAATGGCCTGGGGTGAATTTTCTTCACCTGTAACCACATTGAATAGCCAGTGCAGCCCATAAATCAGATAGATATAGGCGTGGCCGCCCTTTTCATACATGATCCGGTTCCGGGCTGTTTTCCCCTTGCTGGCATGGCAGGCCAGATCCTCTTCCCCCCGGTAGATTTCCGTTTCCATAATCCGGGAGGAAAGAATCTGCCCATCCGGTAATTTCCGGCAAATGCGCATGCCCAGCATCAGCGGGGCAATTTCAAGTGCATCCTGACAGAAAAAATCCTTTTCTATTCTCACAGAACGGCCTTGGTGGCAATCACGTCCACGCCGGTGCCGCACACATTGGCAATCAGCACATCGCCGGCCTGGATGGGGGCTTCAAAGGGCTTTTCCATCACGGCGCGCATGCAATCATCAATCATCTTCTTGGGGATGGGGGTGCGGGTCTTGAGGCTTACGGGCATTTCGCGATCCTTAACGGGGGCGACGGCGGTCACCATCCGTTCGGGGGCAACGCATTCCTGACGGGCATAAGCTTCGCCGCGCTTGCAGGTATTGCCGGTTACGGAAAGCACATTTTCGCCTTCATGGGTTACTTCCATGCGGCAGCCAACGGGGCAATTGATGCAGGTAATGATTTCAGTGGTCTTCATAATTCTCATCCTCACTTATTTTCTCCGGCCAGCCGCACAATCGCGCGGGCAAAGATCCGGGCGTTTTGATACAGGGATTCTTCGGAAATGTATTCATCGGCCTGATGGGCCATTTCCTCTTCGTCAAGGAAGAGCGCGCCGAAGGCCACGCCTTCTTCCATGGATTGGGCATAGGTGCCGCCGCCGATGGCGATGGTCTTTTTTTCCATGCCGGTTACTTCGTGATAGGCTTCCAGCAATTCCTGCACCAGCTTCGTATCGGCGCTTACATAATGGGGCGCATGGGAGTGGGGCATGGTCACTTCCATATTGGAAAGGCGCATCTTAAGCTGCTTGAGCATCATTTCTTCATTGAGCAGCACGGGATAGCGGATATCCATCAGCGCTTCTACCTTGCCATCTTCAATCCGGATAATATCCAGGCTGCAGGTAAGAGGCCCGGAAAGGGCATCCTCCATGGCAATGCCCAGATTTTCGCCGCCATAGGTCATGCCGATGGCGTCCGCCATATCCAGCAGCACGCCCTTGACGCCCAGTTCCTTGAAGATCAGCAGCATCTGGCCGATGGCGTTGCGGCCATGACTGGGGAAAGCGGCGTGGCCGGTAACGCCCACGGTTTCGATTGCCACCAGGCCGTTTTCTGCCTTGGCCTTTACCGGAAAGCCCAGCTTTTCGCCCGCTTTTTCAGCGGCGGAAGCGGTGCTTTCATCACCCTTTACAGTCGCAGTTGCCAGACCGGGGATCACGTTGGGCCGTTCGCCCACCTTCATGGAAACCACCTGCAGCCCGCAGGCGCAGAGCTGGCCCGCCAGATGAATATGAGCGCCGCCCTTTTCAATATTGATGACGGGATAATTGGCGTCCGGGCTGAACCCGGAGCGGGGCATGGTCACCTTTTCCTTGTAATACTGCATATCGGAAGAGCCGCATTCCTCATCGCAGCCCAGAATCAGGCGCACCTTGCGGCTGAGGGGAATGCCCGCTTCCTTCACGGCACGCATGGCATACAGCGCGGCAACGGCAGGGCCCTTGTCATCGCTGGTGCCGCGGCCATACATTTTTCCATCGATCCGCTGGGCGCCAAAGGGATCCCGGCTCCAGCCATCGCCGGCAGGCACCACATCCAGATGGGCCAGGATAGCCAGGGCTTCATAATCATCCCCTTCACCCAAATCGGCATGGCCTGCATAGCCATCCACGATCAGGGTCTTCATCCCCATTTTTTCGCAGTCCGCCATGGCCAAATCCAGTGCCTTGCGGTTTTCCACGCCAAAGGGCGCGCCGGGGGCGGGATCACCCTTTACGCTGGGAATCTTTACCCAGCTTTGCAGGGTTTCCATCATTTCTTCCCGGTAATTCTGCAGCAGTTCATCCACGCGCTTCATTGCTCAATCCTCCTTCAGCGCATTGGCCATGCGCCGGATTCCTTCCTCCAGCATGCCCCGGGGGCAGCCGAAGTTAATTCGCATAAATCCATCCGCGTCCTCGCCGAAAAATACGCCCGTGGTCAATGCCACGCCATTTTTCATGAACGCTTCCGTCATTTCCTGGCAGGTCTTTCCATAAGCCCGCAGATCAAGCCAGGCAAGATACGTGGCTTCCACCGGGGTCAGCTTCGCCTTGGGCAAATATTTTTCTACCAATTCTGCCAGTGCCTTCCGGTTTTCATCCAGGTATTCCATCAGTCCATCCAGCCAGGCGTCGCCCTGTTCATAGGCGGCCTTGGTGGCATAAAGGGCAAAGGTATTGCCGCTGGTCACGCCGGCAGCACTGATCTTTTCCCCGATTTTCTTAAGATAATCAGGATTAAAGGATACGCAGGTGGCCTGCTGCAGCCCGGCCACATTGAAGGTCTTGCTGGCAGCACAGAGCATAATCGCCCGCTTTTGGGCGCCGGGAATGGAAAGAATGGGCACGAATTTCCGGGGCGCATATACGAAATCGGCATGGATTTCATCGCTGACCAGGGGCACGTCATAGCGTTCCGCCAGGGCAAGCAGGCCTTCCAGCTCTTCCTTTTCCCAGGCCCGGGAAATGGGATTATGGGGATTGCAGAGCATGATCAGCTTCGCGCCGTTCTGCAGTGCCTTTTCCATCCCGGAGAGATTCATTTGGTATCGGCCGTCTTCCCCAGGAATCAGGCCCACCAATTCAGGAATGCGTTTGTTTTCCTGAATGGAAGCATAGAAGGGGCCGTAAATCGGGGTAAAGATGGCCACCTTATCCCCTTCATTCGTAAAAGCGCGTACGCAGGATTTGAGCCCCGTCACCACACAGGGGAGCATTTTGGTCTGCCCCTTCCGGATATTCAGCTGATGGCGGCGCTGCCAATAGCCAATCAGCGCTTCCTCATCCGTACCGTCATCGATATTATAACCGTAGCAGGGATGCTGGGCCCGCTCCATAATGGCGTCCACAATGGGCTGCGCGCAGCGGAAATCCATATCGGCCACCCAAAGGGCGATGCCTTCTTCACTCAATACCCCCCGGTCATCCCATTTTTCGCAGCGGGTATTATGCCGTTCCAGTCCCGCATCAAAAAATGCCCGATCGTATTTCATTCCTTTTTTCCTCCCCGGCAGCGGATGATCCAGAATCCGCCGCTTTTTTCGATGGTATCCACTTCATTGAAAATGGTTTTCAGATATTTGATGGCCGATTCCGCGCCCTGCTGTTTGCGGATCACCAGATACATTTCTCCCTGATCCCTGAGCTGCCTGGCGCTCTGGGCGAACATGGCGTAAATTACCTGCTTGCCTGCACGAATGGGGGGATTGGTGATGATGAAATCAAATTCACCGGGCACGTTATCCAGCCCGCTGCTGATCACCGTCTGGGCGGTCACCCCGTTATCCCGGGCATTCTTGGCCGCCAGGGAAAGGGCGCGCTCATTGACGTCGCTCATCACAATGGCGCAGCCGGGCCAGTTTTTTCCGATGCTGATTCCAACCGGCCCCCAGCCGCAGCCAAGATCCAACACCCGGCCCGCCAAATTTTCCGGAAGGGCGCGCAAAAGCACATCGGTTCCAAAGTCCACTTCGCCCCGGGAAAACACCCCGGCGTCGGTAGTAAAATGCAATTCATGGCCCCGATAGGTATACTTGCAGGGAGCATAGCGATGGGCGCTTTCCGGGGATGACGTGTAATAATGATCGTTCATTTCTGAATCCCCGCCGCTTCATATAAGGCGGCTGCCTCCTCATCCGTTAATTCCCGGTATTCTCCGGGGGCTAATGCTTCATCCAATGGGATGGGCCCGAAGGAAAGGCGATGCAGCTTTGTCACCGGCTTCCCCCTTGCCCCGAACATTCTTTTTACCTGGTGGTATTTCCCTTCCTGCACGGTCAGCCGTCCCAGTGA
>SVHD01000048.1:4530-21091 GCA_015056015.1 Clostridiales bacterium
AGGGCGGTAAAATCCTTCAAAGGGATCCCTTCAGCAAAAATGCGGATGTCTTCTTCATCCAGCATCCCATCCACCTGGGCTTCATACACTTTATCCACATGCCGATTGGGCGAAATCAGCCGATGGGCCAGATCACCATCCGTGGTCAGCAGCAAAATTCCCGTGGTATCCTTATCCAGCCTTCCCACCGGCATGCATCCCATGGCGCGGTAGGCGTCCGGCAAAATATCCATGACGGTTTTCTGCCTTCCGTCCTCATTGGCGGTCAATATCCCGGCGGGCTTATGCAACAGCAGATGCCGGGTAAGCCGGGTATCCAGCTTTTTCCCATCCAGGGTAATTTCCGCATCCCCGGCCACATTTTCGGCGCCGCTTTTTACCACTGCGCCATTTACCTTTACCCGCCCGGCCTTGAGCAGATTTTTGCTTTCGCTGCGGGATGCAATCCCCAGATTGCTTAAAATCTTATCCAACCGCACGGCCGTCCCCCTGATCATTCAATTCCCTGGAAAGCCGGCGCACCAATATGGCATTCCGCATTTTCCGCAGGGCGCAGCAGGGCAGATACAAAAGCAAAAATACCAGCGCCAGCAGAATGATCTGCATTCCCGGCAAGGGAGATTTGATGACCCGCAGGATTCCCTGCAGCAGCATCAGCTTATTGCTGGTAATCCGGATATGATCCAGAATATAGGGAACGATCACGGCCACCGCCCCGATCATTGCCGGCAAAGAAAGCAGCATATTGCCCAGCATATTATGGGCCATTTTCCCCTGGGCACGGGCGCGGACCTTCTGGGCATATTGATTGACGCCCCAGGTTCCCAAACGCCTGGCAGGCAGATATTCCATGGGCAGATCCCGCCACCAGCCCAGGGCGAGAATCACCCCAAAGATCAGCAGCAGCGCAAAAACCACAATCAGCCCTTCATCCAGGGAAGGATCGCCCCCCAGCAAAGTGGCAAATTGCTGAATATATCCGCCCAAGGTATTAAAGGGCAGATATTCCATGCCGTAAAAGAACAAGCAGACGCCCACCAGAAAGGGAAGCCCCCACAAAAGCCCGCGCACATAGCGAATCAGGCCGCAGCGCAGATACACGCCGTAGGGAATCTTTTTTTCCGGCGGTGTCAGATTAGGCGCCGAATACTGCCGGAGGATTTCTCCTGCATGAAAACGCATGGGAACGACCATGAACAGATAGATCAATAAAGATACAACACACCAGCACCATGCAGGCAAAAATGCCAGCGGCGTCTGATGCATGAAAAGAAGGATCGGCGCCAGCGCCAGCAGGCGAATCAGAAGCTGGCACAGCATCATGAGGGTGATTTTTCCGCTGTGAGCCTTCAGGGCCAGCCCGGCCGCTTTTCCCACAGAAATCACCTTGTAACTCTTGCCCATGATGCACCCGCTTTCTTTGCGCCGGAATTTTTCTATCTTCGCGACATCCTATTATAACGCAAACCCGCCCTGATTGCAACTCAAAAGGGGGCCGGAGAAGGGAATCGGCAAGATTTTTTCCTTATTTTTGACCCCGGATTTGACAAAACAGAGAAAACACGCTATCATTCATATTGGGGATATGTTGAATCCCCGCCAATCCCTATTGTCATAGGACGGAGGAACAGAAAAATGAGTGAAATCAAGCATCCTACTTTTACGATTATCATGGAAAACGGCGATGAAATGAAGGGTGAATTGTATCCCGAAATCGCGCCCCAGTCCGTGGGCAATTTTGCCGCCCTGGCCAACAGCGGCTTCTACGACGGGCTGATTTTCCATCGGGTCATTCCCGGGTTCATGATCCAGGGCGGCTGCCCCAAGGGCATGGGCATCGGCGGGCCCGGCTATAATATCAAGGGCGAATTTGCGCGCAACGGCGTGGATAATCCCCTGAAGCATACCTACGGCGTGCTGAGCATGGCCCGGGCGATGCATCCCGATTCCGCCGGTTCCCAGTTCTTTATCATGACCAGCGATTCCCCCCATCTGGATGGCAGCTATGCCGCTTTCGGTAAGGTGCTCACCGGTATGGAAGCCGCTGACAAGATTGTTTCTGTCCCCCGGGATCATATGGATAAGCCCCTGGAGCCCCAGAAGATCAAGTCCATCCGCGTGGATACCATGGGCGAAAATTATCCCTTCGAGCAGTTATGATCATCAAAAAAGGGGAAAAATCCTATACGCTGCGGATTGCCGGCCGGGATTATACCCTCAAAAGCACCGATTCTGCCGAGCATGTGCGCAGGGTAGCGGTGTATGTGGATCGAAAAATTGCCGAAACCGGCTCCAGCGGCTTTGTTAACAGGGAAACGGCGGCGGTGATCGCCGGCCTTTCCATGGCCGATGAATTATTAACCGCGCAGGATGACAATACCCGCCTGCGGCGGGAGCTTATGCAGGCGCGGCAGGAGCTGAATGAACTGAAACATGCCAAATGAATTGGAGTTGCTCGCCCCTGCGGGCAGCATGGAAGCGCTGAAAGCGGCCATTGCCAACGGTGCGGATGCGGTATATCTGGGCGCATCCGCATTTGGTGCGCGTGCAAGCGCGGGCTTTGATGCAAATGCCCTGAAAGATGCCGTTTCGCTGGCCCATCTGTATCGGAAAAAGGTGTATGTCACCGTCAATATTCTGATCAAGGAAAGGGAATTGCCGTCTGTTCGCAATACCCTTTCTTTGCTTTCTGAAGTTGGCGCAGACGCCGTGCTTTTGCAGGATCTGGGGCTGCTGAAAATCTGTCGGGAGGAATTTCCCGATCTTGTGATTCACGCCAGCACCCAGATGGCGCTGCATCACGCCTCCGGGGCAAAGCTGCTGAAGGACTTGGGGGCAAAGCGGGCCGTTCTTGCCCGGGAATGCGATCTTTCCGCCATCCGCTGCGCTGCACAGACCGGCATGGAAATCGAGGCTTTCTGCCATGGCGCGCTTTGCGTATCCTGCAGCGGGCAATGCCTGTTTTCCTCCATGATCGGCGGCCGCAGCGGCAATCGCGGCCGCTGTGCCCAGCCCTGCCGTCTGCCCTATTCCTATCAGGGAAAAACCGGCGCCTTTCTTTCTCCCCGGGATCTTTGCGCCCGGGATGAGCTGGATCAGATGGCCAGAGCAGGGGTCTATTCCTTCAAAATCGAGGGCCGTTTAAAGCGCCCGGAATATGTGGCAATTGTCACCCGTGCCTATCGGAATGCCCTTGATTCCATTCTGGAAAACCGTTTTGCCCCAGCCTCTGCCGAAGAAAAGGAAAGCCTGACCCAGATTTTCTCCCGCGGCGGCTTTACCAAAGGCTATATCGGCAAAGAGCGGGACAGCGCCATCATCCATCCCGAACGGGTTACCCCGGAAGGGCTTTCTCTTGGCAAGGCGGAAGCCTGCTATCAGAAGGGCGGCGCGCTGCTTTCGGATGTGCGTTTGCAGCGTCCTCTCCATAATGGGGATGGACTGGAAATCGGCGCGCAGGAGCTTCGCTATTCCGGGCCGGAAGTTGCTGCCGGCAGCGTTGCTACGCTGCGCTTAAGGGATCGGGTCAAAATCGGCGAAATCGTCCGCCGTACCGAAGATGAATGCCAGCTTGCCCAGGCCCGCGCCACCTATGAAGGGGAGCATTTCCATCAGGCGCTTCCCATTCCCTTTGATGCGCTGCTCACCGCCCTGCCCGACGCGCCGCTTTCCCTGTATGCAACGGATGGGGAAAGCCATGTGACGGTGGAAGGGGATATTTGCCAGGCGGCCGAAAAAAAGGCCCTGGATATGGACAGCGCCCGGCGTGCCCTGGAAAAAACAGGGGGAACCAGCTTTGTTCTGCGGGAATTGAATCTGCAAACGCAGCAGGCCTTTGTCCCTGTATCTGTCCTCAATGCCCTGCGAAGGGATGCCCTTTCCCTGCTGGAGCAGGAAAGAATTGCCGCCCATCCCAGGGATGCTTCCGGCAGTTGTCATTTCCCGTCCCCCCGGCGGAATCTGCCTTCCCCCCGCATCCTTGTGCGCACCGGGGATTATGATCAGATTCCTTCCCTGCTTGCCGCCGGCGCGGATGAAATTCTGTTTGCACCCCAGGATTATCGGGAAGAGGCCCTGCGTCCCCTGCTGGAAAATTTTCCGGAAAATTCCCGCCTGGTTATGCCGGTGCAATGCAAGGAAGAAACCTGGCAGTATTTATTGGGCCTTGCCGGAGAATATCATATTCCCCTCTGCCTTTCCAGCCCCGGTCAGTTAAATCCCGCCATGGAACATGCAATTGCCGGGGAGGGCATCCCCGTGATGAACGGTGAGGCCGCAAAAATGCTTTCGTATTTAGGTTGTGAAAGCGTCACCCTTTCCCGGGAACTGGCAGGCGCGGAAATTGCCGAATTGCCCCAGGGCATCTGCGAATATATTCTGCCCGTGTATGGCCGCGCCCGGCTGATGGCATTGAATCATTGCCCTATGCGCACCCAGATGCAATTAAAAACCGGCAGGGAAAACTGCAATCTTTGTGCCCAGGGCAAGGGTGCCATGGGTACCTGCCTGCAGGATCGGATGAATGCCCGCTATCCCCTCTTCCCCATTCGTCTGCCCGAGGGCTGCGTGGTGGAATTGATGGCGGATCAGCCCCTGCATCTTTCCGCGCAGATCAAAAATCTGCCCCCCGTTTCCCTGATGCTGCAATTTACGGATGAAGATATTTCCCTGCAAAAGCAATTGATCGCCCATTACCGCGCATTGCTTCAGGGAGAGCATCCCGCTCCGCTGAATATCCGCGGCACGTTCGGCCGCTTTATTGAAGGAGTTCTGTAAATGCCACTGGAAGAAATGGCCGCCTTTTTTGAAAAACGGCTGATCGGCTATGAGGATCATATGCGGCAGAATATTGCCTTTGCCAGAGAATTCTATCCGGAAACCGCCCGGATTCTTCCTTTGACTCCCGGCGTCCGTATTCTGGATCTGGGCTGCGGCACCGGATTGGAGTTGGATGAAATCTATCAGCGCTGCCCCTCCGTTCATACCACCGGTATTGATCTTTGTCTGCCCATGCTGGATGAGCTGCAAAAGAAACCCTATGCCCGGCAATTGCAGCTGATCCAGGGCTCCTATTTCGATCTGCCTTTTGGGGAAAAATGCTTTGATGCGGCCGTCTCCGTGGAATCGCTGCATCATTTCACGGCGGAAAGAAAGCTGCCCCTGTATGAGAAATTGTACCGGGCGCTGAAAAGCGGCGGCGTGTATGTGGAAACGGATTATACTGCTTCGGATGATGCGGAGGAAGCATTTTATTTCGCTGAATACGCCCGCCTTGCCGGAAAAAATGCTCAGCCCGGCGATTTTCATTATGATACGCCCCTGACCGCAGAGCACACCATGCTTCTGCTGAAAAAGGCCGGTTTTGATGATGTTTTCCTTCATCGGAAATACGAAAATACGGCCATCATTGTGGCAAAAAAGAACGGACTGTAAACAGATTTTAAACCTTTTCCTCTGCACATTGCATCGCGCAGAAAAAGAACGTATACTCACTTTGGAGGGATTTTTTATGAATGAACGCGCCCTGCGGGTGCTGGAATTTACCAAAATCCGCGATATGCTTGCCGCCTATGCCCTGTCCGACGCCGGCAAGGAAAAATGCCAGCAATTGACGCCCCTTGCCGATTTTGCCGAAGTCAATCAGGCCCTGGATGAAACGGAAGAGGCCGTGGTGGTGCTTACCTATATCGGCGGCAATCCGCTGGTTTCCTTCAGCGACGTCAGGGAATATCTGTCCCTTTCCAGGAAGGGCTCCACGCTTTCGCAAAAGGCGCTGCTGCTGGTAGCGGAAACCCTGCGTGCCGCCCGGGCCGCCCGCTCCGCCCTGGTGACCGAACGGGAAAATACCCCCCTGATCACCGCCAAGGCTTCCCTTTTGCAAACCCTTCGTCAGCTGGAAACAGATATCACCGAATCCATTCTGAGCGAAGAAGAAATCTCCGATCATGCTTCTCCCGCGCTTTTTGATATCCGGCGGCATATCCGTCAGGTAAATGACCGCATCCGGGAAAAGCTCAATGCCATGGCCCATGGCGCGGCCTATTCCAAATATCTGATGGAATCCATTGTTACCGTCCGGGGCGGCCGGTATGTATTGCCCGTCAAGCAGGAATACCGCCAGTATGTGCCCGGCCTGGTGCATGATCAATCCTCCACCGGGGCCACGCTTTTTGTGGAGCCTTTGGCCGTGGTGGAAATGGGCAACGAACTTAAAGAATGGCATATGAAGGAGCGGGATGAAATCGAACGGATTCTGGCCGCCCTTCCCAGCAGGTATCAGAAAATGCCGATCTGATCGATCGCAATCTTTCCATTCTTTCCACCCTGGATTTCATTTTTGCCAAGGGCATGCTTTCCCGGGAAATGGAATGCGTCCGCCCCAAAATGAATCAGGAGGGCCGGATCAATCTGGTGCGTGTGCGCCATCCCTTGATCGACCGGGAAAAGGTGGTGCCCTGCAATCTGTGGCTTGGCCAGGATTTCACTTCCCTCATCATCACCGGCCCCAATACCGGCGGTAAAACCGTCACCCTGAAAACCCTGGGGCTGATGACCTTGATGGCCCAGAGCGGCCTGCATATTCCCGGAAACCTGGGCACCGAGCTTTCTACTTTTGAAGAGGTCTATGCCGATATTGGCGATGAGCAATCCATTGAGCAATCCCTTTCCACCTTCTCTTCCCATATGACCAATATCGTTTCCATCATGAATGCGGTGACGCCCCGGGATCTGGCGCTATTTGATGAATTGGGCGCCGGCACCGATCCCACCGAGGGCGCGGCCCTGGCCCAGGTCATTTTAAATGCCCTGCTCAAAATCAAGGCGCGCACCGCCGCCACCACCCATTACAGCGAATTGAAGGCCTACGCCCTTTCCACCCCCGGCGTGGAAAACGCCAGCGTGGAATTTGATGTGGCCACCCTGCGCCCCACCTATCGCCTTTCCATCGGCGTTCCCGGCAAATCCAACGCCTTTGAAATTTCCCGTCGGCTGGGCCTGCCCGAATACCTGATCGACGAAGCCAAGGATCTGCTTTCCCATGATACCATCCGCTTTGAAGACGTTATTGCCAATGCGGAATATCATCGCCAGGTAGCCGAAAAAGAACGGGAACTGGCGGAACAGGCACGGCAGGAAACGGTGCGCCTGCGGAACGAAGCGGAGCTTCTTTACAAAACCATGGAAGAAAAGAAGGAAGCCGCCACCCTCAAGGCCAAGGAAGACGCCCGCCGCATCATGGAAAAGGCCAAGCGGGAGGCCGACAGCATTATTTACGATTTGAAACGCCTCAAAAAGAATGCCAATGTGCAGGATCATGAGGTCAATGCCCTGCGCAAGCGCATGGAAGAGGGCATGGACAGCCTGGCAGAAGGCCTGCGCAGGCCCACCGGCAATATTGCCGAGCCGCCCAAGACCGTCAAAATCGGCGATCTGGTGGAAATCACCCATCTCAATACCAAGGGCACCGTCCTTTCCCTTCCTGATAACAAAGGCGAAGTGCAATTGCAGGCAGGTATTATGAAAATGAAGGCCCATCTGAGCCAATTGCGTCTTGTCAATGATCCCAAGCCCAAGAAAAAGGTTTCCTCCTTCTCCGTGCAGACCGGCGCTGCCACCCGCACCGTGGGTTTAAGCTGCGATGTGCGCGGCCTTGCCCTGGATGAAGCCCTGGGCGAAGTGGATCAGTATCTGGATGAAGCGGTGCTGGCCGGGCTGCATGAAGTTACCATCGTCCACGGCAAGGGCACCGGCATCCTGCGGGATGGCATCCAGCGCCACTTGAAAACCTATCCCCAGGTAAAATCCTTCCGTCGGGGCAAATACGGCGAGGGCGAAGAAGGCGTCACCGTTGTGGAATTGAAGTAACGTGGGGGACTCGCGGGAGGATGCTTTTGAGTCAAAAGCACCCTCCCGCCCCCTCCCGAAAACCAATTCGGGAATTCTCTGTTCCTCTTTTGCCTAATAATTTTCCCGTGATGCTTCCCGTGACACGATGCAAAGCGGTGGATAATTCCCTTATTCCGAGTTTTTACCCGTTCTTTCCGGAGGTGTTCCCATGAACGAAAAGCAAACGATCCTGGTTGTTGATGATGATCCCAATATTGCCCAGCTTGTAAAACTGTATCTGGAAAAAGAGGGGTTTGACGTTGCCGTGCAGACCCGGGGTGACGAAGCAGTGATTGCTTTCCAGAAAAATCCCCCCAGTCTGATGATTCTGGATATTATGCTGCCCGGTATGGATGGCTGGCAGGTATGCCGGGCCATCCGGCAAATCAGCAATATTCCCATCATCATGCTCACCGCCAAGGATGATACCTTCGATAAGGTTCTGGGGCTGGAATTGGGCGCGGACGATTATGTGACCAAGCCCTTTGAAGGCAAGGAACTGGTCGCCCGGGTCAAGGCTGTGCTTCGCCGCGCCGCCCCCGGCGAAAGTGAAAAGGATACCCTCTCCTTCCCCGGTCTCACCATCAGCCTGGAAAAATATGAAGTGCATTTTCAGGGAAAAATCGTGGAAATGCCCCCCAAAGAATTGGAAGTGCTCTATTTCCTGGCCTCCCATCAGAATCGGGTATTTACCCGGGAACAGCTGCTTGAGCAGGTATGGGGCTTTGATTTCTTTGGCGACAGCCGTACCGTGGATGTGCATATCAAGCGGCTGCGGGAAAAGCTGCAGGACAGCGAGCAGCTCGGCTGGCAGATTCGCACCGTATGGGGCGTAGGTTATAAATTTGAGGTGAAATAATTCATGCGCAGCGGCAGTCTTTTTTCCCGCCTGCTTACCGTTTTTCTGGCCGTGATTCTGGTATGTGTCGGGGTACTTTTTACCCTTTCGTATTTTAATTTGCGGGATAATCATATCGAGAATCGCATGAATGCCTTAAAAACCCAGGCGAGGGATATGGCCTATCTTGCCAGCCGCATGCCCAATGACAGCATCAACCGTGCCTTCGGAAAAACCTCCACTACCGAGCAATATATGTATTGGAAAGCCCTGCGAGTATACGAGGAATACAATGCTTATATCATCGTCGTGGATCGCAGCGGCGCCCAGCGCACCTATTATAACGAAGCCACCCTGATGGATGAAAGCCTTTCCTCCCTGCCTACCCAGGAAGAAATTTCTGATTATATGACCCAGGCCATGCAGGGCAGAGAAGTGGTGGAGCAGACGGAAAGTGCATCCGGCCCGCTCTTTACCGTGCTGGTTCCCTGGCTGCAGGAGGGCATTTTAAGCAACCAGAAAACCGTGATGGGATTTGTGCTCATTCAAACTGCCGCCCAGACGGTGCACGCCTCCTATCGCGGCCTGGTGTGGCAGGTCGCCCTTGCCGCCATTGGCATTTTCGCTATTTCCGCCCTCATTATCTTTTTCCTCACCCGGCAAATGACCCGTCCCCTTACCGCCATGGTGCAGGCCGCCGGCGATATGGCCCGGGGAAATTTTGAGGCCCGCGCCCCCGAAGAGGGCAGCCGGGAAATCAGGGAATTATCCCAGGCCTTCAATCAGATGGCGGCGCAGCTGGATACGCTGGAGCAATCCCGCCGGGATTTCGTGGCCAATGTCTCCCATGAGCTCCGCTCCCCCATCACTTCCATTCAAGGCTTTGCCCAGGGCATGCTGGATGGCACCATCTCTAAAGAGGAAAACGAACGGTATCTGCAAGTGGTGGTGGATGAAACCCACCGCCTTTCCAAGCTGATTGCCAATCTTCTGAATCTTTCCCGTATGGAAAGCGATGAAACCAGCCTGGCCTGCAGCGATTTTGACGTGAACGAATTATCCCGCCGGGTGCTCATTTCCCGGATGACCCAGCTGGATGAAAAGCAATTGGATGTAGAGGCCAATTTTGAAGAGGACGCCTGCTTTGTGCATGCCGACAGCGATCAGATTCAGCAGGTAATCATCAATCTATTGGATAACGCCATCAAATTCACGCCTGCCGGCGGCATGATTACCCTCGCCACCCAAAAAGACGGCGATCATATTTCTCTCCGCATCCGGGATACCGGCGTTGGGATTCTGCCGGAAGATCAATTGCATATTTTCGATCGTTTTTATAAGGCTGATAAAGCCCATACCGTAGGCAAGGGCACAGGCCTTGGCCTGGCCATCTGCCGCAGAATTATGGAAAAGCACGGGCAGCAGATCAGGCTGCTCTCCGGCGAAGGAGGAGCGGAATTTGAAATTACACTCGCGCCTGGCAAAGCTCCTGAAGGGGGCTTACGAGATTTACGCACCGGCGAAAATTAATTGGGCCCTGGATATCGTGGGCCAGCGCGCTGACGGTTATCATTTGCTGGATAGCCTGATGCAGTCCCTGGAATTGTGCGATCGGCTCTATATTGAGCCCGCGGAGGAGCTTTCCCTTACAATCGACGGAAATCCCGATCTGGTTCCCGATGATAAGAATCTGGTGCTCCGTGCCGCCCGGGCCTTGCAGCAATATGCCCATGTGGATACCGGCGCCCATATTACCCTGGAAAAGCGCATTCCCATGGGGGCCGGTCTGGGCGGCGGCAGCGCCGATGCGGCGGCCACGCTCAAGGCTCTGGATGAAATCTGGGATTTGGGCCTTTCCGCAGAAGAACTGGAAAAAATCGGGCTTTCTCTGGGGGCTGATGTTCCCTTCTGCCTCTTGGATGCCCCCGCCCGGGCCCAGGGGATTGGCGAAATCCTCACGCCCGTTCCCTGTAAAAAGACCTTTCCCCTGGTGCTGATTCAGCCATGTACGCCCCTTTCCACCAAAGCGGTATTCGATGCCTGGCATCAATCCCCCACGCAGTCCTCCGATATGGAAAAATGCCTTCTTGCTTTGAAAGAAGGGGATTTACAGCAGTTGGCAGCCCATGCAAAAAATGGGCTGGAGCAGGTATCCATCCCCATGCGGCCGCAAATTGAAATCGCCCGGCAGGCCCTGCTGGATAGCGGCGCCGTCATGGCCCGGATGACCGGCTCCGGCTCGGTGGTATTCGGCGCTTTTGAGCATCATGCCGCTGCCCGCCGTGCCTGGGAAAAGCTGAAAACGGCCTATTCCACCTGTATCCTGACGGAAACAGCCCTGTAACATCAAAAAAAGCGGCCCTGGGGCCGCTTTTACTTTTCCAATTTGAAATACAATAAAAAAACTGGTCAAATTCTTTCCGCTGTGATATGCTGTATGTTGTAGGCGCCGCATGATGCGGCAATGTAGTACGGAAGGATGTGGCCTTGTTGAAGTATGTCGTTTTGGTGCTCTATGCTGTCATGATCGTGAGCGTATTGACGCTGACAGCCAAAAAATCTCTCTCTCTCAATGATTTTCTGCTGGGCGGTAGGAATGTGGGCGCTTGGATGAGTGCGCTTTCCTATGGTGCCAGCTATTTTTCTGCCGTGATCATCATCGGCTATGCTGGCAGCATGGGCTGGCAATTCGGTATTGCTGCCGCCTGGGCCGGCATCGGCAATGCGATCATCGGCAGTCTGCTTGCCTGGTCCCTGCTGGCAAAACCGGTGCGCAGTATGGGCGAACGATTGAATGTGGGCACGATACCGGGCTTCTTTGAAAAACGGTATGAAACCCGCTCCATGAAGCTTTTCGCTTCCCTGATCATTTTCGTCTTCCTGATTCCCTATTCCGCTTCTGTTTATAAGGGATTGGGCAATATGTTTCGCATGGCCCTGGGCATTGATTATACCTGGTGCGTCATCGGCATCGCTGCCCTGGCGGCATTGTATCTTTTTGCCGGCGGCTATAAAGCCACCGCCATCACCGATTTCATCCAGGGCATCATCATGATCGTCGGCGTTGTGCTGATCATCTGGTATATCCTTCGTGGTGCAGGCGGGGTGAAGGAAGGCCTGGCCGAGCTTGGCCGGATGGAGGGCACCCTTAATTCCATGGCTTTCACCAAAGCCAATGCCCAGCCCCTGCTTTCCAATGTGCTGCTTACCTCTCTTGGCGTTCTGGGCCTGCCTCAGATGCTGCATAAATTCTTCGCCATCAAGGATACCAAATCTGTCAAGCGTGCCACCGTCATTTCCACCCTCTTTGCCCTGATCATTGCTGGCGGCGTGTATTTTGCTGGCGGCTTTGGCCGGGTCATTCTTGGAAAAATTGCGGATCCCGTCTATGGCACTGCTGCCGAAGCCGTCACCCAGGGCGCCATGCCCACCGATATGATCATGCCCACCATTTTGACCAATGAAACGGTGGTTGGCATTCCCGATTGGCTCCAGGGCCTGTTCATCGTGCTGCTGCTCTCCGCCAGCATTTCCACCTTGACCGCTTTGGTGCTGGCTTCCGCCTCCGTTATTTCTGTGGATTTGCTGGGAACGCTCTTCCCCAAGCGGACCGAAAAGCAGGCCACCACCACCATGCGCATCCTTTGCCTGGTCTTTGTGGCCCTGTCCCTGGCGATCAATTTCCTGATGCAGAATACCCCCATTATGCAGCTCATGTCCCTTTCCTGGGGCGTTGTTGCCGGTTCCTTCCTGGCGCCGTTCATGTATGGCCTGCTCTGGAAGGGAACCACCAAGGCCGGCGCCTGGGCCGGGCTGCTCACCGGCTTCCTGGTGGCCTTGGTGCCTCCGCTGGTTATGGGCACTTCCGTGGCCGCGCTGAGCGGCGTCGGCGGTATGCTGGCGGGGCTGGTAGTGGTTCCCATGGTAAGCCTCTTCACCCGCTCCACACTCCCTGCCGATGAACTGATTAAAACCGCCTTCGGAAAATAACAAAAAAATCAAGCGCCGTCTGATCATCAGGCGGCGCTCTTTTTTGTATATTTTCTTTGCGTTTATTGAATCAATCCATACTGAATTTTCAGGGC
Source organism: Clostridiales bacterium (assembly GCA_015056015.1). GTDB lineage: Bacteria > Bacillota > Clostridia > Christensenellales > Aristaeellaceae > RUG563. The sequence goes on from SVHD01000048.1 coordinate 17,341, forward strand.
CAGAATTCTTTCCACGCTTTCTTCGATCCTGGTCATAGAAATTTCCCCGTTTTCCACGGCTTCCTCCACAGCCGCAACAGCGGCGCTGAAGCTGCCCGGCAGCAGGATGATATCCACCCCCGCCTCAATGGCCATTTTTGCTGCCGTGCCGGGCTTGTAATGATCGGTAATGGCGGCCATGCGAAGGGCGTCTGAAATCACCACGCCGTCATAGCCCAGGGTATTGCGCAGATACTGCTGAATCACTACCGGCGACAGAGAAGCAGGGATTTCATCCCCCAGTCCTCTGGCAATCAGATGGGAGGTCATAATCATTTCAATGCCCTGGTGAATTCCGCTCTGAAAAGGAATCCATTCGCAGGCAAGCATTTCATCCGCCGTACGCCGGGTGGATGCACTGCCGGTATGAGTATTGCCGCTGACGGAACCATGCCCGGGGAAATGCTTATAACAGGGAATGACGCCCCCGTCCCGCAAACCGGATGCCATGGCGGCTGCCATATTCGCTACCAGCAGCGGATCATCGCCATACGCCCGCTCGCCCAGTTCTTCATTATCGGTCAGCAATACATCCGCCACTGGCGAAAATGCCAGATGAATCCCCAGCGGCTTCAGATATCCGGCCAGATAGCTGCCCGCAGCAAAGGCTTCTTCGCTGTTTCCGTTTTCCCCAATCGCTTGGGGGGACGGCGCCAATTCATATCCCAGCTTGTTGGCCACCCGCGATACTGCGCCCCCTTCTTCATCCACGCCGATGAACAGGGGATAAATGCCCGCTTTTTCCGCATCCGCCTGGATGGCAGCCGTCAATTCCCTGAGCTGCGCTTCCGATACAATATTCTGGCCAAAGAGGATGATCCCGCCCACCGGATTTTCCAGCAGCGTCCCCTCCTGCCATTTGGTTACCCAATCGGAATCGGAAATGGATTCAGGGGATACCATAAATAATTGATAAATCATTTCCTTTGGGGTCATATCCCGCATCAACGCCCGTGCCTGCCTGCGGGGATCGGGGGCCAGATTTTCCTCCTCATCCACCACAATAAAGCTGTCATCCGCCAGGGCGGGAAGCCATAATAATATCATCAGCAGCGCCATCAGCGCGCAAATCCATCGCCGCAATCCATCTTCCCCCTTTATTAATCCAGATTATTGTAGCATAGCTGATGCCTGGCCGCAATGCCCCTTGCGCCCATCACAGAAAATTTACTTTCATCAAAAATGCAGATCATCCTTTTTGAGATGATCTGCATTTTGCTTTCCCCTATCAGCCGGCTGGGATTTCATCCTGAACCGTATAAGGAAGCGCCGAAATTGCAGCAAGCGATGTGGAATGAATGCCGGGCGGATTTTCATTCGGCATTTCGCTGGCGTCCAGCGCCATCAGTAGGGCCGCCAGAATAAACAGCAGCGCAGCAGGCAAAGTCAAGGTGTTGCGTTTGGGGTGCTTCATGTAGATCCCTCCCTTTACGAACCATTTATTTCTGTTTCATTAATTTCCTTAATCTTTTCGTAATAAATTTAACACATAGGAAATAATTTGTCAATCCTTTCCCCCGTTCTTTTACACCTGTAACCGCCCAAAGCCATTCTATGTTCCGGATGAAGATCGGTGCAAAAAATCCGCCGGGCATTTTCAGCCCGACGGATTTTTCGTTCAGCAAAAGAATCCGGGATTATTTCACGCGTTCCAAGGTCCATACGCTGCCATCGGTTGCCAGGCGCAGGATGCCGTTTTCACAGAAATAATGGGGAATCTTCTTTTCCTTCAATTGATCCGCCCCCTTGGCGCCGCTGCGGCCGCTGGTGCAAATCACCAGTTCAGGGGATACCATATTCAAAAATCCTTCCTGCATTTTGGCGTAGCCATGATGAGGGAATTTGAGAATATCGGCCTTCAGATCCAGCGTATCCGCATCCTTGATCAGCAGCAGCTGGGCGTCCCGCTGAATATCGCCGGTGAAGAAAATCCGCCGCTCGCCATATTCGATCATCAGCATAACGGATTTATTGTTCACCCGGGTCAGGCTGGCGTCAGTGCGCTGATGCACGGTAATTTTCACATCGCCAAATTCAATGGTTTCGCCATTGGCCACCTGACGGAAAGGAATATCCAGCTTGTGCAGATCTTCATAAATCTTGAAGCGCACGGTGTCCCCTTCGTCATAATCCTCCGGGAAACCCAGCAGGAATTCCCCGGCGGGCACATTTTTCAATACATGATTGAAGCCGCCGATATGATCGGCGTCGGGATGGGAATTGACGGCGTAGGTGACTTCCGTCACATTCAGCTTCTTCAGCAGCGCTTCCACCGCTTCCCACTGATTGCCGCCGCAGTCAATCAGCATGGAATATTCGCCATAGCGCACGAACGCGGCGTCGCAGCCGTAAATCTTGGGAAAATATACTTCCAGCAGCTTTGCATCTTCGGCAAAGGCAAAATCCGCCCCGTCACCCGCGATTTTATTGATAATGACCGAATCCTCCGCCATGCCGGAAAGGCAGGGCAGCATAAGCAAAAGGGCAAGCAGCAGAGCCATGATTCTTTTCATCGGCTTTTTCTCCTCGTTTGTAAACGTTTTATTCAGCGCTGAACGCATACACGGTGGTGGATTGATAGGTATCCCCGGCCTTGAGGGTGGTGGTGGGGAAATGGGGCTGATTGGGGCTGTCGGGATAATGCTGGGTTTCCAGGGCAACACCGGCATAAGCGCCGTAGGCAAGGCCGTTTTTGCCTACCAGCTTCAGGCCCTGACCGGAATAAATCTGCACGCCGGGTTCGGTCGTGAGCACCTTCATCACGCGGCCGCTTTCTTCATCCTTCAATTCAGCCACCTTACGCAGCCCTTCGCCCTTGAGACAATAATTGGTGTCATAGCCGTTGGCTTCGTCAATCAGGCGGCATTCGGCCCGGCGGGCAATGCCATCGCCGATCTTCATGGGCTGATTGAAATCCAGGGGCGTTCCGGCAACGGGCAGGAATTCGCCGGTGGGAATCAATTCCTTATCCACATCGGTAACGCAATCGGCGTCAATCTGCAGGGTGTGGGAAAGAATATCCCCATTGCCCGCGCCGGCCAGATTGAAATAGGCATGATTGGTCAGATTGACGATGGTATCCTGTTCGGACAGGGCCAGATAGCGAATGGTCAATTCGCATTTATCATTAAAGGAGAAGGTCACCTGCACCTTCATTTTTCCGGGGAACCCCTCTTCCCCATCATGGGCCACATAGGTAAAGAGCACGGTATCTTCCCCATCGGTTTCCAGGGTTTCGCCCTTCCACCATTTCTTGTCGAAGCCTTCCCGACCGCCATGCAGATTATTCCGGCCATTATTGGGGAAGAGGGTGTATTCCTTGCCATTCAGGGTAAAGCGCGCCTTGGCAATGCGGTTGCCATAACGGCCCACGGTAGCGCCCAGATAACCGGATTTCTGATCATAATCGTCAAAACAATCAAAGCCCAGGCAGACGTCTGCCATTTTGCCGTTTTTATCCGGTACCTGAATGGATACCAGATGGGCGCCAAAGTCCAGCACAGATACGGAAGCGCCAATTTTATTGGTCATGGTATACAGGGTCATTTCCCGGCCGATCAGATCTACGCCATAAGGCTTTTTCGTAATGCTCATGGAATATCCTCCAAATCATCAATAATTTCTATTTCATTATAAGCCAATTTTTCATTCTTGAAGAGTATAAATTCCGGAAGTATGGATAAAATAAGCTATACAGGAGGCGATTTTGATG
>SVHD01000049.1 GCA_015056015.1 Clostridiales bacterium
CAGTTCCCAATTGGCGGTAGGCTTATTGGGATCGGGCAGATCGGCGCGATCCAGAATCTGGGTGCCGGCAGCGCCCAGGCGCATCAAAAGATCGGATACAATTTCAGCCCCCTGAGTGGTGGTGGAGATGGTTGCTTCTGTGTAATTCATGATTTATTCCTCCGTATTTTTGATCAGGCCCATCATCACCACATCGTGATATGCGCCTTCCCGGTAAATTTCCTGTTTGAGCAGCCCTTCCCGGATAAAACCGCATTTTTCATAGCAGCGCAGGGCGGCTTCGTTAAAATCAAATACCGTGGCCTTGATTTTATGCAGATTCAATTCATTGAAGCCGAATTGGCAAAGGGTGGTGATGGCGTCGGTGCCAAAGCCTTTTCCGTGCATCAGGGGATCACCGATCAGGATGGCCAATTCGCCCACGCGGTTTTTCCAGTTGATTTTGATAAAGCCGCATTTTCCGATGAAGCGATGATCCTGGATGGTTTCAATGGCAAATTGATATTCGCCGGAAGTATAGCTGGTATTATTGCCCATGGAACGGGCTTCGTCATCCACCGTTGAGGGATATAAAATACCGCCGGAAGCGCCGCGCATCACCTGATAATCGTTGCTGAATTGCAGCAGATACATCAAATCGCTGTTATCAAAGGCACGAAGCCGCACCAGTTTTCCTTCATACATGAAATAAAATCCTCCTTAAGCGCCGAAACGCTTCTTTCATAATAATGCCCAGGGGTGTTCCTGTCAATGCAGGAAATGGGAAAGTGACAAATTTTTCATGAAAAAGCAGGCTGTTTTCAGCCTGCTTCAAAAGGATGATTTCTTTATTCGCTTTCCAGCTTTTGAACGAAGCTGGACATGACGTATCCTTCTGCGTCATCGGTGCGCACCTTGATCCATTCTCCCAGATCTTCGATCACCAGAAGCTGCTGGCCGTAATAGAGCTGGCGCAGCACAGAAGACTGGGTATTGGTTTGCGCACGCAGGTTCAGATAGGAATTGACGCCGATATTGGTGACGGCAACCAGATATTGGTCGGGCCCCGGCGTGGCGCTGACGGGCATCAGAGTGGGCCTGGGCGTAGGCGTTGCCGCCGGGCCCGGGGTAGAAAGGAAATACTCACTGACCGGCGTGGGCAGCGTATGGGAATAATTCAGGGTTTTGATTTCCATACCGGGATAATAGAAGCGCAGGATTTGCTGATACGTCCAATCATAGGCGCCGGCCATTTGCTGGGCACCCCGCTGGGACATGCCCACCCCGTGGCCATAGCGGCGGGATTCCAGGATAAATGCGCTTTCTGTTTCCCGAACAGTGATGATTTCGTTGCTGCCGCCGTTAATAGAAAGGGCAAATGCGTTTTCGACGGTGGGGAAAAGATCCAAAGAAACGGTGACAGGGGAAGGCAGCGTCTGCATCGGGGACCATGTTTCCTGGGGGGGAGCAGTCGAGGAAACGGGAACATTTTGGAAAATGGAAATCTCCTCTTCATCATCGCCGGAAAGCAGCTTTCTGCCCTGTACAGTCAGGGAAAGATTCAGCAGCGTCATGATTTTTGAAGGCGAATCATGATACATGGGCATGCTGACAGAGGCATTTTCGACGCCGATTACCTGAATGTAATTCATATCGCCATCATATCCCATACCTTCCAGCACTTCCGAAAGCTGGCCGAGCACGACGTCCCTGATCGGGCCGAGGCCACTGATATCGGTCATCTTTTTCGGCAGCGAATAGGCCTTTACCACACTTTCGGGATTTTCCACATCATAGGGATCATCAGCCATAACCAGATAGCTGTAATCGCCTTTTCCCCAGACATGGGATACCAATTCGGTCTGGCCGCCGTTGCTGGCAGAATAAAAGCATTCAGCCAGATTGCCCTTATAATAACCGCAAACGCCTCTGGTTTCGGCGATAGCTTTGGCGGCATTGGTATTTTCCGCCTTCACGCCGTAGTAAGCCTGATCGTTGGTATTATCTACCACATCGTAATCAGAATTGGCGCCGGCTTTTCTCAGCGCATAGGTGCGGGCGGTGACCGCCTGGGCCTTGAGCGCCTCCAGGGGAAAGGAATCGCTCATTTCATAAGGAACCACCCCCAGCAGATATTCCTCTACAGGGGAATAAAGCACCGCACGCAATTGGCCGTTTTGAACGGAAATCTTCAGATCGCCAGGGTGCAGTTCATAACCGCCATTGATGCGCAGGCCGTTTTCCAGCCCTTCTTTTGCCTGATGGCGGATCAGTGTCATTTCCTTTCCGGCGTTCAGGGCCATGCCTTCGTAATATACAAAGAGAGTGCCGCTGGCGCAGGAAATGGTTAAATCGCTGCCGCGCTGGAAGGAAATACCGTTCAGGGTATAGCTGCCATCCAGGGAAATTTCCATCCGATCGGTGAGATTCAGCTTGGTCAGCAGCACGCGAACAATACCCGCATTTTTTTCAGCATGAGCAGAAAAGAGGGGGCAGGCCAGAATCAGTGAAAGCAGAAGAGATAAGAAACGACAGGATTTTTTCAAATGATTCTCTCCTTATCAAATCGGGATTTCAATTCATAAAACGAATGAAAATCCGTTTTTCTTTCAGCGTTTCGGATAAATTCTGTGGAGCAGATTAAAATCGCGGACGGTATCCAAAGTACACCAGAACATGGCATGGCTTACCTGCCAGCCGGTAACAATGCCGCGCTCATTTTTTACGGCGGATACGATTTCGCTGCCGGGAATGCATTCGCGAACGGCATTGCGGACTCTGTCATCAATACTTTCGGAATAGGGATCGGCGGCAAGCACCTGCTTTTCGCCTTTATAAACCCGGGCGCCGACCAGCGCCACGATATGCCCGACCCGCAGATTGCAAAGGGCGGCGTCGCCCTTCATCAGGGCGTCATGCAGGGCGTCAAGATCGTTGCGAAGGCCATCGTATTCATAGGAAAAACCGTGCTTTTCGGCCAGGCCCATATCCTGCATGGCGGCAAGCAGCACGGGACGATCGGTGCCGTCATCCCCGCGGCCGCCGTTTACGCAGGAAAAATCCGCCAGGGCTTCGGGCACAACCGGCTCGCCGCCCAGATACCAGGCCGCATTGGCAATGGCGAAAATGCCGCAGCCGGCATTGGAAAGGGTGGAGCCGTTATCCTGATAGGCGTAGGGATGAGTCCATTCCCGACAGCGCTGATTGCAAAGCTCATAATGGGCGCCTTCATAGGTGGTAAGAATAACTTTCCCGGTTACATCCATGTTTATGCACTCCTTTTTCAGGAAATATATGAAATATTATATCGAAAAAATAAGCAAAAGAAAAGATATACTTTTTTAAAATGCAAGATTTACACAAGCGAAAAATTATGCTAATATTGTTAAACACTTATCTTGTATGAAAGGTGGATGAAACATGCAGGCTAATGTGATCCGGCGTCTGTTTTCGCCAGAATATATGGTGAAACCGGAGCATCGCCTGGGAGAATTGCCCGATGGCCGGACGGCCTATAAAAATGCGCTGAATATCGCGCTGCCGTCCATTATTGAAATGGTACTGATGAGCCTGATTGGTTCCGTGGATACCATGATGGTTGGCAATGTGCTGGGGGCAGAGGCGCTTTCCGCCGTTGGGCTTCCTACCCAGCCGCGGATGCTGATTCTTTGCATCTTTTTTGCCCTGAACGCTGGGGTTACGGCCATTGTGGCCCGCCGAAAGGGCGAAGAACGCAAGGAAGACGCCAACGCTACTTTGCGCAACGCCATGATGATTGCCTTTGGCCTGGCTCTGGTGATTGGCTCGCTGGCAATATGGCTGGCAGAGCCGCTGATGCGTCTGGCTGGCGGCGATCAGGCGGAGAGCGAAAAAGTATTTGACGACGCCGTCGCTTATTTCAGGATCATGACCGCCGTGCTTCCTTTGAACGCGCTTTCCATGTGTATCTGTGCGGCGCAGCGCGGTATTGGCAGAACCAAACTCACCATGTGGGTGAATATGATCAGCAATCTATCCAATGTATTTATGAATTACTGCCTGATCGGCGGGAATCTGGGGCTGCCGAGGCTGGAAGTAAGGGGCGCCGCCATTGCATCCGCGATTGGCATGAGCATTGGTTTTCTGATGGCTGTTTCCACCCTTTTGATCGGCGGAAGCCATACGGGATATCTGCATATTTCCATCCGCGACAAATGGCGTTTTGATCTGGATACCGTCAAATCCATCACCCGCATCTGGAGTAATGCGGCGCTTGAACAATTTGGCACCAGATTTGGCTTTTTTATTACTGCCCGGTTTATTTTTGCTTTGGGCACCACCATGTATGCCGCGCATCAGATTGCCATGCAGCTGTTGACTATTACTTTTACCCTTGGTGATGGTCTTGGGGTGGCGGCGACGGCATTGGTTGGGCAGAACCTGGGCAGAAAACGCTCGGATCTTTCCATGCTGTATGGGAAATGTTGCCAGCGAATGGCAGTGGTGACCTCCCTTGTGTTGGGTGTTTTGATCCTGGTATTCCGGAATTCGCTGGCCTCCATGTTTATCGGCGCTGATACGATGAATGCCGATCAGGTCATTTATCATGCGGCTGGGGCCATGATTGTGATGGCGTTGGTGCAGCCCTTCCAGACCAGCGCGGTTGTATTGTATGGTTCTCTTCGCGGGGCCGGGGATAATCTGTATGTTGCGTTTTGCTCCACTATCTGTGTCAGCGTGATCCGGCCAATTCTTACCCTGATCGCGGTTGAAGTGCTGCATCTGGAATTGGCGTATACCTGGATTTTTCTGATGCTTGAAATCGTATTCCGCTATATCTTTTCCAGTATCCGCTTTGCCGGCGGCAAATGGAAGTACAAACGGGTATAAATTCTGTTGATCCGGCACATCCTTCCAAGCGAGGGGGGATGTGCCGTTTTTGTTAGAATAATTGAACACCGGGAAAAAATGAGACAGAGGCGAAAGGCAAAAGCTGCTTTCAAGGAGTATGCGAAAAATGGCTGGGAAAGCCCCTGGTTCCGGAAAAATTCCTATTTACATTCCATTTTTTTCCGATGATTGCGATCCTGATCCGGCTGGCGTTAAAAAAACGTCAGCCATTTTTTGTAAAATGAAGAAGATTTTCAGAAAGGACAAATTTGGGCTTTTCAGTTGCGATGAAAGTGTGGTATAATCTATTAGTTAAAGGAGGGATTTTTTCCATGCAGAGCATGACGGGGTATGGCCGGCGGCAATGCAGCCGGGACGGACGGGAAATTACCGTGGAATTAAAGACCGTCAACCATCGGTTTCTGGATATTTCTTGCCGCTTGCCCAGGGCGCTTTCCTTTGCCGAGGATGCAGTACGCAAGACCATCAATGCCTCTCTTCGGCGCGGGCATGTGGATATAACGATCACCTATCTGAATTTGCGCGCAGACGCCCGGGAAGTGCGGGTGGATATGGGTCTTGCCGCCCAGTATCAAAAAGCGCTGGATGAACTGGCGGATGCAACCGGCATGAAGCAGGACTGCGGGCTTTCCTTTATTGCCGCTCAGCCCGATGTATTGAATGTGACCGTGTGCGAAGAAGACCAGGAAGCTGTTTTGGAACTGCTGAAGGAAACGCTGGATTTGGCGCTTTCCGATGTGCAGGAAATGCGCGCCAAGGAGGGCGTGGCGCTTCGCGAGGATCTTTCATTCCATCTGGGAGAAGTAAAGCGGATTCGGGATGAAATTGCGGTATTGGCGCCTCAGGTGCCCTTGAATTATCAGGAAAAACTCAAGCAGCGCTTGAATGAACTGGGCGTCAAGGAAATTGACGAACAGCGCCTTGCCCAGGAAGTGGCCCTGATGGCAGATCGCTGTGCCATTGATGAAGAGCTTTCCCGTTTGATTTCCCATATCGCCCAGATGAATGATACCATCGGGCAGCAGGGCGAATCCGGAAGAAGACTGGATTTTTTAACCCAGGAGCTGAACAGGGAAGTGAACACCATCGGATCCAAAGCCTCTGACGCCCAGATTACCAAATTGGTTGTGGCTGCCAAGAGCGAAATTGAAAAGCTGCGCGAACAGGTACAGAATGTGGAGTGACGATCAATGAAGCTGCTGAATATCGGTTTTGGCAATATGGTTTCAGCCGGACGGATTATCGCCGTGATCGCTCCGGATTCCGCACCGGTAAAAAGAATGGTGCAGGAAGCACGGGATGGCGGCAATCTGGTGGACGCCACTGCCGGCCGGCGTACCCGGGCGGTGCTGCTGATGGATAGCGGGCACATCGTATTATCCGCTCTGCAGCCTGAAACCATCGGCGGCAGACTGCAAAATGATACGGAAGAGGGGAAGAGCAAATGAAGGAAGAAAGAAAAGGTATGCTGATCGTGATTTCCGGCCCTTCCGGAACGGGCAAAGGCACGATTTGCGAAAAATTGCTGGCGGAAGATCCCAGTCTTACTTTTTCTGTCAGCGCCACCACCCGCTATCGTCGGGAAACGGAAATTGACGGCGTGCATTACCATTTTATTTCCGAAGAGCAGTATGATCAGCTGCTCAGAGAAGATGCTTTTCTGGAGCATGCCACCGTTCATGGCCATCGCTATGGCACGCTGAAATCCCAGGTGGAAGAATTGATGGAAAAGGGCCTCAACGTGGTATTGGATATCGATCCCCAGGGCGCAAAAGAAGTAATGCGCCAGCGGCCTGACTGCGTATCCATCTTTATTCTGCCCCCTTCCTATGCCGCGCTTCGTGTGCGGCTTCATACCCGCAACACCGATGATCCCAAAGAAATTGAACGCCGGCTTGGCAATGCCAAGGGCGAAATTGATCAGATGCATCGGTATCAATATGCCGTGGTCAATGATGATCTGGAGCTTGCTTATCAGCAGGTATCTTCCATCATCGCGGCGGAAAAACAGCGGACAACCCGGTATTTTCCGGTGATTGAATAATATAAGATCAAGTTTAGGAGGAAATGAAAAATGTCTGTGAATAAGCCTGGTATTGTGGAACTGTGCGAAAAGGTTGATTGCCGGTATACCCTGGTGGTGGAAAGCGCCAAGCGCGCCCGTGAACTAGTTGGCGGCGCCCAGCCCCTCATCGATCCCAAGGATATGAAGCCTGTTTCCATCGCCGTGGACGAAATCAATCGTGGTCTGCTTACCTATCGCCGCAATCTGGAAGACGAAGAGGGCTGATTGATCCATGTCTCTGGAAGGAAAAAATGTGGTTCTTGGCGTAACCGGGGGCATCGCTGCCTATAAGGCGTGCGAGCTTTGCTCCCGGTTTAGGAAAAGCGGTGCGCAGGTATATGTAATCATGACCAAGAATGCCTGCGAATTTGTTGCGCCCCTAACCTTTGAAACCCTGTCCAATCATCCGGTGGTGACGGATACCTTCAAGCGGCCGGATACCTGGGAAGTGGAGCATGTGGCCCTGGCCAAACGGGCGGATCTGTTTGTGATCGCCCCTGCAACGGCCAATATCATGGCCAAGATGGCCTGCGGTATTGCTGATGATATGCTTTCCACCACGGTGCTGGCTACCCGTGCTCCCGTGCTGATTGCCCCTGCCATGAATACGGGTATGTGGGAAAATATTGCAACCCGGGAAAATGCGGAAACCCTGAAAAGACGCGGCGTTCATTTCATTGGCCCGGAGGGCGGTTTCCTTGCCTGTGGGGACAATGGCGCCGGCCGCATGAGCGAAGCCAAGGATATTTTTGAAGCGGCGGAAAAAATACTTTCTGCTGCGCAGGATCTGGCAGGCCTTCGTCTGCTGGTGACTGCCGGGCCTACCCAGGAAAAGCTGGATCCCGTCCGCTATATTACCAATCGCTCCAGCGGAAAAATGGGCTATGCCATTGCGGAGGCCGCTGCGGCCCGCGGCGCCCAGGTGACGCTGGTTACCGGGCCTACCAATCTGGCTATTCCTGCTGGGGTTCAGGGCGTAAAGATTCTTTCTACCCAGGATCTTTACGATGAAATGATGAATCGCTATGAGGAGCAGGATATCATCATTCAGGCTGCGGCGCCGGCCGATTTCACCCCGGATCAGGTGGCGGATCAGAAGATCAAAAAGCAGGGCGACGGCAATCTGATCATTTCCCTGAAGCAAACCCCTGATGTGGCAGCTGCTGTCGGCAAAAAGAAAAAGCCGGGACAGACCCTGGTTGGCTTTGCCGCCGAAACCAACGATGTACTGGAAAATGCCCAGGGAAAGCTGGTTAAAAAGAATCTGGATATGATTGTGGCCAACGATGTCACTGCGCCCGGCGCTGGCTTTGACGTGGATACCAACATCGTTACTTTCGTAACGGCTGAAGGCATGGAAACGCTGCCCTGCATGCAAAAACGTCAGGTGGCGGATGAATTGCTCAATCGGGTGCTGAATCTGAGAAAATAAAGAGGGAGGGAATCAGGTGTACGCGGAAATCATCGTGGATATTGCGTCCGAGCAGGTGGACCGCGTATTTACCTATTCCATTCCCGATTCGATGAAGCTGCAGCCGGGCATGCGGGTGCGCGTGCCCTTCGGCCCCCGGGAAAAGGAAGGCTTCGTGATCCGATTGAAGGATCAGGCTGATTATGACGAAAATAAAATCAAGCCTGTTCTTTCAACGTTGGAGGATTATCCCGCCCTGCTTCCGCAGTTGATGGAATTGGCGTGGGAGATCAGGGAAAGATGCCATTGCCCTCTTTGCGAGGCGCTGCGCTTGATGCTGCCTGCCGAAATGCGGGGCGGACGAATCAAGATCAAGACCGAGGAATACGCCCGGCTTCTGATTCCCCAGGATCGGATTGACGAAGCGATCCAGAAGCAGGGAAGAGCCAACAAACGAAAGCTGCTGATTACGCTGCTTTCCGATGGCCAGTATCATTCTCTGGAAGAACTTCGGGGCATGATCAGCAATGTGCGTGATCCGCTTAATTATCTGGTTGAAAAGGAAATGGCGGAAATTGTGGAGCAGGAAACGCTCCGCTCTCCCTTCTATGGAAGGGTAGATGCGCCGCCTGATCCGGAATTGACGGCGGAACAGACGGAAGTCCTTTCCGAATTGCTGCCGGCCTTGCAGCAGCCCCAAAGACCATTTTTGCTCCATGGGGTCACGGGCTCCGGGAAAACCGAGGTTTATATCCGTCTGGTGCGAAAGGCCCTGGAAATGGGAAAGGGCGCCATCATTCTGGTGCCGGAAATTGTACTGACGCCACAGATGATCAATTGGTTCCGCTCCCGGTTTGGGGATACTATGGCGGTGCTGCATTCCAGGCTCTCTGCCGGCGAACGATTTGACGAATGGCGCAGAATCAGAAAGGGCCTTGCCAGAATTGTAATCGGCGCCCGGTCTGCGGTATTCGCGCCGGTTGAAAATTTGGGCGCCATCATTGTGGATGAAGAGCACGAACAGACGTATCTTTCCGAGCGCTTTCCCCAATATGACGCCCGGGAAATTGCCGCTTCCCGGGGAAAACGGGAGGGGGCTGTGGTGCTCTTTTCCAGTGCGACCCCCAGCATTTATTCCTACGCCATGGCCCGGCGCGGGGATTATATCCTGATTGAAATGCCCCACCGGGTAAAGAATCGGCCTATGCCCACCATTCATCTTGTGGATATGCGGGAGGAATTGCGCCGGGGCAATCACAGCATGTTTTCCGGGCTATTGACGCAAAAACTGGAAGAGTGCATCAGTAAGGGCCAGCAGGCCATGCTGTTTTTGAATCGCCGAGGGTATGCCAGTTCGGTATGCTGCCGGAAATGCGGCGAAACCATCAAATGTAATTATTGTGATGTGTCCATGACGTATCACAGCGTGGATCAGACCCTTCGTTGCCATTATTGCGGGGCCGTCAAGCCTATGCCGAAAAATTGTCCTTCCTGTGAGAGCGTCTATATCCGCCCAATGGGAACCGGCACGCAGAAGGTGGAGGAAGAACTCAACAAGCGCTTTCCCGGCGCGGGGATCATCCGCATGGACGTGGATACCACCGCCGGAAAGAATGCGCATTTTGAACTGGTGGATCGTTTTCGGGCCGGGCAGGCAAAAATCCTGCTGGGAACGCAGATGATCGCCAAGGGGCTGGATTTTCCCCAGGTGACGCTGGTTGGGGCCGTGATGGCCGATCTGACGCTGAATTTTCCCGATTATCGCGCGCCGGAAAGAACATTCCAATTGCTGGTACAGGTGGCAGGAAGAGCAGGGCGCGGCGAAAAGCCGGGGGAAGTGGTCATCCAGACCTATCAGCCCGATCATTATGCTATTGCTGCGGCAAAAACACAGAATTATCGCAACTATTTTACCCAGGAATTTGAACGGCGAAAGAGTGATCTGTATCCGCCCTTTACCATGATGGTGCGTTTTCTTTGCGAAGCGAAAGAAATGCAGATGGCCAGGGAAACGGCGGAGGAATTAAAGCAGCGGATCATTCATGAATTTGCCGATACCCCTCTTTGGCGGCGCATTTTATTTATTCGCGCCGATGAAGCGCCCATTAACCGGATTCAGGATCGATGCCGGGCGCACGTACTGATGAAATTGCTGAATCACCCCGATACAGACCGGCTGCTGGCCAAGCTGCAGGAAATGACGGGAGATGAATATCCGGCGCGGGTGCAACTGGAAATCAATCCTGCGTCCCTTGCCTGACAGGAGGAAGAAAAATGGTCAGAAAAATTATTACTCTTGGCGATGAAACCCTGCGGAAAATCAGCAAGCCCATGCCCAAATTCGATCTTCGGCTGTGGCTGCTTTTGCGCGATATGGCCGATACCATGTATAAGGCAGAGGGCGTGGGACTGGCCGCGCCACAGGTGGGGATTCTGCGCCGGGTTGTGGTCATCGACGTGGGCAAAGGCCTGATTGAATTGGTAAACCCTGAAATCATTGCCACGGAAGGCGAACAGGCCGGCCCTGAAGGCTGCCTGAGCGTTCCTGGCCGGCAGGGCCATGTGGTGCGTCCCAACAAGGTGACCGTACGTGCTCAGGACAGAAAGGGCAAGTCCTTTGAAATCACCGGCGAAGGATTGCTTGCCCGGGCGCTTTGCCATGAAATTGATCATCTGGACGGCATTGTATACGTGGATAAGATGGATCATGAAATCTTCCCGGAAGAGGAGGAATAAGCATGCGCATTGTTTTCCTTGGAACTCCCGAATTCGGCGTTCCTTCTTTAAAGGCGCTGGTGGAAAGCGGCTACGATGTTGTGGGCGTTTTCACCCAGCCGGATAAGCCCAAGGGCCGTGGCAAGAAAATGCAGATGAGCCCGGTCAAGGAATGTGCCCTGGAATATGGAATTCCCGTTTTTCAGCCCATTAAAATCCGCGTGGATGGGGTGGATGATCTTCGCGCCCTGAAGCCGGATTTATGCGTTACAGCCGCCTTCGGCCAGATTCTCTCCCAGGAAATTCTGGATATTCCTAAGATTGGCACGGTGAACGTGCATTCCTCCATGCTGCCCAGGTATCGGGGTTCTGCCCCGATTAACTGGGCGATTATTCAGGGAGAAACCACCACCGGCATTACCACCATGATGACCGATAAGGGCGTTGATACCGGTGATATCCTGCTGCAGAAGGAAATGGAAATTCTGCCAGGAGAAAATGCTGAAGAACTGACCCAGCGCATGGCGCCCATCGGCGCGGATTTGCTGATTGAAACCATTCGCTTGCTGGAAAAGGGCCAGTGCCCCAGGAAAAAGCAGAATGAAGAAGAAATGAGTTATTTCCCCATGTTCAAAAAGGAAATGGGGGAAATCGACTGGCAGATGACCGCTCACGAAATCGTTTGCCGGGTTCGGGGGCTGATTCCCTGGCCGGGCGCCAGCTTTTCCTGGATGGGCGGCGAAACCATCAAGGTATGGAAAGCGGAAGAATGTGATCTTTCCGGCGCGCCCGGGGAAATCCTGAAATCCGATGCAAAGGAAGGTCTGGTTATCGCTGCTGTAGAAAATGCAGTTCGTGTCATTGAATTGCAGGCCCAGGGCGGCAAACGGATGAACGCCAAGGATTATCTGCGGGGACATCCTGTCAACTGCAGTGCATGTGATTTGAGAGAGGAAGCACAGAATGGATAAAAAGCCCAGTCAGCCGGGGAAATTTTCCGGCGAGAAGAAATTTGGGGAAAAACGCAGCTTTGATAAGCGTCCCGGCGGTTCCAGGAATGCCCAGGGGGAAAAGCGTCCATTTGGCCGCAGTGCCCAGGATGGCGAAAAGAAGCCCTACTCCGGCAGCCCCCGCCCGGGCGGTAAATTTGGTGAAAAGCGGGATGGCCGTCCCGGGAACGCCGGTCCGCGTCGTCCTGGCAACGGCTTTGGCAAGCCCGCCAATCGCCCTGCGCCGCAGATGAAGCCGGCCGCGGCCCCCTCTCTGCCTTCCAGTAATTCCCGCCGGGTAGCCCTGGAAATCTTCCAGGACGTGGTGCGAAAGGACGCCTTTGCGGCCCTTTCCCTGGATGACCGGATGAAGAATGCCAATCTTTCTCAGCTGGACAAGCGTTTCTGTGCCAGCATTGTTTACCGTACGCTGGAAAATCTGATCCGTATTGATTATGCGCTTTCTTTCTATCTGAATGATGCGGAGGCACTTGAACCGAAGGTTCGGGATATTCTGCGCATCAGCGCCTGTCAGCTTTTATTCCATGACCGGATCCCGGAAAACGCCATTGTGGATGAAGCTGTCAAGCTCACCCGTGCCCTTGGCATGGAAGGCCTGACCGGCCTTACCAATGCGGTGCTTCGTTCCATGGTTCGGGAAAAGGAAAAGATTGAATGGCCCAAGCCTGAAGAGGGCGCAAAATATCTTTCCATTATGTATTCCGTGCCCATGTGGCTTGCGGAACGCCTGATTGCCGCTTATGGCGAAAAAATGGCCCAGGAAATCTGCAGCTATCGCAATCAGGAGCATTTCATTACCATTCGGCCCAATATGATGCGCCTTTCTGACAGCGAATTTGAAGCGCTGATGCAAAAGAAAGTCTGGGAAATGGAAAAGGGCGCGGTTCCCCATGCTTATCGGGTGCGGCTTGCCTCTGAAATTGCCCGGGATGCGGATTATATGAACGGCAGTTTCTCCATTCAGGGAGAAAGCAGTATGCTGGCTGCTCAGGCTGTGGATGTAAAGCGGGGCATGCAGGTATTGGATTGCTGTGCCGCTCCCGGTGGCAAGAGCGCCTATCTGGCCGAAACCATGGCGGGCACCGGGCGTGTATACGCCTGGGATCTGCATGAACATCGCGTTACCCTAATCAAGGCCATGATGAAGCGTATGCGGCTTGATAATATCCGTCCCGTGGTTCGCGACGCTTCCGTGCTCAAGGAAGATTTGCTGGGCGCTATGGATGCGGTATTGCTGGATGCGCCCTGCTCCGGATTGGGCGTGATGGATAATAAGCCGGATATCAAATACCGTGCTACGCCCGAATCTGTTGAGGAACTGACCCGGATTCAGGAAAAATTGCTCAATACCTGCTGCCAGTATGTAAAACGCGGCGGTACGCTTGTGTATTCCACCTGCAGTATGCTGCCTGAGGAAAACTGCCAGCAGGTTGAAAAATTCCTTGCCGATCATCCTGATTTTGAAATTGCGCCGCTGCCCGCCTCCTTTGATGAAAAATTCAAGGCTCAGTATACGGCTGCCGGCTTGCAATTATTGCCTCATCGGGATGGCGTGGAAGGATTCTTTATCGCCAGAATGCGCAGGGTGAAATAAGATGCGTGAATGGATGGGAATGTATCCCGAAGAGCTTCGGGATGCACTCAAGGAAATGGGGGAAAAGCCTTTCCGCGCCGGGCAGATTTTTTCCTGGCTGCATAAGGGCGCGCGTTTTTCCGAAATGACCAATCTTTCTTTGGCGCTTCGGGAAAAACTGGCCCAAAATGGAATCGATCAGCCGGTCACCATCCGGGAAACCCATGTTTCCAAGCTGGATGGCACCAAAAAATTTCTCTACGCCCTGCCGGACGGCAATTGCGTGGAAGGCGTGCTGATGCGCTATCATTACGGCTGCACCTTATGCGTTTCTACCCAGGTGGGGTGCCGGATGGGCTGCCGTTTTTGCGCCAGTACCCTGGATGGCTGTACGCGGAATTTGTCTGCGGCGGAAATTCTTGGTCAGGTGCAGTGCGCAAACAGCACCCTGGACGGCGAAAAGGTACATAATATCGTGCTGATGGGCAGCGGCGAACCACTGGATAATTACGATGAAGTGGTGCGCTTCCTGCGGTTGGTTTCCCATGAAGAGGGACTGAATATCGGACTGAGGCATATTTCACTGAGCACCTGTGGCCTGGTGCCGCAGATGAAGCGGTTTGCTGAAGAAAAACTGCCTGTTACCCTCTCTTTATCCCTTCACGCCCCCAATGATGACATCCGTCAGCAGCTGATGCCCATTGCCAAGCGGTATACCATGGAAGAAACCTTGGACGCCTGCCGCTATTATATTGAAAAGACCGGCCGCAGAGTGGTATTTGAATATGCCCTGGCGGACGGCGTGAATGCCGATGAAAAATGCGCAGAGGAATTGGCGATGCGGCTTCGCGGCATGCAATGCCATGTGAATCTGATTCCTCTCAATACGGTAAAGGAACGGAACCTGTTCGGCGTCAGCGAAAATCAGGTGCGTGCATTTCTTTCCGTATTGGAAAAACGCCATATCTCCGCCACCCGCAGACGGGAAATGGGCGATGATATCGAGGGTGCCTGCGGACAATTGCGAAAGAAAGTTTTACAGGAGGAAAAGCCATGAAGGTGGTTTCCAGAACCCATCAGGGCAACGTACGGGAATGCAATGAAGATTCCCTGCTTTTGCAGCAGGGTTCCTTTGGCCTGTTCGGCGTTGCGGATGGCATGGGCGGGCATAATGCCGGTGATGTGGCCAGCCGTATGGCGGTATTGCTGCTGGGCAGGGTTCTGGAAGGGGCGACGCCCGATGAAGCGCTGCTTCGCGGCGGTATCGAGGAAGTAAATCTGCTGATGTATGAAGAGCAGGCCAAGGAAGCTTCACTCAGCGGCATGGGCACCACCATGACCGTTATCTGGGAAGATCACGAAAGAATTCTGCTGGGCCATGTGGGCGATAGCCGGGCGTACAGGATGCGGAACGGAAAAATGGAATTGCTCAGTCAGGATCATTCCATGGTGGCTGAGCTTGTTCGCAATGGAATCATCACAGAAGAACAGGCAAGAACACATCCCCGGCGCAATGTGATCACCCGGGCGCTTGGCACGGCCCAGACCATTGAAGTGGATACTGCCACCTTTGATAAAAAGCGGGGCGATAAATACCTGATTTGTTCCGATGGATTATATGAATATGTAACGATGGAACAGATGCAGGCTATTTTGCTTCGCACTCCCCTGGAGGAAGCGGCGGAACAATTTATTTCCCTGGCGCTGGAAGGCGGCGGCCGGGATAATGTTTCCGTTGTGCTTGCGGAGGTGACGGCATGATTGGAAAAATGCTGGATAACCGCTACGAACTGGTAGAATTTATCGGAAAAGGCGGAATGGCGCTGGTATATCGCGCCGTGGACCATCGCACCGGGCATCATGTGGCGGTTAAAATTCTGCGTCCCGAGTTTAACCAGGATCAGGAATTCCTGGGCCGCTTTGACCGGGAGGCCACCACGGCCAGCAAAATGAGCCACCATAATATTGTGAATTTGCTGGATGTGGGCGTAGACGGTGATATTCATTTTCTGGTAATGGAATACGTCAAGGGGCGCACCCTGAAGGAAGTCATTGCCCAGAAGGGCGCTCTGCCGCCTGCCGTCGCTGCGCAGATCGGGATCCGAATTCTTTCTGCCATGCAGCACGCCCATAAAAACGGCATCATTCACCGGGATATCAAGCCCCAGAATATTCTCGTACATGCTGATGGCCATATTAAAGTAGGGGATTTCGGTATTGCCCGGGTAGCGGGCAGTAATACCATCAGCTCGGATGACAGCGTGATGGGCTCCGTCCATTATTTCTCTCCTGAACAGGCTAAAGGGGAAGCCGTAACCTTTTCCAGCGATCTATACAGCGTTGGCGTGGTGCTTTATGAAATGCTGACGGCGCAGCCGCCTTTTGAAGGGGAAACCCCGGTCGCCATTGCGCTGCAGCATATCAGCGGAAAACCCCGGGCAATGAGCGAACTGAATCCTGCCGTGCCGCCTGCCATGGAGCGGGTCGTTGCCAAGGCCATGGAAAAACGCCCGGAAAAGCGCTATCAGAGCGCGCTGGAAATGGCTCAGGATCTGCAAAGAGCCCTGCAGGAGCCGGATGGCACCTGGCTGGGACGGCTTCCGGACAGGCCTCAGGCGGTTCAGGATCAGCAGCCTGTGATCCATTCCACTACCAGGCAAATGCCTGTGCATTCGAAAAACTGGCTTTGGACCAGAATCAGCGCGATCGCCCTGGCTGCCCTGGTGCTTTTCGGCTTGATCTTCGGCACGATCAAGATTTATGATCAGATCGTTAATATTACAGAAGCGCCCTATTGTCTGGATGAAGATGAGAGGGAAGCCCTGCGGATGGTTGCCAGGGCAGGATTGAAGGCGGAAATCTCCCGTGTCAGCGATTCCTCAAAGGCTGCGGGGACGGTTGTGCTCCAATCTCCTGAATACGGCTCCACCATGAGGAAGAATGAAACTATTTTTCTGACGATTTCCACCGGCCCCGAGGAACAGCCTGTGCCTAAAATTACGGATATGAATGTGGAAACGGCGCGAATGGAATTAGAAACCGTTGGTTTCACTTTGCTGGCCTTGCCGGAAAGGGTACTTTCAAATACGCCGTGGGACACCGTTCTTTCTCAATCTCCTGCTGAAGGGGAATTGCTGCCCAGTGGCGGCGTGGTCCAGGTGACGCTCAGCGGCGGTTCCGTTATTTTGCCGGATTTGACCGGCAAAACCCGGGCAGAAGCCATGATGCTGATTCAGCAGTATAATCTGAATCTGACGGAGATCAAGGAAATTCCCGTTGATGACGCCACTCAGTTTGAACGGGTGGCTGCACAGCAGTATATGGACGGGAATCTGAATATGTATGAGCCAGGTCAGCAGGCCATGCAGCAGACCCAGGTTACACTGGCCATCTATGTTTCCAGCCAGCCGCTGCCTACTGAGGAAGCGCCGGCAGCCAGCGAAAAGGCCGATCAGGAAGAGGAAGCTACATGATGCAGGGAACGATCATCCGCGGACGCGGTGGACTATATACCGTAATGGATGAACAGGGAACGGAATATGTGCTCCGTGCCAAGAAAAAGTTCAGAAGAATGAAAATTTCGCCCCTGGTTGGGGATGAAATTACTTTCACTCCCGGCGATATCAGCGATGAGCATGGGTGGGTGGAGGATATATTGCCCCGAAAAAGCCAATGTCTGCGCCCGCCGGTGGCCAATATTTCACTGCTTTGTATTGTAACTGCGCCCCAACCCGCCCCCGATTGGCTGTTGGTGGATAAGCTTCTGATCTTTGCCAGAAAGCAGAAGCTGAGACCTTTGCTGATCGTGAACAAGGCGGATACCCAGGACAACGGAGAAACGGCGAAACTGGCTTCGGAAATGTATCAGGGCGCAGATATGGAGATCCTTTCGGTCAGCGCTCAAAGCGGCGATGGCCTGGATGCATTGAAGGATCGTCTTCGGGGGGAAACCTGCTGCTTTTCAGGCCAATCAGGGGTGGGAAAATCCACGCTGCTCAATGCGCTCTTTGGCCTTTCCCAGGAAACGGGGGATATCAGCTGGAAAATTCAGCGGGGAAAGAATACCACCCGCCATACGGAATTATTTCAGCAGGATGGCGTCCGGGTGATTGATACGCCTGGCTTCAGCCTGCTGGAAATGGATGAGGTGTTTGATCCGGTGCTGCTTCGGGACTATTATCCGGAATTCGAGCCGTATATGGATCAATGCCGTTTTTCCCCTTGTTACCACGGAAGCGAGCCGGGCTGCGCCGTTTTGCAGGCAGAAAAGGATGGTAAAATTCATCCCGCTCGGTTGGATAGATACCATATTTTGCTGGCGGAATGCCGCCAGGCTTGGAGGGAACGATATGATTGAACTGGCGCCGTCTTTGCTTGCAGCGAATGTGCTGAATCTGGAAAAAGACCTGGACGAAATGATGAAAAATGGCGTGGATACACTGCATTACGATGTGATGGATGCGCATTTCGTGCCCAACCTTTCCTTTGGCCCCGCGCTTTGCAAGGATATCAAGAAGCGTTTTCCGGCCTGTAAAATGGATGTTCATCTGATGATGGATAACCCGGATAAATATCTTTCCGTTTTTGCGGAAGCCGGCGCATATACCATTACGCTGCATCAGGAAGTGCTGCCCGATCCCAGAGCATCCATGGAAAGCATCAAGAAATTGGGCGTCCGCTGCGGCATGTCTGTAAAGCCTGGCACCAAGGCTGAAACGCTGCTGCCTTATCTGGATATTCTGGATTATATTCTGATCATGACGGTTGAGCCTGGCTTTGGCGGCCAGAAATTCATGGCAGATCAGGTGGGAAAGATCAGCATGCTGCGCGCTGCCGGTTTCAAAGGCGATATTTCCGTCGATGGCGGCGTGAATCTGGAAAATGCGCCCATGCTGGTGCAGGCCGGCGCCAATGTGCTGGTAATGGGAACGGCGTATTTCAAGGCGGATGACCCCGCCATGATTGCCAAGACCGTAAAGGAGCTTGCATGAAGCAGAAAAACGAAAAAAACGGCGAATTCCATCATAAACGCAGCCTCGGGCAGAATTTCCTGACGGATGACGCCCTCTTTGAGCAATTGGTGTCCATTTCCGGGGTGAGCAAAAAGGATTGCGTGCTGGAAATCGGCGCTGGCGCCGGGGGAATGACCCGGGCGCTTTCCAAGGCGTGCAAGCATGTGATTTCCATAGAAGTGGATGGCACCCTGCTGCCGATATTGCGGGTCGCGCTGGAAAATTGCAAAAATGTCGAATTGGTGCATGGGGACGTATTGCGGCTGAATTTGCCGGAAATTACAAAGAAATTGGGCAATTATCATGTGGTGGCCAATATTCCTTATTATCTCACCACGGAATTGATGAATCTGCTGCTTACCTCCGGCATGCCCATTGCATCCATCAATCTGATGGTGCAAAAAGAAGCAGCCGATAGAATGGTGGCCAGGCCCGGGGAAGAGGGATATGGCATGCTGGCGGTTCGCGCCCAATATGCATATGCCCCGGAAATCGCCATGGATGTGCCCGCCTGCTTGTTTACGCCGCCGCCCAAGGTGGACAGCGCCTTTGTGGTGATGCCCAGGCGGGAAAGGCCGCTGGTTGAAGTAACGGATGAAGCGATGTTTTTCCGTGTGGCGGCAGCTGCCTTTGCCATGCGCCGCAAGACCATGGAAAATAACCTGATTGCTTCCTTCCGGATTTCCAGAGAAGAAGCAAAGCAATGGCTGGAAGATTGCGGTATTTCTTCCGGTGCGCGGGGAGAAACCCTTTCCCTGCAGGATTTTGCTACGCTTGCCAATTATAAAAGCAAGACGAAAGAATGATGGTATGCAGCCCGGAATCAAATTCCGGGCTGATTTTTTGTTTTAAATAACAAAGATGGAAAAAGAATGAAGAAAATTTCCGAAATACTATTGATTTTCTCATCCGTTTTGTGTATGATAATAGTGGGGGACCTTGGAAATAGTGTCCCTGAACCATGCCTGTGAAAATGGCTTCCAGGCGGGGTTTGCAAGAATTATTTACTGAGGAAAGAGGTAATTAGCACCATGGCCAACATCGATCTGAGCAAGTATGGCATTACCGGTACGACTGAAATCGTTCACAATCCCTCTTACGAAGTTCTGTTTGCTGAAGAAACCAAGCCCGAGCTGGAAGGCTTTGAAAAGGGCCAGGTTACCGAACTGGGCGCCGTCAACGTGATGACCGGTATCTACACCGGCCGTTCCCCCAAAGATAAGTTTTTCGTGATGGATGAGGTTTCCAAGGATACCCTGTGGTGGACCTCTGACGAATTTAAGAATGACAACAAGCCCGCCTCTCCCGAAGCTTGGGCTTCCTGCAAGGAAAAGGCCCTGGCCCAGCTGTCCAACAAGAAGCTGTACGTTATGGACGTTTTCTGCGGCACCAACCCCGATTCCCGCATGTCCATCCGCTTCATCATGGAAGTGGCCTGGCAGGCTCACTTTGTGAAGAACATGTTCATCAACCCCACCGAAGAAGAACTGGAAACCTTCGAACCCGATTTCGTTTCCTTCAATGCTTCCAAGGCCAAGGTTGACAATTATAAGGAACTGGGCCTGAATTCTGAAACCGTCTCCTTCTTCAATCTGAAGGATCGTGAACAGGTTATCCTGAACACCTGGTACGGCGGCGAAATGAAGAAGGGCATGTTCTCCCTGATGAACTACTACCTGCCCCTCAACGGCATGGCTTCCATGCACTGCTCTGCCAACACCGATATGAACGGCGAAAACACCGCTCTGTTCTTCGGCCTGTCCGGCACCGGCAAGACCACCCTGTCCACCGACCCCAAGCGTCTGCTCATCGGCGATGACGAACACGGCTGGGATGACAAGGGCGTCTTCAACTTTGAAGGCGGCTGCTATGCCAAGGTTATCAACCTGGATCCCGAATCCGAACCCGACATCTACAAGGCCATCAAGCGCAATGCTCTGCTGGAAAACGTGACCGTGGATGAAAATGGCAAGTGCGATTTCGCTGACGATTCCGTCACCGAAAACACCCGCGTTTCCTATCCCATCGATCATATCGAAAAGATCGTTCGTCCCGTTTCCGCCGGCCCCGACGCCAAGAACGTGATCTTCCTGTCCGCCGACGCTTTCGGCGTTTTGCCCCCCGTTTCCATCCTGACCCCCGAACAGACCAAGTATTACTTCCTGTCCGGCTTCACCTCCAAGCTGGCCGGTACCGAACGCGGCATCACCGAACCCACCCCCACCTTCTCCGCTTGCTTCGGCCAGGCCTTCCTGGAACTGCATCCCACCAAGTACGGTGAAGAACTGGTTAAGAAGATGGAAAAATCCGG
>SVHD01000050.1 GCA_015056015.1 Clostridiales bacterium
AGGCGTAGGGCATGCGATCAGGAGCAAACCCGGAGGGTTTGTGACGCGGCAGCAGCCAACTTGGCAGAAGTAGAGAGCATGCGCAAGCCCTCAGGCGTAGGGCATGCGATCAGGAGCAAACCCGGAGGGTTTGTGACGCGGCAGCAGCCAACTTGGCAGAAGTAGAGAGTATGAGCAAGCCGTCAGGCGTAGGGCATACGATGCAACTTCAAAGAATGGTTTCCCCAGAATTTCTCCCCATCAAATCCTCTTACACGCGGAGGGACAGCCGGCGCAACCGCCCTCGCCGGTTTCCCGGAGAGCGGGGGGCAATTGCTCGCCCACGGCTTTCATGGCGTCGATCACTTCATCGGGATTGAGGGGGCAGGGAATGCCCGCCAACGCCAGATCGGCGGCGATAAAGGCCCCGGCCACGCCGGAAGCATTCCGGTATACGCAGGGCACCTCCACCAGCCCGCCCACGGGATCGCAGACCAGGCCCATCACATTCATCAGCGCAAAGGCGCAGGCGTCGGCGCTCTGCCGGGCGCTGCCGCCCCGAAGATAGGTCAGCGCCGCGGCCGCCATGGCCGCCGCCGAGCCGCATTCCGCCTGGCATCCGCCCTGGGCCCCGGAAATGCTGGCGCGCACGGCAATCACCTGGCCCACCGCCGCAGCCACCAGCAGCCCATCCACCAGCGCTTCATCGGAAAGATCATATTCCTCCTGCAGGGTCAGCAGCGCCGCCGGCAAAATGCCGCAGGCCCCGGCCGTGGGCGCCGCCACGATTTTGCCCATGGCCGCATTGCATTCCGCAATGGCCAGGGCCCGGGCCGCCGCCCGGCCCAGATAATGCCCGCCGGATGTTTTTCCGCTTTCCACCGCCGCATGCAATTTGGCGGCCTGGCCGCCGGTCATGCCGCTCATGGATTTGAGATTTTCATCAAATCCCTTTTCCGCGCTCTGGCGCATCACCAGCAGCGCCTCCTCCATCCGCCGGTCAATTTCCTCCCGGGAAAGCCCGCTGTTTTTCATTTCGCCCCGGCGGGCGGCCTCCGCAAGGCCAATCCCCTCCGCCGCAGCAATCAGCGCCTGCAAGGAATGATCCATTTTTCAACGCTCCTTTGGAAAGAAGGGCTGACGTTATTTGCGCCAGCCCTTCAATTGTCGGTAACCCTATCTGAATCTTATCGCCCCATGCAATTGCTTGGGCGAAATTCTTTGAAATCCGCACCACCGGCTTTGCCGGCGGGAGGAGAAAAATTCTGAAGAATCGCCTGCGATTCGGGAAGAATTTTTCATTCCTATCAGATTTTCTGCCCGTGCGATTCATCGCACAAGAAAATCTGCATCCCGTGAAAAATAAATCTTTTATTTTTCACGGCTCTGGTTAGCCAATTTCCGCGCCGGCAGGCATGGAAGGATCGGCCATGAGCACCTTCAGGCTTTCGCTGCCGTCTTCATTCACCTTCACGGCGGAAAGCAGCATGCCCTGGCTTTCAATGCCCATGATCTTCCGGGGCGCCAGATTGGAAAGCAATATCAAATTCTTGCCCACCAGTTCTTCGGGGGTATGGAATTTGGCAATGCCGGAAAGCACGGTGCGATGCTCGGTGCCCAGATCCAGATCGAATTTCAGCAGCTTTTCGCTCTTTTCCACCCGTTCGCAGGCGCAGACCTTGGCCACCCGCAGCTGGATCTTTTCAAAATCGCCAAAGGCAATGCAGCCCTCGGGGATTTCCGCTTTCTTTTCCTTCTTTTCCTGCTTCTGTTCTTTCTTCTGTTCCTTCTTTTCGGCCTTGTCTTCTTTCTTTTCTTCCTTGGGGGCGGGATTCAGGGCTTCCAGTTCCTTCTTGATATCAATGCGGGGGAAGAGGGCCTCGCCCTTGCAAACCTTGATGCCCTGGGGCAATTTGCCAAATTCCTGCAGGGATTCCCAGGTCTTGAGGGAATCATCGGCAACGCCCAGCTGCTGGAAGATGCGATTGGGGGTATTGGGCATGAAGGGCGCAATCAGCACCGCCACAAACCGCACGCATTCGGCCAGCATCAGCATCACATTGGCCAGGCGATCCTTCTTGCTTTCATCCTTGCCCAGCACCCAGGGCTGCGTGAGATCGATATACTTATTGCATTCGCCAATGACCTTCCAGATTTCGGCCAGGGCCTGGCTATACTGCAGCTTATCCATCTGCTCTTCCACCAGCCGGGGCAGGGCGGCGCAATGTTCCTTCAGGGGATTATCCACGGTTTCATCCACCGCATCGGTCCAGGCGGGGATCACGCCGTCAAAATATTTTTCGATCATGGCCACGGTGCGGGAAACCAGATTGCCCAGGTCATTGGCCAGATCGGCGTTCATGCGGGTGAGGAAGGCTTCGTTGGTGTAATTGCCATCGGCGCCGAAGGGCATTTCGCGCATGAGGTAATAGCGCAGGGCGTCGCAGCCATACCGGGCCACGATGGGCTGGGCATACTGCACATTGCCCTTGGATTTGCTCATCTTATCATTGCCAAAGAGCAGCCAGCCATGGGCGAATACCTGCTTGGGCAATTCCAGGCCCAGGGCATGGAGCATGATGGGCCAATAGATGGTATGGAAGCGCACGATTTCCTTGCCCACCAGATGCACATTGGCAGGCCAGAATTTCTTCATCAGGGAATCATCATCGCTGCCGTAACCCATGGCGGTGATATAATTGGAAAGGGCGTCGATCCAGACGTAGACCACATGCTTGGGATCGAAATCCACCTGCACGCCCCATTTGAAGCTGGTGCGGGAAACGCACAGATCCTGAAGGCCGGGCTTCAAGAAATTATTGATCATTTCATTGGCGCGGCTGGCGGGCTGGATGAAATCGGGATGGGATTCGATATATTCGATCAGCCAATCCTGATATTTGCTCATCTTGAAGAAATAGCTTTCTTCGGTCACCAGTTCGGTGGGGCGGCCGCAGTCAGGGCATACCTTCACCCCATCCTTTTCCACCAGCTGGCTGGCGGTCCAGAAGGATTCGCAGGGGGTGCAATACTGGCCTTCATAGGAGGCCTTATAAATATCGCCCTGATCGTAGAATTGCTTGAAGATCTTCTGAACCACCTTTTCATGGCGTTCATCGGTGGTGCGAATGAAATCATCGTATTCGATATTCATCAGCTTCCACAGTTCCTTGGTGTTGGCCACGATCTTATCCACATATTCCTTGGGGGTCACGCCGGCTTCGGCGGCCTTCATTTCGATCTTCTGGCCGTGCTCGTCGGTGCCGGTGAGGAAATAGGCCTCATGCCCGGTGAGGCGCTTGAAGCGGGTCATGGTATCGGCGGCCACGGTGGTGTAGGTGTGGCCGATATGCATGTTGCCCGAGGGATAGTAGATGGGCGTGGTGATGTAATAGGGCTTCTTGTCACAATGGTTGCACATAACGGGGCCTCCTTTAAGTATTTGCGAGGGAGGGGCTTTTGCGTCAAAAGCCCCTCCCTCGCGCTCCCACCGAAAACCGGCAGGGAATGGAGCTTTTCACACATTCCCTATTGCTTCTCCCTGAAGCATAGGGATTTTTTGCATGCGATGGTTTTTCCACGAAAAAACCCCCGCATCATGCTTGATGCAGGGGCGTAAAATTTTCTTTACGCGGTACCACCCTGATTTACGCATTTTTTCAATGCGCCTTCATTGGGCCTGTATCGGGGCCATCCGGCATGGGCTGAACGTGCTTGCCCACGCATGCTCCAGGGCCATGTTCTTCCGCGCTGCGCCGCCGCTTTCCACCATCCGCGGCTCTCTTTGGACGCGCCCTTCGGAATACTCTCCCCTTCCCGGCATCTACCGTTTATCATACGATTTTCCCAAAGAAATGTCAAGGAAAAAATGCACGGAAGAAAAATTGCGGGAGGATGCTTTTGCATCAAAAGCCCCCTCTCGCACCCTCCCGAAAACCAGTTCTGGATATTTTATATGTTCACTTAATTTGTTTGCCTCCCAGTGAAAAAAACAAGGAATGTATCTTTTACATAAGAAAAAGGCGGATCAATGCCGCCTTATTTCTTTTGCCCCACTGGCACACAAGCCGATGCCAGGGCGATCTGTTTTATCCAGAGCAGCTTTCTCCCTCTCCCGTTACCGCAGCTGCGGCATTTTTTCCAAAGATTTGATGAGCGGAATGCCCAGCAGGAAGCAGGCAATGGCCTCGCCCACGCCCACAGTGAGAATATTGAGCAGCCAGGAGCCGCCAAACATCCAATAGAGCATGGGGCCGATGATCAATGCATTGGCCAGCACGGGCATAGCCGCCGCCAAATAGACATTTTTTCGCAATTTCCGGGTAAGAATGGCGGCAATCAGCGTCGCCATTGTGCCAAATACCCAATCCTGCCAGGTAGAGCAGATGAGATTGGCGATGAAACAGCCGATGGCCAGCCCGGGGATCGCCGCCGGGGTGAGCAAGGGCAAAAGGGTCATGGCCTCAGAAACGCGCACCTGCACGGCGCCGAAGCTGAAGGCTTGGAGCAGAATCGTCAGGCCAGCATACAGCGCTGCGATAATCCCGCTCAGGCACAGGTTTTTGACAGTGAAAAAATTTTTCATGTCAATATTCTCCTTTCCAGCCGAAAAACAGTCGGCCTGCGCTCAATATACCATAAATTTTCCTGCATGACAAGCGCTTTCGCTGCGCATGATAATGCCATGACGCATGCGGCAGATGCATTTTTCTCCGGCAGCACCGATGCTGCGGGCACGTTTCAGGGAAGCGCGCGGCGGCGCGGGTCACACGGGGAAAAAGAAAGGCCATCGGCATGGCGGCCGCCGGCGCAAGCGGCCGTCCGGGCGTCGGATTGATGAAAAAGGAGTGCATGAAAATGAACGAAAAGAAAAATCAGTGCATCCATTGCAGCGTGGAATCCTGCCGCCATCTGAAGCAGGATCAGGGCCTCTGCTCCCTGGAAAGCATCCAGGTGGCCCCCACCCCCATGGCCTATTCCGGCGATCCGGCGGATGAAAGCATGTGCCAGAGCTATCATTGCAAATGAGCCGCATGAAAAAGGAAGAACCCAGGAAAAATCCATCCCATGATCCCATGCGGGATGTGGAAAATGTGGTTTCCGCCACGGAATGCACCGGGCTTTTGCCCGCCCAGATCCAAAGCGAGGAGGAGGGCGAGGCCCTTTCCTCCCTGGAAGGAATCCACCGGATTCAGCCCCGATTCGTGGATGGAAACGATGAAAAATAATCCCTTCGCCCTGCATCCCCGGCCCTGATCGGCTGGGGATTTTTTCCTTGCCCCGCTTTATGAATAATGGTATAATAAGGAAAAATGCCGAAAGGATGAAAGCGATGAAACGCCTGATCGCCCTTGTGTTGATTCTCTGCTGCCTGCCCGTAACGATGCTGGCGGCGTCTTCCCCTTCCCTGCCCGATTTCCAGGCCTATACCCGGAATCAGCTGGAATTCGTGGAAAGCGAAACCTATGATTACCTGATCATGCAGAAATTCTCCGGTTCTCTTTCCCAGGTTTCTGCCATGGCCAAGGCCTATGTGGAATTGCTGACGGAAGAATATAATCTTATGCAGATTGCCACCTTTGAAGTGGATTACGACACCTATAAGCGGGTCAATTACGCGCTGATTTATAAGGATCTGAGCGCCATGGGCTCCTTCAATATCTATAATGAGGATTATAATTGGCGCTGCGATAACTGCCAGGTGTTCGTGCAATATACCATTACGGATTCCGGCACCTCCACCCTGTGGGTCTATTATCGCCCCGAATTCAATTATGAGGATACCGGCGATCGCTACGGCTCCACCAATTCCCTCTTTGGCAACCGGGCCACGGCGAAACCCACCGCCAAGCCTACCGCCAAACCTACTGCAAAGCCCACCGCCAAGCCCGCCAGTTCCCTGGCCATCCAGTCCGTTACCGAATTGGGCGATGGCCAGGTGCAGATCCGCTGGAGCGATTCTGCCGGCGCTTCCCCCTATCAGCTGTACTATGTGCGCAAGCTGAGCAACAGCCTGGAGGATGACCGGGACGCCCAAGGCTGGAACTGGGTCACCAACACCATCAATAACAAATCCTATACCTCCAGCCAGCTGATCCCCGGCGAGGATTACTGGATCTGGGTGAAGGACGCCAACGGCAATTCCTCCGATGTGTATACCTATTTTGCCGGCTCTCTCCAGCATTTCAACGATTTCAACCAGAAGCCCGGTATCAGCGAATTCACGCTGAAGCAGGTTAATGCCTCCGGCCAGAAATCCACGGTGCAGCGCTTCTCCGCCAATACCATCAAAAATTCCATCTCTCAGATGGATTTCGGCGCCTATGTGCAGCTGGATTATCCCCGGTTCAAGGATGAAAAGCATTATTTCTTCCAGGTCGCTATCGAGGCCCCCAACGGCTGGAGCTATGTGGAATTTGCCAGCAATAATACCCTGCCCGCCGGCGATACCTACTTCTACTGGAATTTCTATTACTTCGATGATTATTTCGAAAATCTGATCGAGGCCCACGGCTATGTGCCCACCGGCCTGTATACCTATAAGCTCTTCTGGGATGGCAAGCTGGTGGATACCGCTTCCTTCACGGTTAACTGAGTAAAAGGGGAGCGGGAAGAATTGCGGGGAAAACGAGAAGAATTGCGGGAGGATGCTTTTGAGTCAAAAGCACCCTCCCGCACCCTCCCGAAAACCTGCTCTGGATGATACTGTTCGTCCTTGGATCAGCCTGAATGCCAGTGAAACTTACAGGCAAAATGCTTTTCTTCCCGGTGGGAAGCAAAAACGCCTTCACGTTTCCTGAAGAAAATCGAAAATTCAAATTCTTTTCGGCGAAAGGATGCCCGGCGTCCTTTCGCTTTTTTTTTGATCATTTTCTGCCCTTTCCTTGCATCTTTTCCCGCCGGATGATATAATATGGAAAAAATATACTGTTGAAAGGAAGCTTTATCATGAAACGTCTGCTGGCTTTTGTGCTGATCCTTTGCATGCTGCCATCCTTTTCCCTGGCGGCGTCCAAGGCCACCCTACCCGATTTCAAAAGCTTTTCCAGGAATCAACTGGAATTAAAGGAAACCGAGAAAAAGGATTATCTGACCCTGGAAAAATTCTCCGGTTCCCAATCCCTGATCATCAGCCTGGCCAAGGCCTATGTGGAATTGCTGACCAGTAAATATGATCTGGATATGATCGCCAATTTCCAGATCGATTATGGCAGCTATGACCGGGTCAATTACGCGCTGGTGTATGATGGCTCCGCGTCCATGGGTTCCTTCAATGTTTTCAGTGACGAGCATAACTGGCGCTGCGAAAATTGCCAGGTGTTCCTGCAGTATAATATCGTCAGCTCCGGCAATGCCACCCTGTGGGTCTATTTCCGGCCCGAATTCAATTATAAGGATACCGGCGATCGCTACGATGGCAGCAGCAATTCCAATGCCAAGGCCACCGCCACCCCCAAGCCCGGCACGAAAACCACCGCTGCGCCCACCAGCCGGCCCAGCACCACCAGCCGCTGCACCACCTGCGGCGGCGACGGCCAGGTAGAGCGTTCCTGCTCCAGCTGCGGCGGCGATGGCGAACGGGATTGCATGTCCTGCTCCGGCAAGGGCTATAATAATTGCAGCGGCTGCTATGGCAGCGGCGAACGGCGCTGCGGCAGCTGCTACGGCACGGGCAAAAACGGCAGCAAGCGCTGTTCCAGCTGTTCCGGCCGGGGGTATAAGGATTGCTCTTCCTGCTCCGGCGGCAAGCAGCGCTGCTCCGCCTGTTCCGGATCCGGGGATCGGAATTGCTCCTCCTGCTCCGGTCGGGGCACCAAATCCAGCACCTGCACCTCCTGCGGCGGGGACGGCCGCCGGTAATTCCCTGCTTTCAATGAAAAAAATCCCTGTGCGGAAAAAATCTGCACAGGGATTTTCTTATTCAGTAAAATACCGTTAAATCTCCGGAATTTCGATTTCCACTTCCCGGCCCACCTCGGCGGAGCGGGCAATGCCGGAAATGATGGCCTGATTTTTGATGATCTGGCTGGTGGGCACGGGGGCGGGGCCATTTTCCCGGATGGCGGCAAGGAAAGAGCCCACCTTCCGATCCCACAGATTGCCTTCCTCGGGCCTATCGCTGAGAATGGGCACCTGCATTTCCATGCTCTGGCCGGCCACCTCGCGATAGATGGTCATGGGGCCGCCCACCGTGCCGTTCCAGCAATCGGTGGAGGGAATGCGCAGGCCGCCCTTGGTGCCCAGGATGATGGTATCGCCGGGGGTATTCAAATTCATGGCCCAGGAAATGCGGAAATCCAGAATGATATCCCCTTCCAGGCGGATCAGGGCGCCGGCGAAATCATCCACCCCAAAGAGAGAGGCGATCCTTTCCGGATCCTGCACCTTATAGCGATAGGTTTCCGGATTGGTGCCGAAATAGGCGGTCTTGAAGCCGGAAACGGTCAGGGGCTTGGGATAGCCGATGGCATTGAGCACCATATCCAGCGAATAGCAGCCGATATCCCCCAGCGCGCCCACGCCGGCGGTATCCTTTTCGATAAAGCTGGTCTTATCATCCCGGACGGGAATGCCCCGACGACGGCCGCCGCCGGTCTGGATATAATAGATCTTGCCCAGTTCCCCGGATTCCACAATGCGCTTGATCTGCTGCATATTTTTATCAAAGCGGGGCTGGAAGCCCAGGGTGAGAATTTTTCCACTGCGCTTTTCGGCGCGCATCATATCCGCCGCTTCCTCCATGGTAACGGAGAAGGGCTTTTCCAGCAATACATTCACGCCCTTATCCAGCGCATAAATGGTGGGGGCGGCATGCTGGCAATTATAGGTGCAGACGGAAACGCCATCCAATTCTTCCTTATCCAGCATTTCCTCATGGGATTCATAGCAACGGGCGGAAGGCACGCCAAATTCTTCAAAAAATGCCTTGGCCTTGCCGGGCACGATATCGCAGCCCGCCACGATTTCAATATCATCCCTGCGCAGATACGCCCGCATATGGGAGTGGGCAATCCCGCCGGTGCCGATAATACCGATCTTCAGCTTCTTTTCCATCCTCATCCCGCTTTCTTTCTTCTTTATATTTGCCGCTTCCGGCGGCGCTTTTCATCCATCGCCATTATATCATTGTCCTTTTTCACCGTCAACGCGGTTCACTTGCAAAAATGGAAAATGCGCTTTTTTTGCACAGATTCCATTTTTTCTGTCAAAAAAGAAACGAAAAAGGGGGGCGGATTTTCGCCGCTCCCCTGCTGAAATCTCAGCTGTTTTCAGCCATTGCCCGCCAGGCCGGAATCATAGATCATATCTTCAATCACGCCGCTTTCCATATTCACAATCACCACATAAATGCCATCCTTTTCCTGCCAGGAATCCCCCTGCGTCAGATGGAAGTAAAGCCTGACGCAGGGCTTTTCGTCCTCCTGCGTATATTCCATGGCATAGATGGAATCCGTTTCCCCCTGGGCAAGAGCCGCGCCCTGGGCTTCAGTCAATCCGTATTCGCCGATAATGGCCTGCCGGGCCAGATCCCGGGCTTCCGCCAGGGTGATTTTCGCGGCATTTTCCACGGCCTGCCGGTTCTTTTTCTGCAATTCCTCATATTCCTCCCAGATCATGGCGGGCAGGCCCATGGAAACATCCCCCAGCATATGATTTTCCTTCAAATACTGCTGAACGCTGCCATAATCATGAATATACTGATTCAATTGCTCTTTGCCCCAGGCCCTGGCGGAAAGGCCGCCCGCGGTATCCACGCCATCCAGGCTCCACTGGGCCTGGGCCTTGCCATCCCGAATCACCACCGTATAAGTCCCCAGTCGGTTTTCCCCGGTGCGCACATAGGGATCCAGGGTTTCATAGATCACCACCATGCTGCCATCGGCGTTTTCATTCACGCTGCGATGGAAAAGGGTCATCATTTCAGGGGTCAGGCCGTATT
The DNA here is from genome assembly GCA_015056015.1 of Clostridiales bacterium. Classification (GTDB taxonomy): domain Bacteria; phylum Bacillota; class Clostridia; order Christensenellales; family Aristaeellaceae; genus RUG563. The sequence continues at coordinate 9,920 of SVHD01000050.1, forward strand.
GCTGATAAAGCGCTTCATTGGCCAGTCTGGCTGCATCATACCGGGGCGAAAAGATGGTTCCCGCCGCCAGCGCGCCTGCAGAAAGCACGATCAAAACCAGCGCCAAGGAAATCGCCGCCGAAAATCTCTTTTTCACGATAGGTTTGCCTCCTTGATCAATTCGTTTCAGCACCTGCAATCGATGCTCATTTTTCCATTCCAGCTGCGAAAGCTCGGCGTCCAGCCGTTTCTTCATTTCATTCATCTTCCATCCATCCTTTCAGCTTCCGGCGAAGGGCTCCATTGGCCTTTTTCAGCAGCCGCTTCACCGTGGATACAGAAATGCCCATCACCCGGGCCATTTCCTCCAGCGGCATTTCCTGATAATAGCGCAGCAGCACCGCCTCTTTTTGCTTTCCAGGCAATGCCAGCACCAGCTCGGTGATCTCGCCGCGGAAAAATGGGGCGTCCCCCTGCCCGGCAAGGGGCAAATCATCCGGGGTCAGGCGGCGATCCATATGCCGGAACCATCCCGTACGCTGATAATCCCTGCAGGTATTGATCGCAATGCGAAAAAGCCAGGTTTTTTCGCTGCATTCGCCCTTGAACCGGGGCAGCGCCCGCCACGCTTTTACAAAGGTGTCCTGCGCGGCGTCCTCCGCCTGGTCCTTGTCCCCCAATTGCAGCGCGCATAACCGGATGATATCCGTGCCATGCGCCGCCATCAGGCGCTCCAATCGGGCGATTCTTTCCGTATCCATGGCTTTCTGCCTCCTTTCACCTATTAGACGAAACAAAATGGAAAAACAGTTCTTTTTTGGGGGAAAAAATAATGCGGGGGGAACCATTCTTTGTGACCAAAGAATGGTTCCCCCCGCACCCCCTTCCAAGAAAGTCATTCTGGATTTTTCTGGACGATTCTGATCAGCTTGAGTGCCAGTGGGGCATTGGGATACGTATCGACAACCACGGGCCGGGCGGCAGCATGCCGCCTGCCGGATGCTTTAGCCGCGTCAAAAACCCTCTGGTTTTTTCCCTGAGAATGGTTCCACCTCACCCACCCCAAGAAAGTAATTCTGGATTTTTCTGGACGATTCTAATCTGCCTGAGTGCCAGTGGGGCAATAACGGATAAAGATAGCCACGGGCCGGATGGCAGCATGCCGCCTGCCGGATGCTTTAGCCGCGTCAAAAACCCTCCGGGTTTTTTCCCTGAGAATGGTTCCCCCCGCACCCCCTTCCAAGAAAGTCGTACTGGATTTTTCTGGACGATTCTGATCAGCTTGAGTGCCAGTGATAATTTGGGAACGTATGGGGCTTATTCAGCCCCCCCGAACCAGGGACATTGTCCCTGGACCCAATAGCGAAACGAGATTGGATTTTCTACAAACGGTTTCCCGCTGTTATTTGGGGAAACGTTGTCGGCATCCACGGGCCGGGCGGCATTTGCCGCCCAGCGGATGCAAAGCATCCGGGAAAACCAGGGTCATCGACCCTGGACCCAATTGCGGAACGAACAAACTTCTCTAACGGCAATTTCCCGCTGCTACTAAAAAACGGCAACGGAGAGAACTTGTTCTCTTCCGTGCCGTTTTTTGTTTTCGGTTGGCCCGTGGATTATTGCAATCGTTTTCTAAAGTTCTCGTTTCCTCAAGTTTCGTGCGGAAACAACCGCAATTTTTCACCCAACTCATTTTGCAAACCGGAGTCCAGAGGAGGAACTCCTCTGGCGCGGGGTACAGGGGGCGCGGAGCCCCCTGCCTCGTCGTCTCCCAAGCTTCATGCGGAAATCACCGCGATTTCCCACCCTCAGCCACTTCGCAAACCGGAGTCCAGAGGAGTTCCTCCTCTGGCGCAGGGTACAGGGGCCGCGGAGGCCCCTGCCCTCGTTGTGCATATAAAAATCCCCTCCGGGGAGATGATCCCGGAGGGGGCGGGGGAATCAAGGATTGGTTCCGCCCATTGATTTGCAATTGCTTAGTCCCAGAGTTCCATCATGCCGGCAGCGATATAGCCATCCAGGCCCTTGTACCAGACCTTGTACCAATCGCCGGTGCCGTCTTCGCCGGGAACGACTTCCTGAGCCACCAGCAGCTGCTGATATTCAAGAACGTCCAGGATTTCGTAGGAAGTAGCGGGGCCGGAGCGGAGGATGGCTTCGCCGAGGGTGGCGGCCAGAACGGGGGTGAATTCTTCTTCGGCTTCGGCAGCGGGTTCTTCAGCAACGGGTTCTTCGGCGGCCACTTCTTCAGCAGCGGCTTCCACCTTGGCAACCAGCTGGCAGCCCTTATCGAATTCGATGGTGCCCTTATAATTCTTCAGGGTACCGGTAACGGTGATCACGTCGCCTTCGGCCAGGGTATCAGCGCCTTCGCCGGAGAGACGGTAGCACTGGATGGGATAATCGGCCAGGCCGGCGATTTCCATATCCACGGTGATATTCTTATAATCGGGGCTCCAGGCGGTGGGGATGCGGATGATGGTGCCGGTGAGGGTCTTGGCGGTGGTTTCGGCGTCGCCATCCTGCAGGTTATAGGCGCCCAGCACGGTGCGCACATCCTTGGCGCTTTCGGCGGGGATCAGCTGGCAGCCCTTATCGAATTCGATCAGGCCCTTGTAATTCTTGATGGTGCCAAATACGCCGATGACGTCGCCAACCTTCAGATCAGCAGCGCCTTCGCCGGTGAGGCGGTAGCACTGGATGGGCATTTCTTCCAGGCCGTCGCAAACGATATCAACAGTGATATTCTTGTATTCTTCGCTCCAGGCGGTGGGGATGCGGATGATTTCGCCCATCAGAGCGGTGGGGTAAGGCATGGCATTGCCATCCTGCACGGCGTAGGCGGCTTCCACGATGGCCTTCTGGCTCACGATTTCGCCCATACCGATCAGCTGGCAGCCCTTATCGAATTCGATCAGGCCCTTGTAATTCTTGACGATGCCTTCCACGGTGATCTGATCGCCAACCTGCAGCTTATCAGCGCCTTCGCCGGAGAGACGATAGCACTGCACGGGCATATCTTCCTTGCCGGCCACAGCGATATCAACGGTGATATTCTTGTATTCTTCGCTCCAGGCGGTGGGGATCTTCACGATGGTACCAAAGAGACGGAAGGTTTCTTCGGTGGCCTGGCCATCCTGCAGGGTGTAGATATAATCCACGATATCCGCATAGCTCATGCCGGCGTCCATGATGAAAGCGGCGGGCACCATGCGTTCGAAGGATACGGGATAGGTGTTGCCGTTTTCATCCTTCACGGTGGCGGTCAGCACATAGTTGACTTCTTCGGGGTTCTTGTCATCCACGTCGATGGTGACGGTCTTGTCATCATTGGGGACGATCTTGATGGTTTCAGAATCGGCAGTCCATTCCACGGCGTATTCCACGCCATCCACGGTGACCACGCCCAGCACGGTGTAATCGGCGGGGGTAGCGGTGGGTTCGGTCCGCTTGACATTCTTGTAGAGCATGAAGAGATAGGAAGCAGCATTCTTCAGATCGGGATTTTCAACATTTTCCGCGAAAGCGCAGCAGGCGCCCAGCATCAGGGCCAGGGCCAGCAGCACGGCAAGCAATTTCTTCATAATCGATGGCTCCTTTATCCGTTTTTAAGGATGGATGGTGATCGCATTCCAGGAAAATACCTTGATCTGGTATTCCCCTTCGTAATAATCCACGATGCCCTTTACGTCAATGGTTTTATTCAGCAGCAGATCCTGGGTGATCAGGGCGCGGTTTTCGTCGTATAAAACGCCGGTGCGCACCTTGACGGGAATGCCATCCGCCATACAGGAAAGCGTGATCGCGCCATGGGAGGAGGAATCCTCATCCGTGGTGGTATACGCATCCGTCACGGTCAGATTTTTCATCTCGATGGAGGTAGCCATGGCCAGCTCCGCATAGGAAAAGGCCTTGTCTTCCCCATTCACTTCCTGGATGATTTCCATATTCGCAAAGGAATCGGGATCGGTCAGCACATAGGCGGGCAGATGCCCTTCGCTGATTTTCTGAATATTGCTGGGATCCTTGGGCTTCATGCCCCGATAGGTCAGCCCCGATACCTGCCAGGTGCCCCCGGCCTCGTAATACTGCACCGTGCCAACGATGCGGGCTTCATTGCCTACCGAAAGGATTTCCAGGCCCGTTCCGCTCATGTTATGCCCATAGTAGACAGAGATGCCGTAATATCTGTCCGTTTCCGCGTCATAGGCCTCCAGGAATACGCTGTTGTTGCTATTCATGGTGATGACGCCGTTGAAGGCCACCTTGATGCCTTCATAGGTTTCCGGATTGCACCGCAGCTCCCGCAGGGTCAATTCCACTGCATCGCCGTAGTAGAAATCCGGATCCCTCTGGCCGGAAAAGATATTCAGCTTCTGCTCCCTGGCATAGGTAACGGCCGCCATACAGGTATCGCCGTAGCGATTCTGCTTGGCCGCATTGGGATTGGCCAGGCCATTTTGCAGGATTTCAATATTCAGATTCCGGTATTCCTCCATGCCCTCCTGCTTATACCAGATCCAAACCAGATAGCGATCGCCGGTGGAATCCTTGTTCCAGGCGCCGGTATCCGATTCGATGATAATCGAGGTGGCATTGGAAAGCTTTTCCCGGGTGAACTGGGCCGCCTTTTTTCCGTATTCCTCAATTTTTCCGGTGGTTTCGGGGGTGTTCACGGCCAGATACCGGGCCTTGAGCACGCCGCCCTCCATCACGGATTCGGAAACCAGGAAATGGGTGGTATCCCCGTCCACATAGGTTTTGACCGTCACTTCCTGCTTTACGGTTTCCGAATGCAGATTCAGGGTGACCCTGCCGGCGAAATCCACGGGATCAGCCGCTTCATCCGCCAGGGCAGGGCAGGAAACCAACAGGCACAGAAGGATCAGCCAGGCAAATCTTTTCAGCATTTTTTTCATTGCCTGCAATCAGGAATCAGAAAACGCTGTATTCGCATTCGTCGATGGCATCCAGGAAGGCGTCTTCGATGGCGGCGTCCACATCGCCTTCGGGAATGGTCAGGCAGGTATCCAGCAGGGTGCCGACCTGATCGCGGGCCACGGAGGAGCCGTTGAAGGCGGGAGAGGTGTAATAGGCGTCAGCCTGTTCCAGACAAACCTTCACGCTCAGGAAAGCGATATGCTTGCCGCCGTCGGCCTTGGCCAGCAGATCGGCATAATATTCGTTTTCGGCAACGGACTTGAGCACCGGCACATAACCGGAAGCTTCAGAGAATTCGGCCTGGAAGCCGATATTGGTGGTGAGGAACTTCATGAACAGCCAGGTGGCGTACATTTCCTGTTCGTTGTCTTTCTTGAACATGCACAGGCTGGGACCCTGGGAGATGACCTTGGGATTGGCGGGATCTACCTGGGGAATGCTGGCGATGCCCACTTCGAAGGGATAGGAGCCATCCGCATTGGCGGCGGGACGCTGATAGGTGGCGCCGGCGGAGGATCCGATGGACATGTAGCTGCGGGTGCCGGTGGTGTTCACAAACAGACCGGAGGTGTAAGCGCCGTAGAGCTTCTGGGTGGTGATATAGCCCTTCTGATACCAGTCACGGAACATCTTGATGAAGCCGTGGTTCACTTCGTTGTTGAAGAGGAAGTGATCGCCGGTGGCGCTGGTGTAGGGGGACTTATACTGTTCACACATGGTGATGAACCAGTTGGAAGAGGAGTCATAGCCCATGGGAATGGATTCGGGGTCGATGGCCTTGATGGCGGCGCAGACTTCTTCCATTTCAGCCCAGGTGGTGGGCACCTTCAGGTTGTTTTCATCAAAGAAGGTCTTGTTGTAGTAGAGCACTTCGGTGGATTTGCTCAGGGGCAGGGTGTACATCAGGCCATCGCCAAACTGCTGGCCTTCGGCATAATAGCCGGGGATGAAATCGGCCTTCTGTTCCGCAGTCAGGCCCAGGATTTCGGTGGTGCCGTCGGCGCGGGTGATCACGGCTTCGCTGTCGATGAAATCATCCAGGGTCTTGACGGCCTTGGCCAGATTATACAGGGCCACATGGTCCGGATAGCAATAGGCCAGATGGGGCTGGCTGCCAACGGTGATTTCGGTGCTGATCTGATCGCGCACGTCATCATAGCCGGCGTCGGCGGTGTATTCGATCTTGATGTTGGGATACAGGGCGTTGAATTCAGCGATGTAAGCGTCCAGAACGGGGGTCAGGCGGGCGCCCATAGCGGTGTAGAATTTGATGGTCACTTCGCTGCCGTCATAGCCTTCGGTTTCGGCGGCGAAGGCGCTGGTCATGCCGGTCATCAGCACGGCCAGCAGCAGGAGCATGGCGATGATTTTCTTCATCATGTTGGTGTTCCTTCCTTCCTGAAATGTGTTTTTTCTATGTAACAGGCCGGTGACGGCCTATTAACCAAAGTAAATCAGGCAGCGGGCTGCCTTTTTTGCATCAGCCCTTGATGCCGCTGCGGCTGACGCCGGACATGATATACTTGCGCAGGAAAATGAATACCAGGAACAGCGGCGCGGATACCAGCGCAACCGCCGCCATCTGCACGGGATAATTGACGTCGCCGGAGGTGGTGGTAAAGGCATTGCGCAGGCCGTTGGTGATCAGGCGATGGGCCTCATCATTGGCCACCAGCCGGGGCCAGATATAGCTGTTCCAGGCGCCCATCATTTTCAGAATCGTGATGGAAATCAGCGTGGGCAGCGCCAGGGGCACCATCACCTTCCACAGGTATTTCAGATCGCTGGTGCCATCCACCTTGGCCGCCAGATACAGTTCATTGGGAATCTGCAAAAAATTCTGGCGCAGCAGGTAGATATAGAAGATACTCACCAGGAACGGCACGATCAGAACCGTATAGGTGTTGATCCAGCCGAAGGTGGTCACCGTCTGATAATTGGTGATGGTGAATAATTCGCCGGGGATCATCATGGTGGCAAGCAGGGCGGCAAAGAGCGCATTCTTGCCCTTGAATTCCAGCCGCGCAAAGGCGAAGGCGGAAAGCACGGTGATCACCAGGGAAAGCAGGGTGGATACCAGGCCCACATACATGGTATTGATGAAAAGCCGGCCAAGCTTTGCGGCGGTGAAGGCCTCCAGATAGTTGGAAAACATAATCACCCGGGGCCAGAAGGTGGGGGTATTGAGCCGGTATTCATCCAGGGTTTTCAGCGAGGAAATGATCATCCAGTAGAAGGGGAAAAGCACGATCAGCGCCATCAGCAGCAGAAAAGCATACGTCAGCGCCTGAACCAGAATCCCCATCACCCGGGAGCGGGAGGATTCCTTCCCCATATCCTTGGCATGCAGAATTTGCATTGTATCTTTGGACATACGGCACCTCTCAATAATGAACGCGCTTTTTGCTGACCTGCAGGTTAATCAGGGTAACCACCAGGATAATGCCAAAGAGAATCAATGCGGCGGCGCTGGCACGGCCCTGATTATTGGTGCTGAGCGCGTCATAGATAAAGCCTACCATGGTATTGAGGCGGCCGGCGTCATTGGCCGGGCCCATGGTTTCGCCGAAAATACCAACGATGCTGGTATATTCCTTGAATCCGCCGATGAAGCCGGTAATGATCACGTAGGCCAGCATGGGCGAAAGCAGCGGCACCGTGATGCGGGAGAAAATCCGCTTCCGGGAGGTGCCATCCACCTTGGCGGCGTCGTAATACTGCTTATTGATGCTCTGCAAGCCGCCCAGCAATACCAGGATCTTGAAGGGCAGGGCATTCCAGACAATATAGACGACCATGACCACCATATTGGCCGTATAGGAGGAGCCGTAATTGATCCAGTTGATATGGGTTCCCCCAAAGAATTCAATCACGTTATTGATGATGCCCGCCGTTTCTACGATTTCATTTTCCGTGCCATAGAAGCTGCCCACGATATTGAACATGGCGGCAAACACCATGCCGATGGCGATGGAATTGGTCACATAGGGCAGGAAGAAGATGGTCTGCAGCGCCTTTTGCAGGGGCTTGATGGAATTGAGGGCCACGGCGATGAGCAGCGCCAGAATCGTGGAAATGGGCACCGTCCATACGCACAGCAGCACCGTATTTTTCAGGCAGCTGACGAATCTTCTGTATTTGATAACCTTGGTAAAATTCCCGATACCGAAATTGAATACCTGGCCGCCGGCGGCCTTCAGCCCGCTGTAATTTTCCAGCAGGGCCATGCGCACCGTATTGATAATGGGCCACACCGTAAATACCAGCAGCAAAATGATGCAGGGAGATAGATACAGCCAGGCCTTCCATTGCTGTTTATTATCAACCATGTCACTTCACCTCAAAGAAAATCCTCTCTTCAGTATCCTTGCTGAACAGGAATACCTTATGGGGCTTGAGGGAATAGCTGACCACATCCGAGGCCACATTCACCCGTTGATCCGCATTGATGATGGAACGGATGATGGGATTTTCGGAATGATCGTGGGTGGAAACGATGCTCACGTCCCGGCCCATCACTTCCACATTGGAAAGCTTGCACTTGAGGGGGCCGTTATCATCCAGGGTGAAGCCTTCGGGACGGATGCCCACATGCACTTCCTGATCGCTGACGCCGGGCACATCCAGCACGGCGGCCTCGCCGATGAAGAGCTTTTCGCCCTGCACCTTGCCTTCAAATACGTTGATGGGCGGCGTGCCCAGGAATTTGGCCACAAACAGATTGGCGGGGGAATCGTATACTTCCTGGGGTTCGCCGATCTGCTGCACCACGCCCAGCTTCATCACCACGATCATATCGGAAATGGACATGGCTTCTTCCTGGTCATGGGTAACAAAGACGGTGGTAATCTTGGTTTCCTTCTGGATGCGGCGGATTTCTTCGCGGGTCTGCAGCCGCAGCCGGGCGTCCAGATTGGAAAGGGGTTCGTCAAGCAAAAGCACCCGGGGCATTTTTACCAGCGCACGGGCGATGGCCACGCGCTGCTGCTGACCGCCGGAAAGCTCGCTGGGCTTGCGATCCATCAGTTCTTCAATCTGCACCAGGCGGGCGGCCTCATAGGCCCTTTCCAGCATGGCTTCCTTGGAAAGCTTATCCTCGCCCTTGAGATTCTGCAGGGGGAAGAGGATATTCTGCTTCACCGTCATATGGGGATAGAGGGCATAATTCTGGAATACCAGGCCGATGCCCCGGTTTTCGGTAGAAAGATTGGTCACATCATCATCACCGAAAAAGATTTTGCCGCTGGTGGGCTTTTGCAAGCCGCTGATCATATACAGCGTGGTGGATTTGCCGCAGCCGGAGGGGCCCAGCAGGCCGATCAATTTGCCATCGGGAATTTCAAAATTGAAATTGCTGACGGCAACCACTTCTTCTCCGGATTTCTTGCTGCGGCTGGGAAAGATTTTCGTCAAATTCTGCAGAACAACTTTCATACGATTCCCCTTCTTTTCTATATAGTGTAGTAAGGTAATCTCAATAGGGCTGCGCAGCGGCCTTTTCCGCCTGCACTTTTTCCTTATAGGCGATCAGCGCCGCCTTGGAATCAAAAATCATCTGGCTGGCCAGATCCACCGTCACCGTGGTGGCCAGGCAATCATGAATCAGGGAATTGGTGGGGGTGGCGATGAGCAAAATCACCTGCAAAAGGCCAATGCCCAGCAGCACCAGCGGCCCCATCATGCCCGGATCCCCGAAAAACATCAGGAAAATCACCAGCACCGGCACCATCGTTTCCAGGCAATATTTGCCCAGCACCGTGCGGATAAACAGCGCCACCGGGGAAATTTTCACCCCATCCCGGAGCATCACCGCAATGCCGAAAATCTTTTTGCCCAGGGTCTGCCCATTGCCAAGGATCAGGGGCAGGGCAAATTCCAGCGCCAGAAAGGCCAGCAGGATGGAAACGGAGGCAATCATCAGCGTCAGCTGAATCACCATCTGCTGGGCATGCACGGCAGCCTCGTCGGCATTCAGGGCGGCATAGGCGTTTTCCAGGTTCTTCATTCCCTCCGGCGAAAGCGCCTCGTATTCCGAAAGGGACATTTCAAAATCCACCTGATATTCCTGGGCATACCGGGCATAGCTTTCATCCAGCGCCTGGTTATATCGGTCATACCCCGTTACCAGGGAAAGCCCGGTGGCCAGCAGCACCGACAGAATCACCAGCAGAATGCCATCAAATAAATAGGCCGAAATCCGCTTCCATACGCTTGCTTTCTGCAAATCGTAGATCATAAAAAATCCTTTCCGCAGACGCAGCTTGCAGCCTTCTTAAAAAACTGCATACGTCTATAGCTACATTATACTACAAAATTTTTAAAAAGCCATATTGAAGACGATATTTTTCTGCTTATTTCACAGTTTCTTTAACAAATAGGAAGAAACGCCGCCCTGTTTTTCCCTTTCCCTTTCTTTTTTTATTTTATTTTGAAAGAAATTGCATTTTCCCCCTTGACAAGTCTCCATGTTACTGCTATAATTGATAACGCTGATTCGATCAGCCATCTGGGTGTAGCGCAGTTTGGTAGCGTGCTTGAATGGGGTTCAAGAGGCCGGAAGTTCGAATCTTCTCACCCAGA
>SVHD01000051.1 GCA_015056015.1 Clostridiales bacterium
TCGCCTTCACACGGTCAAGGCCGGCGAAGATGGACTTGCGGAAGTTTTCGTTGTTGACAGCGATCTTCCAGTTTTCGGGTTCATATTCTTCCGCAAACTGAGGATCGAAGTTGAAGGTGTAGAAATAAGCGTAGGTCGCTTGCTGGCGAACGGGATGCAGATAACCAGACTTTTCCGGATCATTCAGCCAGCTGGCGATGGTTTCGTTGGACAGGGTAGCGGTATCCACTTCGCCGGCCAGATAGAGCTGCGCAGAAACTTCGCTGGCTTCCTTGTTGTACTTGCTGATGATTTCGTGGATGTACACGCGATCGGCATCCCAGTTTTCGCTGTTCTTGCTCATCACGCGGATTTCCTGGGGTTTGAATTCGCTCAGGTAGTAAGCGCCGCAGTAGAGCAGGGTGTCATTGCCGGTGGCCTTACCAAAGTCAGCACCCATTTCATTGAGGAAGGGTTCATACGCGGGCATGTAGCACACGTAGGTCAGCTTGGTGAGGAAGTAGGGAATGGGCTTGGTCAGTTTATACTGCAGGGTATAATCGTCCAGAGCCTTCACGCCGACGGTTTCGAAATCCAGCACGGCGGCAGGAGCGTCAGCGCCTTCGGCGGGGATGGTGCTCATGTAGTATTCTTCGGCGCCTTCGATATCCGCATAGAGCAGGTTAGCGCTGGCGGAAGCATTGGTGGAGGTGAGGATGTACTTGGCAGCGGCCACGAAGTCATGAGCGGTCACTTTGCCAACCACTTCGCCCTTGCCATTGACCCAGGTCGCATCCTGACGGAGCTTGAAGGTCCAGGTCTGGGCATTATCGGTGGGTTCCCAGGACAGGGCCAGGGAGGGCAGCATACGGCCAAATTCATCATATTCCACCAGGGTGTCAATGACGTTGGCAGCGATTCCGTATTCATTGGCAGAGGTGGTGATCAGATAGTTCAGGGTGGTTACTTCGCCAGAATACAGGGAAGTAAAGGTGACCTTTTCGTCTTCCGCCATGGCGGGCACGATGCTCATCAGCATCACAGCGCACAGCAGCAGAGCAAGCAGCTTCTTCATAGTTTGGGTTCTCCCTTCTCGTTTCTTTTACGAAAGCCGCGCGGGCTTTCGCCCTCTGGATTCGATGGAAATAAGGATACCACATGAATAGAAAAATTGCAAGGCGGAAACACAGGAAATTCATGATTTGCACTGGTTTTCCATTGTTTTTTTACCGTTTGCCGCTTTCATTCTTCCTAACTTGCATTTTTTCGGTTTTTTCCCTGCATTTTCCATGTTTTTCATCGACTGTTGGGAATAAAAAATGACGGAACAGGATCATTTTCTCCCATTCCGTCATCTTTTTTCAAAAAATCTCTATCGGATTCAGATGCAATCCTACCAGATTTTTTCCACTTTCACCTCCCGGAAATAATAAGATACGATCTCTTCCGCCGTTTTTCCGCTTTCCGCCATGCCATAGGCTCCCCACTGGGGCATACCCACGCCATGGCCGTATCCTTTGCCTTCCATATGTATGTTTCCATCCTGCATTTTCAGGCCCGTAAGCAGAGTGGAGCGCATTTTCGATGATCCCAGCGCAATTCTCAGATCCGGCGCATTAACGCTCTGGCCATTGATCAGCAGCGTCGTCGCCCGGCCGCTCTCCCTCGTTTCGCCGATTTCTATTGATTCTATCTCGTTGATTTCCTTAATACCCATGCCTTTGAGCGCCTGAAGCATCTCTTCCCCGGTAAACTCCGCTTCCCATTGCCGGGCTTCCTCCGGCGCCTGATCGCTTTCTTTTCCTTCCGTCACCTGGGTATATCCGGCGTCGCCGCCCTTATAATTCAGCCCTTCCTCTGCCCGGGCCGTCATGCCGCCGGAATGGGCATGAAACCAGGCATAGGGCAATTCCTTATTATTATAGGAAAGAATCATGCCGCGCGTTTCCTTCACAGCCTGCTCAATCCGCTCATTGACGCCGGTGGCGTCGTAGGCCTGGGCCTCCTCTATATCGGTGGAAATATCCGCCCCTGTATATTTGCTTTCCTTTTCCGTGCAGAATTTCAGCACGAATGTGCGGGCCAGAATAGCCTGTGCCTTCAGCGCTTCCATGGGCCAGTCATTTTTCATTTCCCCTGCCAGCACCCCCAGCAGATAGGTTTCCAGATCCATTTCCCGCATTTCTTCCTCATCCACCTGATATACAGAAAGTATAGGCGTTCCATCTGCATTTATTTCCAGTTTTTCAGGCAGGCGGATTTCTGCCATATTGCTCTCATTCTGCGGCGTCTGGCCCGGCGTTGGCAGCTTCTCTTTTTCTCCGGAAGCGCATCCGCCCAGCAGCATGATCGCCAGCAGCAGTGCGCCGAATTTTTTATTTGCAGATTTCCTCATAAAAATATTCCCCCCTCATGGCATATCATGGCCCAAAGGCACAATCGTCATGCGGGGGGAAAATCAGGTTTTATAAGAAGATTTTGTTTGAAGCCGGCAAATGCTTATCAGCCCACGGGCACATCCCACTGTACGCCCAGCACTTCGTTGAGGCGCACAAAGGTCTGAGTACCGGCAATGCCGTCCACCTTGATGCCCTGATCCTTCTGGAATTTCCGAACGGCATTTTCAGTCTTGCGGCCGAATTTGCCATCGTCTTCACCGGCAGGCAGGTAGCCCAGCTGGATCAGCTGCTGCTGCAGCTTGGTTACCCGGGCGCCCTTATCGCCCCGTTCGATGCGCACCACATTGGCGCCGACGGAGGGTTCTTCAGGATCCACCACATCAGGTTCTGCATTGGAAACATTCAGCGTCTTGATCACAGCCCAGGTAGAGGGGCCCACAATGCCATCCTGCTTCAGATTGTAATCCTTCTGCAGGGCGATAACGGCGGCCTTGGTCTTCACGCCGAAGATGCCGTCCGCATTGCCCAGCAGATAACCGGCGGCCTTCAGGCGCATCTGGGCATTGGCCACGTCCTTGCCATAGGAACCGCTCTTGATGGTGCGATCCTTGTAGGGATCATCCACGGTGCCCTGTTCCTGGTTTTCCTGTTCTTCCTGGTTATTGACGGTGGTGGGCCACAGATAGCGGCGGATCACGGCGCCCGCACGGCCATCGGCGGTCAGGCCATTGGCCTTCTGGAAGGCCTTGACGGCAGCCACGGTATCTTCACCATAGAAGCCGGAGGGCGTGATGGAAAGATAATTCAGGCTGACCAGCTTCTGCTGCAGCACATACACGTCATAGCCGCGATAACCGGCAGACAGCGCACGCACCGGAATGCCGCCGTTGAAAATCTTGGCGGCGCGGTTGTAAAGCGCATTGCGGGTGGCAGGGCCAACCTTGCCATCGGCGGTCAGGCCGACAGAAGCCTGGAATCCCTTGACGGCGCGGCTTACTTCCGCACCGAAAATGCCGTCGATCTTGCCGGCATAATAATAGGTGGCCCGCAGCTGACGCTGCAGTTCCTTTACCAGTTCGCCGCTGGCGCCAAAGGCCAGGGTCTTGCTGGCTTCCACGGTGGGCACATCCACCGCATCGCTGGAATAAATCTTCGCCTTGGTGATGGGGCCTACCTTGCCATCCACAGTCAGGCCGTTATTGCGCTGGAATTGCTTTACGGCGGTCAGCACGCCATTGCCGAATTTGCCGTCCAGGCCATTCTTGTAATAGCCCAGTTCTTCCAGTCGGGTCTGCAGGGCCAGAATTTCCGCGCCCTCCATACCAAATTGCAGCGTGCCGCTTTCGGCACTATCCGCCAACGCAATCGCGGGCAGCATCATAACCAATACCAGCAAAAATGCCAACAAACGCTTTTTCATCATGAAAAAAGCCTCCTCTCCCGGATACAGCCCTGTCTTTATCAAACGACGGGCCTGGTCATGATGCTATTGTAGCACAAAGGTAGTGAAATTCCTATTCCAGAAGTGTTGCAAAACATGTAATTTACATGTAACAACTGTAAAAGAATTCCTGATTCTTTCTTAATAAAGCGAATCAGCCCACCTTATCCTCGCCCATTTTCAGCCGGCCAAAGATCATCCTGCCGGCGCTGGTCTGCAAAACGGTTGTCACCACCACTTCCATGGTTTCTCCCAGCCTTCTTCTGCCGTTTTCCACCACTACCATGGTGCCGTCATCCAGATAAGCAATGCCCTGGCCGGGTTCTTTTCCTTCCCTTACGATATGCACCGTCATCTCTTCCCCCGGCAATACCACCGGCCGGAGGGCCCCGGCCAGTTCATTGATATTCAGCACCTGCACCCCCGTTACTCCGGCCACCTTATTCAGATTATAATCATTGGTGAGCACTGCGCCGGAAATATCCCGGGCCAGGCGGAGCAATTTCACATCCACTTCTTCTGCATCCTCATAATTCTTTTCTTCAATCCGCACCGGGCATCTGAGTTCCTCCTGCATTTTCCCCAGCACATCCAATCCCCGTCTTCCCCGGTTCCGGCGCAGGGGATCGGCGCTGTCGGCAATATGGCGCAATTCATCCAATACAAAAGAGGGAATAATCATTTCCCCTTCCAGAAAGCCCGCCTTGCAGATATCAAAAATCCGCCCGTCAATGATGACAGAGGTATCCAGCACCTTGGGAATCGCCTGATTGGCGGATATGGTCATCGCCTTTTCCTGCTTCCGATCCCCATTTTTCCATCCAAGACGCCAGCCCGTTCCCATCAAAACCGCATACAGCAGCAATGCAAAAAGCCAGGCATAGCCTCCCTGGGGCAAAAGACGCAGGGGCTGCATCAGCAGCGCCGCCAATATCACGCCTAAGAATAAGCCGCACAGGGCATAATAATGCCTGGATAAAGACGGAAGATTTGTTTTTTCCATTTTCTCTGTTCCCTCATTTCTGATAATTCATGAATACAACCATAGCATGTACCCTTCCGCCCTGTTTTATCCATGCCGGGTGCATTCATGATTTTTGATCAGGATGAGGGCAGAAGATCCATCACCGCCATGGCCTGGGCCACCGTATCCACGCCATGCAGATAAACCCCTTCCGGGGCCTTGATATGCCGGGCGCTGTCCCGGGGGCAAAGGATATGGGTAAAGCCAAGCCGCTGGCATTCGGCCACGCGCCGCTCCAGCTGGGAAATGCCGCGCACCTCCCCGGCCAGGCCCACTTCGCCCATCACTGCCCAATCCCCGGGCACAGGGCGATCGGTATAGGAGGATGCCACCGCCATGCAAAGGGCCAGGTCTGCCGCAGGTTCGCTCAAAGAAAGGCCGCCTGCCACATTAATATAGGCGTCCCGATTATACATTTTGAGCCTTGCCCGCTTTTCCATCACCGCCAGCAGCAGCATCACACGGGAGGAATCCATGCCATCCACAGTGCGCCGGGGCACGGCGTTAAAGGACTGGGTTACCAGCGCCTGAATATCCACCAGCATGGGGCGGGAACCCTCCAGCCCGCAAAACACACAGGAGCCGCTGGCGCCCTTGGCACGCTGGGAAAGCAGCGTTTCGGAAGGATTTTTGACCGGCCGCATGCCGCTGCCCGTCATTTCAAAAATGCCCAGTTCATTCACCGAACCAAAGCGATTCTTCACCGCCCGAAGCAGACGGTATTCATGCTGATGATCCCCTTCAAAATAGAGCACCACATCCACCATATGCTCCAGAATCCGGGGCCCGGCAAGGGAACCTTCCTTGGTCACATGCCCTACCAGGAAAATGGCGCAGCCTTCCGTTTTGGCATAGCGCATCAGCAGCGCCGCGCTTTCCCTGACCTGGCTTACGCTGCCCGGCGCGCTGCCCATTTCCGGGCGATACATGGTCTGGATGGAGTCAATGACGCAAAAATCCGGCGCATAGGCCTTCATTTTTTCCTCCACCTGATCCATGGCATTTTCCGCCAGCACCATCATTTCGCTGTTCTGGGCGCCAAGCCGCTGGGCGCGCAGTTTGATCTGCCGGGCGCTTTCTTCGCCGCTGACATACAAAACCCGCTTCCCCGCTTTGCACAGATGATCGCATACCTGCAAAAGCAGGGTGGATTTGCCGATGCCCGGATCGCCGCCCACCAGCATCAGCGCGCCTTCTACAATCCCGCCGCCCAGCACCCGGTCCAGTTCGGGCAGGCCGCTGGATGTATATACCTGGTTTCCCGTTTCAATTTCCCGCATGGGCATGGCGCTGCTGCCGGTGCCGCCCCGCTGCTTGAGGGGCTTTGCAATTTCCGCTTCCTGCACCATGATTTCTTCAATCGTATTCCATGCCCCGCATTCCGGGCATTTTCCCAGCCATCTTAAGGTTTCATATCCGCAAGCCGTGCATTGGAAGCTTACTTTCTTTTTTGCCATTTGTATATCCTCCCGGCGGCGTCCCGCCATTATGGTATCACTTTTTATGCTTTCCTGCCATGACAAGCTTTGTCGAATCAGGACGGATGATTCAAAGATCGTCCGACAAAACCTGACAATGCCTGAATTTCAGTTTCTTTCAAGGGGTAGTATATCATAAGGAAAAATCCATATCAAGGAAATTGCCAAAAACAAGCGCCTGAAATTTACAGATCATCGCTTGAAAATCGGCTGATTCCGCATTGCGCAAAACAGCTTTTTCATATATAATGGTATCCAGTCTTTGGAAAGGAGAACGGCCGTGAAACGCTATCGTGATCCCCTGTTTGCCCCGGAAAGACGGCGGCATCCCGCGCTGATTTTTCTGGTGATTTTTCTGTCTTTTGTGCTTGCCACGCTGCTGGTATTCAACCATATCAATAATAGCCGGGTCAATCTCAGCCGGCAGAATGTAACGGTGCCCAATCTTCCTTCTGCGCTGGAGCGTTTCCGCATCCTGCATATCAGCGATCTGCACGGGCTCTCCTTTGGCGCCAGGCAGGAACGGCTGGCGGATACGCTGGCAGGCATCAGCTATGATATCGTCTGCATTACCGGGGATATTACCGGGAAAGACGGCAGCATCGATGCGTTCCTGGATTTGGTGGATATTTTCCCGGATGACGTGCCTGTTTATTTCATCATCGGGGATGAGGATCCCGCCCCCATCCTGGCCGTGCCCCATGGCAATGCCAGCGCCAAGGCCGATTATATTCTGGAGGCGGAAAGCCACGGCGCTATTTATCTGGATGCGCCGCAAAAAATTACCGTCGGCAAGGCCAATTTATGGATCTATCCCGAATGGGTTTATACCCTGGATGTGGATGCATCCGAAACCGCCTATTCCACCCGCTACGCCCAATTGCTGGAAGAGCCCGAAAGCGAGCAGCGCGCCGCCGCCATGACGGCCGTGGAATATCAGCAGGAGCAATTGCAGCGGATCCGCGCCGCCCGCCGGGAAACCCTGGAAACCGATATTCATATCGCCCTTACTCATCATCCCCTCCAGCTTTCCGCCCTGGAAAATATGCAGGCGTGGACAGCCTCGGAAAATGACAGCTACGTGCGCACCATTTCTCTGGTGCTTTCCGGGCATTACTGCGCCGGGCAATGGCGGCTGCCCTTTGTGGGGGCAGTCCGGGTGCCCGAATCCGCCGGGGTGGGCAATAAAGGCTGGTTCCCCGGGGATCAGAAGGTGGTGGGCTTTTCCACCTTCCTTGGCATTCCTCAGTATATCAGCCCCGGTCTTGGGGCGTCGGAGGCCATCGGTCTTCCTGCCTTCCGCCTCTTTAATACCCCCACCGTTACCCAAATCACCTTAACCAGTAAATTAACCAATTAACACAAAGGACGCGATCAATCATGGATAAGAGCGAAATTTTTAACCGGGAACTAAGCTGGGTGCAATTTAATCGCCGTGTATTGGAGGAGGCCGCCAATCCCGATAATCCGCTGCTGGAAAGAGGAAAATTCCTTTCCATCTGCGCTTCCAATCTGGATGAATTTTTCATGGTGCGCGTGGGATCCCTGACCCGGAAAACCCAGGTAAATCCCAAGAAGGAAGATCCTGCCGGTATGACCCCCCAGCAGCAGCTGGATGCGATTTTCCCCGCCGTCCGGGAAATGGTGGACAGACAGTATGAACTGCTCAATGATGAATATCTGCCCGCCCTTGCCCAGGCCGGGATCCATTTGCTTTCCCCCAAAGACCTGGACGCCGAGCAGCGCAACTGGCTTTCCAATTATTTTGACGCCCAGATTCAGCCCCTGCTCACCCCCCGGGCCGTGGATGACAAGCGCCCCTTCCCCCTGCTTACTGCCAGAAAGCTGCATTTGGCGCTGCTGCTGCCCCCTGCCGTCCGGGGCGGCGCGCCCCGCATGGCGCTTTTGCAATTGCCCTCTTCCCTGCCCCGGGTGACCATGCTGCCCATGGGCATTGGCAAGGCCCGCGGCATTATGCTGGAAGATGTGGTGTCCATTTTTTCCGGCCGCATGTTTGGCGGGGCGCATCCCATCGCCATTTTGCCCTTCCGCATCACCCGGAATACTGATTTTGTCTATGATGATACCGACGCCGACGCCCTGATCAACGAAATGCGCAAAAACCTGAAAAAGCGCAAGTGGGGGCATGTGGTGCGTCTGGAGGTAACCGCCGGCGGGGATAACCGCCTGATTATGCGCCTGAAGAAATATCTGGATGTCAGCGATGAGGCCGTCTTTTCCATTCCCGGGCCCCTGTATCTGGATTTCTTCATGAAGCAGCTTTCCTCCCTGCCCGATTTTGACGATTTCCGCTTCGCGCCCTTTACTCCCCGGCTGGATGAACGCTTCCGGGAGGCGGGCTCTGTTTTCCGTGCCATCCGCAAGGGCGATATTCTGCTCAATCATCCCTTTGACAGCTTTGATCCCGTGCTGCGCTTCATCTGCGAAGCGGCGGATGACCCCAATGTTATGGCCATCAAGCAAACCCTCTACCGGGTCAGCGGCAAGAGCCCCATCGTGGCCGCCCTTTCCCGGGCTGCCCAGCAGGGAAAGCAGGTGACCGTGCTGATCGAAGTGCGTGCCCGTTTTGACGAAGAAAACAATATCAACTGGTGCATGGAGCTGGAAAAGGCCGGCTGCCATGTCTTCTACGGCGTGCCCAAGCTGAAAACCCACAGCAAAATCACCCTGGTGGTGCGCAAGGAGCCCGACGGCCTGCGCCGGTATGTGCATCTTGGCACCGGGAATTATAACGACGTCACCGCCAAATTATATACCGACATGGGCCTGCTCACCTGTGATGACGTGATCGGCCGGGACGCCGGGGCATTTTTCAATACCGTCACCGGCTACGGCGAAACCGCGCCCATGGAAAAGCTCATCGCCGCCCCCACCCATCTGCGCAAATCCATCAAGCGCCTGATCAAGCGGGAAACTGAAAATGCGCTGGCCGGTCAGCCTGCCCGGATTATCGCCAAGATGAATTCCCTGGTGGATCCCAAGATCATCAAATCCCTCTATAAGGCCGCCGACGCCGGGGTAGAAATCGATCTGATCATCCGCGGTATCTGCTGCCTGAAAACGGGCGGCAGAGAAAATCTGCGGGTGCGGTCCATCGTGGGCCGGTTCCTGGAGCATACCCGCGCCTTCGTATTTGAAAACGGCGGAGAGAGAGAGGTCTATCTTTCCTCTGCTGACTGGATGCCCCGCAATCTGGATAAACGGGTGGAATTGATGTTCCCCATTGAGGATGCTGATTTGAAAAACCGGGTGATTGCCTCCCTGCAGGATGAACTGCGGGATAATATGAAAGCCTGGGAAATGAAAAAGAGCGGCAAATACCGCCGGGTAAAGCGGGATTTGCCCCTGCTCAACTGCCAGGAGGCCCGCGTTCTCGGGCCCGCCCTGCCCGTGGAGGATGAATAATCCAGAAAGGATCATGCGATGATCAACACCCGAAAAAAAGATTTTACGCCGCTGATTCTGCTGCTTGCCATGATCATCCTGTGGGGGATCATGCATCAGTGGCTGGGGGGCAGCTTCTTTGGCCCTACCTTTTATAATACCTATACCCTGCAGGCCCTGGCCTGGCGGGATGGGCTTTTGCATCTGCCCTGTGATTATCCGTATCTGGAGCTGGCAATTTTCGAAGGGGAATTCTATGTTTCCTTTCCGCCGCTCCCCTCGGTCATTCTTTTTCCCCTTACCTTCCTTTTCGGCAATCAGACCCCGGATAATCTGCTGGTAAAGCTTTACGCCGCCGCGGCCTGCCTGATGATGTATGTTTCCTTCCGGCGGGCGGGCTATTCCCGGCTTTCCGGCGGATTGTTTTCCTTCCTTTTCTGCTTTGCCTCTTCCCTTTTGCCCCTTACGCTCAATGGCGCCGTGTGGTATCATGCCCAGGTGCTGGCCTTTTTCCTGATCACCGCCGCCATCTGCCTGCTTTCCATGGATTTTCCTGCGCCGGCGCTGCTTTGCTATGCCCTGTCCGTTGCCTGCAGGCCCTTCCATGCCATGTATGCGCTGCCTCTTTTCTTTGTTTACTGGCGGCTCAATCAGCAGGCGGGCCTTCCCATCAAAACCACAGCCCGGGCGCTGCTGCCCGGCGTGATTCTGGGGCTTTGCGTGGCGGCGGGATTGGCGCTGTATAATTTCGTGCGCTTTGGCAATCCCCTGGAGTTCGGGCATAATTATCTGCCGGAATTTTCCTTCCAAGGCGGAATTCAGTTTTCCGTTCATCATGTGCTCAATAATCTGAAAACCTTCCTCTGGGGCCTTCCCCTGGAAATTTCCAATGGCGCGATTGCCTTTAAAAAATTCGGTTATTCCATGCTGATTGCCTGCCCCATGCTTCTGCTTATGATCATTTACGCCATCCGCGATCTGATCAAAAAGCGAATGACTTGGGCGAAGGCCGTTGTGATGCTTTCCTGCTTCATCCATGCTTTTCTGCTTCTCCTGCATCGCACCTTCGGCGGCTTCCAGCTGGGCGCCCGCTATGCCGTGGATCTGATGCCCTATGCCTATTTCTATCTTTTGATCTCCCCGGAAAAGAAAAAGCTTTCCATCGCCGAGGGTATTTTCCTTTTTCTGATTTTCTGCTTCACCCTCTGGGGTTGCAGCCAGGTACACATCTGATAAATCGAGGAGTCTTATTATCATGCAGCTTACTTACCGGCATACCCGCCTTGGCTGTTTTGTGGGGTATGTCAATCAGGCCATCGTCAATAATCTGTCTCCCCTGCTTTTTTTGACCTTCCAGCAGCAATTTTCCATTTCCCTGACGCAAATCAGCTTCATCATCACCCTGAATTTTGCCATTCAGATGACAGTGGATCTGCTTTCCGCCAAATTTGTGGATCGTATCGGCTATCGGGCGTGCATTCTGGGGGCCCACTTTTTCGCAGCGGCGGGCCTTTTGGGGCTGAGCATTTTCCCCTGTCTTTTTGATCCCTACGCTGCGCTGCTTCTTGCCACCTGCATGAGCGCCATTGGCGGCGGGCTGCTGGAAGTGCTGGTCAGCCCCATGGTGGAGGCGCTGCCCAGCAAAAATAAAGAAAGCGAAATGAGCCTGCTCCATTCCTTCTATTGCTGGGGGCATATGGGCGTGGTGATTCTGTCCACCGGCTATTTTATGCTTGTCGGCACGGAAAGCTGGCAGTATCTGCCCGTTTTCTGGGCGCTGATTCCCTTGGCAAACGGCCTGCTTTTCCTGAAAGCGCCCTTATGTACCCTGGAAGAAAGCCATGAAACCATGCCGCTGAAGCATCTGGTCATCAAGCCCATTTTCTGGCTTTTCCTGCTGCTGATGCTCTGCTCCGGCGCATCCGAGCTTTCCGTCAGCCAGTGGGCTTCCCTGTTTGCCGAAGAGGGCCTGAAGGTATCCAAAACCATGGGCGATCTGCTGGGGCCCTGCCTCTTTGCCCTGACCATGGGTATTTCCCGCGTTCTTTTCAGTCGGTTAAAGCGGCTCACCGTATCCCAGGGGATTTTATACAGCAGCATTCTTTGCGTGATCAGCTATACCATCATGATCTTTTCTCCCTGGCCGCTGCTTTCCCTGATTGGCTGCGGCATTTCCGGCTTTGCGGTGGGCGTCATGTGGCCCGGCGTTTATTCCGTGGCCGCCCAGCGGCTGCCCGCCGGGGGCACGGCCATGTTTGCCCTGCTGGCCCTGGCCGGGGATGTGGGCTGCTGCGTGGGCCCCAGCATCGTGGGCGCGGTCAGCGATGGAGTGATGAAAAATGGAGCTTCCCTGATGACCTGGCTGCATCCCGCCGCTCCCCTTTCCCAGGCAGCGCTGAAAACCGGTTTTCTCTGGGTAATGCTCTTCCCGGCAGGGCTGATTCTGGGCATGCTGCTGCTCCGGCGACTGAATCCTGCCCGCAAAAAATAAACCGCTGACAAACCTTGCGTTTTTCTGCGTTTTTTTGCGCGAATATGATTGACCGAAAGATTGCCGATGTGCTATACTGGCGCTGTAAGAAATGATTGAAAGCATTCGGGACCGGGTTCCGAAAAAGAAAGGAACATAATCGTGGAAACTACTTCTCAGCCGACGGGCTTTGAAAATCTGGATCTATCCAATGAAATTATGCAGGCGGTGCGCAAAATGGGCTTTACCAGCGCCACCCCTGTGCAGGAAAAAACCATTCCCATCATGATGGAAGGCCATGACGTGATCGCCATCGCCCCCACCGGTACGGGCAAAACCTGTGCCTTTGGCATTCCCATGCTGGAGTATATTTCGCTGACCGATAACCGCATTCAGGAATTGGTGCTTGCCCCTACCCGGGAATTGGCCGTGCAGATCGGCGAAGAATTGCAAAAGCTGGCTGCCTTCATTCCCGAAGTGCGCATTGCTGTGCTCTATGGCGGGCAGCCCATTTCCCGGCAGCTGAATCAATTGAAAAAAAAGCCCCAGATCATCGTGGCCACACCCGGCCGGATGCTGGATCATATGCAGCGGGGCACAGCCCGGCTTTCTGCCGTGCATACCATGGTGATTGATGAAGCAGATGAAATGCTGAAGATGGGCTTTGTAAAAGACGTCTGCAAAATCATTGAGGCCGTCCCCACCACCCGGCAGTTCGTCATGTTTTCCGCCACCACCAATCAGGATGTCATGACCATCTCCTGGAAATACCAGCATGATCCGGTGGAAATCACCATTGCCGCCACCAACGAAAATAAGCCCAAGATCACCCAGTATGTCATTCCCACCACCCGGGAAGAAAAATACGATCATCTTCTGTATCTGCTGGATAGCGATGTTTATGGCCGAATGATGATCTTTACCAACACCAAGGATATGTGCCGCCGGCTCAGCGAACGGCTGAATAAAGCCGGCTACGAAACCGAGGCGCTCCACGGGGATATCCCCCAATCCAAGCGCAACCAGGTCATGAATCATTTCAAGCGGGGCAAATTCCCCATCCTGGTCTGCACCGATGTTGCCGCCCGGGGCATTGACGTGGATGACGTGGAAGCGGTGATCAATTATGATCTGCCCAATGAAAATGAATACTATCTCCATCGCATCGGCCGCACCGGCCGTGCCCGGAAGCATGGCGTGGCCCTGACGCTGCTTTGCTTTACGGAAAGCGTGCGGCTGGATGAAATCCTCAAATATATGGAAAGCCAGCCCACCTATCTCAAATTTGATGATATGGGTGTTCTTCGTACCTCGGAAGGCCAAGCCTTCTTTGAGAATATTTAAACAAAATAAATGGAGGGACTTCAGGATGAAAATTGCTGTAATCGGCTGCGGTAACATTGCGAACAATGCGCATATTCCCGCCTATATGAAAAACCCCAATGTGGAAATCAAGTATTTCTGCGATATTATTCCTGAACGCGCCCAGGCCGCCGTGGAAAAATACGGCTGCGGCACTGCGGTAACGGATTATCATGAAGTGCTTGCTGATCCTGAAATCAAGGCGGTTTCTGTTTGTACCCCCAATAATATGCATCCCGTCATTTCCATTGACGCCATGAAGGCCGGCAAGCATGTGCTTTGCGAAAAGCCCGCTGCCCGCACCTTTGCCGAAGTGGAAGAAATGCAGAAAGTCCAGCACGAAACCGGCATGACGTTGAATATCGGTGTGGTCAATCGTTTCAATGACAGCGTGCGCAAGATCAAGCAGTATATCGACGCCGGCAAGCTGGGCGAAGTTTTCCATGTCTATGTTTCCTTCCGCGCGCATCGCTCCATCCCCGGTCTGGGCGGCGCTTTCACCACCAAGGCCATCGCCGGCGGCGGCGCGCTGATTGACTGGGGCGTGCATTATCTGGATATCGTCATGTATTGCACCGGCGATCCTGCCCCCAAGACGGTCACCGGCGAGGCATTCTGCAAGCTGGGCAAGGATATGCCCAATTACGTCTATCGCTCCATGTGGGCGGAAAACACCAAGGATCTGAACGGTACCTATGACGTGGATGATTCCGTCACCGCCCTGATCCGCACCGAAGGCCCCGTGATCACCGTGCATGGCGCCTGGGCTCAGAATATTGACGCCGCCAACGAAACCTATATCGATTTCATGGGCGATAAGGGCGGCATCCGCCTCACCTACGGCGGCAAATTCACCTATTATACCGCTGAAATGGGCGCGCTGGTCTCCTATGAACCCGAATTCGAAATGAATCCCCATTTCGAAACTGAAATCAACGAATTCGTCGATTGCGTGGAATCCGGCAAGAAGCTGGCCTCCCATATCGATACTGTGGCCATCACTGCCAAGATGATGCAGGCCATCTACGATTCTTCCGATAAGCACGAAGAAATCAAGTTGTAAGATTGAGTAATCTAATTTGCGGGGGAACCATTCTTTGAAGCCAAAGAATGGTTCCCCCGCTCCCCTTCCAAGAAAGCTATTGGGAAATCTTCTTGTTTCCTTTTGTTGTTTTTATGTGTCCCTGCTTATCAGGGATATTTTTGTATCTGGCTTGGAAACGCAATCAGCGCAGAAAACATCAGGAAATTTCCATACAGCTTTCTTGGAGGGGCGCGGGGAGGGGTTCTTTGGCTTACAAAGAACCTCTCCCCGCATTATTTTTATCAAATTCCCTCTTCCTCTTCGCCCCCAACCACCCTTACAATCGGGCTGTCGGTGGTCATCTGGTATCCCAGCACGGTCTGCAGATTCACATGCTCAATGCTGTGAAAAATATTGCCGAATACGGCGGGGGTTTCGCTTTCCAGCTTTGCCAGCATATCCTTTACCTGCTTGCGCTTGCCCCCGTCTTCACTCTGGGTCACCCTGCAGGCGCAGCGCAGGGTATCCAGCCCCATTGCATCTTTCCACTCGATAATATCCTTTTCCCTTATCAGATACAGGGGACGGATCAATTCCATGCCCTCAAAATTCTTGCTTTTCAGCTTGGGCATCATGGTTTTATATTCGCCGCCATAGAGCAGGCTCAGCAAAATCGTTTCCACCGCATCATCCAGATGATGGCCCAGGGCGATCTTATTGCATCCCAGCTTTTTCGCTTCCTTATACAGATACCCCCGGCGCATGGAGGCGCATACATGGCATGCCGCACGGGGCACGGAATTGACCGCTTCAAAAATGGGGCTGTCAAATACATTCAGTTCAAATCCCAGTTTTTTTGCATTTTCGATCATTCGTTCCCGGTTTTCCGGCGTATATCCCGGATCCATGGAAAGATAGGATACTTTAAAAGGCACATCGGAATATTTGGCCAATTCCCGCAGGCAAACTGCCAGTACCAGGGAATCCTTGCCCCCGGAAATGCAGGCCGCCACGTGATCCCCGGGCTGAATCAATTCATAGGTACGCACGGCGGATAAAAATTTCCGCCAGATGGGCTTGCGAAAATCCCGCTGCACACTGCGGGAAGCCATAATTTCTGCCTGATCAAGCTGATAATCCAAAAGAATTCCTCTTTCTTTTTTTGCGTCTGAACGGAAAGAAGCATGCCTTTCCGCTTTCAACATTATATCATGCTCCGGTTGAAAAGAACAGGAATTTATGGTAAAATTTCAAGGAATGATTTCAAGGAGGAAATCCTGTTCATGCTGCAAAAAATGGAGGCCATTGCCTGCCAGGCGGGCGAAATGATGCTCAAGGCCCGGGACGCCGCCGTGCATCAGAAGGAAGGCCATTTTAATTTTGTCACCGATGCCGACGCCGCCATTGAAGCCTATCTGAAGGAAGCGCTGCTTCCCCTGATTCCGGGCAGCCGTTTCTTTGGCGAAGAAGAGGAAAATGATCCCCTTACGGATGACCCCACCTTTTTGGTGGATCCCATTGACGGCACCACCAATTTCATCCGCAATCGCAATCTTTCCGTGGTTTCCATTGCGCTGCTGGAAAAGAAAACGCCCGTGCTGGGCGTCATCTATAATCCCTATTCCGATGAAATGTTCACCGCCGAAAAGGGAAAGGGCGCCTGGCTCAACGGGGAAAAAATCCACGTCAGCGATATCCCCTTTGAAAACGCCCTGATTTCCTATGGTACCTCCCCCTATGATGCGGAGCTTGCCCAACGCACCATGCGGGCGGCGGAAAAATTCCTGCTTGAATCCGGCGATCTTCGGCGCAGCGGCTCTGCCGCCGTGGATTTGGCCGATGTGGCCTGCGGCCGGTCGGATATTATGTTTGAAATGCGTTTGCGCCCCTGGGATATTGCAGCGGGCTCTCTGCTGGTGCAGGAGGCCGGCGGCGTCTTTTATTCCCTGGGCCATGACGCCCCTTATTATGACAGCGCTGCCGGCGTGCTGGCTGCCAATCCGCTTTGCATTGATAAAGCCATGGAAATCATGAAGGAGGTTCTCCAATGAGCATTCTCTCCAGCGCCCATACCCACACCAATTACTGCGACGGCAAAAGCACCGCCCGGGAAATGGTGGAATCCGCCATTGAAAAGGGCTTTGTCAGCCTGGGCTTTTCCGGCCATGCGCCCCAGCATTTCGATCCCCCCTGCTGCATGTCCGAGGAAAATGAAAAAAAGTATTTTGCCGATATCCGCGCCCTGAAAGAAGAATTTGCCGATCGGATCAAGATTTATCTGGGGGTGGAGCGGGATTATTTTTCCCATGTCGATCCGAAAAACTATGAATACTATCTGGCTTCTGTGCATTATATGCCCGACGGCGATGAATTCGTGGGCGTGGATACCCACCCCGATCGCCTGGCTGAATATGTGAAAACCGCCTGCCATGGGGATGGATTGCTCTTTGCCAGAAATTATTATACTTTGCTCCATGATTACGTGGTAGAATTTAAGCCCCCCATCATCGGGCATATCGATCTGCTTCGCAAATATAATACCACCCATCATTTCTTCGATGAAAATTGCAAGGAATACAAGGATATGGTGCTTGCCATTCTGCCCGACATGGCAAAAACCAACGCCATCCTGGAAATGAATACCGGCGCCATTGCCCGTGGCACCATGAAGGAGCCCTATCCCGCCCCCTTCATTCTGGATGAATGGAAGCGCCTGGGCGGCGAAGTGATGGTCAATTCCGATTGCCATAACGCAAAATTCCTGGATTGCTTCTATCCCGAATGCGAGGAAATCCTCCGCGCCCACGGCTATGATCATGCCGTGCGCCTGGGAAAGGATACCATGTGGGAACGTTTTTCCCTGTAATGATTCCGATCAAGGAGGGATTCTTGATGACTCCCTGGGCCATTTTATATGATGAAACTTCCCTGGCGCTGGAAAGGCTCTATGGCCTGGTCAGTGCTCAAACGCCCGTTCTTTGTCTGCCTTTTGCTCAGGCAGATCAGACGTTTTTGCAATCTCATCATATCATCCATCTGGGCCGCGAAGAAAACTGCCCTGCCCCCGCGGGCGGCTATCGCATCCGGGCAGAAAAGGATGAAAATGGTCTGCTCCGTATCCTGCTCACCGGGGATGGAATGATCAATCTGCTTTATGCCGTGGTAGATTTTGAAAATGATTATCTGGTGCGTGCCAGAAATGCAGATGCCTCTTCGCCGTTCTTTTATTTCAAGCCCCTCTTTACGGATGATATGCCGGAATTTGATCAATCCTATGTTCCTTCCATCCGCACCCGCGGCTTATGGACCTGGGGCTACGTCATTCATGATTACCGGGGCTATCTGGATCATATGGTGACGCTGAAATTAAATCAGCTCATCATCTGGAATGATACCCCGCCGCTCAACGCCCGGGAAATCATCGCCTATGCCCATGCGCGGGGCATCCAGATCATCTGGGGCTTTGCCTGGGGCTGGGATACCAATTGCCTGGCCACCAACGTGCAGGATCTTTCCTCCCTCACCCGGCAGATTATCGAAACCTATGATCGGGATTATGCTCCCCTTGGCGGCGACGGCATCTATTTCCAATCCTTCACCGAAACCAGCCAGGAAGAGATCGGCGGCGTGCTGATTGCGGACGCTGTGGTGCGTTTGGTGAATCAGACTGCAGATCAGCTTTTATCCCGCTATCCGGATCTGAAAATTCAATTCGGCCTCCATGCCACCTCCGTCCGCAATCGCCTTTCCTATATTGCCAAGGTAGATCCCCGGGTGGATATCCTGTGGGAGGATTGCGGCGCTTTCCCCTATCACTATTTTGCCAAAAAGACGGAAGGGTTGGATGAAACCGCCGCCTTCACCCATCAGCTGCAAGCCCTTCGCGCCCGTGGTTTTGGTGCGGTGCTCAAAGGGATGATCAGCCTGAATTGGAATACCTTTACCCATCAGCCCGGGCCCTTTGTGCTTGGGGAAGAAAATGAAAATCATCTTGCCCAGCTTGCAGAAGAGAAGCGTCCCTTCTGGAAATATATTCAGGCCTACTGGCTGCGCAATGCCGACGCCGCCATGAAAATCATCGGCCAGTTCGGGCCGGATGATACCATCGCCGCCCTGGTGGAGGATGGCATGTTCGAAAGCCATATCTGGTTTCCCGTGGCGCTGTATGCCGCCATGCTATGGGATAATCAAGCGGATGTCAAGGATTTGATCGCCAGAGTGGCCCTGATTCCCCAGGTTGAATTTGCCTGATCGGTTTCCCCTTCGCGCCTGACGCCGAAGGGGATTTTTCCTATTGTTTTTCCCTTTTCCCACTCTCCTCACTTGACTTTTTCCTTCCAATGAAGCATAATAAATTGTTAGGATTTTTTGAAGGAGGGGATGCTCCCGATGGCACATCTGATTAAGGAGGTGCAGCCTCATGGAGTGGCGTATCGCCGCGGCCTGCGTGCCGGTGACGCCCTGATTTCCATCAACGGCGAAATGATCGTGGATGAAATCGATTATCAGGCCCTTTCCAATAAATCCAGGCTGGATATCCGGGTATTGAAGGCTGATGGGCAGGAAGAAAACGTGCGCATCATCAAGGCCAAGGATGCGCCGCTGGGCCTTCAAATTGCCGATACCATGGCATGCAAGCCCAGGGCATGCAAGAATAAATGCATCTTCTGCTTTATTGATCAAATGGCCCCCGGCATGCGTCCTTCCCTGTATGTAAAGGATGATGATTGGCGCCTTTCCCTGATGATGGGCAATTATATCACGCTGACCAATGTGGATGATCAGGAATTTGCCCGTATTCTCCGCCGGAAAGCCAGCCCCCTGTATATTTCCGTTCATGCTACTGATCCCGATGTGCGCGTCAGCATGATGCGCAATCCCGCCGCTGCCCATCTGATGGACAGGCTCCGTGCCCTTCGGGACGCCGGGCTGCATTTCCATTGTCAGATCGTGCTTTGTCCCGGCTGGAATGATGGGGACGCGCTGAAAAAGACCCTTTCCGATCTTGCTGATCTTTATCCCGCTGCCCAATCTGCGGCCCTTGTGCCGGTGGGGCTGACCAAATTCCGGGAAAAGCTGGCGGATGTGAAGCCCTTCAATCATGAAAGCGCCCGTGCAGTGCTGGATATTGCCCGGGATTTTCAGGAAAAAATGCTGAAAGCCCATGGCACCCGCTTTGTCTTCCCTTCCGATGAAATGCTGCTCATTGCCGGGGAAGAAATTCCGCCCGAAGAGGAATATGAGGATTATCCCCAGATCGAAAACGGCGTAGGCCTGCTTCGGAAATTTGAGGAAAGCCTGAAATACGCCGCCGGCGAAAATACGCAAAAGGCCATTCCCCGGAAAATCCGCATTGCCTGCGGCGCTTCCATCGCCCCGGTAATGGAAAAATGGATGTCCAATTACGCTCCCGAAGGCGTGCAGGTCACGGTGCAAAAAATCCGTAATTTTTTCTTCGGTGAATCCATCACGGTGACCGGCCTGCTCACCGGCGGCGATCTGAAAAATCAGCTTCAGGATGCCACCGATGACGAAATTCTGCTTTGCAGCAATACACTCCGGGAAGAACAGGATCTTTTCCTGGATGATATGCCCCTTGGCGAACTGAAAAACGCCCTGAACCCCAAACTGACCATCGTGCCCAATGACGGCGCCGCCCTGTATGCCGCGCTGCTGGGCCATGAAATATGATAAGGAGGACAATTCCCCATGCCTTCCGCGAAACCCCTGGTTGCCATCGTTGGCCGTCCCAACGTG
>SVHD01000052.1 GCA_015056015.1 Clostridiales bacterium
TCCCAGCACCAGATAGCTCAGCGATACGATCCAGAGATAGTCATACCATTTCTTTTTCATGCCGTCACCTCCCGGATTTCGATCACCGTCGCCGGACATTCCTTTGCGCATTTGCCGCAGCCGACGCATTTATCCGCATCCACCTGCGCATACAGGCCGCGATATACCTGGATGGCCTTCATCGGACAGACCTTCACGCAGCAGCCGCAGGCCACGCAGTCCTTCTCTTCGATATAAGCCCTTTTTTTCTTTCGGATCCCCGCCATAGCAATTCCTCCCTGCGTTTGTTTGATCTGATTATACCGCAAACGCGCTGGGTATTCCGTGATAAAATCACATAAAAGAGCCTGCCGGCGGATTGCCGGCAGGCCTTTTTCAGGGAAGATTATACTTCCGTCTTCCACAGACCGTGGAGATTGCAGTAGGCATATACGGCGACGGCCTTGTCATCGCCCAGATTGAAGGTCACATGGGGCGCTTCGCCGGGCTTGAGGTATTTGCGCTGACCGCCGTTTTCGGTTTCGACATAGATCCATTCGATGTAGTGCTCATCGGCCATCGGATGATCGATGCTGCCAACGTTGACATGGAGCGCGCCGTTTTCAATTGTCACATCGGGCAGATGCTTCTCGCTGCTGGCTTCGACGGTATTGGGGAGAATTTCTTCCATCTTCTTTCCGCAGCAGACAACGGGGACGCCGGAATCGTTTACCTTTTCGATGATATTACCGCAGGTGCGGCAGATATAGAATTTCGTGTTCATTAGGGAAACCTCCTCTTGCATTACTTTTTATGTTTATAGTATACACCGGAAATGCGGCGTTGAAACGCTGAACAGAAATTTCAGAGCATGGCAAGGATGGCGTTTTTGGATTTCGCGCCCATGGATTGATTGACGATCCTGCCGTTTTTCATGACCACCAGCGTGGGAATGCTCATTACGCCGAATTGGGCGGCGAGCTCGGGATTTTCATCCACGTTGATCTTGCCTACCTTGATATCGCTGCGTTCCCGGGCGATCTCCTCGACGATGGGAACCACCATGCGGCAGGGCCCGCACCAGGGCGCCCAGAAATCCAGCAGGACGGGTTTATCGGAGTTCATGACTTCATTCTGGAAATTGGATTGATTGATATTGATAGCAGACATTTTGTTGCCCTCCTTGTTTTTCTTTTACGCTTGTATTATACCCGGTATTTTGCCCTCCGTCTGTGATTTTATCACATTTGAAAAAAATTGCAGGGCCGGCTGCCGGTTCCTTCCGCCGCGCGATGATCAAGCGCATCCGCCTGCAGAAGGGCAGCGAAAAGGCAGGGCGATATTTTTCCCTGCCTTTTTACAATTCACATTTCTTAAACAATTTTCAGAAAAATCACAAATATTCTTCTTTTATAATTCATCCTGTTCCCGGTGAGGAGCGAAACGATGATGAAGGATGGATGAAAAAATGACGAAGAAGAATTTTCTGTTTCTGGTTTTGACGGTTGTGGGCGGTTTGCTGTTTGCGCTGGGCATGTGCATGTGCCTGCTGCCGGAATGGAATGCCTTTCGGCCCGGCGTGGTGGTAACGGGCCTGGGCCTGGCAGTGCTTCTGGCCATCGGGCTGGTGCGCTGGGTGATGGCGGGCAAGCCGGTTGCCAAAATCAATTGGAATAAGGTGGGAAAATGGGCCTATTGCGCGGCGGCGCTGCTGGTGCTGGGCGCGGGTATGGCCATGATCATGGCCTTTGAAGGGCTGATGATCCCCGGCCTGATCGTGGGCGTGATTGGCATCGTGCTGATGCTGGGGCTGATTCCGGTTTTCAAGGGACTGAAATAATCTGAATAGGAACGAAAATTGAGGAGGAAAGAAAAATGAGTGAATTTCTGAAGAAGGCTTTCAAGGATATGAAGGAAAGCGCCAAGGCGCAGCATGAAGTGGATAAGGCCAATTTCGTCGCCGCCAAGGCGGAAAAGCAAGGCCCAGTGGGAAGAGGCCAAGGCCATGGGCAAGCCCGAAACCCGGCAGGCCATTTTGCAGGCCCAGCGGGATGAACAGATGGAAGCGGCCAATCAGCGCAAGGCCGAAGCGGAGGAACGCATCCGGAAGGCCCAGGGCAAATAAGGCATGGAAAAGCAGAGCTGATGCAAAAGAAAATCAGATCTGCTTTTTTTCCGGGGATTTTCTGCATTCCATCCCAGGCCGCCGTATTTTTTTCTGCGCATAAACAAAATTCAAATATTTCTGTGTTATGATAAGGAAGGAATACGGGAAAAGGAGCATTGCCATGTTTAAAATTCTCGTGGTGGAGGATGATAAGGATCTGAATCGCACGGTCTGCGCGTTTTTGAATCATTCCGGCTATGAGGCCACCGGCTGCCTGGATGTGGCCCAGGCCTATGACGCCATGTATGAAACCGTATATGATCTGATCGTTTCCGATATTATGATGCCGGGGGCGGATGGATTTGAGCTGGCGAAAAATGTGCGCGCCATCAATGAAAATATTCCCATTCTGTTTATGACCGCCCGGGATGATATGGCCTCCAAGCAGCGGGGCTTCCGTATCGGGGTGGATGATTATATGGTGAAGCCCATTGATCTGGATGAGCTTTTTCTGCGCATCGGGGCGCTGCTGCGCAGGGCAAAGATTGCATCCAGCCGCAAATTGGAGGTGGGGCATTTCATCATGGATGCGGATGAATATACCGCCGAGCTGGATGGGGAGGAAATCCCCATGACGGTGCGGGAATTCAATATCCTGTATAAATTGCTTTCCTATCCGAAAAAAACCTTCACCCGCCAGCAGCTGATGGATGAATTCTGGGACGCCGATTCCGAAACCGCGCCCCGGGCGGTGGACGTATATATGACCAAGCTGCGCAGCAAGCTGGCGGAATGCGGGGATTTTGAAATCAAAACGGTGCATGGGCTGGGGTATAAGGCGGTGATCAAATGAAGCGCTTTTTGCGGATTATCAACCATTATCTGGCGTTTTTCCTGCTGGCGGCTTTTCTGGTTACCTGCTGCATCATGCTTTTTACCAGCACCCTGATGAATTCCCTGGGCATTACGCTGACGGGGGAAAACCTGGAAACGGCGGCCAAGCTGACCTTTGGCAATGTGCTTTTGCTCAGCCTGCTTTTTACGGTGGTGGATATCATCCGCCGGAAAATGACCGTGGATCGCACCGCCCGCCGCATTGCCGAGGCGGCACGGAAAATCGTGGCGGGGGATTTCAGCGTGCGGGTGCCCCTGCCCAGCCGCATGGGCAGCAGCGAAGGATTCCGGGAAATTGTGGATTGCTTCAATGAAATGGCCCAGGAATTATCCGGAGTGGAAACCTTGCGGACGGATTTTATTTCCAATGTATCCCACGAAATGAAAACGCCCCTGGCTGCCATGAATAATTACGGCCGGCTTTTGCAGGCCCCGGGGCTTCCGGAGGAAAAGCGGATGGAATATGCCCGGGGCATTGCCGATCATTCCCGGCGCCTGGCCGATATGATCACCAATATATTGAAATTGAGCAGGCTGGAAAACCAGCAGATTTTTCCCAAGGGAGAACGATTCAATCTGGGGGAGCAGCTCTGCGAAGCCCTGCTGCAATTTGAAAATATCTGGGAGCGGGAAAATATCGAAATCGAAACGGATATCGCCGAGGATATCATGGTGCATCTGGACAGGGAATTGCTTTCCCTGGTGTGGAATAATCTGCTTTCCAATGCCTTCAAATTCACGCCCGCCGGCGGGAAAATTTCCCTTTCCCTCACCGCCGATGAAAGCCATGCCCTGGTAAAAATTCAGGATAGCGGCTGCGGCATGAGCCCGGAAACGGGGGCCCATATCTTTGAAAAATTCTATCAGGGGGATACATCCCATGCCACAAGGGGCAATGGCCTGGGCCTGGCGCTGGTTAAGCGAGTGGTGGATATCGTGCACGGGGAAATTACCGTGGAAAGCGAATTGGGCAGGGGCAGCATCTTTACCGTGAAGGTAAAAAGAGCATGAGGGATTGGAAAAAAATCGGGGGGAAATTGCTTTTTCCCCATCCGGCGGTGACGGCGCTGCTGGCCGCTTTCGCTTTCGCCCTGCTGATTTACG
The DNA here is from genome assembly GCA_015056015.1 of Clostridiales bacterium. GTDB lineage: Bacteria > Bacillota > Clostridia > Christensenellales > Aristaeellaceae > RUG563. Next base: position 4,085 of record SVHD01000052.1, read on the forward strand.
GCTTTCTTGCCCTGAATGAAACCCATCCCCTCCGGATTGGCAGCTATGCCCTGTCCTTTTACGCGCTGGTGATCGTGTGCCTTCGCCTGCCATCGCTGATCCGGTATGGGAAAAAAATCCGGCAGGAAAATCCTTATCTGCGCCGCTATGCCGCGGATGTGCGGCTGCGGATGAATCTTTCTTTGCTCATTGCCTGCGGCGTGAATTCGGCCTATGCCCTTTTTCAGCTGTGCCTGGGAATAAGGCATCATTCGGCGTGGTTTTATGCCATGGCGGGGTATTATTTTCTGCTGGGGCTGATGCGGCTGATGCTGATCCGGTATACGGGAAAGCATGCGCCGGGGGAAAGGCAGGCAATCGAATGGAAAAAATACCGCATCTGCGGCGTATGCCTGCTGCTGATGACGCTGGCCCTGACGATATTCATCATTTATTTCATTTTCAGAATCCGGGAATTTGCCCATCATGAAATCACCACCATCGCCATGGCGGCCTATACCTTCAGCGCCCTGACCATGGCCATTATCAATACCTTCCGCTATCGCCGCTACGGCAGCCCGGTCTATTCGGCGGCCAAGGCCATTTCCCTGGTTTCCGCGGTGGTATCGGTGCTGACGCTGGAAAATGCCATGCTCACCGCTTTCGGCAGGGAAAGCAGCGAATTATTCCGCCGGATCATGCTGGGGATGACGGGCCTTGCGGTGGTGAGCGTGGTGCAGTGCACGGCAATTTATATGATTGGGCACGCAAAGAAAATGCTGAGGGCCCATCAGAAAGAAAACGATCCTGCCCAGCGGCAGGAAGAAACGGGAGAAAAGATACATGACGGAAAATAATCAGAAGAAAACCTTTCAATATACCTATTCTGCCGGGGATCAGGAGGAAATCAAAAAGATCCGCAGCAAATATTTGCCCAAGGAAGAAAATAAAATGGATCAGCTGCGCCGCCTGGATGAGCAGGTGACCCAGCGGGCCACCATGTATTCCCTGATTCTGGGCGTTCTTGGCACCCTGATTCTGGGCGCGGGCATGAGCCTTTGCCTGCTGAAAAGCGGCATGGCCTTTGCCCTTGGCATTCTGATCGGCGTGATCGGCATGGCGGTGCTGGGGATGGCCTATCCTTTGTATCAGCGGATTCTGAAAAAAGAACGGGAAAAGGCCGCGCCGGAAATTCTGCGGCTGACGGAAGAATTGATGAAATAAGAAAACCCGTGGCGGATGGCCGTCACGGGATTTTTTTCTCTTTACAATGGAATCAGGAAAGGGCGGGCGGGGGATAGGCACCGGGATTTTCCAGCACCAGCTGCATGATTTCCTCAAAGGAAAGCCATTCCACCCGATGGGAAAGATGGATTTCAATGCGCCTGCCCACTTCGGAAAGCACCTTCAGCCCCGTACCCAGGCCATTGGAAAAGAGGGATTGCCAATGGGTGATCAGAATGGGCCAGCAGCCCCGGTTCATGGTATCGATGATTTCCCCGGATGCGCCGTCGGCGGAAAGCAATTCATCGGCGATGCGGGAAATATATTCGGGGGAGGCGTCGGTGGTATTCATGGTTTGCCAGAAATGATCGCCGGTGGTGGCGGGAATGGAAACCACCCGCTTTTCCCCGTCATTCATCGCCACCCAGGGGCGGATATTGCTTTGTCCGCCCAGGCAATGGAGGAAATACCAGCTGTCTTTTTTCCCAAGCTCCTGATCAAAGGAATCGGCAATGGCGGCGATATAATCCTTTTCCACGGTAATGCCGAAATCCCAGGGAGAGGTGAAGCCGGTTGCGGGCAGATGCGCCTCCCGATGCAGGGCAAGGGCCCGGGCCAGATAGGGGGTCAGGGTTTCCCGGGTCTGGGATTGGGCCCAGACTTTTTCGTTGACATCCAGCATGTTTCCCGTGGCCAGATCCACGGCGGCGGCATGGGTCAGGATTTCCGGGCAGATGGAAAAGCGAGGGGCCACCCGGGTGCGGGCGATTTCCAGCCATTCCTCGATTTCATTTTGCGGGAAGCCGGGAATGCCCTTTACAATATCCCCCCGGCCGCCGGGCATGGGCACCACGCTGAATTTGCCCTTCATGCCCCATTTTTCAATCACGTCGCAAAAATCCAGCAGAAATTGATTGGGCACTTCATTTACCAGGGGCCGGCCATCGGGCAGGATGCGGCTACTTGCATGCTCGTAATACACAAATACCCGGGGCGCGGGATCATCGATGATCAGGCTGATGGGCAGTTTCTTCATGATGCAATCTCCTTATTTCCATCTCTTGGGATAATCCTGCAGATATTCTTCAAGCAATCCGCATTCATCCAGGGTTTTAAAGAGGGTATAGCGGGTGCGGTAATCCTTGGCGCAATGCATGGAAAGATTCAGCAGCTTTTCATCCACCCCGCATTCCTGGGGCGTCATCTGCGCCCCCAGGCGCTGCATGGCGTCGTGGATTTTTTCAAAGGGCGGCATGGCCTGAATACAGGCCCTGATTTCAGGAAATCGTTCCTGCGCCCGGCGGATCCGCCTTTCCTGCTCTTCCCAGGAAAGGAAATCCCCTTCATTTTCCGCCATGATGGCTTGGGCGGCCTCTTCCTCATAGGCAAAGCGCATCCAGTTTTCCCGGTCCTTGCGGCTGATGCGGCATTCCCTGATTTTGCTCAGATCCAGCCGGCCCAGATCCTCATTGGCAAAGCGCTGGAAAATGGGCCATACCAGCAGCGTGGCCACCCCCACCGATGCGCCGTGGCCCGGGGCAGGATTGCCATGCAGCATCTGCATCATTTCCCAGTAATGGGCGATATTATGCTCCACCGAGGCCACCGCCCGGGTATGGCCGATGATCATGATGGTCATGCCCGAAAGCAGCAGGGCCTCAATCAGGATGCGTATGCCCTCATTGGTCTTTTGCCGGATTTCATCCACATGCTCAATCAGCCGGTTCACCGCATCGGTGACGATTTCCCCGCAGACGGGGCAATAAATTTCATCGTTGATGATATGGCCGATGATCCAATCGGCCTTGGCAATATATTTGCCCAGCACATCCCCCACCCCGGCGCAGATCATTTCCATGGGCGCGGTTTTGAGAATATCCAGATCGCACAGAATAATTTCCGGGCATTTGCCCTGCCGATGGATTTTGACGCCCTTGAAGGTAAGGGGACAGATGGAGGAGGTATAGCCATCCATGGAAGGGGCGGTGCCCACGCAGACCATGGGCAGCTCAGCGCGCCTGGCAATGACCCGGGTCACATCCGTAATGGAGCCAGAGCCCACGGAAAGCAGAAAATCCGTTTCGGGCTGGAGGGATAAAAGCACCTCGCCCACCGCCCGCTCATCCGGCTCCATCACCCCATCCCGCCGGATGATGCAATTGATGACGGAAAAGCCCGCGTCCTTAAGCAGATCATGCGCCTGCTGCCCGGCCACCTGCCAGGTGATCTGATCGGCCACCAGCACGCAATGCTTGCCCAGCCCCCGCTTTTCAATATACCGGGGCAGATTTTTGATGATGCCGCCGCCCACATAAATATCCTGGACGGGCTGGTTATGGGTGCTTTTGCAATTGCAGGAAATGCCGGAAATGATCAGCCGGCTGTCTGCATCATAGGAAAGCTGATAGGCCATGCCGTTTCCTCCTTGCGCGTATCGGAAAATATGAAGAACAGATGATATATTTTTTCTTTGCGGGCGGGGAAAATCCTGCCGGGGGATGGTTTCTTTTTTGCGTTTTTTGCCTGCGGTATGCTCCCATGGCCTCTTCCGAATTGACAAGGCGTTTCTTCCTGCGATATAATCAAAGCAAGAATTTTTCAAGCAAATACGGCTTTTTTCCGGGTATGAATGCCTGGAAAGAAAGGAGAAAATATGCCGTCCCAGCAAAATAGCGCCCTGGAAAAAATCCGCGCAGGTTTTTTATCCCCGGCCAATGAATTTTCTCCCCTGCCCTTCTGGTTCTGGAATGATGAACTGACGGAAGCGGAATTGCTCCGCCAGATTGAGGATTTTGAAAAGCATGGGGTGATGGGCTTTGTGATTCATCCCCGGAAGGGGCTGCCCGGCACCATTCCCTATCTTTCTGATCGTTTTATGCATTTTGTGCGCTTTGCGGTGGAGGAAGCGGCAAAGCGGCAGATGCGGGTGGTGCTTTATGATGAAGCCATGTATCCCTCCGGCTCCGCTCACGGCATGGTGGTGAAGGAAAATCCCGCCTGGGCTTCCCGCTGCCTGGAAATGCAGATGGCGGAAGGCAACGTGGAAAAAACCGGGGATCTGATTTTTGTCTGCGCTGCCCGGGTGGAAAACGGAAAAGCAGCGGATATCGAAGCCGCGAAGGAAAAGGACGGCGTGTATCTGCTGCCCGATGACGGCCGGGTGCTGCTGTGCTTCCGGGTGGGCTTTTCCGGGGGCACCATCCGGGGTATTCATGAGGAAGAGGATGACGGGGAAAGATTCGCCCCGGCCTCTGCCGATCTGCTCAATCCCCAGGCGGTGCAATGCTTCATCCGTTTGACCCATGAGCGCTATGCGGAATATCTTTCCGATCATTTCGGCAAAACGGTTATCGCCATGTTTACCGATGAGCCCATGATTATGGGCAGGGGCGGGAAGAAGGGCTGCCAGGCCTGGACGGATGATTTCCTGCCCGATTTCGGCGACGCCCTCGATCTGCCCGGGCTGTTTCTGGATGTGGGGGAGGAAACGGAAAATATCCGTCTGCGCTATCGCCGGGCCATCAATGCCAGGATGCTGGAAAGCTATTATGGCCCCCTGGCGGATTGGTGCGAAAACCACGGGCTTGCCCTGGCCGGGCACCCCGATAAAAGCTGGAATATCGGTTTGCTTCGCCCCTTCCAGCTGCCGGGGCAGGATGTGGTCTGGCGGCATATCGGCCCGGGCAAATGCCTGGATGAGGAGGACAGCGTGCTGGGCAAATGCTCCGCCGATGCGGCGCGCCACAGCGGCCGGCGGCGCAATGCCAACGAATGCTTCGGCTGCTGCGGGCCGGATGATATCCAGTGGGCCTTTACCGCTGATGATATGAAATGGTATATGGATTATCTGTTCGTGCGGGGGGTGAATCTGCTCTATCCCCATGCCTTCTTCTATTCCCTGCGGGAGGATCGGAAGGATGAACGCCCGCCGGATGTGGGGCCCAATAATCTGTGGTGGCCCTGGTATGATGAGATTGCCCGGTATATGAAGCGCATGTGCTATTTGATGACGGACAGCGTCAATCAGGCCCGGGTGGCGGTGCTCTGCGAGGAGGATGGCATGCCTTTCCGGGAATGCAAGGCGCTGTATGAAAATCAGATCGAATTCAATTATCTGGAGCTTTCCCGCCTCCCCGAATGCGCCCTGAAGGATGGGGCTCTTTGCATTGAAAAGCAGCGCTATACCCATCTTCTTACCGGGAAACCCGATCTTTCCGCCCTGCCGCGGGACGCCGTTGTTTTCCCCGCCGCGCCGGATCTGCGCTTCAGCCATGTGGTGAAAGACGGATTGCATTTTTACGTGCTGGTCAATGAAGGGGAAAAGGAAATTGCCGCTTCCCTTTCCGTGGCCGCCCGGGGAAGGGCCGAATGGTGGAATGCCTGGACGGGAGAAATGAAAAGGGCCTGCCCGGATGAAAAGGGCGCCTATGCGCTTGATTTGCCCCGGCGGGAGAGCATCATTCTTTGCATCGATCCTGCCGCCCCTGCCCACGCGGCGGAAGAAAAGGCGGGAAATATGCCCCTGGCCTTTTCGCCTCTTGCGAGCCATGCATGGCAAGTGACCCGGCTTTCCGACGGGCAATCGCTCATTCTGACGGCGGATGAAAAGGGCCGCCTGCCGGGCTGGGAAACGATCCCCGGCTGGGAAGATTATTCCGGCTGGGCAGCCTATGAAGCGGAAATTTCCCTTGCCGGCAGCGCCCGGCTGGATTTGGGGGAATGCCATGCGCTTGCACGCCTTTTCTGCGACGGCAAGGAAACCGCCCATAAAATGTGGGGGCCCTATCATTTCGATATTCCCGCCGGCACGAAGAAAATCCGCATCGAAATCGGCAATACCCCCGCCAATCAGATGGAGAAAAAATATCTGCCCTCCGGCCTGATGGGGCCGGTTGGATGGTATAAATAAAGAAAAGAGAAAAGCGGCATATGCAATAGTGCTGGCTGCGTCGGCTCCCGGGGCTGAGGAAGGCATTTCCGCCCCCAAATTCCGGGCCGAACGGAAGAAATAAGGAGAAATGAAAATGTGCTATCTGAATGAAAATCAGCTTTCCTGGTGTCGGGCCCACGAAGCGGAAACCATGGATTTGCTGAAAACCCTGGGCAAAATCCCCGCGCCCTCCCATTTTGAGGATCAGCGGGCGGCCTTTATCCTTTCCTGGCTGAAAAAGCTGGGGGCGGAAAAGGCGTATATTGACGATGCAAAAAATGTGGTTTTGCCCATGGGGGTGACGGATAATAATCCCGTGAACGTGATCATGGCCCATACCGATATCGTCTTTGCGGATACGGAAGAATTGCCCATGCGGGAGGAGGACGGCAAATTATACGCCCCCGGCATCGGCGATGATACCGCCAATCTGGCGGCCCTGCTGATGGCGGCCAAATACTGGCTGGAAAAGAAGGAAACGCCCCAAGAAGGCCTGCTGATCGTGGCCAATGCCTGCGAAGAGGGCCTGGGAAATTTAAAGGGCAGCAAGCAGATATTAAAGGATTATGCCGGTCGGGTGCAGGAATTCATTTCTCTGGACGGCGGTGTTGCCCATATCACCAATGATGCGGTGGGCTCCTGCCGGATGAAGATCACCATCACCGCCCAGGGCGGGCATTCCTATTCCAAATTCGGCAATACCAACGCCATCGTGCAAATGGCGGAATTGATCGGCAAGCTCTATGAAAAAGAGCCCCCCGCCAAGGCCAAAACCACCTACAACGCGGGCGTCATTGAGGGCGGCAGCACCGTCAACAGCATCTGCGGCCAATGCAGCCTGCTGTATGAATACCGCTCCTGCGATCGGGAATGCCTGCAGGAAATGGACGCCTTCTTTCAAGAAACCATCGATTCCTTCCGGAAAAAGGGCTTTGATATCCGGGTGGAGGTATTGGGCGTCCGTCCCTGCAAGGGGGATGTGGATGAAGAAAAGCTGGAGGCCCTGACCAAACGGCACCGGGATATGCTTTTTGCCTTTACCGGCGATGAACCCCGCGTTTCCGCTTCCTCCACCGACGCCAACAGCGCCCTGGATCTGGGCATTCCCGCGGTGACCTTCGGGGCGATCCGCGGCGGCGGCGCCCATACCCGGGGCGAATGGATTGAAATGGATTCCATGCCCCAGGCCGTGCAGATCGCCCTGGCGGAAGTCAGCCATTATTTTGTTTAAAGTTTGGAATGGAAACTGCGGGAGGGATTCTTTGAAAAGGCATCGCATGCCCTGCACTTCGTTTGCGCATGCTCTCTGCGCCTGCGGTATTGACGCATGCCGCGTCACAAACCCACAAGGGGTTTGCTCCGGAGAATCCCCCGCCCGCACCCACCCCAAGAAAGCTATCCTGGATTTTTCATATCGGCATGACAAATACTTGAATGCCAGTGAAGCAGGGATAGCGCCATGGGTGTTGCCACCCCAGCCCCCTGCAGCGAAACAATGGGAATTTAACGATGGGAGGCAAACATATGAATTTTTGCAAAAAGTTGATAGTATGTTTCCTGGCGGCATTGCTGCTGATGACGGCATGTTTTTCTGCTTTTGCCATCGAATACCCCTGCGAAGGGGTGGCCAATGCATCCAGCGTTCGCGTGCGCAAAAAGGCCAGCACTTCCGGCGCACAATTGACCACGCTGAAAAAGGGGGAAGCCGTTACCGTTCTGGAAGAAACCATCAAGGAAAACGGCGATGTGTGGTATAAAATTGAAACGGCCAAGGGGAAAACCGGCTATGTTCTGTCCGACTATCTCAGCGTGCCGGAAAAGGAATTGATCGAGGCGGCGGAAAAGAGCAGCAAGGGCGTAAAAATGCAGCTGAAAATCACCGCCTCCTGTAAGGATTACAATAGCGTCGGCAAGAATTGGACCCACTATTATGAGTGGAATGGCATCAAGGTTGAGGATGGAAAAATGGAAGCCTTTGTTGCGCCGGGGGTAGATCTGGCCGTCTATGCCCGGGTGCGGGAACAGGACCAAAAACCTGAAACCACGACCGAAAAAACCTATTATACGCCCACGGCCGAAGAAGTGAAAAAAGGCTTTACCGTAACGCAAAAAATCAAAGTAACCGAAAATGCGGGACGATTTTCCGGAAATTCCGCTACCTGGACCATCACATATACCTTTTCTCCGGTAAAAAAATAAGACAGGCGGCATATATGCCGCCCATCCCATGGCTATCTTTATTTTTTATTGCTCCACTGGCACTCAAGTTGCTTAAAGGATGACCGGTATTATCCAGTACGACTTTCTTGGAAGGGGGTGCGGGGGAAACCATTCTTTGGTCACAAAGAATGGTTTCCCCCGCAATCCTTTTCCCGCATATTATTTTTCATATTATTTTCCCCTTCCCTCACGCATTGACGGAGGATTTGTAGGCGATGGGGGAAAGGCCGGTAAAGCGCTTGAACATGCGGGAGAAATGGTGGATGGAGGCAAAGCCCAGGGATTCGGAGATCTGGGTGACATTGAGTTCCTCCTCCCGGATCATTTTTTTTGCGGCCCTGATTTTCTGTTCCAGCCAGTAATGGATGGGGCTGTTGCCGGTTTCTTCCTTAAAGATGCGGCAGAGATACGTGCGGCTGAGGGAAAAATGCTGGCAGAGCAGGGGCAGGGAAGGGGCGGCCGCGAGATGATTGGCGATATAGCGTTCCATGGCCTCCACCAGGGAATTTTCTGCCATGCGGCGGGAAGCGGGGGAATGCTCCACCGGGGAAACGGCGTTTTCGCCGCTGCGAATAAGGGAAAAGAGAAATTCCACCAGATAGCATTGCATCAGCTGCAATGCCCCCGGCCGGGCGGAAGCAAAATTCAGGGGCGATTTATTTTCGTATTCCCCGGGCAATTGGCCCAGGGCGGCCTTGGCTTCGGCCAGAAAGAGGGAAAAGATTTTCAGGGATGATTTTTCCAGCGAGAAGATTTTTTTATTGAAATATTCCATGATCGGGCTATTGCAGGAAAAGGATACCACCGCCACATTGCTGCTATCCAGATGATTGGCCACATGGGTATGGGATTCCATGGGCTGATGAAAAATTACCTGGCCCTTTTGCAGCGTTACGCCGATGCCATCCACCACCGCATTGATTTTTCCATCATCCACATAGAGCAATTCCCAGAAATCATGCTTTTCCGGGGGATGATAGAAATACTTGTCAAATTCAAAATAATAGATGGAATGAAAGCCCTGAATGGCAATTTCCTGATGGATGGGAATGAGCTCAAACATGGGTTTCCCTCCTCCTTGTGTACGATGTGTTAAATAATCGGGAAAATTGGATAAATACTTTTTTACCATTATACCTTATACTGAGGCCATAAACAAGGGAAAATGCTGTTTTTCATTTTCTCAAATAAGGAGGAAAAGATAAATGAATGTATTGGCGATTGGCTGCCATCCCGACGATATTGAAGTGGCATGCGCGGGAACATTGGCCAAATATAAGAAGCTGGGCCACCACGTGATCACCTGCCATGTGGCCAACGGCAATCTGGGCCATGCGATTATTGATCCGGATACCCTGCGGGAAATGCGCCGGAAGGAGGCCATCAAGGCCGGCAGCCTGGCGGGGATTGAGGTGCTCACCTGCGATGTGGGGGATTTGCTCGTCTATCCCAATAAGGAGCAGCGGGATAAGGTGGTGGAAGTGATCCGCTATGCCAAGCCCGACGTGATCATCACCCACAGCCCCAACGATTATATGCCCGATCATACGGCGGTGAGCAAGCTGGTCTTTGACGCCTCCTTCTCCGCCAGCGTGCCCCATTATCTGGATGGGGAGGCTGCCCCGGTGACCCCCATCTATTATATGGATACCCTGGCCGGCGTTGGCTTCCAGCCCACGGAATATGTGGATATCACCGATACCATCGATCTGAAGCTGGAAATGCTGGAATGCCATGAAAGCCAGATGAAATGGATGCGGGATCACGATCATATCGATTTCGCCGAATTCGTGCGTTCCTGCGCCCGGTTCCGGGGATTGCAGAGCGGCGTGCAATATGCCGAAGCCTTCACCCAGTGCTATGCCTGGCCCAAGGTGACCTGCAAGCGCTGGCTGCCCTGATGAAAAGGAGGATCGCCCATGAATATTCGTCTGGCGCAATTGGGAAATCATTCCGCCGTTGCCCTGGCGGTGGCGGAATTGCAGCGGTATCTCAAGCAGATGGATCCCACCCTTGCCCTGGATATTCTGCAGATGGATCATGTATCCGATCAATGCGGAAAGGTGGTCTGGGTGGGCGTATGCGAGGAAGGGAAGGCGCTGCTGCCCCCGGTAAAAAATCCGGAATTGGATGACGCCATTGCCGTTTCCGTCAAGGATAACGCGGGCTTCATTACCGGCGCCAATCCCCGCAGCGTGCTGATTGCCGCCTATCGCTTTTTGAAGGAACTGGGCTGCGCCTGGGTGCGCCCCGGCAAGGATGGGGAAAGAATTCCGAAAAAGAAGCTGGAAAATATTTCGGTTTCCCTGCAGGATGCGCCCTCCCGCCGCCATCGCGGCATCTGCATTGAAGGCGCGGTGAATTATGAAAACGTACGGGATATGATTGATTTCCTGCCCAAGGCGGGGATGAATACCTATTTCGTGCAGTTCTTCGCGCCCTTTACCTTCTTTGATCGCTGGTATGATCATCAGGGCTACTTGAACGATGGCAACCCCTATCTGGAAAAGGAAAAAATCTCCCGGGAACTGGTGGACGCCATGACCGTTTCCCTGGAAAAGGAAATTTCCCGCCGGGGCCTTTGCTATCATAAGGTGGGCCATGGATGGACCTGCGAGCCCTTCGGCATTGAGGGCATGGGCTGGTATGCCGATAAAGTATACGATATCCCCGCAGAAACCCAGGGCTTCCTGGCCCAATTGGATGGCAAGCGGCAATTATTCCATAATGTGCCCCTGAATACCAATCTTTGCTATTCCAATCCCATTGTGCGGGATAAAATGACCCAGGCCATCTGCGATTACTGCGCGGAAAATGCCCAGGTGGAAGTGGTGCATTTCTGGCTGGCGGACGGGCACAACAATCAGTGCGAATGCGAAGAATGCCAGAAGAAGCGCCCGGCGGACTGGTTCATTGATCTGCTCAATGAACTGGATGAAAAGATGACGGCGGCAGGCGTAAAAACCCGGGTGGTTTTCCTGGTGTATGTGGATCTGCTCTGGGCGCCGGAAAAAGGGAAAATCAAGAATCCCGATCGCTTCATCCTCATGTTCGCGCCCATCACCCGCAGCTATGGGCAAAGCTACGGCCAGTGCCTTGCCTGCGAAAAGGAATTGCCCCCCTATACCCGCAATACCCTGGAAATGCCCGCCTCCCTTTCCGAAAATCTGGCCCATCTGCGCAATTGGCAGAAGGATTTTGCGGGCGACGGCTTCTCCTTCGATTATCATCTGATGTGGGCCCATATGTCCGATTTCGGGTATGAAAAATGCGCCCGGAATCTGTTTACGGATATGCAGGATCTGCCCAAAATCGGGCTGGATGGCATGGTCAGCTGCCAGACGCAGCGCTGCTGTTTCCCCACCGCCCTGCCTTTGTATATGATGGCGGAGGCGCTCTGGGATGAAAAGGCCGATTTTGAACAGAAGGCCCTGGCATATTATCAGGCGGCCTATGGGAAGGATGGCGGCAAGGTGCATGAAATTCTTGCCCGGGTATCCGAGCTGGTGCTGCTCTATGACAGCCCCTCCGGCCGCCATCAGTGGTCCCAGGATACCCCCTGCTGCAAGGATCTGGATGCGCTGGAAAAGGAAATCAATCATCTGACCCGCTTGCTGGCCACGCATGAGGAAGAGGTGGCCACGCAAAAGGAATGGGAAATGCTGGGCCATTATCAGTATTATCTTTCCATGCTGCATCGCGTGCTGGTCTGCTGGGAAAAGCAGGATCAGGCGGGCAAGGATGACGCCTTCGGGCAGCTGATGGATTATCTGTGGAAAAATGAACTGGCGCTGCAAAGCTGCCTGGATGTGCAGAATACGGAGCGTTCGCTCAAGCGAAAATTAGGGATTCAATAAAGGAGGAAAAAAATCATGGATTTTATGACGACGGTAAAGGGTTCTTTGCTGGAAAATTTCTATCCCGCCGGCTGGGATATGGCGAAAATCAATGCCTGCTGCGAAAAGGGCGTGGAGCGCGAGGATTTCTGGCACAAGGATTTTGAGCCCCTGGCCTGCGAAAGCATTCAGGAATTTGATACCAAGATGGGCCATGAAATCGCCCTGCAGATCAAAAAATCCCGGGACAAAGGCGAAAAGCTGGCCATGATCATCCCCGTGGGCCCCATGGGCATGTATAAGTGGGCGGTCTTTTTCCTCAAGGAATGGAATGTGCCCTGCGATCATGTGTATACCTTTAATATGGATGAATGGGCGGATGGCGAAGGCAATACCCTTTCCAGCGATGATCCCGCTTCCTTTGAATATTGCATGAAGGACGCCTTCTTCAATCCCCTGGGCGAGCTCACCGTGCCCCCCTGCCAGCGGAATTTTGCCACCAAGCAGAATCTGCCCACCTATCCGGAAAAGATTGCGGCGCTGAAAAAGGAAGGCGCACGCCTGGTGCTGATTTTCGGTATCGGCCGCATGTGCCATATCGCCTTCTGGGAGCCCCATTTCGCCGCGGAATTTGCCAGCGTGGAAGAATGGAAGCAGCAGAATTACCGCTTGGGCGCCCAGCTGCATCCCCTGACCATTGAGCAGAATGCCATCACCAGCTTCAAATCCCGCACCACCCTGGTGCCCTGCCGGGCCAATACCGTGGGCCCCGGCCTGCTCTTCCAGGCGGATTATATCATCGGCGGCGCGGATGGCGCCCTGGGCCGCGGCATGGGCTGGCAGGGCATGAGCTTCCTCACCACCCTCCACTACGGCCCCGATATGTGGATCACTTCCAGCTTTATGCCCACCTTCCCCGGCAAGCTCTTCTACCTCAAGGAACTGGCCGGCCCCCTCGTTCCCGATGTGAACTAACGAACAGCCAACCGGGAGCAGGGGCCTGCGCGGCCCCCGTCCCCCCGCGCCAGAGGAGTTCCTCCTCTGGACTCCGGCATGCGAAAGAAGTTGGTTGACATAACGCAGTTTCTTCCGCATGATGCGGGAGGAGACGAAAGAAATATTTCCACGGGCTAAATGAAAACGCAAAAACGCCGAGAGAGAAAGCGAGCTTTCTCCTCCGGCGTTTTTGTGCGTTTTCCCTACGCAACAGCGGGAAGCTGTTTGATTGGAAAGTTTCCCCATTCCGCTACCGGGTCCAGGGTCAATGACCCTGGTTCGGGGTTTGGGGCTGAATAAGCCCCATTCACCTTCACCCATCATAACGCGTTCACTGCCTTGTCATTCCAGGACCGCATCAATATAAAGAGGATAATGATCGGAGATTTTATCGAACCATTCCTCCGTGATCCGCAGATATTTTTCCACCCGGATGGAGGAATTTTTCTGCACGATGATATGATCGATGGCATGGGCAAAATCGCCGGGCTCATCCCGGGAGAAGCCATCGCCGGAGCAGGGATGATGGCCCTTGGTTTCATCCCGTTCGCCGAGGGTCACCTCATGGGCCTCCACCCAGCCTGCTTTTTCCACCGCATCCAGGCAGAGGCTGCCCATGGCGGCATTGAAATCCCCCACGATGACCCCGGGACAATGGAATTTTTTGAGCACGGCCTCCATTTCCTCAATAGCCAGGGTGATCTGGCAGGCCCTGGCCACATTGGAATGGGGCTGATAACGCTTGCTTTCCGGCCGGGAGGATTTCCACCACAGATGGGTGCTCATCAGGGCAAAGCGCTTGCCGGTTTCCTTTTCCTCAAATACGCCCCAGGTGTAGGATTTGGTGCCCCCATTATTGAAGCTGCCCTCCAGGCCGGGGATGGTTTCCTCATACCGGAAAAAGCCGGAAGACAGCAGCATAAGCAGATCATTCCGGTATAAAATGGGGGTATCCCCGCCGGTGATGAGATCATAATGGATGGTTTCGCCGTTTTCTGTCTGGAAAATACGCATTTCCTGCATCATCAGATCGGTCATATGCATGGATACTTCCTGCAGCCCGATCACATGGGGCAGCGCCTGGCGATATGCCCGCACCAGCCCCTTCACCCGGCATTCGGCAGAGCAATCCTCCCCGATTTGGGCCCACGCCGGGTGATTGGTATCGCGTTTCCATTGATTATTGCTCATCAGAATCATTGTATTTTCCTTCTTTCAAAAATGTATTTTTGCTGGGCGCATCATGCCTTTTTTACCGGCACGGCCGTCAGGGCCTGAACGGCTTTGATCCATGCGTCTGCCGTTTCATTTTCCACAAAGGGGAGATGGGAAAGGGGATAATCCTGGCTGAGCAGGGCGGATTTGCTGCTGCCCAGGGGATGATAGGGCTCCAGATTGATTTCCAGAATATTTTTCAGTTGATTGGCGATTTGGGCGATGCCGGAAAAATGCCCGGGGGTATCGTTGATGGTGGGGATAATGGGGCAGCGCAGGATGATTTTCGCCCCGGCGTCATCCAGGCGCTTCAGATTTTTCAGAATCAGGGCATTGGAAACGCCGGTATACTTTTGATGCAGCTGAGGATCGGTGATTTTATAATCGAAGAGAAAAATATCCACCAGCCCCAGGATTTTTTCAAAGCTTTCCCAGGGCGCATAGCCGCAGGTTTCCATGCAGGCATGCAGCCCTTTTTCTTTTGCGGCTTTGAGGAAAGCCTCCGTAAAGGGGAATTGGGCCATGGGCTCGCCCCCGGAAAGGGTGACCCCGCCCCCGGAATTTTTGTAGAAGATTTCATCCTTCATGGCCTGGCGCAGGGCTTCCTCCACGGTGATGGGGCGACCCGCCGTTTCCAGGGCGGCGGGAGCGCAGCCCCCGGCGCATTTTCCGCAGCGGATGCAGTTTTCACGGTGGAAAATATGCCCGCGTTCGGTGATTTCATGGCAATGCCGGGGACAAAGGGCGGCGCATTGCCCGCAGAGCGCGCATTTTTTCGGGTCATAAAGCAGATCCACCCGGGAGGATTTGGATTCCGGATTATGGCACCATTGGCAGCGCAGGGGGCAGCCCTTGAGAAAAATGGTGGTGCGGATGCCCGGGCCATCATTGATGCAGAATTTCTGGATATTGAAAATCGTGCCTTCCATGGAAAAGCGCCTCCCCTGCGATTGTAATTTGCATTGTATCATATCCGCGGCACGATTTCAATGAAAAAACCCGCCGCCGGAAAGGGCGACGGGAGGAAGGCACCAGGGAAGGTATGCTGCCTTTTTCGGAAAAAATCGTTTGCCGAACGGAACGATCATTATCCGTCTCAAGTTCAACAACACCAATGATAATGTTCAGCGCCAGTCAGGACTGGAGTTCAGTTGATCATGATAGAAGTTTAAAACGCTTTTATCTACACGGATGCTGGCATTGGTGATTGGTGATTTCAAGTATAAACCGTTCAAACTGGCACAGCGCGAAAGAGCAACGTATGCTTGCCCATTTGCAAAGCAGGATGCAATATCGCAAACAATGTTTTGATATGTTTGCCCCTGTGATTTATGAATTGTCATCGCGTAGGCAGGAACAATTGGATACTGCTGAACTTTAAGAATTGTCTCGTAAGTAATCTTGCCATTTTTGTATATAACCATTATACTGGATTTTCATGCGGAAATCAATCGCGGATCGATGATCGTGTACCGAAAAGCGGAAACAAAAAAACGACCTGCATTTGCAAGTCGTTTTTTGTGGTCTGGGTGAGAGGATTCGAACCTCCGGCCTCTTGAACCCCATAGGTCGGGACTGCGTCCCGTCCAGCTTCAAGC